>CAZNDH010000011.1:0-65388 GCA_964571765.1 uncultured Acidimicrobiaceae bacterium
GTCGGCTCGACTGGCACTGGTTCGACGACGGCTCGCCAGGGACCGGCTGGCAGCTGCGGCTGGCGGTCGCCGACCCGGATCTCGGGCTGGCCTGGGCGTTGTCGGCGGTCGACACAGCCGACTGAGCTCAGGAGACGACCACCCGCCGGGTATGCCAGCCGGTGGCTCCGTCGGGAGCCGGTGGCCGCACCCTTTGGTCCTGGAGATCACCGTCGCCGTCGGTGGCCCTCACGGTGAGGAGGTGCTCCCCCACCGGCGCATCCCAGGCGACCCGCCACTGCACCCAGGCGCTGCGGGAGAGGGGCTCGGACAGTTCAGCCTCCACCCAGGGGGCGTCTTCGCCCAACTGCACCTCCACCCTGGAGATTCCCCGGTGGGGCGCCCAGGCGACACCGGCCACCGATCGAGGGCCCGACGAGATCCGCTGCTGAGACGTCGGGGTGTCGATCCGGCTCTGGGTCTTGACCGGACCTTCCTTTGCCCAGCCCCGGGGGACCCAGTAGGCGTCGAACTCGTCCCAGCCGGTGAGCTCGATCGAGGCCAGCCACTTGGTGGCCGAGACATACCCGTACAGCCCGGCCACCACCAACCTCGCCGGGAACCCGTGCTCGAAGGGCAGCGGCTCGCCGTTCATGCCCACGGCAACCATGGCATCCCGCCCGTCGTACACCGCCTCGATGGGAAAGCCCACGGTGAACCCGTCCATCGAACGGCCTACCACCTGCTCCCCGCGGGGCCGGGGCCCCGCCCGGTCGAGGATCTCCTTCAAAGAGACTCCACGCCAGCGAGCATTGCCAACCAGGTCACCCCCGACCGGGTTGGAGACACAGGAGAGGGTGATGTCCATCTCGACGAGACGCATCCCGAGGATGTCGGAGTAGTTCAACCGGTAGGGCCGGTCGACTTCACCACCGATCTCCAGGGCCCATTCGGAGATGTCCACCCGGGGCACGAAGAGGGCAGTGTCGATCCGGTAGAACTCGCTGTTGGCAACCAGGATCGGGGTGAGGCCGGCCACCCCGAGCTCGGCCCCCTGCGGCACCGGGGGCAGCGGTCGGGCGGCCCGAGGCAGGACCACCTCGTCCCGTGCGGCGAACACCCGCTTCGACCGCTCGATGAGGACCCTTCCGGCGCCTCCGGAGATCACCGCCAGAGCCGCCACCGCACCCATCCCGGTGATCAACGACCTTCGTGATGACTCGGCGTCCGACCCGATGTGCTCCGACCCGATGTCGACCGGCGCAAGGCGTAAGAGCCAGCCGAGTGCCGCCAACCCGGCCAGGGAGGCAGCGCCTGCCGGGATCACCGCCACTCCGAGGGACATCAGAGGATCGGCAGCCACGGCAAGGGCCGCCACAGCCCCGAAAGATCCGAATACCGCGATGGCCAGGCCGAAGCGGCGCCGGGCAGCCACACCTACCACGGCGCCGAGAAGCATGGTGACCACCACCATCCCCACCAGGAGCGCCGCCTTGTCGTTGGTGCCGAAGACCGCGATGGCGAGGTCTTTGACCGTGGTGGGCACGTTGTCGATCACCCAGTTGCCCACGCCTTCGATCGACGACGAGAACCAGGGAAGCACTGCCAGCAGCTCGGAGACGCCCAGGGCGAGACCGGCGGAAACCGCTCCGGCCAACGAATCGCCACGGCGGGAGGACATCACCAGCCCAGCCTAAGACCGGTCCCACCAAACGAGGTTCGAAACTACTCCTGCCACCCGTTCCTGGCTCGCAATCGGCTCCCGTGGGCAGGCAGATGCGGTGACCGCGCACCCGGTCCATCTGAGAACCGGCCACTTGCGCCACTGCGACCTCCCCACCATCAGCTAGAAACCAGTGGATGACACTGACCACAGGTGACGACGGGCGGGCCCGCTGTGCTTGGGGAGCCGATCCCGAGATCTACCGCGTCTACCACGACGAGGAGTGGGGCCGGGCGACCACCGATGACCGCGCCTTGTTCGAGAAGCTGTGTCTCGAGGGTTTTCAGGCGGGCCTCTCCTGGCTGACGATTCTCCGAAAGCGGGAGGCATTTCGGACGGCGTTCGCCGGGTTCGACCCAAAGGCCATCTCCGAGTTCGGAGAGGATGAGGTGCACCGGCTTCTCCAGGACAAGGGCATCGTCAGGCACCAGGGCAAGATCCGCTCGGTGGTGAACAATGCCGTCCGTTGTCTCGAGTTGATCGAGGAACGCGGCTCCCTCTCCGATCACATCTGGGGATTTGCTGCCGACGACACCCCGGCTCCCACCAAGGTGCCTGCCGCCTCAGCGGCGTCAGCGTCCCTGGCCTCCGACCTGAAACGCCGGGGCTGGACCTTCGTCGGGCCCACGACGGTCTACTCCTTCATGCAGGCGATGGGTCTGGTCAACGACCACCACCAGGGCTGTCACGTCCGAGAGGAGTGCGCTCGGCTACGGCGCGAGGTCCTCACTCCGGGCAGATAGGGTTGCCGCCGTCATGGAACGGCCCAGCTTCACCATCGGCATCGAAGAGGAGTACCTGGTGGTCGACCGGGAGACCCGAGACCTGGTGAAGAGCCCGCCCCCTGAGATGTGGGGTGCCCTGGGCGAAGTCCTCGGCTCTCAGGTGGCCCAGGAGTTCCTCAAGGCCCAGATCGAGGTGGGCACCAAGATATCCCGGAAGGTGTCGGAGGCCCGCGCCGACCTGGCAGGTCTGCGCCGCGACCTGTCTTCGGTGGTCGGCGATTACGGGGCGGCGATCATCGCCTCCTCCACCCACCCCTTCGCTCACTGGGCCCACCAGGAGACTACCGACGAGCCCCGCTACGCCACGCTGGCCGCCGACCTCCAGCATGTGGCCCGACAGCTGGTCATCTGCGGGATGCACGTCCATGTCGGGATCGAGGATGAGCACCTCCGCATCGACCTGATGAACCAGGTCAAGTACATGCTGCCCCATCTCCTTGCCCTGAGCACCTCCTCGCCCTTCTGGGACGGGGCCCCCACCGGGCTCCTCGCCTACCGCCTCGTCATCTTCCAGAACCTCCCACGCACCGGGCTTCCCGAGGAGTTCGTCTCCTGGGGTGAGTACCAGCGCTTTCTCGAGGCCCTCATCGGCGCCGACCTCATCGAGGACTCCTCCAAGCTGTGGTGGCACATTCGGCCTTCGGGCAAGTACCCCACCCTGGAGATGCGCATCGCCGACATGTGCACCCGACTCGACGACGCCATGACCATCGCCGCCCTGTACCAATGTCTGCTCTCCTACCTCTATCGGCTGCGACGCAACAACCAGAAGTGGCGAACCTACCGGTCGGGCCTCATCGACGAGAACGTGTGGCGCGCCCAGCGCTACGGGACCGACGGGTCTCTGGTGGACTTCGGGAGGGGTGAGCTGGTCCCGATGAGCCACCTGGTCGAGGAGCTCATCGAGATCGTCGCCGAGGACGCCGCCGAGCTCGGCGTGGTGTCCGAGGTGGAACACGCCCGAATGATCGTCGCCGAAGGAACCAGTGCCCACCGCCAGCTGGCCACCTTCCAGTCGGCGATCGAGGCCGGGGCCGATCACCACCAGGCGCTGCGAGCGGTGGTCGACGAGCTCATCACCGACTCGATGCACGGGATATAAGGTCGTCGTATGAGGAAGTGCGGTGAGTAGACCCATCCGGATCGCCATCCAGCTCCAACCACAACACTCCGACTACCGCTCCATCCGCGATGCCGCGATCCGGGCCGAGGAGATGGGTGCCGACATGGTGTTCAACTGGGACCACTTCTTCCCCCTGTCTGGTCCGCCTGAAGGCGAGCACTTCGAGTGCTGGACCATGCTCGCCTCGTGGGCCGAAGTCACCGAGCGAGTCGAGTTGGGGGCGCTGGTCACCTGTAACAGCTACCGGAACCCGGAGCTGCTCGCCGACATGGCACGGACCGTGGACCACATCTCGGCGGGAAGACTGCTCCTGGGCATTGGCGCCGGATGGTTCCGCCGCGACTACGACGAGTATGGCTACGAGTTCGGCACCGCCGGCTCCCGCCTCGGTGATCTCCGACGGGCGCTCCCCCGTATCCAGGACCGACTAGCCAGGCTCAACCCGCCCCCCATCCGGAGGATCCCGGTGATGATCGGTGGCGGGGGAGAACGGAAAACCCTGCGCTACACCGCGGAGCATGCCGACATCTGGCACGGGTTCGGCAACGCCGAGACCATCGCCCACAAGAACCGGGTCCTCGATGAGCACTGCAGCAGGGTGGGCCGGGATCCCTCCGAGATAGTAAGGTCCACCGGCGCTCGACCCACGGCGGTGGAGACCGGTGACGGACTGGTCGCCGCCGGCGCCACGTTGATCACCCTCGGATTCGACGGCCGGTCTGGCTACGACCTCTCGCCAGTCGCCGACTGGCTCGCCTGGCGCGACCAGCGCAACACCACCCACTGACCCCTGCCCGGCAAGCCTGAGGCGAACTGGGACTGCTGGGTCGGACGGACCAGGGGCCGCACAGGCCTATAGACCTAGACGGGGTTCCGGCGCCTCTGCCGATGATCCAGACGATGAGCTACTCCTCGAGCAGACCCTCCACCGTCCAAATGGCTCAACCCACACCATGACCACAACTTGACTTCCCCTGATTCACTTTCCAGGGGACCATCGAAGAGGCTCCGGTCGTCCTCCCCGGGGCCTCTTCACGTTGAGGGGGTCACAGGAGGAGTGGACTCCAGGTGAAGGGCTAAAGTCACGCCACGTGAGCGATCTGCTCGAAGCGGCATCATCGGCCTTGGGCACCCCGACTGCATTGGTCCAGCGGTCGGCCGCGGCTCGGGCCGCGGCCAACGGGACCACCACCGACGACGTGCTCTCGGCCTGGGCCGGTGGAGGGGCGGTGGCCCCCGCTTCACAACCCGCTCCCGACGAGCCTGAGGATACCCCCGGGGCGCCAGACGAAGAGCCCTCGGTCGAGACCCGCCCCACGCCCCTCGAGAGCACACCGGAGCCGGAGTTGGCACCCGCCCAGGCCCCGATGCCTCAGATGGTGTCGGTGATCGAGCCCGAGGCCGAGCCCCTCGAGCCCGTCGCCCTCGGCGAACGGATCCGGATCGCGGTCCGAGTGGGCGCCTGGACCGGAGCCGGGCTAGGACTGATCGGCTTCCTCATCGCCGGTGCCTTCTGGGCACCGACCTCGCTGACAACCGACCCGGGAGGCGCGGTAGTCGTGGTAGTGGGGTCGATGTCGGTCCTCATCGGGCTCACCTTGGTCAGCATCGTCTTCGGGGCGGTGGTCGCCTCGATCTCGAGGGCAGCGGCGGCGTGGCGCGATCCGGCCATGGAGCTCTCCTCCCCTCGCACCTCCACTGCTTGGCTGGGGGCCGCGCTGGGGCTCGTGCTCGGGGTAGGAGCCGCCTCACTGCTCACCGGCGGCTTCGGCATCCCAATCGAGGCCGAGCCCGGTCTGGTACAGCTCCCAGTCGTCGCCACGCTGGCAGTGATGCTCGCCGGAGGCGCCATCCTCGGGGCCATAACCGCCGGGATCCCCCAGCTTCTGGGCACACCGGTGGCCGTCGACGAGAAGGACCTCGATGAGGTTGCTGCGGTGCGCAGCCGCCTCGGGGACGCCATCGGCGTGCCGGTGGCAGGTGTCGTCTTGCTCGCGGTGCTGGTGCTCCCCTTCGCCTACGCCCTACTCGAGTCGAACCATCTCATCGAATACGGAGGGGCGGTGGTGGCCATCATCGCCGCCGGGGGAATCCTCGGGTTCGCCGCCCTCGTCGGCAACCGACCTCAGGTCAAGATCTCGCTGGGTGAGATGATGGTGGCGGTGATCGGTATCGGGACCGTTCTGCTCATTCTGATCGCGGTCCTCGTCTTTCGCGACGGGGACAGCGGCGGTGACCACACCGAACCCGACCCCGAGTCAGCGGTGGTGCTCCTGATCTAGGTGTCTCACCGCAGATGACGACTTGCTCACGCCTGCTAATCAGAGTCGCGGAACGAAGGT
Organism: uncultured Acidimicrobiaceae bacterium; assembly: GCA_964571765.1. GTDB lineage: Bacteria > Actinomycetota > Acidimicrobiia > Spongiisociales > ZC4RG35 > ZC4RG35. The sequence continues at coordinate 5,953 of CAZNDH010000011.1, forward strand.
CGCCACCGACTCCGGGCGAACGGCTAAGCCAATGCGGCTAGCTCCGCAGAGTTGACGGCTCCATCATTGTCCCCGTCGATCAGGGCGGATACCACCGCGTCCGCCACGTCTCTGGCCACCGCCAGCTGGGCCTCGGCAGTCGAGGCGCCGAGGTGTGGGGTGAGGATGAGGTTGGGGGCGATCCTGAGGGTGCTGGTCTCGGGCAACGGCTCGGTGGCGAACACGTCGAGGGCAGCGCCTCCCAGCTTCCCCGTCTCGAGGGCCGCCACCAGCGCCGACTCGTCGACCACACCCCCACGGGAGGCGTTGACCAGAAAGCAGCCGTCCTTGACCCGAGAGAGAAGCTGCTCACCGACCAGACCTCGGGTCTCCTCGTTGAGTGGGACATGCACCGAGATGAAGTCTGAGGTGGTGACCACCTGCTCCAGGTCGACCAACTCCACCCCGAGATTGTCTGCCCGATCCCCGTCGAGGTAGGGGTCGTTGGCGATAACCGTCATGTCGAAGGCCCGGGCGCGGCGAGCGACCTCGCCGCCGATACGACCGGCCCCGACCAGCCCCAGGGTCTTCCCCCTCAACTCGATTCCCCGGAAGCTCGTCCGATCCCAGACGCCTTCCCTCACCGAGCGGTCGGCGTCGACCACCTTGCGGGCCAGGGCCAGCATCAACGCCATCGTCAGCTCGGCGGCGGCCACGGTGTTGGCATCGGGTGCGTTGAACACCACGATCCCCCGTTTGGTGGCGCTTTCGACGTCGATGTTGTCCAGACCCACACCGGCCCGCCCGATCACCTTGAGCCCGGGGGCCCGAGCGATCAACGCCTCATCGACCGTAGTGGCACTGCGAACGATCAGGGCATGACAGTCCCTCAGGGCATGGTCGAACTCTGGCGAGGCCGAGTCGTCCACCCTGACCGTCCGGAAGTCCTCGCGTTCCAGAGGGGTGAGCCCGGCCGGGGAGACCCGGTCGGTGACCACCACGGTGAACATCAGCCGATCACCTGATCGATGGTCTCCAGCAGGAGGTCGAGGCCCTCGACGGTGTGGTCACCCATGTGCCCGATACGGAGGGTCTCGTCGCGGAGCTTCCCGTACCCGGCACCGATGACCCAGCCCCGTTCGGCCATGCCCGCCACCAGGGCTCCAGGTTGGGGCGCGGTCAGACAGGAGATCGTGGGCGAGCGATGGCCTTCGGTCGCCAACACCTCCAGCGTACCGGCGTGGGCCGTGACCCACTCGAAGAGACGCTGCTGCATGGCCAGGTGGCGTGCCCAGCGGGCCTTCATCCCCTCTTCGAGGATCCTTCCCAACTGGATCTCCAGGGCGTAGAGCAAGGTGATCGCCGGGGTCGCCGGGGTCTGGTCCCGCTCGAGCTCGGCGGCAAGGCGGTCGAGATCGAAGTACCAGCCACGGTCGGGGATCGTCCGGGCCCGGTCCATCATGGCCTCGGAGGCCACGGCGAACGCCAATCCGGGGGGCAGGGCCATGGCCTTCTGCGAACCGGTGAGGATGAAGTCGATCCCCCAAGCGTCGGGGAGAGTCTCCACACCCGCGATCCCGGTCACCGAGTCTACGAGGAGCAGGGTGTCGGGATGGCCCGCCACCACCTGGGCGATCTGCTCGAGATCCTGGAGAGCCCCGGTTGAGGTCTCCGATTGGGAGACGGTGACCGCCCTGTAGCGGTCGCCGGCGAGACGCTCCTCGAGGTCGTCTGGAGAGTGCACCCCTCCCCAGGGCGCCTCCCAGACATCCACCTCCTTGCCACACCCGGCGGCGATGGTGGCGAACCGGGAGGAGAACGCCCCGTTGACGAGGCTGAGCACCTTGCCCCGGTCCACCCCGTTGCGGATGGCAGCCTCCATCAGCCCGGTGGCCGACGAGGTGGAGACGATCACCGGGCGGCTGGTCTGGAATACCTCCTGAAGCCCACCGGCGAGCCCGGACATCAGTTCCTGGATGGCCCGGCCGCGATGACCGATCATCTGGCCGGTCTGGGCGGCGAGCACATCGGGGTGGACTTCCGTCGGGCCGGGTAGAAAAAACCGGCCAGCTTCCAGGGACTTCCTCATGCCGGGTTTGTAGCAGTTCGGAGCCGGTGGCAACAAGCGGGCTCAGCCGCCCCTGATGACCACCACGCCCATGGCTGCCAGCACCACCAGGTAGCAGGCGCTGGCCAGGAGGAACCCGGCGGTGAAGAACCGGGTGAGGAGGGATCTCTCGAATCTGAGGTGCATGAACCACCCGACCACCACGATGAACTTGAGTGCGGACAGGGCGACCAACATCAGGGCGTTGATCGCACCCAACTCGAGCTCGCGGTCGATGTAGTAGAGCGACACCTCGATGGCGGTGACCACCGCCAGGATTCCGGCGATGCGCCAGTACTGGGAAGGTGTGGGATGGTCGTGGTGCTCGGAACTCATGTCGGAGGCAACGAGATCAGGTACACCACGGTGAAGATGACGATCCAGATGATGTCGACGAAGTGCCAGTAGAGCCCGACCAGCTCCAGGTTGAGCCCGCTCTTGTCGCTGAGGCCGCCCCGTCGTCGGGAGATCCCCCACAGGGAGAGGAGCATGATCACCCCGATCGCCACGTGGAGCCCATGGAAACCGGTGAGGACGTAGAACGCCGAGGCCGCCGGATTGGTTGAGAGGGTCATCTCATGAATGGTGATGAACTCGGTGAACTCGAAGACCTGGCCGCCGAGGAACACCGACCCCAAGGCGGCGGTGGCGAACAGCCAGGTCCTGGTGGCGTTCTGGTCGCCGCGGCTCAGCGAGTGGTGGGCGAGGACCATGGTGAGCGAGCTCATCAGGAGCACGAAGGAGCTCACCGAGGTGAAGGGGATGTCGTAGATCTCCGCCGGGTAGCGGCCAGCGAACCCGCTCCTGTTGGAGTAGAGCAGGTAGTTGGTGATCAGAGCACCGAAGAAGAGAAACTCGGAGCTGAGGAAGACCCACATGCCCAACTTGCGGGTCTCGATGCCGGTCGACTCGTGCTCGGGGTGACCGGCGACCGCAGTCCCGTGAGCAATGTCAGACATGCTCACCCTCTGCCTCCAAGGCAACAGCCTCCTCGTCGGCATCGTCGTGATGATCGGAGTGGGGTTCCTCCAGCGGCTCGATGCCCCATCCGATCAGCGAGGCGAGCAGGACCAGCGCCCCAACAACCATCATCGCCTTTCCCCAGGCGGTGGTGTGGTAGATGATCCCGAAGAAGGCGATGGGGATGCCCATGGCGGTCGTCAGCGGGAAGAAGCTGGGGTTGGGGAGATGGATCGGCTGCTTCGGGTTGCGCCCTTCCTCTTCGAGCCTCTCCAGCAGGGCATCCGCCTCGGGACGACGCACCGGGCGACCCTCCTCGTCTTCGTCATACTTGAGGTGCCAGAAGTGGTCGAGGCGGGTGACCACCGGCGGCTCGGTGAAGTTGTGCTCCGGGGTGGGGCTGGGGGTCATCCACTCCACGGTGCGGGCGTCCCAGGGATCCATGCCCGCCAGCTGGCCACGGCGACGACTCCGATACCAGTTGACCATGAACACCAGGATGCTGAGGGCAATGATGAACGCCCCCACGGTCACTGCCAGGTTCCACGGCTCCAAGCCCATCTCCGGGGCGTACTTCCAGGTTCGACGGACCATGCCCTGCATCCCCAGCCAGTGCATCGGGGCGAAGGTCAGGTTGAACCCGATGAACTGGAGCCAGAAGTGGACCTTTCCCAACCGATCGCTCATCACCCGCCCGGTCAGCTTGGGGAACCAGTAGTAGAGACCGGCGAACAGCCCGAACACCGCCCCACCGAAGAGGACGTAGTGGAAGTGAGCGACGATGTAGTAGGTGTCGGTCTGCTGCCAATCGGAGGGGACCACCGAGTGGGTGACCCCGGACAGACCGCCGATGGTGAACATGGCGAGGAAGCCGATGGCGAACAGCATCGGTGTGGTCAGCCTGAGCCGGCCACCCCACATGGTCCCCATCCAATTGAAGATCTTGATCCCGGTGGGGATGGCGATGGTCATGGTGGCCAGGCCAAAGGCGGCCTGAGCCACCGGGGTGATCCCGGAGGCGAACATGTGGTGTGCCCACACCCCAAACCCGAGGAAGGCAATGGCCGCCCCGGCGAACACCACCGCCGAATAGCCGAAGAGAGGCTTGCGGGAGAACACCGGTAGGACCTCGGAGACGATCCCCATGGCGGGAAGGATGAGGATGTACACCTCGGGGTGACCGAACAGCCAGAAGAGATGCTGCCAGAGGATGGGGTCCCCACCGGCCTGCGCGGCGAAGAACACCGAACCGAACTGACGGTCGAAGGTCACCATGAAGAGGGCAACGGCGATGATGGGGAGGGAGAAGAGGAGGAGGAAGGCGACCACGGTGGTCATCCACACGAACACCGGCATTCGGAGAAGGCGCATCCCCTTGGCCCTCATATTGAACACGGTGACGATGAAGTTGATCGCCGAGACCAAGGATGCCAGGCCGAGGATCTGCAGGCCCAGGGCCCAGTAGTCCATGGCAGTCCCCGGCGAGTACAGGGGCCCGGCGTTGGGCTGGTAACCGAACCACCCCCCGTCGGGGGAGTGGGCCAGGAAGTTGAAGCTCCCCGGGCCACCTCCCGCGGCCAGGTGCCCGACGGTCCCATCGGGGCCTACCGGCGGCAGCGAGGTGCCGAAGAAGAAGGTGCTGTAGAGAAAGATCCCTCCGAAGAAGAACACCCACCAGGAGAGGGCGTTGAGCCTGGGGAAGGCTACGTCCCGGGCCCCGATCATCAGGGGCAGCAGGTAGTTCATGAAGGCCGCCGAGGCGGGCATGATGAAGAGGAACACCATGGTGGTGCCGTGCATGGTGAAGAGGGCGTTGTAGGCCCCGGCGGTGAGGAACTCCGAGTTGGCCTGGGCCAGCTGGATGCGGAGGAGAAGGGCCTCGACACCTCCGAGGATGAAGAAGAAGAAGGCGGCGTAGCCGTACATGATCCCGATCTTCTTGTGGTCCACGGTGGTCAGCCACGACCAGATCCCATAGGTGGATCGGGGTCGGCGGAAGATGGTGGCCGTAGGTCGTTGGGCGGTGGCGGTCATCGACCCCCCTCGAGGAAGGCGATAAGTCGGTCGATCTCCTGGGCGGTCAGAGCCAGGTTGGGCATGAAACTTCCCGGCTTGACGTTGGGCGGGTCGGCGAGCCATCTGCGAAGGGCATCCTCGCGGCTCTCGCCCTGCTCGGGCAGAACCGCCCCGGCGAAGACTCCGCGTGTTGGGAAGTGGGTGAGGTCGGGACCGTTGAAGGCGTCGGGGGGGAGGACCAGCGATCGGTCCGGATCGTCGAAGTGCACGGTGTGACACTGGGTGCAGGCCTTGCTGATGAAGACCTCGTACCCCTCGAACTCGAGGGTCCCCTCCTCGGGAAAGCCCCGCGGCTCCTGTTGGGCGGCTGCCCACGCTTCGAAGTCGACCTGGCTGACCGCCTGCACCCGGGTGCGCATCAGGGAGTGGGAAAGGCCGCAGAACTCGGCACAGTGACCCCAGAACTCGCCGGGCTCGTCCGCCTCGAGGCGGAGCAGGGTGGTCTGGCCCGGCACCAGGTAGCGCTTGCCGTGCAGGGCCGGGACCCAGAAGTTGTGGAGGACGTCCTCCGATGTCATCTCGGCGCACACTTCCCTGCCCGCCGGGATCACCATCACGTTGGCGGTGTCGATCCCGAAGTCGGGGTAGTGGAACTCGAACCACCATTGGTGGCCGACCACCTCCACCCTCATCGAGTCGTCGTCGCACCCGGTGAGCTCGAACACCCCCCGTACCGTGGGCACCGCGATCACCGCCAGGATCAGTGCCGGAATCACCGTCCACAGCACTTCGAGCTTGGCGTTGCCGTGGAGTTGCTTGGGCTCTCGCGAACCCGGTTTCCCACGGTCGCGGAAGGCGAACAAGATCACCATCAAGCCCGCCATGACCAGGATGAACACTCCGGTGGCGATCCAGAACACCAGCCAGAACAGCTCGTCGAGACGCTGGGCATTGGGTCCCGCAGGCCTGAAGGTGGTGAGCACCGCATCCTCGATCTCCATCAGTGCGCACCCGCCCAGCAGAAGGGTGGTGCCGACCAGGGAGATGTTGCGCGTCAGGCGGTGACGGGGCGAAGCCATCGGCTGGGCATCATACGGAGAATCCGACCACCCGACCAACTTCCCCCGGCGAACGGTCACCGGGCTACCCGCTCCATCACCTCCGCCAGCTCGCGGTCGGAAACCGCCCCCTCAAAGGAGGCCACCACCACCCCCCGGGCGTCGGTGACGAAGACCCACGGCTCCACCAACAGTCCCCACTCCGAAACCGCCGGCACGTATTCCAGGTCTTCGAAGCTCGAGACGTGGATGTCCTCGTACACCTCGACATGGACGAAGTTGATCCCTGGATAACTGTCGGCCAACGCCTTGACCTGGTCGAGCAATGGCCCGCACGACTGGGAGACGCACCACGCCGGGGTGGCGAAGACGATCACCGAGGGCCCCTCCTCCACCGCCTCGGCCACTGTCATCTCGTAGAACCGGGGGTCGGGGGAGGGGTCAGAAGTGATCTCGGTCAACTGATGGTCACGGGTGGTCCGGGTGACCGAACGCGGCGCCGGGTCGCCCACGGTCACCACCGGCGGATCGTCCACCGCCACCAGGCCGATCGGGCCTAGGGTCCCCAGGTTCCCCGCCGCCAAAGTCAACTGGTAGGTGCCCGGCTCGGGGATGTCGAGGCGGAAGGCGTAGACCCCCCTCACCTCGGGGACGATCCAGACGAACTCCCCGGTCGACTCGCCGAGGGGCGACCCGTTACGGTCACGCAAGGTGGCCACCACCTCACCCGAGGTGGCCGCGGTCGGCTGGTTGGTGTTGGTGTCGATCAGGCCGACCAGCACCCGCTCCTCCCCGACCCCAAGCCCACCCGGACTGGAGGCGAGCATGGGAGTCACGTTGGTGACCGAGCAGGCGGACACCACCAGGGCGAGGACCGCCCTAGAGAGCCCCCTCACAACAACACGTCCAGCATCACCGCGGCGAAGAGCGCCGCCAGGTAGAGGTTGGAGACCCCGAAGAGCTTCATCGCCCTCCCCGGCTCCCGGTGGACCCTCCAGGTCTCCCAGAGGAACCAGCCACCGAGGACGAGAGCGGCCACCAGATACAACCAGGACATCCCGCCCAAAGGCACCATCAACAGGGACACCCCGACCACCAGGGTGGTGTAGAGCAGCATCCGGCGGGTGGTCGCCTCGACACCGGCGACCACGGGAAGCATCGGCACTCCTGCGCTGGCGTAGTCCTCCCGATATCGAAGCGCCAGCGCCCAGAAGTGGGGCGGGGTCCAGTAGAAGACGATGACGAAGAGGACCCAAGCAGGGATGCCCACCGCACCGTTCACCGCTGCCCAGCCCACCAGGACCGGTGCCGCCCCCGCAGCGCCACCGACCACGATGTTCTGGGATGAGCGCCGCTTGAGCCCGACGGTATAGACGAACACGTAGAAGAGGAGTGCCGCAGTGGCGATTCCTCCGGCCAGCCAATTGGTGCTCACCCCCAACCAGACCAGACCGGCCATACCGAGCAGGGCTCCCTGCGCCAGGGCGTGGGCCGGGGGCACCTGATGGCGGGCCAGAGGCCGGCGTCGGGTGCGTCGCATCATCTCGTCGATGTCACGGTCGAGATAGCTGTTCAGGGTGTTCGCCCCCGCCGCCGAGAGGGTCCCTCCGATCAGGGTGGCCACGACCAGCCAGGTGCCTGGCCAGGCTCCTGCGGCAAGCACCATGGCCGGGACCGTGGTGATCAGGAGCAACTCGATGATCCGTGGCTTGGCCAGCGCCACGTGAGCCGCCAGGCGACTCGCTCTCAGGGGCCCGCGCCGAGTGACGACCTGCTCTCCGTGGCTGGTCATCTCGTCTCACCGGGGGTGGGAACCGGGGACTGTTCGAGCGTGGTCATCGACGAGCCCATGATGCCATGGCCCCGTCTCCTGGGTTCCAACCGCCGCACCTGGTGGCTCCACGTTGCCGAGTTCCGCAACGCCGCATTCGCAACCTCGGCATTGCACTCGTCGAGTGGCTGTTCAACCCCCGGGCACCACTTCGGGTCGGAGGCTCACCCACCACGGTCATCGCTATGGGATGGAGCGCCACCGAGGGCTACACGTCGACTGGATCCCCGCCTGCCGCATGGTTGTCGACCTGGATGATCTCAACAACTCCACCTTCATCCACTACACGGGACAGGTCGGGACATGCCTTCCACCGCCACTACGACGAAATGATCGAGCCCTGGGTGGACGGTGCCCAATGCACCCATGTCGTGGGAGCGCGATCAGGTGCTCGGCGCCGCCAGGTCGACGCTCATCCTGCTCCCAGAGGGCTGACCTCGAGGGTCAGCCGAGGAAGTCGTTGAGCTCGTCGGCCACCCTGCCCGGGTGGGTCCACACCACCTCATGGTGGGCGTCGGGTATCTCGGCGACCCTGGCCCCGGGGATCGCCCCGGCCAGGCGGTACTGCCAGGTCGGGGGGACCAGGAGATCACGTCCCGGGATCACCACCAGCGTTTCCACCTCGATCCGACCCACCCACTGGCTGGAGTCGAACCGGAGCACCGCCAGCGTGGCCTGGGCGCCTCCGTCAGGGTTGCGGCGGTGGGTCTCCTCCCATAGCCATCGCGCATGCCGGGGATCCACGGCGTGACTGGTGAGGAGGTAGCCGGAGCGCACCTCGGGGGTCCCCAGACCGGTGAGGCGCTCCCACCCTCTGGTGAGCACCACACCCAACCAGGAAGCGACCCTCCGCCATCGGGGGTAGGTGGCGAAGGTGGCCACCAGGGCAAGGCGCCTCACCCGCCGGGGATGACGGTGGGCGAGAGCCTGGGCGATGGTCCCCCCCATCGAGTAGCCGACCACGTCGACTACACCCAATCCGAGCTCGTCGAGTATGCCGGCGATGTCGTCGGCGACGTCCTCCACCTCGTAGCGGTTGCGCATCACCGGGGACAATCCGTGGCTGCGATGGTCGACCAGGATCACCCGCCTCTCCGTGGCCAGCTTGGGTGCCACCTGGTACCACTCACCCACCGACGACCCGCCCAGGCCGTGAACCAAGAGCACCGGAGGACCGTCGGCCGGTCCCGTTTCGCGGACCAGGAATTCCTCGTCGCCGACGAAGACGGTCCGGCCGCCTAGTCGCCACGGATGCTCCTGGGGAGGTCGAAAGCGTGGTCGCAACGGAGGAGCGAACAGCCGCCACACGACCACTGCCACCAGGAGACGCCTCCACCATCTCACCGGGCTAGGTCCCCCCTGGCGAAGACCAGCTCCTCGACGGGTGTCCCGCCCAGAAGGTGCTCGTCGATCACCCGATCGAGTTTCTCCTTGTCGAGGCGGGCGTACCAGGTGCCCTCCGGGTAGACCACCGCCACACACCCCTGCTCGCACACCCGAAGACAGTCCACCTTCGATCTGAGCACGGTGCCTCCTCCCGGGACCATCGGTGCCGCCTCCACGTCGTCCCTTCCCTGCCAGGAGGGCGGGGCGCTGGTAGCCCCCAACTGCTTGAGGCGGCTCTTCAGGTGGACCCACAGCTCATGGGTCTCCTCCCGCGGGGCGCACTTGGGATTGGTCTGGTCGGCACATAGGAATATGTGCCTTCGCGCCCGTGGGATCGACAGGGCCTCAGCGATGTTCTCCAGACGCTCCTCGTCTCTCACCGGAGGCAGGCTAGAGGTGAGTCACTCGATAGGTGCCCTGTCCCCCTCCGGGGCACTTCTAGAGCTGTCTGCGGGCCTCGGTCTCGCCGTCGACGATCTCGCCGGTGGGGATGAACCCGTTACGCAGGTAGAACTCTCGAGGCGAGCCTTTGCCCTCCTCCCAGCTCACCAGAAGGGACCGGTCCCCCCAACGCCGGCACTCCTCCGCCAATAACCCGAGGACCGCCTGTCCGATGCCTCTCCGCTGGTGCTGCCGGTCGATCAGGAGACGCCACAGATACGGCTCCGGGTGGTCCTCCGTGGCCAGGGCCAGCATCACGAAGCCAACGGTCTGACCATCGGCGACCACCGCCCTCAGCCACGGCTCGACCGGAGCGCCGTCGACCACCTCGGGGAACAGCGCATCGGCGAAGGAATCGGCCATGGTTGCCACGAATCGCTCCTGGCTCTTGTGGGTCCTGAGTCGATAAACCTCCCACACGTTCTGGTGGTCGATCTCGACGAGACCCACCTCATCGGGCACGCCCCGGGGCCGTTCCTCCCAGGCCTCCCAGTCGGATCGGGTCATGCCGTAGATCCAGTCGTCGGAGCATTCGTCCCCGACCCAAAACGAGGACTTGGTGTGCCCCTCGAAGAGCATGCCCAGCCGCTCGAGGACCATCGCCGAGCCGGGATTGTCGGGGTGGAGCATCCCGAACACCCTTGTGACCTTGCGATCGTCGAAGAGATACCGCACCAGAGCGTCGGCAGCCTCCACCGCCAGACCCTGGCCCCACCGGGCGTGGTCCAGGGTGTAGCCGATCTCGGCGGTCCTCCCCGCCCAGGTCAGATGTACGGCAAGGTCGCCGACCATCAGCCCGGTCGACTTCTCCACCACCGCAGCCATCCACCACTCCCCGTCGGTGGGGCCTTCCATCGAGACGAGCTCGGTGACCATCGACTCCGCCTGATCACGTGTGTACGGCAGCTCCCAGGTCTGGTAGCGAGCCACCTCGGGGTGGTTGCGTCGCTCGACCAGCGCGTCGATGTCACCCCGGTTGAACGGCCGGATCAGCAGCCGGTCGGTATCGAGCGTGATGAACTTCACCGGGGAATTCAACCATCAGGATTATCCGCCGGAACCTGAATACCCTGAGCTCCCATGACCAACGAAGAGCCCACCTTTCTCACCTCGGCCGCCATGGAGAAGCTGATCGAAGAGCTGGAGCACCTCAAGACGGTGGCCCGTCGGGAGATGGAGGAGCGGATCGCCGAGGCACGCTCCCACGGCGACCTCAGGGAGAACGCCGAGTACGACGCGGCCAAGAACGCCCAGGGTCTCATGGAGGCACGCATTCGAAAGCTGGAGCATTTGATCCACACCGCCGAGGTCGGCGAGACCTCCTCGACGACCGTGGTCGAGGTGGGGAGCGTGGTCACGGTGGAGGACCATGACGGTGACCGGCTCGACTATTTCGTCGCACCCCAGGAGAACCGGGTCCCCGGAGTCCTCCTCGCCTCCCCTGCCAGTCCGGTGGGCGCCGCTCTCCTTGGTGCCGCTGTCGGCGACGAGATCTCCTACCAGGCACCCGCCGGGGTGTTCACCTTGAAGGTGACCGCCGTGCGGCCGTTCCAGGGCTGACGACAGCAGTTACCCTGCCCCCACCCGTCGACTATCCGGGGTGAGCTTTGAGAATCCGGCTGCGCAGCCCCCGTCATCTTGCACGCACCCTCATCGATCTCGCTCGGCGCGAGCCCGATGAGGTCGCCGACTACCTCGAGGCCAACCCCGAGGAGTGGGAAGCCCTGGCCGAGGCGGCCCCCGGTGACGCAGCCGACGTCCTCGAACAGCTCGACGAGGGGGACGTGGCCGGTCTTCTCGGCGGGTTGGCCCCACTCGAGGCTGCCGAGATCCTCGAGGAGATCGCCCCGGAGCTTGCTGCCGAGCTGATCGAGGGGCTACCGGTGGCCAGCCTGGCCGCCGCCCTGAGCGAGATGCCCGGCGACGCCGCCGCCGACCTCCTCGGGGAACTCGACACCGAGGTACAAGAAGATCTGCTGGCGGCGATGACCACCCAGGCCGAGGAGGAGGTCCGTAGCCTCCTCGCCTACCCCGCCGACAGCGCCGGCGGGCTGATGACCACCGACATCGCCAAGCTTCCGCTCGGGCTGACCACTGGTGAAGCCATCGAGCGGATCCGCCAGCTCCACGACGAGTACGAGGACCTCTCCTACGTCTATGTGGTCGACGACCAGGACAGGCTGGCCGGAGTCATCTCGTTTCGCGACCTCGTGTTCCGCCGCCCCGGGTCTCCATTGGCCGACGTGATGGTGGCCGACCCCGTGGCGGTGCATCCCCTCACCGACCGCGAGGAGGTCGCCGAGATCTGCCAGAGGTACCACTTCTTCGGGGTTCCGGTCGTCGACGATGCCGGGGTGCTCATCGGCATGGTGACCACCGAGGCGGTCATGGAGGCCATTCAGGATGAAGCCTCAGAGGACTTTGCCGCTGCAGTCGGCGCCGGGCCCGGGGAAACGGTGTACACCGCCATACCCCGGTCGATTCGCGCCCGGTCGCCCTGGCTGTTGGTCAATCTCGCTCTGGCCACCGTGGTGGCCATCGTGGTCGAGCAGTTCACCGGGGTGATCTCCCGGCTTCCGGTGCTGGCGGCGCTGATGCCGGTGGTGGCCACTCTCGGGGGCAACAGCGGCCAGCAGAGCCTGGCGGTGGTGGTCCGGGGCCTGGCCACCGACGACATCCCGGGGAGCCAGGTGCCCTCGGTGCTCGGCCGTCAGGCCAGGATCGGGGTTCTCAACGGTCTGCTGCTGGCGACGGTGGCCGCCGGCCTCGCCAGCCTGCTCCTGGTCACAGGGGTGTTCGACTCCAACGAAACGCCGACGTGGAGGATCAGCCTGGCGGTGTCCATAGGGGTGGTGGTCAACCTGACAGTGGCTTCGGTGGCGGGAACCGGCATCCCCCTCATCATGAGGAAGCTCGGTCAGGACCCTGCCCTTGCCTCCACCATCTTCCTGACGCTGATCACCGACTCGGTCGGCTTCGGGGGTTTCCTCATCGTCTCGGGGATCCTGACATGATCCAAGGCGGCGACCCCCGATGAACCGCCTACTCGGCTCACACCCGCGGCTAGGAGCCGATCACCGCCTCACCCAGTGACCGGAACGGTCCCTGGTACCGGATGGTGTCTCCCTCGACCAAGCTCACCAGATGGTGCCGGTCGAGCAGGGTGCGCTGCTCCTCATCTCGGTCGCCATCGGGGATGGCGAAGACCTCGGGCCCACGCGGGTCGTCGAAGACCTCGACACCCCAGAGCCCAGGATGGGCCTGCTTGAGATCGACGAGGAAGTTGAACAGGTCTACGTCGGTATACCCGCCGACCGGGACCACCAGGTGGAGCACCTCGCCGTTGGCCGTGGAGAGCCGGCCCGCGGTCTGGTAATCGGTGATCACCTGTCCACGTAGCGTGGTGCTGGTCACCTCTCCGCCGCCGCTGGTGGTGGTAGAGCCGTCTGAGGCCGAGGTGGTTGTCACCGGACTGGTGGTGGTAGTCGGATTGGCCTCTCCGTCATCGCAGGCGGCCAGGGTGCCCACCAGGGCAAGCGCCAGCAGCGCCCTCGTTGCAGAAGTCATTCCCACTGAACGTGCCCTACGACTGACCGGTTCCCGGGATTCACCCGCCGACCGCTTCGAGGAAGGCAGACTGGATACTCCCGGTCACCGGGCCCTCGTCGAACTCGCGATCTCCCACCGCCGAAACCGACTGGATCTCCCGAATGGTGGAGAAGGCGAGGGCCTCGTCGGCCCGGTCGAGGTGTTCCAGGGTCGACCGGGTCTCCACGATCTCAACACCCAGCTTGGAACACAGCTCGAAGACCACCCGCCGGGTGATCGAGTCGAGGATTCCCAGCGAGAGTGACGGGGTCTCGACCACCCCTTCCACCACCCAGCCAACCGAGAAGGTGGGCCCTTCCAGGATCAAACCGTCCCCTGTGAGCAACAGCGCGTCGTCGAACCCCTCCTGGTGGGCCCGCCGGGTGGCAGCCATGTTCGGCGCGTACGAGATGAGCTTGGCCCCGGCCAACTCCCATGGAGCCCCGGCACTGTGCCAGGGGGCCGTCACCGGGAGGAGGCGGGCAGGCCCTCCGACCCGGGACCAGGGATGGCCGAACACGATGACCAGCGACTCCCCGTCGACCCCGGGCACCGTGGAGCCCCGGGTGACCACCATCCGCACTGCCCCGTCCCCGAGCCCGGCAGCGACCTCGTCGGCCCACCGGGCAAGATCGGAAAGTGGGGGCAGTTCGATGTCCAGGGCGGCAGCACTCCGCTCAAGTCGCTCGAGGTGGTCGTCGCCACGGAACAGGACCCCCCCATATGCCTTGATCACCTCAAAGCACCCATCACCGCGGAGCACCGATGAGTCGGTCACCGGGACCCTACCGTCGGAGGGCTCCCCGTTGATCAACACCGTGGTGATGGCGCTCAAGAGGCCCCCGGGCGATAGGCGTTGGTGATCGGCAGCCGGCGATCCTTGCCAAATGCCTTGGTGGTCACCTTTACCCCCGGGGCAGCCTGCCGCCGCTTGTACTCATTGCGGTCGACCATAGACGCCACCCGGGTTACCAGGGCGCGGTCGTATCCCGCGGCGACGATCGCCTCCACCCCCAGGTCGCCTTCGACATACTGCTCCAGCACCATGTCGAGCAGGTCATACGGGGGAAGGCTGTCGGTGTCGAATTGGTCGGGGCGCAACTCGGCGGAGGGCGGCTTGTCGATGGTGCGCTGGGGGATGACCTCGCCGTCCTTGTTGCGCCATCGGGCCAGGTCGTAGACCAGGCTCTTGAACACATCCTTGAGTACCGCGAACCCGCCCACCATGTCACCGTAAAGCGTGGCATATCCGACCGCGGTCTCCGATTTGTTGCCGGTGGCCACCACCATGTGGCCGAATTTGTTGGACAGTGCCATGAGGACGGCTCCCCGGATCCTCGCCTGGAGGTTCTCCTCGGCAAGCCCGAACCCGGTGCCCGAGAAGACCTCGTCCAGCACACTCAGGTACGCCGTGTACACCTCCTCGATGGGTAGCACGTCGAACCGGATCCCCAGGTTCGACGCCAGCTGCCACGCATCGTCGATCGAGTGCTGTGAGGAGAACCGTGATGGCATGGAGACTCCCCAAACCGACGCCGGTCCCAGGGCATCGGTGGCGATGGCGGCGGTCAGCGCCGAGTCGATGCCACCGGACAGCCCAACCACCACGCCGTGGAAGTCGTTCTTCCTCACGTAGTCCCCGAGACCGGTGACGAGGGCGCGGTACACCTCCTCGACCGGATCGAGCAAGGGCACCACCGGTGGAAGGGCGGCATCAGGCCCACCACGCCCGGCGTCGTCGACCGGGTCGGGGACCTCGACCACGAAGAAGTCCTCCTCGAACTGTGGTGAACGATGCAGGATCGCGCCGGAAGGGTCGATGACCACCGAGGCTCCGTCGAACACCAGCTCGTCTTGGCCGCCCACCAGGTTGAGATAGACGACGGGACAGCCGGTCGACCGGGCCCTGTCGGCCAGCATTCTCTCCCGCTCGACCGCCTTGCCCCGGTGATAGGGGGAGGCATTCACGTTGAGGAGAAAGCGGGCACCGGCACCCGCCTGTTGGGCTGGCGGACCGTCGGGGACCCAAATGTCCTCACAGATGGAAATCCCGACCGGAGTCCCGGCGATGTCCCACACCTGAGCGGGCACCGTTCCGGGCGTGAAGTTGCGATCCTCGTCGAACACCCCGTAATTGGGGAGGAGCACCTTGTGGTATACCCCCAACACCTCTCCTTGGCGTATCACCGCAACCGCGTTGGCGACCTGTCGTTCCCAAGCGTCGTCGACAATCCGTCGCCCGGGCTCGACCGGGTCGGCGAAACCCACCACCACCGTCGTCCTCTCGGTCTGCGAGGCGAGCCGCTGCACCGCGGCCAGGTTGGCTGCGACGAAGTCGGGCCGGTGTACCAGATCCTCGGGGGGGTAACCGGTGAGGCCAAGTTCGGGGGTGAGGAGAATGTCTGCGCCCGCTGCCTTGGCGCGAGCCATGGCCTCGGCGATCTGATCCTCGTTCCCGGTGATGTCGCCAACCCTGAGGTTGAGTTGCGCTCCGGCCACCCGAATCATGATGCCGACACGTTACGCGGTAGTAGATCCACCTCTCGACGTCATACCCTGGCACGGTGGTCCAGTCACGAAGGTCAGCAGGACGTCACCCCGATGAGGAGCTGGTGCTGGCGGTGACCGCCCCCACCGCCGATCCGGAGGGGGCCCGGACACGTCTCGCCGCGGTCCTGAGCGCCGATCCTTCGCTCATCCACGATGAAGCCGGGCTGCGCCGGGCCGCGGTCATCTGCGGGGCTAGCCGGGCCCTGGGCAACGCCCTGGCGGTCCATCCCCGGCTGCTCGCCGGGGACACCGACCCCAGCTCGGTGCCGCTTCGCTGGCGGTCGGCGCTGATCGAGGTGGCCGGGGACGAGCTGCTCGGTGTTATCGACGTCGCCCGGGCCACTGCCCTCCTCTCCGAGGCCATGGACCGGATCGTCGCCGAGGCCCTCGCCCGAGCGACCGAGGCGATAGCTCCCCGTCACCCTCTGGTGCCCGACCTGCCTTTCGCGGTGATTGCCATGGGGAAGTGGGGTGCCGGTGAGCTCAACTACTACTCGGACATCGACCTGGTCTTCGTCCACCAGGGTGACGAGGGCAGCGAGGCCGAGGCCCGGGCAGCGGCCATCGCCCTGGCCTCCAGGCTGATGACCGACCTCTCCTCGCCGACCTTTGAGGGGACCGCCCTGGTGGTCGACGCCGATCTGCGGCCGGAGGGAACCATGGGACCACTCAGCAGGAGCCTTGAAAGCCACCGCGCCTACTACCGACGGTGGGCAGAGGCATGGGAGCTCCAGGCGCTGCTCAAGGTGCGGCCCGCAGCAGGTGACCCCACACTCGGGTCACGGTTCCGGGAGATGGCCGATCAATTGCTCTGGGAGGAAGGGCTCGACCCCGAGGCGCTGCGCAGCATCCGCCTGCTCAAGGCACGTGCCGAGGAGGAAGCCTCCCCACGCGACATCAAACGGGCACCTGGCGGGATCCGCGACATCGAGTTCGCCGTCCAGATCCTCCAGTTGGTTCATGGCCGGTTCGACCCCGATCTTCGGGTCACCGCCACGCTCGACGCCCTCACTGCTCTCGGTGAGCACGGCTATATCGAGCAGGAGGAGGCCGGCAGTCTCGCCCAGGCCTATCGCTTCCTCCGATCTCTCGAGCATCGGCTCCAGCTCTGGGACCTGACACAGACCCACGTGGTTCCCGAGTCTCCTGAGGAGCGGGAGCGACTCGGACGGGGGATGGGATTCATCACCGATCCGGTCATCGACCTCGACCGGCGGCTCTCGGCGGTACGGCGCGAGGTGCGCGACCTACACGAGAGGCTCTACTTCAGGCCGATCCTCGACTCGCTCGCCGGAGTGAGCTCGGCGCGGCTCGGACCTGACGAAGCACGGCTACGCCTCAGTGCCCTCGGGTTTGAGGAGGTCACCGCTGCGGCCAGGGCCTTCGAGGACATGACCAGCGGGCTGAGTCGCCGGTCCCGGGTCATGCAACAAGTGCTCCCGTTGATGCTCGACTGGCTCTCCCTGTCCCCCGACCCCGATCTCGGCCTCGACCAGATGCGCCTCCTCATGGCGAACACCGCCGACCACGCCGCACTGGTGACCCTGCTCCAGGCATCACCGGTGGCTGGGGAGCGTCTCAGCTTGCTCCTGGGCACGGGACGGCTTCTCGGCTCGCTGATCGACCGCATACCCGAGTTCGTCCCCCGGCTCGCCGATGATCGGCCCAACTGGGACATCCGCGACGCCGACGGCGCCACCGAGCGGCTGATCGGCCTTCTCAACTCGAGGCCCGACCCCGATGCCAAGGTGGGGACCATCCGGCGCTTCGTCCGCCGACGCAAGTTGCGCATCGCTGCCCGGGACATCCTCGACAACGCCTCCGCCGAAGAGACCATTGGGGCACTGTCCGACAGCGCGGATGCGACCCTTGCCGGCGGGCTCCACGCCCTCACCGACGGTGACCCCGCAGGGTTCGGTGCCATCGCCATGGGAAAGTGGGGCGGAAGAGAGCTCTCCTACGGCTCCGACGTCGACCTGATCTACGTCTACGCCGATGAAGCGGGCCGGGAGCGTGCTCTCAAGCTTGCGGTCGACCTGAGACGGGTGATCTCCGAGCCGGGACGCCACGGCGACGGCTATGACCTCGACACCGAGCTCCGCCCCGAAGGGCGGCGAGGACCGCTGGCACGCTCGGTGGAGGGCTTCCGTCGCTACTACCAGGAGTGGGCCGAGCCCTGGGAGATCCTCGCCCTGGTCAAGGCGAGACCCGCCGTGGGCGATCCTCTGGTGCTCGATGAGTTCGCCGCTCTGATCGAGCCCGTGGTGTGGGCCCCCTCCCTGGACCGGAAGGTCGAACGGGAGATCCGCGGCACCAAGGCCCGGGTCGAGTCCGAGCGGCTGCCTGCGGGATACGATCCCATCTACCACCTCAAACTGGGGCCGGGCGGGCTCAGCGACATCGAATTCCTGACCCAGCTTCTCCAGCTCCGGCATGGGGGCTCGGAGCGGGCGTTGCGGGTCACCGGCACCATCCCTGCCCTCGGCGCCCTCCACGAGGCCGGGGTCCTCGGCGCCGACGACTTCCGCTCCCTCCACGAGGGTTACCTGTTCCTCACCAGGGTTCGCCTCAGGCTCCACCTCCAGAAGGGACAGGCCGGCGACCTGTTCCCGTCCGACCAACGAAAGCTGGGCCGTCTCGCCGCCAGCCTGGGATACGACCGCCGCTCCGACCTGTGGGAGGAGTACCGCCGCAACACCCGAAAGGCCCGCCGCACCTTCGAGGCCCTGTTCTACGAGTGAGGCTCCTCGCCCGGGTTTACCATCCGGTCCCATGCCTCCTACCTCGCTGACCGCCCACGTCGAGGCGGTCACACCCAGGATCGTCGAGCTGCGCCGCCTCCTTCACCGCCACCCCGAGCCGGCCAACCAGGAGGAGCGCACCACCGAGATCCTCGCCAAGACGTTGGCCGATGAGGGAATCCCGGTCGGGCTGCGACCGGGAGGAACCGGGCTCTGGGCCGACATCGGAGACCGGCCCATCGTGGGGTTCCGCGCCGACATCGACGGGCTTCCCATCGACGAGCCCGTGGAGAACAACCCCCGTTCCGGGAACCCCGGCTGGATGCACGCCTGTGGCCACGACGCCCATGCCGCAGTGGCTGCAGGTATCGCCATCATCCTGTCACGGTTAGGGCTCTCCCCCGGGTTCAGGGTGTTCTTCCAGCCGGCGGAGGAGACGATCACCGGGGGGGCCGTCGAGCTGGTCTCGGAGGGGATGGTCGACGGTCTCGAAGCACTGATCGCCTTCCACGTCGACCCCACCCTGGACACCGGCAAGGTGGGGGTGAAGCCGGGTCCGGTGACTGCCGGCGCCGACGGCTTCGTCATCGTCCTCGAAGGTCCTGGGGGCCACACCTCCCGGCCCCACCGGACGGTCAACCTGGTAGCCGCGGCGGCACGGGTGGTCGGTGACCTCCCCGAGGTCGTCCGTTCCTCGTTCGATGCTCGGCTGCCTGTGGTCACCGCGTTCGGCGCCATTCACGGGGGCGAGGCCCCCAATGTGATACCGACCCGGGTAGAGCTCAGGGGCACCATCCGCTCACTGGACCGGGAGATGCGTGACCGACTGCCCGGCCTGGTCGAGGCGACGGTGGGCACAATCGCCGCCGCATTCGGGGCGGGTCACCGGGTCGACTATCGCCAGGGGGTTCCACCGGTGATCAATGACTCCATGGTGGTCGAGACCGCAGCCCGGGCCATGGCGCAGGCCATCGGCGAGGAGTCGGTGGTCCCCACCGAGACCAGCATGGGAGGGGAGGACTTCGCCTACTACCTCGACCTGGTCCCCGGCGCCATGTTTCGCTTGGGGACCCGCAGTGGTGGGGGCGACCTCCACTCCGCCTCGTTCCGTGTCGACGACGGGTCGCTGCCCGTGGGGCTGGCGGCCGGCGTCGCTGCCATGATCGCCCTGTCGGAGGACTGATCAAGCCCTGAGGCCTACCGCCCGGGCCACCGCCCTCAGCTCGGCCATCAACCCCTCGAACTCCTCGGGCAGAAGCGCCTGGAGCCCGTCGACCAGTGCCTCGTGGGGCGTGGGATGCACGTCGACCATCACCCCGTCGGCGCCGGCGGCTATCGCCGCCCGGGCGAGCGGGGCCACTAGATCGCGACGCCCTCCTGCGTGTGACGGGTCGACGATCACCGGGAGGTGGGTGTGGGCCTTGGCCATCGGAACTGCGGTGATGTCCAGGGTGTTCCTCGCCGTGTTGTCGAAGCTCCGAATGCCCCGCTCCACCAGCACGATCTGACGGTTTCCCTCGTTGAATACGTGCTCGGCTGCGTCGATCCACTCGCCCACGGTTGCCGCCCGACCCCGTTTCAACTGCACCGGTTTGGGCTGGCGACCAACCTCCTTGAGCAGGGCATGATTCGACATGTTCCGGGTCCCGATCCTCACCATGTCGGCGTACGAGGACACCAGATCGACGTCCCTGGGATCGAGGACCTCGGCGACGAAGGGAAGACCGGTCTCATCCCGCACCTCGGCCAGATATTCGAGGGCGACCTTGCCCAACCCCTGAAAGGTGTAAGGCGAGGTGCGCGGCTTGAAGGCATCGCCACGTAGGATGACGGCGCCGGCTGCCTGGACCACACGGGCAGTGCCAAGCAGCTGCTCCCGGCTCTCCACGGCACAGGGACCGGCGATCACTGCGAGGCCGCCGTCACCGATCGTGGCCGGGCCCACCCTGACCACAGTGCTCTCCGGCTTGAACTGCCGCCCCACCCGGCGACCTCCACGAACCTGCGGAACCACCTGTTCCACTCCGGGCAAGGAGTCCCAGGGCGCCTCATCGTGCAGCCGTGACTCGGTGGTCCCGTTGACCACGGTGCGGCCCGCCTCGGTGGAGACATGGACGTCGGCGCCCAGTGACCTGAGCCGGTCGACGATCCCTGAGATCTCGTCGCCGGTGGCGTCTGGGTGCATGACGATGATCATGGTCGCTCCGGATCGCCGCCACGGTAGTGGCTCCCGAGCCGCATTTTCTCACCATGCCGACTCACGACCCGGGGGTACGATCGTGCCCGAATGAAGTCCAAGGAGACCCATCCCGCCGGTTATGAACCTCACATCGGCGAGTCCCGTCAGTATTGGCGAGACATCATCCTGGGGGTCAACGACGGCCTGGTTTCGATGTTCCTCCTCGTTGTGGGGGTGGCGGCCGGGGGGTTGGCCACCGGTCAGGTGCTGCTCACCGGGATCGCCGGGGCGGTGGCCGGGGGTGTCTCCATGGCCGCCGGGGAGTACCTCGCCACCAAGTCCCAAGACGAGGTCCTCACTGCGGAGCTCGCCCTGGAGCGAACCCATATAGCCCGGTTCCGCGACGCCGAGTTCGAACAGCTCCGCGGCTTCTTCGCCGACATGGGTGTCAGGCCCGAGGACCTCGATGGTGTGATGTCGGCTTTCGCCGACAACGACGAGGCGCTCCTCGGAGCCATGGCCGCCCTGGAGTTCGGGTTCGTCGACACCGAGAGACGTTCCCCCTACCGGGCCATGTTCGCTTCTGGGGTTCTCTTCATGGTGGGATCCCTTCCTTCGGTGGTGCCATTCGCAATCTTCGACACCGTGGCCCAGGCCACCGTTGTCGCCACCGTGGGCACCATGATCGGGTTGTTCATGGTGGGGGTGATCAAGGCCAATGTCAGCAAGACCAGCCGCCTCAGATCCGGTTTGGAGAACCTGGTCATCGCTGGGCTCGGCGGTGTGGTCGCCTGGCTGATCGGCAGGGCCGTAGGGGCCACCTTCGACTGATCGATAGCGCTGGCTCGCATTACGCTTGCAATAGCAAGCACTTGCTGTATGCTATCTATAGTTGAACGAGAGCAAGCATATGGATCTTGGCGGGTTCATCCGTCAGCAGCGGGAGCGGGCCAACCTCTCCCTGAGACGACTGGCGGAGAAGGCAGGGATATCCAATCCCTACCTGAGTCAGATAGAGAGGGGGATCAGAAGGCCATCAGCCGAGATCCTCAAGAACCTGTCGAGGGCCCTGGAGATATCGGCCAACTCGCTGTACACCAGGGCGGGGCTGATCGACGAGGAACTGCCCCCGGCATCGGTCTTCGATGCCATCGAGGGGGACGATCGGTTGTCCCCCGACCAGAAGAAAGTGCTGCTCGACATGTACCGGGCGCTGATCCGATCGAACGGGTCGGTTCCCCCTGAAGATCAGGAGTGATGACAATGCAAGCAAAGAACGTCATGTACGCAGCGGTCGGCGCCCCCGTGGTCGCCGCCCGGAAGGTGGGCGACGGAGTCAGCACCCTCAAGGGGAGGCTGGACAAGGGCGCCGCCGGTTACACCAAGAAGGCGGAGGCCCGGCTCAACGCTTGGGCCGCCGAAGGCGAAAAGGTGATCAACAAGATCAGCGAGGGCAAGGTCGTCGAGGAGATCTCCTCGAAGGTCGACCTCGACCAGGCCAAGGAGCAGGTCAGCAAGCTCCGCGACCAGTTGGAGGACATGCTGGCCACCTGGAGGTCGTCATTCCGCCCCGAGGGCGCCGACGCCAAGACCGAGCCGGCCCCGGCTCCCGCCGCCAAGAAGCCGGCCGCCAAGAAGCCGGCGACCAAGCCGGCTGCCAAGACTTCAGCCGCCAAGAAGCCGGCGACCAAGCCGGCTGCCAAGACTTCGGCTGCCAAGACGACCAAGTCGTCGACGGCTGCCAAGACGAGCTCGGCGAAGACCTCGACGGCGAGCGCCGCCAAGGCTTCCTGAGCTCACCTCCTCCCACACAGGAGAAGAAGGGCCCCCCCACGGGGGCCCCTTCTTCCTCTTGACCGGTACCAAGTACGGAGTCGCGCCGCTCCCATACGACCACGCCGCACCGCGCCCCGCCCAGCGAAGCAAGGGGCCTAGGCCGACATCGACGGCTCGAGATCGCCGGCGGAGCTGATCCAACTCTCGACCATGGCCTCGGTGGGAAGCCGGCTGACCAGCCGGTTGGCCCCGTTGAGGCCGATGATCTTGGCCACCAGGGCGGTGGGGTTTCGCCGCCGCAGGTCCCGCAGGGTGTCGACTCCCGCGGCTACGAGGAGCTCGGCGTACTCCGACCCGATACCGCGGACCCGGAGCAAGTCGGCATGATGCACCCACACCTGGAGGTCTTTCTGGCTGAGGCCGGTGGCCTTGGCCAGCTCGGTACGTCCTCTCCGGCCCGAGGCCCTTTCGATCAGTGCCTTGGAGGTCCTGACACCTGCCTTGCGCAGCTTGGTCGCCTTCTTGTGATCGATCCCGGCGACCTGATCGATTCGAGCCATCTGCCCTTTCTCCGCTGAGGTGCTGGCCTACCTGACTCTAGACAATCCGATTCACCGTGGTTCAGGCGCCATGTTTCGGTCTCATCTCAGAGACGTCGGTCTCGGTGTCGACGTCGCGAGGAGGACTGTCGGCGAACCAGACCTCGTTTACCCACTCGGGATGGGCCCGCCACAGCCGCATTGCCCCCTCGTCACCGTCCAGGGACATGAGGCGGGACCACAACGATCGGTCGACGACGACCGGGTTGCCAAGGGTGTACCGGTACTTGGGGATGGTCACCGGCCTTCCCGAGCGCCGATGGGAGTCGAGCAGCTCGGTGACCACTGCGGTCGAAGGCTCCGGCTGGTCGCCCATGAGGATCAGTGCCCGTTCACACCGCGACAGCCTGGTCAGGGCATCCAGGCCGACCCGAAGCGAAGAGGCGATCCCCTCCTCCCACTCGGGGTTCTCGACCACTCCCGCATCCCCGAGGTCGGTCTCGGCGAGGATCCGCTCGGCATCGTGACCGAGGACGACCCATACCTCGTCCACCGGAAGAGTCCGGGCGAGAGCAACCACGTGACCGAGGAGGTTGGTCTCCCCCCATGGCTCGAGCTGCTTGGTGCGGCCGAGTCGACGCGACCCTCCTGCGGCGAGGACGACGGCGGCGGTGGACACCCGATGAATCTAACGGGTGCTGCCCCCACCGCGATCAGCCCGGTTCGGGCAGGGGGAACCTGAGGAGTGCGCCCACCCCGTGGTTGTCGAGCGGGGATGCCACCTCCACCTGGCGGGCGCGCCCCCCGGTGGCCACCACCACCTCGATGAGCGGGGCAATCAGATCATCGACGGGTACCATCACCGACCCGCACACCGGGCAGATGCCTGCCTCCCTGACTAGGTGATCGCATCGAAGGCACATCGCACCCGGCTTCTCGAAGTTGCCCGCCACCACCAGGGCATCGATGGCCAGTAGATTGGCTGCTTCCAAGGTCGAGGAAAGTCCGAGCACGGCATTGCCCCCGCCCCAGACCGTGTCGCAGATCCGGCCGGCCAGCGCCGCTTGACGGTCGCGCCGGACCTCGCCCTCGTAGACGGACATCTCGGCCCTGATCGCCTGTGCAGTGACCCCGGCGGGCACCGCGGGAAAGGTGACCCGTGGGAGCCGATCCAGGTAGGGGTGCAACGACCGGGCCAGATCATCGAGGATCTCATCCTTGCCGCCGAGGGCGACATAGTCGAGGGGTCTCTCCTGATGAGACTCGAGGAGACGGTGCCCCGCGGTTTTCCACAATCTCGAGGAGGCCTCGGCGGCTCGTTGTCGGGCGGCGTGCTCCTCGTACCCGGCAAACCCCCCGAAGTCGGCCTTGCCCGGGTCTGCCTCGAGATGAGCACCGAGCTCCTCGACCATCCTGCCCGAGACCACGAACACCCGAGCAGTCACCCTGTCGGCGACGAGGACCCCGGCCCGGAGCGCCCGGGGAGCCACCCGGAGGGGGCGCAGGTAGGGACGGGGCCCGATCCTTGCAACGTCGGGAACATCATGGGTGAGGGCCTCGACCACGAAGAGGCCATCGCTCTCCGAGGCAAACACCACGTAGGCCGGCGCCGCCTCAGCCTCGAACCGGTCGGCTAGATCTCTGATCCTGTCGACGTCGGCCCGGAAGCTCTTGGCCAGCCGACGGTCGCCGTGCTCGGCCAAGTCTCTGATCGGCTTGAGCAGGTCGGTGAGGAGAGCGGGAAAGCCTCCGGGGCTGGGTCTGCCCACGTAGAGGGATATCAGCGAACCAGTGGTGCTTCTCAGTTCCGCGATCGGGTCGGTGGTCACCTCCCCCAGAAACTACACCGCTACACAGTCAGAGCGACCGGGTCAGTTCCTCGGTGAGCTCCTCTTGGACCCAGCCCAGGTAGTCGAGCACCCGACGCCCGTCCTCGGGGACCCGTTCGTGGTCCTCCTCGACCTCGATCCCCAGCCTCGCCCCCAGGACCAAACGGGCCTCATTGAGGACCCGGAGAAAGGCGTCGGCCTCTCCCTCGCCCAAGATCACCGGGGAACCCGACCCGACCACCCGGCTGAACACCCGGCGATCTGCTCGGCGGGCCTCGCCCAACTCGGGACCCATGAGACGCCACCACTCCTCGTTGGATGAGGGATCGTTGAGATAGACCGGAACGTTGAGCCGGGTAGCCGCCGGGTCGTCACCGGGTGTCCCCACTCCGGTGAGCATGGTGACCACGTCGGCGAGGAACCCTCGCTCCTCCTCGGTGAAGACCGCCTCCATACCCCGACCGGTCGTCCTGAAGTGGCTCACTGCTCGATCGTCGCCCAGAGACCGTGGTTGTGCAGGCGGTAGCAGTCGATCTCTGCCTGCTCGCGGGGACCGTCGGCCACTACCGAACGACCCTCATTGTGGACCTGGAGCATGAGCCTGGTGGCCTTCTCCTCGTCGTATCCGAACAGCTTGCGAAAGACGTAGACCACATAGGACATGGTGTTCACCGGGTCGTTCCACACCACCACCAGCCACGGCTTGTCGAGGTCGACGTCCTCGTCGGTTCCGGGCACGATCACCGGGGTGGGCATGGCGACCATAGGGCCCAATGCTAAGAGGTGCCGGTGGTCACCGACACCCCCTCACTCCCCGGACATACGGCTCCGGCAAACCCCCACGGCCGCTCCAAGGTCGGGATCTTCGTAGGGGATCTCCTCGACGGGGTAGGGAAACCCAATCCCGTGAAAACCCGGGACCGGATCGGGAAACCCGGGGACTCCCCGGTCGCGGACACACTGGCTGAACCCGGCGAGTAGCCCGAGCATCTCCTGG
This sequence comes from uncultured Acidimicrobiaceae bacterium, assembly GCA_964571765.1. Taxonomy (GTDB): domain Bacteria; phylum Actinomycetota; class Acidimicrobiia; order Spongiisociales; family ZC4RG35; genus ZC4RG35. The sequence continues at coordinate 31,930 of CAZNDH010000011.1, forward strand.
CGTATCACCGGCGAGCCTTCCAGGCCGAGTGCCCCCGTCACCAGGTGGCCGGAGCAGCGACCCAGAGCGTCGGTCACCTCCCGGGAGCTCAGGTCGATCCCCCTCAGAGCGAGGTCGAGGCGAGGCCTGCCCTGGGCATCGAGGGGCACCGGGCCGATATCCAGCCCTCGCTCCGCCATGCAGTCGGCGAAGAGCCCGACGCCCTCGGCGGCACCGATGGTGGTCACCGTGTCGGAGATGGTGGTGGTGGTCACCGACTCGGGCGGGTCGGTGGGTGACGGCGCGGTGGCCGGCCCAGGCAGGCACGCAGCCACCGCCGCCGTCACCGTGAGAGGGAGCAGGCCCGCTCTTCTCAAGTTTCCCCGGCCGGGGCCAAGCCGTCGGCGAGGATCATGGCGATGTCCCGTACCCTGACCTCGTCGCGGCCCAGCTCCTTCACCCCATCATCGATCATGACGAAGCAGAACGGACAGGCCACCGCGATCTCATCGGCGTCGGTGGCCACCGCCTCCTCGGCACGCTCGATGTTGACCTTCTTCCCTGTCTTCTCCTCCATCCAGAACCGGGCGCCACCCGCCCCACAGCACAGCGCCCTGGTCCCGTGGCGGGGCATCTCCACCACCTCGGCCCCCGAGGCCCCCACCACCTGGCGCGGAGCCAGGTACACGTCGTTGTGGCGGCCCAGATAGCAGGCGTCGTGATAGGCGATCCTCTTGGGGGTGCCGTCGGTGCGCCGGGGAAGATCGATTCTCCCCTGGTTGAGCAGCTCGGCGAGGAGCTGACTGTGATGGACCACCTCGTAGGTGCCTCCGAACTGCGGGTACTCGTTGGCGATGGTGTTGAAGCAGTGGGCGCACTGGGTGATCACCTTGCGCACCCCGTGATCCTCGAAGGTGGAGATGTTCTGCAGGGCGAGCTGCTGGAAGACGAACTCGTTGCCCGACCGCCGCGCCGGGTCGCCGGTACACACCTCGTTCATCCCGAGGATGGCGAAGTCGATCCCCGAGCTGTGGAGGAGGCGGGCGAGAGCAACCGACACCGCGGTGTTCCGGTCGTCGTAGGAGCCGGCACACCCGACGAACCACAGGTATTCGGCGCTGGTGCGGCCCGCCTCGCCAAGGCGCGGGATGTCGAAGTCGAGCTCGTCGGTCCAGGAGGCGCGGGCCTGCTGGCTCATCCCCCACGGGTTCGCCTGGTTTTCCATGGCGACGAATGCCTTCCCCAGCTCCGAGGGGAAATCGGACGCCATCAGCGTCAGGTACCGGCGCATGTCGAGGATGCGGTCGACGATCTCGATTCCCACCGGGCAGATCTCGTCACAGGCCCGGCAGGTGGTGCAGGCGAATACCTCGTCGCTGCCGACCCGCTCGAAGAGCACCCCGGCTCCTTCCAGGGTGGCTGTCGAGGAGACCGGCCCTTCCATCCCCAGCACCGATGCGGCGACCTCTCCGGTCTTGAGGACCATCTCCCGGGGGTCGAGGGGCTTTCCGGTGATGTTGGCCGGGCATACCGAGGTGCACCGACCGCAGATGGTGCAGGCGTCGGTGTCGAAGATCTGCTTCCAGGTGAGGTCGGCGGCAAGGCTGGCACCGATGGTCTCGATGTCCTCGGCCTCGAGGAGGTTGGGCATCTCTCGCATCGCCCCCTTGGGCCTGTCCTTGGGCGAGAGAAACAGGTCGGCCGGCGAGGTGAACATGTGCCGCAGCTTGGTCATGGGCAGGATGACGAGGAAGGCGAGGAAGGTACCCACGTGGACCATCCACATCGCTTGGTGCCAGTCTCCTGCGGTGGCGGTCTGGAAGAGGTAGGAGAGCGGATAGCCGACGAAGGACCAGAGCTCGTGGTCGGGCCGACCCTGGTGGGCGATCCGGGCGGCCTCGGTGAGGAGGCCGGTCACCCCTATGGCGATCAGCGTGCCCAGGATGAGGGCGTCCTCTGGCTTGGTCTTCGACCGGATCCGCCACCGGGGAATGACGTAGCGACCCAACACTGCCAAGCCCAGGCCTCCCAGGTAGACCAGGGAAGCAAAGTCGAGGATGGCCGAGTAGCCCAGATAGACGTTGCCCTGCAAGAACTTGAAGTCGGCGGGCAGAAGGTGGTCGATCTCGAGGGTGACCGTCCCCATGAAGAGGACGATGAACCCGTAGTAGATCATCGAGTGCATCACCCCCGACCGGGGATCGCGCATCAAGGTCCTCATCCGGAGCCCGGCGCCAAGCCGGTCGATCCTCTCCCTCCAGTGCCCGGTCCTGCGGTCGGCGCCACCCTGCTCCCAAATCGACGCCCGCCGGGCGAATAGGTGGAACATGAGCCAGATGAAGCTGGCGGTGGCCAGGTAAAAGACCACAACCACCGCGTCGGGGACGTTGCCGAACACCTCCCGGCCGACCTCGAACCGGGGATGGTCCTGGAGACTGCCCAACAGCCCCAGAGCAAGGGTGGCCAGAGCGGAAACGGCGCCGAGCCCCTCGAGTATCCACGATGCCCTCACTCGCGGGGTCGAGACGGCGGTCTCCTGCTGCTCCTCGGTGACCGTCATGACCGGCGAGTGTAGAAGGCGGGTGGCAGGTGTTCGGTGTGTCCCCTCGGCGGCGGCGGGACCGCCCGGGCGCAGCGAGGACGAGCTGACGCCCTCCCCGTGGACCGCGGATCCCCCCTCGGCGACAGCCTGGCGGTTGCCGCCGGTCCCCCTGAACGGGGCGACATGGATGCTGGCAGCCGTCAGACTTCCCGGGCAGCGAGGCGACTGGCCAGCCAGGTGGTGATGGGCACCGAGGCAACCAACCCGATCGAGCCCACCAGGGTGCGCACGATCTCCACGGCGATCACCTCCGAACTGGCCACCACCCCGACCGTCTGCTGGGACAAGCTGAACAAGATGAGGAGCGGCAAAGATGCTCCGGCATATGCGAGGAGCAGAGTGTTGACCGTAGACACGATGTGGTCGCGCCCCACCCTGATCCCGGACCGGTACAGAGACTCGGCGTCCAGGCTCGGGTTGGCTCCGTGCACCTCCCACACCGCCGAGGCCTGAGTGACGGTCACGTCGTCGAGGGCCCCCAGCGCTCCCAGTGTGATCCCGGCGAGGATCAGCCCTCCGATGTCGACCTCGGGGAGCGCCAACAGGAAGAAGGACTCGTCCCCGACCAGTCCGGAGAACCTGGCGACGGCGACCGCCGCCCAAGAGAGGGTCACCGTGAGGAGAAGTGCGGCGAAGGTCCCCAGGGTGGCAGCATGGGTCAAAGCGGTGTAGCCGTGGGCCAGGTAGAGGGTGACCAAGGCAATGGCCCCTCCGCCCACCAGCGCCACCAGCATCGCGTCCCGTCCGGCCACAATGGCAGGGAGGATGAAAAAGACCACGATGGCAACGCTGATCACCAGGCCGACCAGGGCTGCCAGACCCCGCATCCTCCCCAGACCCACCACCGCTGCGGCGAAAGTCAGGGAGAGGACGCCGATCAGCACCCGGCGATCGCGATCGGCGTACTGAAAGGTGTCCGGCCCACCGTCGAATGCGACCACCGAGAGGAACACACCGTCACCAACCCCCAGGTTGGGCTGACCAGGCTCGTCGGGGAACTCCTGAACCACCACGGTTCCCCGATGGTCCCCACCGGTGATCCTGAAGCTGTACTCGAAGCAGTCCATCTCCAGGTCCCATGGGCACCCCAGCCTCTCTGCCGACTCGACCGTGGCGGTCACGGTGTCATCGGCGAACCCGATCACCCCCAGGTCGACAGGGGCCTCCCCCCTGGGCCAGAGGACGATCATCCCGACCAGGACGAAGAGGGCAATAACCGTGATCATCAGGGAGATCCCTCGGGGCCTGGGGATTCGCCTCCGGTCGGGGCCGACCAGCTTTTCGAAATCGGTCTGGCCGTCGGTCATCGGTGGCCATCGTAAGGCTTCTGCTACCAGCTGACCTCGATCATCGGCGCCGACGCCACCAGCTGCTCCAGCTCGGCCCGGTTGGAGTACCACCTGGTTTCCGGGCTGGTGAAGAATCGCAGCCGAAAACCCGGGTCGTCTATCTCGGTGGCGGTGGCCTCCACGGTGTGGCCAGCGACGGTGACGGTGACCGAAGGGTTGGCCCGAGCGTTGGCCAACCAGTCCCGCCTCCCCGGGGTGCCGCTGATGACGAACCTGCCCTCGAAATGAAACCACCAGATCTCGATGGTCCGGGGCAGCCTGCTCCTGCGGCCGGACGTCGTCAGGTAGATGGTCCTGGTCGCGGCGAGCCGGTGGATGAGATCGGAGGTGTCGGCCATGGCGGGCACGCTACGACCTCGAGTGTGCTTCAAGTCAAGACGCTCAACCACCGAAGACGGCCCGGGCGAAGAACCAGGCATTGGCCGGCCGCTCGGCCAGCCTCCTGGTCAGGTAGGGGTACCATTCCGAGCCGAAGGGCAGATAGACCCGCAACGGGAATCCCCCGTCCACCAGGGACCGCTGCAGATCGGTCCTGACCCCGTAGAGCATCTGGAACTCGAAGGGCCCGGCGCGGCCTTCGGCGAGCTGTCGAGCCAATTCCACCAGGTCGTGGTCATGAGTGGCCACCGCAGGACGGGTGGTCTCCGACCCCATCAGCACCCGGAGTTGGGCGGCGAAGGCGCGGTCGACGTCCTTGCGCGAGGTGAGGGCCACCGCCTCAGGCTCGACATATGCCCCCTTGCACAACCGAATGTGGCCCCCCAAGCCGACCAGGCGATCCAGGTCGGACGGGGTACGCCGCAGGTACGCCTGAAGGGCCAGGCCCAGGTTCCCATGACGGGTTTGGGCTGTCTCATAGAGCCGGACCGTGGCTTCGGTGTACCGGGAGTCCTCCATGTCGAGGGTGACCGTGGTGCCCACCTCCGAGGCGGCAGTCGCCAGCCGTTCGATGCTCTCCTCGGCGAGGGTGGGGTCGATGGCGAGGCCGAGCTGAGTCGGCTTCACCGAGATGTTGCCCTCCAGGCCCGCGGTCTCGAGGCGACGAAGACAGGCCAGGTACTCGTTGGTGGCCGCCCGGGCCTGGCTACGGTCGCCCACCTCCTCACCGAGGAGGTCCAGCGACACCAAGAACCCCTCCTGGTTGAGACGGCGGGCCACCGCCACCGCGTCGTCCAAGGTGTCGCCGGCGACGAAGCGCCCGGCGAGGGCCCGCCCGGGGCGGGTCTTGGTGACCATCCTCTCCACGGGCCCCGACTGGGTCAGCGCCACCGTGGCCCGGGAGAAGAGACTCAGCTGGCGCCTCCGGACGCCGGGGCATCAGGGTCTCCCAGCTCGCCGGCCCGGATGGCAGCGGCCCGCACCGCGTCCTCCACCAGGGCTCTGAAACCCCGCTCCTCGAGGACGTGCATCGCGGCAGCGGTGGTGCCCCCCGGTGAGGTCACCTCGTAACGCAGCTGCGCCGGGCTCTTGAAAGTGTCGGTCAGCAGATGGCCGGCACCGCGGATCGTCTGGTTGACGAAGCTCTCGGCTATGTCGCGGGGTAGACCCTCTCGCATCGCCGCCTCGGTGAGGGCCTCTGCCATGAGGAACACATAGGCAGGGCCGGTGCCGGACACTGCAGTGACCGCATCGAGGAGAGTCTCGTCCATGACCCGGACCGTGCCCACCGCACCCAGGATCTCCTGGGCGGTCTCGAGATGGCCCGGTCCGGCGAATCGCCCGGCGGCGATCCCGGTCACCCCCCGCCGCACCAGTGCCGGGGTGTTGGGCATGGCCCGCACCACGGGGACGTCGCCGAGACCCGACTCGTAGGCGGCCGTGGTGACGCCCGCGGCCAGGGAGAGGACGGTCTGGCCGGCGCCGATCTGCCCGGAAAGTGATTCGAGGACCATGGGCACATCCCTCGGCTTGACCGCCACCACAACCAGCTGGCGTTGGGAGACCGCCTCCCCCGGGTCGAAGGTGACCAGGCAGCCGGTCCGTCTGGACAACTCGTCGGCGCGCTCCTGCCGACGAACACAGAGGGCGATCTCCGACGAGGCCCAGCCTGCGGCGAGCAAGCCTGAGACCAGGGCTTCACCCATCGCCCCGACACCAATGATCGCCACGGTGGTTCGTTCGGGCATCGGGCGATTGTACGGTGCGGCCGGACCGCCCCCGCCCACCTAACCGAGGCGGGAGCGGATCAGCTCGACGACTGTGGCCACCGCCGCCGAGTTGTACCCCTCGGGGATGATCAGGTCGGCATAACGCATCGATGGCTGGACATACTCGAGATGCATGGGACGCACAGTGGCGAAGTACTGCTCGATCACCGACTCGACGGTGCGACCCCTCTCCGTGATGTCTCTCTCGATGCGACGCGCCAGCCGGAGATCTGGATCGGTGTCGACGAACAGCTTCAGGTCGAGCTCGGAACGAAGCTCGGGGTCGGCGAGGACCAGGATCCCCTCAACGATGACGACCTGGGCCGGGCCCAACCTCACCGTCTCCGGTGATCGGAGATGCCGGGCAAAGTCGTAGACCGGACGCTCGATCGCCACTCCCGAGCGAATCCGCTCTAGATGTTCGACGAGCAACTCGGTCTCCAGCGAGGTGGGATGGTCGTAGTTGACCCGGGCCCGTTCCTCGAATGAGAGGTGCGGCTGGTGCCGGTAGTAGGCGTCGTGTTGGATCAGGGCCACCCGACCCTCCAGCCTCTCGACGACGGCGTCGGCGATGGTGGTCTTGCCTGAGCCGGAGCCACCCGCTATCCCGATGAACAGGGGACGGTCAGGGACCCAGGGACCTCGGTCGGGCATGGCCGGGCGACGTTACCGCCGCCGGGGTGTCGCCAGTGTGGCCTTTCAGCGCTCGGAGACCTTGCTACGCAACCGGCGAATCTCGTCGTAGACGCCGTCGGTGAGAGTGGTCGACGCTGGAGCCGATACTCCCCTGATGTCGTGGGCCACCTCGACCACCGGCTCGGGGACCGCATCCACAATCGGATCGTCTTCGAATACCGGTCCTGCGTCGGCTGAGGGCGCGGTTTCGGGCTCGGCGAAAGTCGGTTCGGCGGCCTTCTTCAGCCAACCGGGCTCCTCGACCTCGTTGAGCCCCCCGGCCAGCTGGTCCAGCCACTCGGCCTCGTCGTCACCTTCGAGCACCGGCTCGACCACACCGAGGCGGTGCAGGGTGTGGAAGACACGAACCGCCCCGCCTCGGCCCATCCTCTCCTCGAGGTATCCGAAAGTGAACGGCTGGATCAGGGAGGCGACAACCGCCCAGTCGTGGGGGTCGATGGTCATCTTGTCGGGGATGGCGGTGGTCAACCGCACTCCGGCCGCCTCGAAGAGGCCAGCGTCGACTACCTCCCCTTCGAGAAGACGGACAGCCTCGACGTCTCCGAGGACCTCTTCGACGCCCCATCCGTTGCTGTCGGGACCGTCGGCGGGGCCCACCGAGAACGCGCCGGTGGTCAAGGTGGAGAGGACGTAGAGGATGTCGGCGACCGCACCGCGATCGGCGCCTACGTAGCTGCCCTTGGAGCCGGTCAGCTCGGCCCCGGTGACCTCCCCGTTGCGGAAGTGGATCCGACCCTTGCGCTCGCCGTCGATGTCGAGTGACCCGGTCTTCTTGGTGACCTGCATGATCTGCAGAAGGTCGTGAATGCTCCAATCTGAGAGCTGACCTGAGAGATGCATCTGTCGTTCCACCTTCGCGTTCTCCCCTACCTCGAGGCGGTATCGGCAAATCGCCCCCAATGGTTGAGAGCTTTCAGCGTTTTCCTGCGTCCTTCATCTCCCGTTTCTGCTCACGGAGCACGGCGACGTCATCGAAGCTGGCCACGTCGGCGATGCTGGGCCAGTCGGCCGCCTTCTCCTCCCAGCCTTCCGGGGCCACTCCGAGCCGTTTCCCCAGCACCCCCAGGAAGATCCGCGACTTGGCCATGCCGAACCCTGGGAGTGCCTGGAGCCGCTCGAGCAGCTCGGTGCCGTCGGCCGCCGTCTCCCACAGGTTCTCAGCTCGAGCCTGATAGTCATCGACCAACGTCTGGCACAGGGCCTGGGTGCGCTTCGCCATCGAGGCCGGGTAGCGGTGCACCGCCGGCGGTCCTCTGAACACATCCTCCAGCTCGTCGGGGTCCCATGCGGCAAGTCGGGCAGCATCGAGTTGCTCACCGGTGCGCTCGGTTATCAGGTAGGGACCGTAGAAGGCTCGCTCCATGGGGAACTGCTGGTCGAGGAGCATCCCGATGAGCAGAGCCAGGCCGTCCTCGGCGAGGAGGCGGTTGGCCTCCTCCGACTCGGTGAAGGGCAACTGATCGGGCCGTTTCATCCCCGACAACCGTAGCCTCTCCGACCGGTCGCCTACTCGGGGCGGCTTCGACCATCATGGGGGCGATGAGCGAGGTCTACATCGTGGACGGGTGCCGGACCCCAATGGGCCGGCTCGGTGGACAGCTCGCCCTGGTCCGCCCCGACGACCTGGCCGCCCACGCGGTCACCCGCCTCCTTGCCCGCAACCCCTCCCTCGACCCGGCCGCGGTCGAGGACATCCACTGGGGTGCGGCCAACCAGGCGGGAGAGGACAACAGGAACGTGGCCAGGATGGCCGGGCTTCTGGCCGGTCTCCCGGTAGAGATTCCGGGAGTCACGGTGAACCGTCTCTGTGGGTCGGGGATGCAGGCGATCATCTCGGCTGCCCACTCCCTGGCGGCTGGCTGGGGGGAGGTGATGGTCGCCGGTGGCTCCGAGTCGATGTCCCGTGCTCCGTACGTCACCCCCAAGGCGGAGCAGGCGTTCGCCACCGGCTCTCCGGGCACGGTCGACACCGTCCTCGGGTGGCGGCTGGTCAACCGGAGGATGGAGGAGATGTACCCGCCGATCACCCTGGGCATGACCGCCGAGGTCGTCGCCGAACGCCACCAGGTCTCCCGCGAGGATCAGGACAGCTTCGCCCTCGCCAGCCATGACAGGGCGATAGCCGCGGTGAAGGCCGGGCACCTCGACGACGAGATCGAGCCCTTGGAGGCCCCCACCGAGACCCGCCGTCGGCAGTGGGTGACCATCGAACGGGACGAGGGCCCCCGCCCCGACACCTCCCTGGAGCGTCTGGCTGCGCTTCCTCCGGTGTTCCGGGAGGGCGGCACCGTCACCGCAGGGAACTCGTCCCCGATGAACGACGGGGCTGCCTCGGTTCTCCTCGCCACCACCGAGGGGTTGGCGGCCCACGGGCTGGAGCCGATGGCGAGGATCGTCTCGTCGGCAGCCGCCGGGGTCCATCCCGATGTGATGGGTATCGGCCCGGTTCCCGCCTCGGAGAAGGCGCTGGCGCGTGCCGGGCTCTCCGCTTCCCAACTCGACCTGGCCGAGGTCAACGAGGCCTTCGCCTCCCAGGCCGTGGCCAGCATCCGCCTCCTCGGGCTCGACCCCGACAAGGTCAACGTCAACGGCGGGGCGATCGCTCTGGGCCATCCGCTCGGAGCCTCCGGCGCCCGGCTGGTGCTCACCCTGGCCCATGAGCTGCGCCGCCGCGGTGGTGGCCGGGGTTTGGCCACCATGTGCATCGGCGTGGGCCAGGGTGTGTCGATGGTCATCGAGAGTGCCTGAGGGCCCACTCAGGGGGACCCTGGTGGTCGAGATGGGCAACCTGATCGCTGCCCCCTATGCCACCATGCTCCTCGCCGATCTGGGCGCCAGGGTCGTCAAGGTCGAGCCGGTCGAGGGCGACCTCGCCCGGCGGTTCGGCCCTTTCCAGAACGGCGAGTCCCTGTTCTTCATGGTGGTCAACCGGGGCAAGGAGTCGTTGGCCATCGATACCGACGACTGGCGGTCGAAACGGGTGCTCGACAATCTGGTGCGCAAGGCCGATGTGCTGGTGAGCAATCTCCGCCATGGCGCCATGGACCGCTTGGGCTTCGGTGATCATCGGTGCCAGGACCTCAATCCGACCCTGGTCTACGCATCGGTGAATGCCTTCGGTGCACACGGTCCCTACGCCCGGCGCGCCGGGGTCGACGTCATCTTCCAGGGTGAGTCGGGGATGATCTCGATCACCGGTGAGCCCAGGGACGGGCCCCGAAAGACAGCCACCACCATCGCCGACTACCTGGCGGGGACAAACACCGCCCTGGCAGTGGCGGCCGCCCTGGCGGAGCGGCCTCGCAGATGGCGGCGGATCGACGTCTCTCTGCGTGATGGGGTGATGGCGGTGCAGTCGGGCTGGAACGCTCTGGCGCATGCCGGCCACGCCCAACCAGAGCGCACCGGGACTGCAAGCCCGTTCCTCACCCCCAACCAGGTGTTCACCGCCTCTGACAAGCCGTTCACCCTTGCCATCGTGTCCGACCGGCACTTCGAGATCCTCGCCGAAGCACTGGAGCGACCCGACCTGGCCGAGGACTACCCGACAAACGCCGACCGTACCGCCAACCGCCAGTCCCTGGTCCGCAAACTCCACCGGATCTTCCGCACCCAGGACGCCGAGCACTGGATCTCGCTGTTCGACCAGGCAGGGCTCCCCGTAGGCCGGGTGCTGACGATTTCCGAGGCTTTCGAGGACCCCCAGGCACGACATCACGAGATGTTGGTCGAGTTCGAGCATCCGGTGGCCGGTCATGTCCGCACCACCGGCTCGCCCATCCGGCTCGACGAGGCACAGTCGATCTCCGGATCACTCCCGCCGTCCCTGGGCGAACATACCGAAAAGGTCCTCCAGGAAGTGGGGATGGACCCCGGAGCGATCTCGCAGATGGTCGCCGAGGGAAAGGCTGTCGCCCGGTGAGCACCCACTGGGTGGATGAGGTCGGGGACGACTGGGGGCAGGTGCGCACCGAGCTGACGAGGCTGTTCGTGGTCGCCCGGGAGGCGGCCCGTGCCGGCGACTCGCTCGTCCTGGTGGTCCACGCCGATGACCTCCTGGGGCGGAGGGGGTCGGGCAACGCCATGGTGGCCAACGGGGCCCTGGCTGCGGCTCGCACCGCCGCTCTCGAAGGGATCCGAGGGGGATGGACGGTGAATGTCATTGGTTGGGACGGCGTCATCGGGCGTGAGGAGGTGGAGGACCTAGCCGAACAGCTCAGCTCGAGCGGGAGGCTGACCGGCGAGTTGATCCGATTCGGGCCGGGCCATCTGGGAAAGGCACTGCCATGAACGGGGTGGTGGTGGTCACCGGGGCCGCCGGGGGCATCGGCCGGTCCATCGTGGAGAGGCTGCAAGCGGCGGGGCCGTCGATTGTTGTCGCCGTGGACCTGTCCGCTGCCCTCGCCGACTTGGGTGAAGGCGTGATCCCGATCCAGGTCGACCTGACCTCCGACGACGGGATCGCCCGGGTGAGGGACGCGGTCGAGAGCGCCGGTGCCCCGCTGGTGGGGCTGGTCAACAATGCCGGGATAACCCGAGATGCCCGTCTGATAAACCTGACCGACGAGGACTTCGCCGCGGTATTGGAGGTCAACCTGGGGGCGCCGTTTCGACTTGCATCGGCCCTGGCCCCACTGATGAGCGATGGGGGCTCGATCGTCAACCTCTCCTCACGGGCCTACCTGGGAAACTTCGGCCAGTTCAACTACACCATGTCAAAGGGCGGGCTGGTGGGGATGACCCGGGCCTTGGCGTTGTCATTGGCCCCGGGGATCCGAGTGAATGCGGTGGCTCCAGGGCTGATCGGCACCGAGATGTCCCTGGCCATACCCGAGGAGGTCCTCGACAGGATGGTGGCTGCCATCCCCCTAGAGCGAATGGGCCGCCCGGACGAGGTCGCCAACCTGGTCTGGTTCCTCCTCTCCCCCCTCTCCTCCTACATCACCGGCGAGGTCATCGTCATCGGCGGAGGCCGCAGCCTGTCGCGCTGATCTTGCGAACCTCAGGTACTCAGACCCATATCCGGGTGAAATCGTCTCAAGTTCAGCTTGCGTGGTGTCAACGATCGCCAACTTGAGAGAACTTGACCCATATCCGGGTCCCGGTACCTGAGGTTGCGGCAGTCAGGACGAATCCCCGGACAGCTCACCGACCCCGATGTCGGCCAGGGACTCGCCGAGGATCCCCGCCACCTCAACCGGGATCCCAGTCATCCGTTGGTCGGTGACTGGCCGTCCTCGTCGGTGGTCCTACGGGACCCCCACCGCAAGGTCGAGGACGTCTACTTCCGATGAAGTCAGCACCAGGCCATTGCGCACCGGGGCTTCCAGGGTGTTCTCGGGGAAGACCGCAGAGGAGAGCGCAGTCGGCGGAGGACGCCGCTGCCGGCACTACCACCAATGCCAGGACGAGTGCCTCACCATCAGCCTTTGGGCTCTCAGAAGGGTGGATTTTGGTACCTCTTCAGTCCAAGCCAGTACAGGTACCCCGCCAAAGGCGCTCCTCAGTAATAGACCCGGACCAGTGACTCGGCCACCATCGCCGGCTTGTCGAAGCCCTCCACCTCCACGGTGACGGTCCGCTCCATGTGGATGCCCCCGGGCACCTCGGAGACCGAATCGAGCATCATTCGGGCCCGGATCCTCGATCCGACCGGCACCGGGGCGGGGAATCTGACCTTGTTGAGCCCGTAGTTGATCCCCATCCGGGGAGACCCCACGTCGAAGGGGATTTGGGCCACCAGGGGGATGATCAACGAAAGGGTGAGGAACCCATGGGCGATGGTCCCACCGAAAGGGGTCTGTTTGGCAAGCTCCGGGTCAACATGGATGAACTGATGGTCGTCGGTGGCCCCGGCGAAAGCGTCGACCCGCTCCTGAGTGATCACCATCCAATCGCTCACCCCGACCTCGGTCCCCACCATCCCCTCGAGTCGTTCCAATACCTCTTCCATCGCCGGGATTCTTACACGACTCCCCAAGCCGTGTAAGTTGGGGGCATGGCCGACGCTACCAAGTTGATGGTTTGGATCGACCAGGACCTGTGCACCGGCGACGGGATTTGCGAGGAGATCACCCCCGATGTGTTCGTCGGCCGAGACGACGGGCTCTGGGTGGTCAAAGAGGAGTCGAAGCATTTCGGACAGACGGTGGTGTTCGACGGTGAGCAGGCTCCCGACGGAGCCCGGGGGCTGGCACGGGTTCCCGACGCCCTGATCGAAGATGTCATCGAGTCCGCCGAGGAGTGCCCCGGCGAGTGCATCATGATCGAGCCCTACCAGGAGTCGGCGGTCCACACCGGGTGACGAGGCGCCTCTAGCCTCTCCCCCATATGCAGGTTCTTCGTACCCGTCTCGACACCGGCTCCGAGGAGTACCAATCCAACCGGGCCGCCATGCTCGCCAAGCTCGCCGAGTTCGAGAGCCTCCAGGAACAGGCTCGCCTCGGTGGTGGCCCCAGCTACATCCAGCGGCACCGCGACCGTGGCAAGCTTCTCGCCCGGGAGAGGATCGAGCTGCTCCTCGACCCTGACACCCCATTCCTGGAGCTGTCCACCTTGGCTGCCTGGGGCACCGACAAGCCGGTGGGGGCCAATATCGTCACCGGGATTGGCGTGATCAGCGGTGTCGAGTGCGCCATCCTGGCCAACGACCCCACCAGCCATGCCGGGGTATTCAACCGGTACACGCTGGCCAAGTCACTTCGGATCATGGACATCGCCATGGAAAACCGGCTCCCCCTGGTCAACCTGGTGGAGTCCGGTGGAGCCGACCTCCCCGACCAGGCGGATGTCTTCGTGGTCGGTGGGAAGTGGTTCCGCAACCTGACCCGGCTTTCCAAGGCGGGCATCCCCACCGTGTCCCTGGTCTTCGGGAGCTCCACTGCCGGGGGCGCCTACTTCCCGGCGATGTGCGACTACGCGGTGATGGTCAAGGAGAGGGCCAAGGTGTTTCTCGGAGGCCCGCCCCTGGTGAAGATGGCTACCGGCGAGGAGTCCACGGACGAGGAGCTGGGCGGAGCGGAGATGCACTCCAGAGTGTCGGGCCTCTCCGACTATTTCGCCGAGACCGAGGAGGACGCCATCCGCATCGGACGGGAGATCATCGCCCATGTCAACTGGCGCAAGCTCGGTTACGGGCCGACCAAGCCCCCAGACGACCCCGTCCACGACATCGACGAGATCCTCGGGGTGGTTCCCGCCGACCTGCGGGTGCCTTTCGACATGCGGGAGATCTTGGGCCGGGTTCTCGACGGCTCTCGGTTCGAGGAGTACAAGGCGATCTATGGGACCTCGATCCTCAACGGGTGGGGCTCGCTCCACGGCTACCCGGTAGGGGTGATCGCCAACCAGCAGGGCATCATCTTCTCCGAGGAGGCCCAAAAGAGCACGGAGTTCATCCAACTGTGCAACCGCTACGACACCCCGATCATCTTCATCCACAACACCACCGGCTACATGGTCGGTAAGGACTACGAGCAGCGGGGGATCATCAAGGACGGGGCCAAGATGATCAACGCGGTGGCCAACTCCGAAGTCCCCCACATATCACTGATGGCCGGGGTCTCCTACGGGGCGGGGAACTACGGGATGTCGGGGCGGTCCTACGAGCCACGATTCGTCTTCGGCTACCCCAACCACAAAGTCGCGGTGATGGGTCCCAAGCAACTCGCAGGGGTGATGTCGATCGTCGCTCGTCAGTCGGCCGAATCCCGGGGCGAGGAGTTCGACGAGGAGGCCGACGCCGCCCGCAACGCCGAGTTGACCGAGATGATGGAGGAGACCGAACAGGCCTATTACTCCACTTCCCGGGTGCGCGACGACGGTCTCATCGATCCCCGCGACACCCGGACCGTGCTCGGAATCGCCTTGTCGGCGATTCACTCGGCGCCGGTGAAGGGCACCGACCGCTTCGGCGTGTTCAGGATGTGAGCACCGACCACTCCCAGATCACCTCGCCGTCGGCATCGAGCTCAGAGGTGCAGGAGAATCCCAACCTGGAGGCCACCGTCGCCGAGGCTCGGTGGTCGGGATGGATGTGGGCCCGAAGACACCTCACCCCACTCGTCGACAGCCACCGGCACATCGCCCCTGCCGCCTCGGTGGCGATTCCGAGCCCTTGCCAATCTCGCCCCACCACCCACGCGACATCACAAACGCTGTCGCTCACCGTCGCTTGGACATAGCCGACTGCAGCCCCGTCGAGGCGGATGATCCAGTTGTGCCACACCTGTTCTGGCGACGGAGACCCCTTGACCTGGGCTCGGTAGCGAGCTCGCAGTTGGTTCAGACTCGGTGGACTGCCCCCGATGAAGTGATAGAGGCTCTCATCGGCCAGGACCGGGACCATGTCTGCGGCGTCGGACACGTGAAGCGGATGCAGCACCAGCCTCGGCGTGCGCAGGACTGGGGTCATCGCCATCGGATGCCACCTCAGCCGGCGATGAAAGACAGTCGCACCCTTCGGGTGTGGTTGTCCCGGTTGGTGTCGACCAAGACCACCGACTGCCAGGTGCCCAGGGTGGGTGACCCGTCGACCACCGGGATGGTGACGCTCGGGGCGATCAGCCCGGGGAGAACGTGATCTCGACCATGACCCGGGCTCCCGTGGCGATGCGCCCATCTACCTTCGGTGGGTGGCAGAAGGTCATCGAGGGCGGTGAGGAGGTCGCGGTCACTGCCCGCTCCCACCTCGACGATCGCCACTCCAGCGGTGGCGTGGGGGACGAACACCGAGAGGAGGCCGTCGCCCTTGCCCTGGGCGAACCGGTGCACCTCGGGGGTCAGGTCGACCACCTCGGGGCTCGACCCGGTGGTCACGATGATCTCGGTGGTCTCCATCACTCGATTGTCCCAGGCCTTCGGGAGACGAACACCCACTCCATGACGGCCGATCCGGGGGTCGCCAACCTCATCGAGGACAAGCCCTGCAACTGCCAACGACCACTCGATCGACTCCCTGTCCTTGAAACACGGTAGGGCGGGGTCGGGGCGGATGCGGGCGTGTCTCTAACGGTCGAACTCGACGACCACGTCGCGATAGCCGAGGCCGATCAGGAAGTTGGTGAGGACGGTTCGGGCGTTGTCCTCAGCTTTCTCCAGGATCCCACCCTCCAGGGCCGCCGCCACCAGCACCTCGTCGGCGACTCGGCGGGTCTCGGTCTCGAGACGGGGATCACCGCGGGTGAGCAAACCGAGGTCACGCTCCAGGACCTGGGTGGCCTCGTTGTCGGGAGCGACATAGGTGATCTCGGCTCGAGGCAGGCGCACCTCCACCACCCCTTCGTCGTCGACGGTGAAATCCCGGACCGTCATCCTGGTCAAGTCGACACCGGCCCCGATTCGGGCCACGGCGAACAGGCGGATGCTGTCGCCTCGCGCCCACGAAAGCCATCCGGCGTCGGTGCCCTTCTCCACGATGGAGTATTGGACCGTCTCCACCGTGGTCAGTTGGGCCATGTCCCTGATCGATGTGATCACGACCGGCCCGATCTCCTCGTAGGGCTCCGGAGAGAGCGCCTCGGCGAGGTCTGCCGGAGTGGGGATCATCGAAATCACACTGGTGAAGCCCCAGATCACCATTGCGGCCAGACCGGCGAAGACGATGAAGGCGGTCAGGAGCAGCGGCGACGGTCGAGCCCTTGTCTCCTCGTCCACGGCGGGAAGAGTATCCCCGGCCTGCGCCTATGTGGAGCGCCGGTAGCCTGCTTGGCCGATGATCTCCAAGATCCTTGTGGCCAATCGAGGTGAGATCGCCCGCCGGGTGTTTCGCACCTGCCGTGAAATGGGCATCGGGACCGTGGCGGTCCATTCGGCGGCCGACCGCGATCAGCCACACGCACGGGAGGCCGATGAGGCAGTCCCGCTGCCCGGGTCGACACCCGCCGAGTCCTATCTAGACATCCCGGCGATCATCGCTGCCGCCAAGACGACCGAAGCCGACGCCATCCACCCCGGCTACGGCTTCCTCGCCGAGAATGCCGACTTCGCCCGAGCGGTGATCGACAACGCTCTCACCTGGATCGGGCCTTCCCCCGAGTCGATCGAAGTCATGGGTTCCAAGATCGCCTCGAAACGGCTCATGGAGCAGGTTGGATTACCGGTACTCCCCACCGCGGAGATCTCCGGGCTGACAGCCGGCAGCGCCGCCCTTGGCCTGGGGTTCCCGGTCCTGGTCAAGGCGTCGGCCGGCGGGGGCGGCAAAGGGATGCGAGTGGTGCCCGACGTCGGCAGCCTCGACGAGGCCATTGCCGCGGCGAGAAGGGAGGCGGCGAGTGCCTTCGGCGACGACGCCGTCTTCCTGGAGAGGTTCCTCGAGCGGTCCCGGCACATCGAGATCCAGGTCTTCGGTGACACCCGCGGCAACGTGGTCACCATGTTCGAACGCGAGTGCTCCATCCAGCGGAGGCACCAGAAGATCATCGAGGAGTCCCCCAGCACCGCGGTCGACGCCGAGCTCCGCGCCAGGCTGGGCGAGGCGGCAGTCGAGGCGGCCCGGGCAGTCGACTACGTCGGGGCGGGAACCGTCGAGTTCCTCCTCCACCAGAGCCGGTTCTACTTCCTGGAGATGAACACCAGGCTCCAGGTGGAGCACCCGGTCACCGAGATGGTCACCGGGCTCGACCTGGTCCGGCTGCAGATCGAGGTCGCATCCGGGGACGAGGTCACGGCTCCCACCTCTCTTGAAGGGCACGCCATCGAAGCCCGGCTCTACGCCGAAGACCCGACCAACGAGTTCCTCCCGGTGACTGGCCGGATCAACTACTTCGAGTTCGAGGCCCAGCCGGGGATCAGGGTCGACTCCGGAGTGGAGAGTGGATCGGAGATATCGGTCCACTACGACCCGATGATCGCCAAGGTGATTGCCCACGCCCCCACCAGGGAAGCGGCCGCGGCGCAGCTCGCCTCGGCGCTACGTCGGGCCAGGATCCACGGACCGGTCAACAACCGGGCGCTCCTCGTAAGGATCCTCGAGCATCCCGAGTTCCTCGCCGGCGACACCGACACCGGGTTTCTCGAGCGTCACGACATCATCGAGTTGTCTCGACCCCTGCTCGAAGCCGACGAGGAGAGACGGGCCGCGGTGGCGGCTGCCCTGGCCGACCAGGCAGAGACGCGGTCTGGCGCCACCGTCCTGCCTGGCATCCCTTCCGGGTGGCGCAACTCCCGGGGCCAGCCGCAGGAGCGTGCTTATCAGGGGGAACACGGGCTGCACCGGGTCCAATACGTGATCACCGGGACCAGCGCCACCGTCGAGGGGATGGGCCAGGTTCCCGGGCCGATCACCGCCGACCGGGTGACCGTGGGGTCCGACGATCTCGAGCTCATCGTGGCCAGGTACGGACCGGTCCGTCACGTCGACTCGGCGCTCGGCGGTGTGCGGCTGATGGAGGTCTCTCCCTTCCCCGAGCCGGACGACGACGAGGATGCCGGCTCGCTACATGCCCCGATGCCGGGGAAGATCCTCCGGGTTGCGGTCGAGGTCGGGGACCGGGTGATCGAGGGCCAGGTCCTCGTGGTGATGGAAGCGATGAAGATGGAGCACACCCTGAGGGCTCCCCACCCCGGCGTGGTCACCGAGGTGCGTCACCAGTCCGGGGACCAAGTGGAAACCGGAGCGGTGCTGGTGATCGTCGAAGAGGGATAATGGCCAAGTACGCAGTCGGATATGTCCTCGCCCTTCTCATGCTGGCAGTGGTGGGGCTGGCGGTTTGGACCGGTGGTGGGACGGTCCGCCTCCCCTGGCAGAGCTTCGGCGGCGGAGTCGACATCGGGCGCCCCATGCCGATCCCGGCCGTTCCCGTCCCCGCCCCCATGCCCGAGGTGATAAGCGGCCCACCCGACCTGATCGTCACCGACGCCGAGGGGACCACCCGGCTCAGCCCGATGTCGTTCTGCTGGAGCTCCGCCCAGTCGAGCATGTGCAGCGAATCCGATTGGCTGCAGGGGAGCGAGCCGGTGTTCGTCGCCACGGATGAGCAACGGGTGACCCTCGACTTCCAGATGTTCTGGGACGTGGATCTGGTGGCCACGCCGGTCGACTCGCTGTGCCCGCCCTTCGAGCAGTCCTTGACCGAAACCTGGGACCTCCAAGTCGAGCTGGGAGGCGCCGGGGAGTACCTGGTGACCGTGAACACGGCCACCTCCCAGGGAGACGCCCGTTGGGTTCTCCGAATCGACAACCAGGTGGGAGAGGACGGCTGCTAGCCGGAGAAGTCGGCGAGGACCTCCAACACGTAGTCGACGTCTGCCCGGGTGTGGTCGGCGTTGACCTGAAACCTGATCTCCTCGTCTCCCTTTGGGACCACCGGGTAATTGAGACCGGTGGCGAGGACTCCGTTCTCGTGGAGATGGGATACCAGGGCCGCGGTTCGCCCGGTGTCACGCACCATCAGTGGGACTACCGGGTGGGGGCCGCCGATGGTCTCGAATCCGGCTTCGACCACCCCGGTCTCGAAACGGGTCGTCATCTGGGCGAGATGACCCAACATCTCCTCCCCCTCCAATGAGTCGACGATCCCGACCGCGGTGTCGGCCGCGGCCGCCTCTCCCACCGTGATCGGATTGGAGTAGACGTACATCGGGCCCTTCTCCCTCAGGTAGTCGGCGACCGTCGAGCTGCCGGCCACATAACCCCCGTTGACCCCGAATGCCTTCCCCAGTGTCCCGATCAGAACGTCGGCGGATCCGGAGGTCACCGCCTCGGTCCCACGGCCTCCCTGCCCGAAGGCACCCACCCCGTGAGAGTCGTCCACCACCAGAACCACATTCTCGGGGAACTCACCATCGTGACCGGCCACCACTTCCGCCATCGCCCCGAGGTCGGCGTAGTCCCCGCGCATCGAGAAGACCCCGTCGGTGATCACCAGGACCCGATCTGCCCTCCCGGTCAGCTCGGCGAGCTTCCCGTCGAGCCGGTCGTAATCGAGGTGGGGGTAGACGTCACGGCTGGCAGGGCGGGCCATCCGCACCCCGTTGATGATGCAGTTGTGGTTGAGCTCGTCACTCAGGATGGCAGTCGCCGGAGTGGCCAGGGTGGTCAGGGTGGAAACCACCGCGGCGTAGGCCGACGAGTAGATGACCGCCGCGGGACGATGGTGGAACCCCGCCAGCCGATGCTCGAGATCGACGTGAGGTCGGTAGGTGCCCGAGATGAAGCGAACAGCCCCGGGACCGGCACCGAACCTGGCAGTGGCCCGCTCCTCGGCTGAGATCACTGCGGGGTGGTGGGACAACCCCAAGTAGCTGTTGGAGTTCATCCGGAGGTAGTCGCGGTCGGAGCCTTCCAACCGATAGCGCCGGCCCAGGCCGCCGGCCGGCGAGACCACCTCGGTGATCACCGACTCGGCGCCCTTTCCGGTGCCCGACTCCCGGAGCTCCCCCAACTCGGCGTCAATGGCCTGGTCGAGACGATCGTGTGCCATCGCCAGGGGTTTAGCAGGTCGATATGGTGACCGGTCATGACTCGACTCGGATTCATCGGTCTGGGCACCATGGGAAGGGGCATGGCCGCCAACCTGATCAAGGCAGGTCACCCACTTGCCGTCTGGAACCGCACTCCGGCCCGCGCGGATGGCCTCGGAGCAGAGATCGCCCCCAGCCCGAAAGCTCTCGGCGAGACTTGCGACATCGTCTTGGTCTGTGTCTCGGACACACCGGATGTCGAAGAGGTGATCTTCGGTTCGGAAGGGGCCATACACCGGATGGCGGACGGCGCTCTGATCATCGACCATTCCACGATCTCCCCGAGGTCCACCGCGACCATGGCCGAGCGAGCTGCGAAGTCGGGGGTCGACTGGGTGGACGCCCCGGTTTCCGGTGGTTCCGAAGGAGCTGCCAACGGGACCCTGGCGGTGATGGCCGGTGGCACTGCCCTCGCGGTTGACCGAGCCCGGCCCTATCTCGAGGCCTACTCCAGTTCGGTGGTGCATGTGGGGGAGGCACCTGGTTCCGGGCAGATGGCCAAGGCGGTCAACCAGGTCCTGGTGGTGCTCAACCAACTCGCGGTGTCGGAGGCTTTGCTCCTGGCCGATGCCGCCGGCCTCGACCTGCGCACCACGCTGGCGGCGGTCGAAGGGGGAGCCGGAGGCTCATGGATGCTCTCGAACCGGGGGCCGCAGATGATCGGAGCGGACTGGAGGCCTGGTTTCACCATCGACCTCCAGCAGAAGGACCTGAGGCTGGTTCTCGAGGCGGCCGACCACCTCGGTGTCCCCGTGCCCGGAGTTGCCCTGGTCTTCCAGCTCTACCGGTCACTCCAGGAGCGTGGCCTCGGCTCGGAGGGCAACCACGCCCTGGTCAAGGCATTGGAGGCACTCTCCGGTCGTCGCCTCGGGTCGGGAGGCGGCGTCAGCCGAGCAGATCGGCCTTGACCCTGTCGACGTGACCGGTGGCCCTGACGTTGCGATACTCCTTCTCCACCTCACCGGTCTCATCGACCACGAAAGTGGAACGGATCAGGCCCTGGGTGACCCTTCCGTAGAGCGACTTCTCCCCCCACGTACCGAGCTTCCGAGCCAGCTCCAGGTCCTCATCGGAGAGGAGGTCGAAGTTGAGTCCTTCCTTCTCCTTGAACTTCTTGTTCCGCTCGGGCGGGTCGGGGCTCACCCCGATCACCCGATAGCCGGCGGCTTCGAACTCCTGGTAACTGTCCCGGAAGTCGCACGACTCGGCGGTGCACCCCGGGGTCATCGCCCGGGGATAGAAGAACATCACGTACTTCTCTCCGGCGAAGTCGGCATCGGTGACCGTTTCGCCGTCCTGGTTGATCAAGCTGAAGGTGACTGTGTCCGCCATGGACCGGAGGCTAACCCGGTCAGGTGGAGACCTCCGCCGCCTTGGCCTCCGGGGAGCGGAGGAAGGTGGTGCCGCCGGCGAGGAAGCTGAGTGCCGCGGGGAGCCAATATGAGATCACACGGAACACCAGGATGGGGACGGCGACCACGGCAGCGGGAATCCCGTAGGCAGCCAGGATCAAGGCAAGCCCGACCTCGGTGACGCCCAGTCCCCCAGGAGTGCCGGGGAGGCCCCCGGCCAGCGAGGCCACCGCGAAGCTGGCCATGACCTGGAACCCGGTGATATCGAGGGCAAACGCCTCGAGCACCAGCCAGAGGGCGCCGGCCTCCAACGCCAGGCGGGACCACACGTAGATCTGAGATTCCAGTTTGGGAGCGTGGTTGACCGCCGATGGCGCAAGACGCGACCTGATGAATCGGGGCAGGTATCTGTTGATGCTGGCCAGCCTGCCCGACCCGAACATCACCACCAGCCCGGCGACCAGGACGAAGGGAGCGAGGAACACCAGGCTCACCGAGGCGATCTGGGTGCCCTCCCGGGGCCTGGCGAGGAGCAGTCCGCCCCCGGCCATGATCAGCAGGCCGGCGTAGTTGAGCATCACCGTGCGTACCGCCGGCGCCGCCGCCACCTCGGTCTCGTCCCGTACCGTCCAAGCCAGGGCCACCGGGGTGATCGCCCCGCCTGCGGGAATGAGCCGGGCCACCCCTGCCCCGACGATGGCCGCCTTGAACGCCGACCACGGCCTGATGTCGCTCCCGGAGCACTGCACCGACTCACGGAACAAGAGCCCGTAGAACCAGATGGCACCCAGGTAGGCGATGACCGCCAGACACAGATAGATCCATGCGGTGCCCCTAATGGGGGGGATCTCGAAGTTGTTGAGCACCCACACCGTGACCGCGGCATAGATGACTACGGCGATAGCCGCGATCGAGAGCACCCTTTTCGGGCTCACGGGGTCAGCGGGTCTTTGACCGTCTCGGGGAAATCTTCGTCGGCGTCGGGGTCGGTGTCGTAAACGGCACGGCGCCACATCGCCTCGGGGTCGAACGAGGTCTCCTGGTTGCCCTGAATGCGCCGCCCGATGAGCACCGCGGTCAGCAGAAACAGGAAGAAGCTCTGGGTGGGTGGGCGTCCCAGGGAGATCGAGACCAGGGGGAGCAGGCCCCAACCAAGGAAGCCGGCGAGACCGCCGCCGAATTTCCAGCCGGCGACCGCCCACCCGGCGGGCCACACCATCAGGGCAGGGTCGAGCGCCATGACCACTCCGGAGGAGGTGGCCAGGCCGCGTCCCGACCGCCCTCTCAGGAACACCGACCAGTTGTGCCCGACCACGGCGGACAACCCCACCATGCCGGCCGCGCCCGGCCCAAGCCCGAGCCGGCGGGCAATGTACACCGGGACCAGACCCTTGAGACCATCGAGAATGGCCGCGGCGGTTCCCCATCCCTTGCCGACCTGGGCGGTCAGGTTGCCGGCCCCAACGTTCCCCGACCCCTGTCTGCGGAGGTCCACCCCCTTGATCCGGGCGATTACCTGGGCGAACGGGATCGAGCCCAGCAGGTAGGCGACGGCCAGCATCAGCGGCCAGTAGAGCAGGGGCATCGATCCGTCGAACATGTAGCCTCAAAATAGCTGGGCAATGAAACTGTAGGAAGCGAATGCGGGTCTTGATGCGGGGCCCCAGCACCTCGGTTACCCCACTCCCGTCATCTCTGACCCCGATCCAAAGCCGGTCGCCGCGGACCACGGAGCGGATCGGCACCGGGGTCCCACCGTCGTCAAGGATTCGGCCAGTGCCGGGGCCACCGAAGCCTGATAGAGGTCCACAGCCCTCCGACGGTCGCCGGACTCATTCCTCGGGACGGCTGCCGCGTCCCATGACAGCGCACCGCGGTAGTGTCGGCGCATGACCGTCAAGATCACCTACGCCACAGTGTCGGCGGACAACGAGGAGCTCAACACCGCATACGAGCAGGCCGTGGCCCGAGCCCGTGACGAGCTGGGACAAACCCATGGGGTCATCGTCGATGGCGAGCATCGCACCGACCGCGACCTCGCCGACGAAGTCTCACCCATCGACTCAGGAATCCTCATCGGGCGCTACGCCCAGGCAAACCGCAGGGACGTCGATGACGCAGTGGGTGCCGCCAAGGCGTTCCAGCCCAAGTGGGAAGCCTGGGGTTGGGAACGGCGTCGGGACCTGATGCTTCGGGCCGCCGACGTCATGGAGGGCCAGATCTACGACATCTCGGCCAAACTCTCCTTCGAGATCGGGAAGAACCGACTCGAGGCCCTCGGCGACGTTGCCGAGACGGTGGAGTTCTTCCGCTACTACTCCCACCAGATCACCGAGCACGACGGATTCGTCACCCCCCTCAAGCCACAGGGCAATGAGGAGAACGTGTCGGTGCTCCGCCCTTGGGGGGTCTGGGTGGTGGTCTCGCCGTTCAACTTCCCCATGGCTCTGGCCGCGGGCCCCTCGATCGGTGCCCTGATCACCGGGAATACCGTGGTGGTCAAGCCCTCGAACAGTGGCGCCCTGATGGCCCTGGAGTTCTACCGGGTGATGAGCGAGGCCGGGCTGCCTGCCGGTGCACTGCACATCCTCACCGGCCGAGGCAGCGAGATCGGCGACTACCTGACCCATCATCCCGACGTAGACGGGGTGACCTTCACCGGGTCGTACGAGGTTGGCATGGGCCTCTATCGCACCGCCAACGAGCAGCGGCCCAAGCCGGTGATCGCCGAGATGGGTGGGAAGAACCCGGTGGTGGTCACCGCCAGCGCCGATCTCGACACCGCGGTCGAGGGGGTGGTCCGCGGGGCCTTCGGCCTCAGCGGTCAGAAGTGCTCGGCCACGTCCCGGGTCTACGTCGAGGAGTCGGTCTACGACGAGTTCGTCGACCGTCTGGTGGACCGAAGCGCCACTTTGAAAGTGGGTGATCCCACCGAACTCGACACCTTCATGGGCCCGGTCATCGACCGTGGCGCGGTCGGCCGGTTCCAGAAGGCAGTGGAGGAGGTCGAGGCCAGCGGGGGCAAGGTCCTCCACGGCGGGTCGGTGCTCACCGGCGAGCCCTTCGATCAGGGGACCTTCGTCGAGCCAACGGTGGTCACCGCCCCACTCGAGTCATGGATCTGGGACGAGGAGCTCTTTCTACCCTTCGTCTCGGTGACCAAGGTCTCCGGGCTCGAGGAGGGCCTCGAGCTGTCCAACAAGTCGATCTACGGGCTGACCGCCGGGCTGTTTTCCGGAGACGAGGATGAGATCTCGCGATGGTTCGACGGCATCGAAGCCGGCGTCACCTACGTCAACCGCTCCGCCGGTGCCACCACCGGGGCCTGGCCCGACATCCAGTCCTTCGGCGGCTGGAAGTCGTCTGGCACCTCCGGAGCAGGTGGAGGCGGCCCCTGGTACCTCCGCCAGTACCTCCGCGAACAGTCGCGCACCGTGGTCCGGTAGAACCTGCGAACCTCAGGTACCACGACCCGGATATGGGTCAAACCCTCTCGAGTACGAGGCTGGTTCAGCCGGTTTCGAGGTGGATCGGGGTCCCGTCGGGATCGGTGAATGAGAGCCCACCGGACACGACGTCGACATCGACCCCCTGGTTGGCCAGGTGATCCTTCCAACGTTGGATGTCGTCGACCTGGAACATCAACCCCTCGGGCCTGCCGCCTCCCCCCTCGACCAGTTCGATCTGCTGACCGGGCGAAGCCTGGACCACAGCGGCCGCACCCGGCTCGGAGGGTGTGCGCACCTTCTCGAAACCCAGTGTGTTGCGGTAGAAGTCGAGGGCGTCCGCCACCGAGGAGACTCCGATGGACGTCCTCGACCCGGTGATCCCACCGGGCGGCCGCATCGGCCCACGTCCGGCGAGGACCTCCTTGGCCTCCTCGATGGTGAACCGACCAACGGTCACCTCCCGCCCGACGATCACGCCACCCAACCGGCGCCCACCCGACTGCAATTGGACGAGTTGGCGGAGATCCTCGAGATCCCGCACTCCGCCCGAGGCGATAACCGGCTCCTCCACAATGGCCATCGCCTCGGCGAGGATCTGCAGATTGGGAGGCTCGGCCAGGGCGTCACGTCCCGCCTCGGCAACCAGGAAGGCGACCGCCCCGGCGGAGGACATCTCGATGAGGACCTCCTCGAGGAAGCGCCCGCTGTTCTGGGTCCATCCCCGAGTGGCCACCTCCTCGTCCTGCCGCACGTCGAGTGAGACCACGATCTTCCCTTGATACTGGCGGCACATCTCCCACACCATGAGCTGGTTCTCGATGGCGGCAGTCCCCATCACGATCCGCCAGGCCCCCATGTCGACCAGTCGCTCCGCCTCGACCTCGGAGCGCACCCCACCGGCCACCTGGACCGGGATTTCCACCGTCTCTACCAGACGCTTGATCATGTCCCGGTTGCGGTAGTCGCCGTAGGCCGCGGCGTCGAGATCGACGACGTGGAGGTAGTCGATCCCTTGCTCGGCCCAGTTGCGGGCCCGTCCCACAGGGTCGTTGTCCAGCGCGATTGCATCGTCGAGGTTGCCTTTGGGCAGGCGAACCGAAAGACCCCCCAGGATGTTGACGCGGGCATAGAGGTCCATGGCCCAACCCTATCGGATGACCGAAAGGTGTGAACAAACCGCGGGCGACCGGCCGGTTGTCACCCGATGCCCAACCGCTCCTCGGCTTGGTCCAACGTCTGGCCACCCCGGACGACCGGGGCGAACAGGTCCCCATACCGGACCAAACGGTCCCAGAGATTGGAGAGGGTGACGTCCCCGTTGGCCAGGGTTCCCACCTCATCCCAGGTGAGCGGAGCCGAGATCGGGGCCCCCGGTCGGGGACGCACCGAGTAGGGACCGGCAACGGTCTGGCCGAAGGCGTTGCGGTTGTGATCGATGAACACCTTCCCCTTCCGCCGAGGCTTGTCCCACTCCATGGTGATTTCGTCGGGATTGGCCGCGGCCAGGTATTCACCGACCTCACCGACGAAGCGCCGCACCCGCGAGTAGTCGTGGACCGGGTCGAGGGGAACGTAAACGTGGAGTCCACGAGACCCCGAAAGCTTGGGATAGCCGACGAGACCAAGCTGGCCCAATGCCACCTGGAGCAGCCGGGCGGCGGAGACCACCTGCTCCCAGGTCGATCCTTCCGAGGGGTCGAAGTCGAAGATGGCGTAATCAGGATGGTCTAGGGATTCGGCTCGGGAGTGGAAGGGATGAACTTCGATGCATCCCATGTTGGCGAACCACATCAGTGCCTCGGGGGAGTCGGCGAGCAGGAAGTCGATGATTCCCCCCTGGCTGTCCGAGGGGACAGGCGCGGTCCTCATCCACGAGGGCTGATGGCCTGGAGCCCTCTTCTCGTAGAAGGAGCCGCTGGCGATCCCGTCGGGGTAACGCGACATCGACATCGGGCGGTCGGAGAGGTGGGGCAGCAGCATCGGGGCAACCGAGAAGTAGTACTGGATCAGGTCTCCCTTGGTGTACTCCTCGTCGGGGAAGAACACCTTGTCCACGTTGGACAGGGTGATCGGGCGGTCTACCCCACGGGGCACGAAGCGCTCCCCGTCCTTGTCCACCGTCAAGGGCGAGGGGAAATCAACGGTCGCGGTGGCGAGTCTCCTGCCACCCCCGGCCGCTGACCTGTCGAGGTGCTCCCTGACCTCATCCCAGATCAGATCGTGGCTGGGAGCGTCGCGGGCCTCGGAGATCAGCACCATCGACATCCCCGACTCGAGGACGGCGTCGACCAACGGGCCCACCCTCAGGGTCCCTTCACCGTAGGGGACGTGTCGGATCTCCCCGCTCTTGCCGAACTCGTTGTCCGAGAACTGGACCTGGAGTGGAGAGACCACCCACCCGGGGAAGTGGGCGGCGACGAAGTCGAGGACCGAGCGGAATGCCTCCTTCGAGGTGAGGCCACCCTGGGTCATGGCATGGATGTGTGCCCAGTCGACCACCGGCCGGACGAAGCCATACTCAGATGCCAGCTGGGCGATGTCGCCCAGGCTGCCGAAGGATCGGGCGTTGCCCGCGGTCTCCAGGCCGAGCCCCACCCCGAGTGCCTCCACCCTGGGAGCGACGGCATCGAGACGCGAGCGAATCCGGTCCATCAGGACCCCAGGATCTTCCTCGTATGTCGAACCGAAGTGGGCCACGATCACGGGAGCCCCCAGTGCCCGACCCAGCTTCATGGTGTGCTCGATGGCCGCCAGAGACTGCTTGCCCCGATCCTCCTCCGGAATGGTGAGGCCGGCGAAATAGGGGGCATGCACTGAGAGCCTCAGGTCACGCTCGGTGGCCAGCTCTCCAAACTCCTCGCAGCGCTTCTCCTTCCAGGGGAAGTCTTTGGTGAAGGGGAGCTCCAGAGCGCGGTGCCCCTTCTCCACCAGACCGTCGAGGAAGTCGGCGTCGGACACGCCGTCGGGTGGGAGGTCGGAGATACCGAATCGGATGCCGCTCATGTCCCAGTCAGTGGGACCCGAGCCAGTCGAGGAGCAGACCGTTCAGCAGGTCCGGGGCCTCCAGGGGGATCCAGTGGCCCACTCCCTCCAATCGCTCGTAACGCCACTCGCCTTCTACGAAAAGCTCCGACCCGGTCATCTGCCTCTCGGTGAGGACGACGTCTTCGGTCGACCACACCCCCATCACCGGAACCCCGGAGACCCGGGTGGTCCGTGGTGGTGACAGTAGGGACTCGGGGGGCATGTTGGCCCGGTAGATGTTGAGTGCTGCGGTCATGGCACCAGGGCGACTCAAGTCGGCGATCCAATGCTCGATCTCCTCCGATCGTGTCCACTTCCGCAGCCAGTACCAATCGTTACCCGACAACCACTCCTCGGCGACACCCTCGAACTGGAAGAGGAGCATGTACCAGCTCTTCTCCCTCTGGGCCAGGCCGGCTGCGGCGAAGGATCCCGGATGGCCTACGGAAAGCACGGTGAGGCTTCGGGCACGGTCGGGCGCCATCCCTGCCAGGGCCCAGGCAGTGGCGGCTCCCCAGTCATGACCGACGATATGGGCCTTGTCGGCAGCGACGTCATCGAGGACGGCGAAGAGGTCGCCACAGATCTGGAACATCCCGCATTCGGACACGCCCACCGACAGATCCGAGCGACCAAAGCCTCTGAGGTCGGGAGCCAACACCCGGTACCCGGCGTCGGCCAGCACCGGCACCTGGTTGCGCCACAACCGGGCCGAGTCGGGGAACCCGTGGATCATCAACACCGGCTCGCCATCGACAGGCCCGTGATCGGTGACGTTGATGGTGACGCCTCCGACATCGAGGGCCCGGCACGACGAGTAGACGTCGAACATGTCCGAACCGTACCTGTTGAGGTTCTCGGGCTTCCGGATAGCCTCAAGGAGGCAGATGAACCGCCAACTCTTCCCTCAAAACGTGATCGCGGTGATCTGGGACTTCGACAAGACCCTGATCCCGGGGAACATGCAGGCGCCGCTGTTCCGTCACTACGACATCGACGAGGTGGCTTTCTGGGCTGAGGTCGATGGGCTCGAGGAGTTCTACCGGAGCCACGGCTCGAAGCTGATCCAGCGAGACCACCTCTACCTGAACCACATTCTCTCCTACGTGCGTCATGGGCGAATGCCGGGACTGGGCAATGCCCTGCTCCGCCAGCTCGGCACCGAGATCGAGTTCTACACCGGGATGCCCGACTTCCTCGAGCTGCTCCGCAAGTCGATCGAGGCGCGGCCCCGCTTCGCCGAGCACCAGATCAGGGTGGAGCACTACGTGGTCTCCACGGGTCTCCGCCAGATGATCCTCGGCTCGGCGATCGCATCCCAGATCGAGTACGTGTGGGCCTGCGAATTCACCGAGCTGGTGGCCCCGCCGGGCTACGCAGAGCAACAACAGGACCGCCTCTTTTCCCCTGATGGCGAGATCCAGCAGCTGATCTACACCATTGACAACACCTCGAAGACCCGGGCCCTGTTCGAGATCAACAAGGGCACCAACAAGAACCCCACCATCGATGTCAACGCCAAGATCGCCCCCGAGGACCGGCGAGTCCCCTTCCAGAACATGATCTACGTCGCCGACGGCCCCTCCGACGTCCCGGTGTTCTCGATCGTCTCCGGCAACGGGGGCCGGACCTACGCGGTCTACCGCCCCGGCTCGGAGCGGGAGTTCGCCCAGGCGGCGCGGCTTCTCGAGCAGCGTCGGGTCGACGCCTTCGGGGAGGCCGACTACTCCGACGGCTCACAGACTGCAATGTGGATCGGACACGCCGCCGAGACCATCGCCGAGCGGATCATCCGCCACCGTGAGGTGGCACTCACCGACCGAATGGGCCTCCCCCCGCGCCACGTCGACTGACTTCGCGCACCTGGCGGTGACCCGAGGCTCGCCATAGGAACCGGATGGGATTCGCCTTCTGCCTCGATCCCATCCGATCCGGCCATCTAACATGACAGCCTGACCGCGTCCGGACTAGGCAGGGGCATGGTCGACATCCGGGTCGACCTCGCCACGCTGGCCGGGCTCGACGATCGATCGGCGGAGATCCCGGGCCTGGGACCGGTGATCGCCGACATCGCTCGTCAGGTTGCTGCCACCCATCCCAGGGCCGAGTGGCGTTTCGGGGTCACCGACGAGCACGGCCATGTGGTCTGCGCCGGGATCACAAGGCGAAGGCCCGATGCCGCACACCTTCGCCTGCTCCAGGCGATCCACCCGACCTGTGTCTTCCCGGGGTGCCGGATGCCGGCGGTCGACTGTGACATCGACCACAACACGCCCTGGTCAGAGGGCGGTCCGACGACCATCGAGAACACCACACCAAAGTGCCGCCACGACCACGACTTGCGCCACCGCGGAGGTTGGCGATACCGGTATCAGAACGGCCGCCACATCTGGACCAGTCCGTTGGGTCACATATACGTCACCCGGTGCCGGTCGCCTAGCCGGTGAAACCTCCCGTGCTCTCACCGAGGAATAGTGGGGCCTGTACCCTATGTTGGTCGCCTTGTCCGGGCTCGTGCACAGTTCTCCGGTCCCGGGCTCGGGTCTCTAGCTCAATTGGTAGAGCAGCGGGCTTTTAACCCGAAGGTTGTGGGTTCGAGTCCCACGGGACCCACCACATAAGGCCAGGTAAGAGGGGGATTCCTTGGTAACCTAGGCAACGACGCATAGGTGGTCAAGGTCACGTTCGGGTTGGCGTGGCCGAGCATCCTGGCCACCGCCAGCACCGAGGCCCCCGACGAGATCGCCAGACTGGCCGCATTGTCCCGCAGGTCGTGGACTACGAGGTAGCTTTGGGTCCGCTGTGGTCGCCGGAGAGCAACCCGGACTTGTCTCCGGCGTAAGCGGGTCTGCTCTAGTCTCATCGGGCAACGAGACGGACTCCTGACCCGACCGGAACACATCCAGTGCCCGACGCCGGGTCGGGCTACCTCCTCGTAACCTCGCTGGCGGCCCTGGGTGTGGTCTTTGGGGACATTGGGACCAGCCCCCTCTACGCCTTCCGGGAGAGTTTCGCCGTGGCCGGGGACCTCCCCGTGACGGAGGCCAACGTCTTCGGGATCCTGTCACTCATCTTCTGGTCCCTGGTGTCGGTGGTGGCGATCAAGTACCTGGCCTTCGTGATGAGGGCCGACAACCACGGCGAGGGGGGCGTCCTCGCCTTGACCGCCCTGGCCGTGCAACCCGAACGAGGCCAACTCGGACGCGCTTCCCGGGGCCTGCTCGTCCTCGGGGTTTTCGGGACCGCCGTCCTCTACGGCGACGGGATCATCACTCCCGCCATATCCGTCATCTCAGCGGTGGAAGGGCTGAGCCTGGTGACCTCCGCCTTCGACCCGTTCGTGGTCCCTATCTCGGTGGGGATCGTCATCGCCTTGTTCAGCATCCAGCGTCGGGGTACCGGGCAGGTGGGCGGGGCGTTCGGGCCGGTGATGGTGGTCTGGTTCGGGGTGATGGCCGTCCTCGGGCTGGGCCAGATCGCCGGCCAGCCCGCCGTCCTCGAGGCGGTCAATCCGATCCACGGGATCAGGTTCTTCCTGGCCAACCCGGCCCCCGCCTTCCTCTCGCTGGGGGCGGTCTTCCTGGTGGTCACCGGGAGCGAAGCCTTGTATGCCGACATGGGGCACTTCGGGAGACGCCCCATCAGGCTGGCCTGGTTCGCCGCCGCCTTCCCCGCCCTGCTCCTCAACTACTTCGGACAGGGCGCATTCCTGATCGCCGAGCCTGAGGGGATCCACAACCCCTTCTATGCCATGGCTCCCGGTTGGGCTCTGGTGCCCCTGGTGGTCCTGGCCACCATGGCCGCGGTCATCGCCTCACAGGCGCTCATCTCGGGGGCTTTCAGCCTCACCCAGCAAGCGGTCCAGCTCGGATTCCTACCCCGGATGAGGATCGATCACACCTCGGCCATACAGTACGGGCAGGTGTACATGGGCACCGTCAACTACGCCCTCATGATCGCCTGCGTGGTCACCATCGTCGGGTTCGGCTCATCCACCAACCTGGCCGCCGCCTACGGCCTTGCAGTCACCTCGACCATGCTGATAACGACCCTCCTCCTCTACGTGGTGATGCGGATGAGGTGGGGATGGAGCAGGCTCCGCGCCGGGTTGATCACCGTCGTGTTCCTGATCATCGATCTGGCGTTCTTCGGGGCCAACGTTCTCAAGATCAGCAGTGGCGGCTGGTTCCCCCTGATGGTGGGGGCGGCGATGATGGCGGTCATGCTCACCTGGCGACGGGGCCGTCGCGACCTGGGGGCAAAGCTGGGCCGGGGCGAGCTTCCGATCGAGCGGTTCATCGGTTCGATTTCCCAACATCCGCAGCCACGGGTACCCGGCACCGGGGTGTTCCTGTTCCCTGAGCCGGGCGTTACCCCACCCGCACTCCTCGCCAATCTGAGGAACAACGGGGTGCTCCACGAGACGGTGGTGCTGGTCTCGGTCCAGACCGGTCTGACCCCCCGGGTCCACCGGGCCGCCCGGGCCACCGTCCACCCCCTGGGTGAGGACTTCTACCAGGTGGTGCTCAAGTTCGGCTTCATGGAGGTCCAGGACGTGCCATCCGCCCTCGCCGACATCGGGACCGCCGACTTCGGCTTCGACCCCTCCGACGCGGTCTACATGTTGGGGAAGGAGACCATCATCCCCGGCCGTGGTCGGAGCTGGGCGAGGCTGCGCAATCGTCTCTTCGCCCTGATGCACAGGAACGCCTCCACCGCCGCCCGCTTCTTCGGGCTGCCCACCAGAGACGTTATGGAGGTGGGGGTCCAGGTCGAGCTGTGAGTAGCTCGCAAGGCATGGAGCCACCCCTCATACAGGAATCGATCGAGTCCCCAAGCACCATGCCCCCAACAGAGGTCTCGAAGTAGTGCTCACGGCTGCGGGAAAACTCCACACCGCCGTAAATACCACACGTGTAGTTCTAATCGACCACCACAGCTACGAGGATGCCCCAGATCGTCCGAT
Source organism: uncultured Acidimicrobiaceae bacterium (assembly GCA_964571765.1). Taxonomy (GTDB): domain Bacteria; phylum Actinomycetota; class Acidimicrobiia; order Spongiisociales; family ZC4RG35; genus ZC4RG35. Next base: position 64,955 of record CAZNDH010000011.1, read on the forward strand.
CGCCGCGGTTGCCCGGGCAACACTCGGGCAACATTGGGGCAACATTCGACGGGAGACTCCGTAAGGTGTCGCAAGCCGGAGATAGGGTTAAAACGCCTGGTCAGCGGCCCGCATCGAGCGAACGCCCAGGTCAGGGAATCACGGCGAATCGGACTTTTGACTCGAAGGTTGTGGGTTCGAGTCCCAGGGGACCCACTCCCTTGGGACTTCGCCTCATACCCCCACGGGCCCTATTCGTGAACCGCGACGAGGTTGGTTGTGTTCGGCGATGGTGATGAGAAGAGCTTCGGCGAGGGCGAAGTGACTATCGGGGCCAATGACCGCCGGCGAGGACGGGAGCGCCATATAGGCGCTCCCGTCCGCAACTCCGCTGGGTCTGCTCCCTTAGCGGGGACCGTTCCACCGCTCTGAGTATCGGGAGTTCGGATACTCGA
>CAZNDH010000012.1:0-51254 GCA_964571765.1 uncultured Acidimicrobiaceae bacterium
GAGTCCAGGAGGGCGACCCACCCGTTCAGCCACCCAAGGGCGCGGAGCCCGAGATAGCGAAGAGACTCCCTAGTCGGGAGTTCCGGGTGAAGCGGGTGGGCGATTCAGTCGATGTCGAAGACTAGGTCGAGAACCCGACGAATCCTTCCGTACCCTGTCGAAGCCGCCGGGCAGCGATCGCGACCGCCTCACCGACCGTGGTCCCCGGCTCTAGCGCCAGTCGCCGACGCTCAGCCGTTCCGAACCCCACTGGCTCGAGTGAGCACCGCACTTCCCTCATCGGACAGCTCGGCGAGCGGCGACGCCAGGGCGTCTGCCACGACTGAGGCGTCGAGGCGATGGGCGGCCAAGGACTTCTCCTGCCATTCCAGCATGTCGACCACCACCTGATCGTCGCCGGTCAGCAAGCTCCCCTCGATCGCCCCGAGCAGCAGAGCGGCCTCGTCCTTGAGCCTCGGCCCCTCGAGGACAGCTTCTGCGCCGGCCAGAATGGCCGACCTGGAAGCCACGAGACGCTCCAGACCGGGCGACAGTTCCCCGACGGGGGTGATCTCCGGGCTCCCGTCCTTGACCCAGCTATCCACCACCCCAGCGACATCACGAAGCGACGGGACGTAGGCATCGGCACCGACGGCATCGGCCCATTGCCCTTCGCTGCCGAAGGCTTTTCCCCCGACCAGCACCGGCACCCCGACCTCATGCGCCGCCGCCACCACGGCCCGGGCACCGAGGAGATGGGTTGTCATGGCCACGGACAGGACCAGCGCAGACGGCGGATCGCTCTCCAAGAAGTCACGGAGGTCGTCGCCCGGCACGTTCGCACCAAGAAAGGCGGTGCGATAGCCCAAATAGACGAGGTGGGCCGCCGAAGCCCGCGCCGGTAGCGAATGGTCGTCTCCTTCGGCGGTGGAGACCACCACCAGCGGCGCATCCTCCGGCTGGTCGAACATCCCGATGAGGAGAGAGATCACGGTCTCGATGGACGCGGTGACGACGTGTTCCTCGGCGACCAGGTAGTCACCCTGCGCCCACCGCTCCCCGACCGACCTCTCGGCCGGTATCAGATAGTCGAAGAGGACCGAGTCGAAGGCAACACCGCCCTCCATGAGGTTGGAGACGATCCGGTACAACTTTCCGGCGTCGCCCGAAATTGCGCTCGAGATCAGCGCCAGCTCTATCTCCGGAAACTCGGGGGCGGTCATGGAATGTCTCTCGTAGGGCGGCGCAGACGAGGCTAGTGCGGTCGACGGTCTCCCCCCCGGTGGCCTTTGACGGTACGAACGTAATGTCTGACACTGTGGGGCCCGCAGCCAACAACATCCACGACGAAGCGGCACTCGTCGCCCGAATCGCCGAAGGCGACCGCGACGCCCTCGAGAAGGTGTTTCAGCGGTACGGAGGAGCAGTCCACTCGATGGCGCGGAGGGTGCTCGGCAACGAGACACTGGCAGAGGACACCGCACAGGACGTCTTCGTCGGGTTCTGGCAGACGCCGGAGCGCTTCGACCCCACACGGGGCACCTTGCGCACCTACCTGTTGACCCTGGCCCACCGAAGAGCCGTAGACACGGTGCGGTCTGAGCAGGCCCGATTCAACCGCGAGGAGAAGGTCCCCGGCGATGTTCCCAGTTCCATAGAAGAGGAGGTGTGGAGCCGGGCGGTATCCGACGAGGTTCGTCGGGCCGTCGAGTCCCTCAGCGACGGGGAGAGGGAGGCGATCGAGCTCGCCTACTTCGGGCACCTGACCTATGTCGAAGTAGCAGAACGGTTGGGGCTGCCCGAAGGCACGGTCAAGAGCAGGATCCGCAGCGGGATGCGCCGGCTCAGCCTGACATTGGCGGGAGTGGCGTCATGAGCGACCACACCGACTTCCACGACCAACTCGTCCTCTATGCAATAGGTGCGCTCACCAAGGCCGAGATGATCGAGTTCGACGACCACCTGCAGCGCTGCCCGGAGTGCCAGACCCGGATCCCCCGGCTGTTCGAGACCGTCGCCGCGCTGATCCCCGACAGCCCCCCGCCCAAGCAGACCTGGAGCAGGATCCTCTCAGCTATCGAAGAGCGTTGAACGGGGCGTAGGAGAGGGGCGCCTCGACGGCGCCCCCCTCCTCCCGACGGGTCTCGGCTGCGCTTACTCCTGCTGGATGTCGAGCACGGGGCCGAGAAGGGCCCCACCGTCGACCACGAACTCCGAACCCGTGCTGTATGTGGCATCGGCAGCGAGGAACAACACCATCTTGGTGACTTCCTCGGACTCGCCGAACCGTGCGATCGGCTGGGTTGCCGTCACCTCGTCGTTGATACCCTCGGTCATCGGGGTACGGATCGGTCCGGGATGGACCGACACCACGCGGATGCCGTACTTGCCCAACTCCATGGCCACCGACTTGGTCAGGCCCCGGACACCCCACTTGGAGGCGGCATAGGCGCCGATGGTGGCGTAACCCATCATCCCCGCGGTCGAGGAGATGTTGATGATCGCCCCGCCACCGGCCTCCTTCATGCTGGGCACCGTGTAGTGCATGCCGAGGAAGGTGCCGGTCAGGTTGATGTCGATCACCCTGCGGAACTCCTCAGGTGGCATCTCGTAGCAGGTCCCGTACGCCAGAATCCCGGCATTGTTGACCAACAGGTTGACCGGGCCGTAGACCCGCTCCGCCGTGGCCACCGCCTCCTTCCACTGGTCGTCATCGGTGACGTCCAGATGGACGAAGGTGCAGAACTCGCCCAGCTCGTCGGCGAACAGCTTGCCCTCCTCGTCGAGGATGTCGCCGATCACCACCTTGGCGCCCTCGGCGATGAGAGCTCTGGCGTGTGACGCGCCCATACCACGGGCACCACCGCTGATCAGGGCGACGGTCTTGTCGAACCGTCCCATATGTCCTCCTTTCGGACAGAAACACTCCAACCCATTCGGGTCGTGATACCACTGTCCACTAGAGAGGCGTCCCCCGGTAGGGCCGTTGGTCCCTTCCGGGCCGGGGACGACGGTGCTATCCGTGGAGGTGGTGGTCGAGTCGAGGTAATCCCCGGTGAGGGGACGAATGGAGGCCAGAGCGGCGGCGTAACGTGGGGATGGTCACGCCGCCCGATGTCCTGGTATTGCTCGACGAGGACGGAGGAGGGGGTGAGGCCACCCCCTCCTCCAGTGCGACCCGGCGGCACTTTGCCGCCCTACCGGTTAGATGTCCGGCACCGGGCTCCTCTCACACCGATGGATAACCTCGGAAATCGCCGGTGAGAAGTCGGCCCTGGCGGACATGTTGTCTGCAATAGCCGGATCCGAGAGTCCCACATGACCGATCGGCCATCCCAGTTGAGTCACTCCGACAATCCCGACGCCGAATTCGTGCGCCTCTACAACGCCCACCACCGACAGGTTCTCGCCTACTGCGCCCGGCGAACTTCGAAACCGGATGCCTGGGACGCCGCCGCCGAGGTGTTCCTGGTCGCCTGGCGTCGGCTCGACGAGGTGCCGCCTCCCGACGAGCAACGGGCCTGGCTGCTCGGGGTCGCCTATCGGATCCTGGCCAACCAGCGGCGATCCGATCACCGCCGGCGCCGCCTCATCCAGCGGGCAGCACGGAGCGGGCACGAGTCGGTCCCCCGGCCCGACGAGCTGGTGGTGCGCAGCGAGGAGTCCCAGCGGGTGGTCGAGGCGTTGGCCCGTCTTCAGCCACCCGACCGAGAGATCATCCAGCTCACCCTGTGGGATGAGCTGTCCCCCACCGATATCGCCAAGGTGCTCGGGATCTCGAGGGGTGCGGTGGATCAGAGGTATTACCGGGCGAAGGAACGTCTCGGCGCCGAGCTGAAACGCCGCCGCCGCCCGGGAAGAAGTGCGACCCAAGCCACCACGGAGAAAGGAGGCATGACATGAGCCAAGACCTCGAGTCGTTGGTCCGGCGAGCCGACCTGCTCACCTTCGACGACCAACTCGAAGAGCTCTTCGGTGATGACCTGTCGCCCCGACTTCTCCGTCTGGTGACGCAGAAGAAGGAGGGTCGCATGACCGACACCACCCCCGCCCCGGACTCCCAGGGCTCCAAGGCCCCTTCACCGACCCGGGACCGACAGATCGAGGATCGGGCACCCTGGCCTCGCAGATCATCACGGCCGAAGGGACACCGTCCGTGGGTGCCGGCACTTACCGCTGCGGCGGTCGTCGTGGCGATCGGAGTCGGCGCATTCATGTTCCTCGGGGGCGAGGAGCCGCCACCGGCGGCAACCGACACCGAGGCGATGATGAGCCAGGCGGTCGAGCTCGCCGAGCAGTACGTGGAGGCGCTCAACTCGTACGATGCGGTGAGTGCCCGAGCCCTGGTCGCCGACAACGTCCAGATCAACAGCCCGAGCTTCATGGATCTGGAGGAGCTGGCCGACATCGACAAGCTGGAGGCCGTGGTCCAACACCTCGAGATCGTCGGATTCCAATACTCGCCTTTCCAGTGTGACCTGAGCTTCCGCCCCGCCGAGGTACGGGCGGACACCTTCCTCTGGATCTTGTGCGATTACCAGATGGACAGCCGTCCCCAGAAGATCGTGGGCTATCCCACCATCGCCGGATCGTTCGGCTTCGGCGTAGTCGGCGGAGTCATCACCAGGATCGATGACCAATTCCCCTGGGCGGAGTTTGGGCCGAACGTGGACGAACCGTTCACCTCCTGGCTCAATGCCAACCATCCCGGTGGCCTCGACTCGGTCTTTGTGGCGACGTCGGCGGTGCAGTACCCCCGACTCACCCCGGAGGCGTTGGCGCTGTTGGCCACCTACCTCGACGAGTACGAGGCGGCCGTCGCCGGCGGTTAGGAACCAACGAAGGGCACCGGCCCTGCTGCCTCCAAGCAGAGGCAGCAGGGTCTGTGCGGTCACCACCCTCAGGTCGAGAGGGGTCATCGCCAATCGAGGGTGGCCTCTCCTGGCTGAACCCGGGCCTTCATCGTGCAACCCAGCTGCCAAACCGAGCCGGCTGGTGGGACACCGCATCCATCTAGACACCTGGGGCCGTTACGGTTGATGTGGTGAGGTTCCTCGCCTGGTTTCTCCTCATCTCGATCGTCGAGCTTGCCACCTTCCTCTGGGTCGGAGGGCGGATCGGCCTGGGGTGGGCGCTGCTGCTCGCCCTGGTCACCGCAGTCGTTGGCTCCATCCTGGTCCGTCGCGCCGGCATCAAAGCCTTCATGCAGTTCAAGACGGCGTTGGGGTCGGGGCGGCTGCCGGGTCGGGAGCTCACCCATGGGGCAGCCATAATCGTGGCGGGCGCGTTTCTCATCTCACCCGGGTTCCTCACCGACGCCCTCGGCTTCATCCTTCTCACCCCGACAGTGCGCGACTTCATCCACGGTCGGGTGTCCCGGCGGTTCGGGTCGAGGCTCCGGGTCATGGGCAGATCGGGCCAGATGATCGACCCCGGTGAGGTGATCGATATCGATCCTCTCGACTGACGAACCGACCGGTCTCCCTTCGCGCTCCTTTCTGACGAGACGATTCGTCGCCCGCGTCGCACAGCAGCGGTTGGCTGTTATCCGCCCGCCGAATCGGTTCGCCCTAAGACTGCTGCTGGCTCGAGTCTCTCCTGGCCCACCAGTTGCCCACCATCCGGGACGATGCTCCTAGATTGGGGGTCCAGCCGACACCGAAGACCTTGTTCGAGATGATCGGGCCGTCGGGGTTCCAGTACGTGCTCCGCACCCGTTCGACTGTCGGCATACGGAAGTCGTAGGGCACGAGGCTGGCGACCTTCCCATGCCAGGCCCTCTCATCCGGTGGTTTCCGGAGCTCTTGGATGATGGCGATCACCCCGATGACCGCCAAAGCGAGTCTCCAGATGCCTCTGAGACCCGGCCTCTTCTTGTCGTCGTCCATCCCCACAACGCTACCCGAGCCTGGCGGTTGCGAATCAGACGACGGAGGCGAACCACGAGCCCCCCAGACCGGTGCCTATCACGGTCGAAGGCATGGGACTCCGGCCTCCCCGTCCTCGATGTCCCGTGCCCGGTCCGGCACAGCCGGTCGGGCTAACGCCAGTCGACGGTGTGGATCTCGACCGGATCGGGGATCCCTTTGAGGGAGACGGTTCGGGCATCTGACACCGGGACCGATATCTCGCCGATCGCTGCCAGGGTCGGGGCCGACACCACGATCTCCTCCCGTCCCCCTAGGTCGGCGATCCGGGCGGCCTCATGGACGCCTCCGCCGGTGTAATCATCGCCCTGCCGGGTGGCCTCGGCATGATGGAGCCCGATCCGCACCCAGGGGGCGAACCCGTGGTCGCGGCGGTGCTCGGCCAGCCGGCGCTGGATGTCGACAGCGCAGTCCAGACCATCCCGGGCGTCGTCGAAGGCGACGAAGAAACCGTCCCCGGTGTGGCTCACCTCCTCAGCCTGGTGACGGCGGAAACACTCCCGAAGGCTCCGATCGTGCCACTGCCTCAGGTTCTCCCACGCCTCGTCGCCGACCAGCGTGATCAGGTCGGTGGAGCCGACGATGTCGGTGAACATGAAGGTCTTGGCCTCCCGGACCCGCTCCGGGCCCACCGCCAGCCCCGCCTCGGCGGCGAGCTGGTCGACCCGGGCCAGGTCCCGCTTCGCCCCGAGACGGGCGAAGGTGGCGCGGGCTGCCTTGATCTCGAGCCCGGCGCCCATGGTGTCCCCCTTGGCCAGTCGGGCCCGGCCGAGCAGGGTGCGTGCCAGGGCGTTCTCGTAGGGGAGACCGACGCCCTGCCACAACCGCCAGGCCTTCCCCAGGGCGTCGATGGCGGCATCGACATTGCCCCGGTGCAACTCCACCGCTCCACCGCAGGTGAGCGCCCGCGCCTCCCAGACCGGGGTGGTGAACACCTTGGCAACCTCACCGAGCTCGGCGGCGGCGGCCCCGGCGGTGTCGACGTCGCCGACCGCCAAGGCGATCTCCACCTGGGCCGACAACAGGCCCCCCCGAGTCAGCGACACGGTGTCCGGACCCCCAATCGGCCCGCCGGCAACCTCCATCGCGCTGCTGATCGACCGGGCGGCCTCCTCGACCTGGCCCCGGTCCAAGAGCAGCAGTGACATCCCCGGCTGAGCCGGGTGGCCATACTCGTAGGCGCTGGTGAACGACTCTTCGGCCCCAGCCAGGTCGCCCATCCGTCTCTTGATCTCGCCGATCCCGTAGCGGGCGAATCCGACGTCGGCGAGCAGCCGGTAACGCTCCAGCTCCTCACAGGCCCGGAGCGCTTCCTCCAGGGCCTCCGGCCACGCCCCGCTCAGCAGCTTGAGCTCGGCCCGATGCACCTGGCACACCCCGGGATAGCCCCCGAGCCCTCGCTCGTTCATCCACCTCTCGGCGCGATCGGTCCACTCGTGGGCCCGCCCGTAGTCGGCCAGCTCGGCGCAGGCGGCGATGGTGATGCAGTAGACGTCGCTGGTGGTGCGCAGGTCCTTCTGTTCGGAGATGGCGATGACCGCCGCCTCATCGATCATGGCCAGACCGCTCTTCCAGTCGCCCTGGAACACGGTGAGGATCCCCTTGATGCTCAGGGCCAGAGAAGCCACCTCGGAAGTCCCGGTGCGTTGGGCGATCTCGATGACCTCGTCGGCCAGGGCGAGACCGCCGGGGATGTCGCCCTCGATCTCGGCGGCGACGTTGAGGCGGAGCAGCGACAGCCAGCTGTGGGCCGACGATTCCGGCTGGTCCTCGAGGAGGCGCTCGGCCCGGGCAACCCAGCCGGAAGCCACCGACATGGCGAGCCGACGCATCGCCAGGTGGGCGAGACGGGCGGCGACGAAGGCGGCGTCGGTCTTCCTCTCCTCGGCGAGAAAGGCGCCGTATGCCCGCTCCAGGGTGGCCTCGGAGTCCTCGGCCTCCCCCTTCCACCACTGGGCGTCGGCGAGGAGCACAAGGTCATCCGGGGTCAGTGCCTGGTCCTGGTCGGCGTCTAGGAAAGCCTGCAAAGCAATGTCCCACTTGTGTTGGCCGATCGCCTGGCGACCGGCGGCCACCGTCTCCAACATCGCTGCTCCTAAGCGGGGTTAGGTCTGGAAACCCTAGTGCAGCCTCCCGGACCCTCCAGTACTGGGAGCAGGCTCGAGTAGGAAGCCTCGCACCAGTCGATGGGCCAGGCCAACCCAATGGTCGTCTGAATACAACGGGCTCGGCCCGCCACGGTCACGATTCGGGTAGGTACCACCGGGCTGCATCCTCGGGCGTGTAGCCGTGCTCGGCCATGGTGGCCAGCATCCCGTCCTCGTTCCAGGCGTGCCAACGCCGTGGGGTGATCACCAGGGTCACATCCATGATCGGGAGGAAGGTGCGGGAGAACGCCACCCGGCCTTCATCGGTGAGGTAGCGATCCGCCGTCCGAGCGTTCAACTCCTGTGCCTCCTCTCCACGAATCAGCTCCGAAGTGCCATCCGCCGCCACCCACCCGTCGTCCAAACCTCGCACCCCGGAGGCGATCACCAGCACCCGCGCCCTCGGGTCACGCTCCAGGTTGCGGATCTTGCGGGTGGTCGCACCCGACGGGATGAAGAACCGCTCCTCCTCGAAGGTGAAACCCACAGGGACGGTGTGCGGTGAGCCGTCGGGGTTGACGGTGGCGAGGATGGCGTCCCCCCGCCCGCCGAGGAGTGGTGTGGCCCAGCCGGGTAGTCCGGGTTCGGTGCGGTATGCCTGGTGCGTGCTCACGAGAGGTTGTCGAGGGCTCGTTTGGCCGAACCTAACACGCCTGCTCGGCCCGAGCCAGAACGAGAAACACGGCCGAGAGCCACACCCTCAGGGCTCAGTCTTCATCCGACGTATCAAGCCCACATCGATCCCGGACCGGGCCCGGAGGCAGGCCGGCCGACGGAGCCGCTTCCAACTCCAGGGCGCTCTGACCACATCGGCTGGGTGATGTCGGGTGGGGCCCACATTTCGAGGCGAAACCATCCTCGGGGAAGGACGCGAAAAACCCCGAGGGAGTGTCAACCGAAGTCATCACCCTCTCGGGGCTTTCGACCCGACTCGTGCTCCGGCCCGAAGACCGGTCCACCAGACGGATACCGAATTCACCTCTCGGTCAATTCCGTCCCGGACTGAGGTTGCCCTCAACCCGGTAACCCAAAGATAGACAGGTTGTCGCCGGTTGTGCACATCGAAACGTAGATTGTTTTTCGCGATCTCGGGATTCGAACCCTGAGGCGCCTTCACCACGCCGGGGGCAAGCCCATTGGCTCCGGCTCCTGGGTGATCATCGAGGGTCAACCCCGACCAGGGAGCCCGGTGTCGTCGAGCCAACGGGAGATCTCGATCAGGGTCTCGACGAACTCCTCGCCATGTCCGGCGGAGACGACATGGGCCATCTCGTGGGCCACGATCCAGGCCCGGGCCGGGCGTTGGATCAGGATGGTCCGGGTGTCCGGCTGGTACACCCCGCCGAGCCGACCTTCGAGACGGTCGACCACGATGAGACTCACCGGGTCGACCCCGAGGAACCCGGCGATGTCATCGGCCAGGGCCACCGCCTCGGTCTCGTTGAGGAAGGTGGTGGAGAGACGACTCATCACCACCACCAGACCGGCGTCGATCAACCGCTCCTGGATCATGCAGTAGTCGAACCGGCAGATCTCCAACCCGCTGTCAGAAACCGGTGGGGTCCGGCCGAACACGTTGTACAGGGGGACCGCGGCCAACGAGAGGGCGGTGATCACCGCCACCACGACCATCGCCCCTCTCCGCCAACCGGGCGAGCCGGGTAGGTCGTCCTCGGGCTCTTCCTCATCCCAGAGGTCGAAGGACTCCTCCTCCTGGTACTCGATGTCCACCAGCTCAGGGTATGAACCCCTGCCAGATACCGACGTCGGCGGCTCACGCTCACACGGTCTCCGACCGGGTGTCAGTCGACGAAGTCGAACAGCCCGATACCGGTGTCGCGCCGTGACACTTCCCAGAGGGTGTCGACCGCGCGATCGAGTCCGGGACGGCGGGGAGCACGGAGGACCGGGGGGCCCCTGGTGATGTAACGAGGCGAGACCAGCATCTGCCCATCGAGGTCGGGGTCGGTGGCCGCCCGGACCGACATCGAGGCCCCCTCCTCAGGGGAGGAGCCGAAGATCGATCCGGCGAACCAGTGCCAAAACCGCCCGGTCCAGCCGACACCACCTTCTTTGATCGTGGTCGCCTGGAGGTTGGTGCTGGAGAAACCGGGGTCGGCGACAACGCTCCGTGCCGCCAGACCCCGCCGGTCGAACTCCCGTTGCAGCCCGATCCCGAACAGGTAGCAGGCCAGCTTCGACCGGTTGTATGCCTTCCACGGGGTGTATCCCTTGACCAGGTGGGGGTCGTCGGGGTCGATGCGGCGGGCGACGTGCCGGGCGAAGCTGGTCAATGAGACCACCCGGGCCTCCTCGGCGGCGAGCAATGCCGGCATCAGCCGGGCGGTGAGCACCCAGTGACCGAGATGGTTGACCCCGAGCTGCATCTCGAAGCCGTCCACCGTTCTCCGTTGGGGCATGGCCATCACCCCGGCGTTGTTGACCAGGATGTCGACGCGGTCCCCGAGGATCATCCTCGCCGCCTGGCCCACCGACTCCAGCGAAGAGAGGTCGAGGTCGACCACGGTCAGGGTGGCGTCGGGAAGGGTGGAGCGGATGCTCCGTTCGGCCCCGGCGGCCTTGACCCGATCGCGGACCGCCATCACCACCGCGGCGCCCGCCCCGGCCAGAGCCTTGGCCGTCTCCAGGCCGAGCCCCGAGTTGGCTCCGGTGACCACCGCCACCCTCCCGCCGAGGTCGGGGATGTCCACCCGCGTCCGACTCAGCCGAACCGCGAGAAGAAGTCGATGATCGCTTGGGTGTCGTCGGAGAAGGCCCAGCGTTCGGTGATCTTGCCCTCCTCGACGTGGGCGATCTCGGCGGTCCGGTAGCTGAACTCGTCGCCGCCATCCCGGACCGTGGCCTGGACCAAGCCGACGATGTGCTCGTCGTTGGCCACCACGTCGTGGACGTCGACCTCGAAGTCGACCCCTTCAAAACCGCTAAGGGCCTCGGCTACCGCATCGAGGCCCCGAAGGGGCTCGGCTGAGCCGATCTGCCACCAGACCAGGTCCTCGGCGAAGTAGTCCTCAGGGGCTCCCTGGCCACCCATCATCGCCTCCATCGCCGTTCGGTATAGCTGTGCATTGGGATGCTCTGACATTGGACGCTCCTCCTCGAGAGCCATTTCACGGCAACCTACTCCCATTCGAGGAAACACATCCGGGGTACAGGGGTAAGGTCATATGGTGACCTCGGATAAACCGACCCCACCAGAAACCGACCAGGAGCGTTCCGCCCGTCACGAGCGGGAGCGTCTCGAGGACCACGAGCGCCACGAAAGGGATCGCAAGGAGGCCTCGGACCGTCATGAGGAGGAGCGGCTCTCCGCCCGGGCCATCCGCGAGGCCAAGCCCGAAGAAGACGACGAAGACCAGGAAGACGACGACTGACCCTTCCTGGGTGTTCTTCGCATCACTCGGTCACCTGCGCTCCGACCACCCGCACCATTCGGGGGATCGCCTCAGAGGGGGTCGAAGTCGGCCCCGAGCACGGCCTTCCCGAAGCAGCGGTGATCGACTGCGACCACCTGGTCACCGTCGCCAGAGCCGCCTCGGCCCAAGCCCGATGGCAGGCTCGACCCGGGGGCACGAGCCCAGCTCGACCGAGCATTGCGGTACCCGCTGGACATCCTCGACTGAGCGCCACTCCCCATCGACAGGCTACGATTCCTGAACGACTGTTCAGGACGCGGCTGTGCCGGGTACAGTGCGACCACCAAGCGGAGCAACCATGATCCGTCAGACACCCTTCCATCCACGGACCGCCGAGGCCAACCAGACCGGGCTGTGGAGCCACTGGTCGGGATACCTGGCCACCGACCGCTACCACTCGTCGGACAAGTTCGAATACTTCGCCATCCGCAACTCGGCGGGGGTGATCGACACCTCTCCGTTGTACAAGTACCGGATCTACGGCCGGGACGCCGAGCGCTTCCTCGCCGGGGTCCTCACCCGGGACATCCGGAAGTGCCGTCCGGGACAGGCCCAATACACCGCTTGGTCCGACGACGACGGCTGGGTGCTCGAGGACGGGGTGATCCTCCGCCTCTCCGACGACGAGTTCCTCCTCACCGTCGCCGAGCCCAACATGGCCTACCTCACCGGCCTGGTGGGGTCGATGTCGGTGGCGGTCGAGGACCTCTCGGCGGCGATGGGCGCCCTGGCCCTCCAGGGCCCATACTCCCGGGAGATCATGGCCAAGCTGGCTCCCGAGGTCGAGGGGATCGGGTACTTCCACCTCACCCCGGCCAAGATCGGGGACGCCTCGGTGACCGTCTCCCGCACCGGATACACCGGCGACCTCGGCTACGAGATCTGGGTCGAGGCCGACGACTGCCTCGACGTCTGGGACCGCCTCTTCGAAGTGGCCGCCCCCTACGGGGTGATCCCGGCGGGCCAGACCGCCCTGCTCATCAGCAGGATCGAAGCCGGCCTGATCCTCATCGACGTCGACTTCCACTCGGCCCGCTACGCCTGGAACGATGAGCAGCGGGCCACTGCCCTGGAGCTCAACATGGGGTGGATGCTCCGTGACCTCGCCGACAACGACCGGGCCTTCATCGGGCGGCGGGCCATAGAACGAGAGATCGCCGAGAAGACCTCACGGTGGAAGACGGTGGGGATCACCGTCGACTGGGAGGACTGGAACCGGGTCTACGACGAGCGGGGCCTCATCCCCCCCAAAGACCACACCCCGGAGCATGGGGGGATGATGCTCTACGACGAGAGGATCGAGCGCATCGGGTGGACCCCCAGCTTCGTCTACTCCCCGATCATGCAACGTCACATCGGCATTGCCCGGCTCCGGCCCGATCACGCCAAACTGGGGACCCGGGTCGGTCTCGAGGTCACCATCGATCACCGCTACGACGTGGTGGCCGCCGAGGTGACCCGGATGCCCTTCTACAACCCGTCGAGAAAGACAGCCTGAGGTAGACCAATGGCAGCCAAGAGCAAGTACGACGCCATCGTCATCGGAGGGGGTCACAACGGTCTGGTGAACGGGGCCTACCTGGCCCAGGCCGGGCTCAAGACCCTGATCCTGGAACGCCGCCACCTGGTGGGCGGGGCGGCGATCACCGAGGAGCTCCATCCCGGGTTCAGCTTCACCACCTTCTCCTACGCCCTCAGCCTGCTCCGCCCCGAGATCATCCACGAGCTGGAGTTGACCAAACACGGGTTCATGCCCCTGCTGATGCCTTCCACCTTCGCCCCCACCGACGACGGGGACTACCTGCTCATGGGTCAGGACAAGGGGGAGAACCACCACGAGATCACCCGACACTCCCCCCACGACGCCGACGCCTATGACGCCTACGGCCACATGATGGAACAGGTGGTCCACGCCGTCCGCCCGCTGATGGACTCGATCCCACCCGACATCACCTCGAAGGACTCCGAGGAGCGGGCCCGGATGGCAGCGATCGGCTCCTACATCGCCGACCTTCCCCCTCGGGTGCTCCACAACCTGGTCCGCCTGCTCACCGGGAGCGCCGCCGACATCCTCGAGGACTACTTCGAGACGGACATCATGCAGGGCTGGCTGGCCTCATCGGGCATCATCGGGACCAAGGTGGGACCCCGCTCCCAGGGGTCGGGTCTGGTCCTCCTCTACCACTCTTTCGGGGAGCACGACGGCGCCTACGGGGCCTGGGCCTTCCACAAGGGGGGCAACGGCGGGTTCACCCAGGTGCTGGCCCGGGCCGCCGAGTCGTTCGGCGCCGAGATCCGCCTCGAGTCGCCGGTCGACCATCTGATCACCAGGAACGGACGGGCCTCCGGGGTGGTCCTCTCCGACGGCACCGAGTTGGAGGCCAAGACGGTGGTCTCCGCCCTCGACCCCCGGCGGACCTTCCTCGAGCTGGTCGACCCCCGCGAGCTGCCCTCCGACCTGGTCGAGGACATAAGGCGGTTCAAGTTCCAGGGGACCTCGGCCAAGGTCAACTTCGCCCTCGACGCCAACCCCACTTTCCCCGGTCTCGAAGGCCGATCCGACCACTACCGCGGCTTCCTCAACATCGGGCCCAGCCTCGACTATCTGGAGCGGGCCTTCGACGACGCCAAGTACGGGTGGTACAGCCAGCGCCCCTACATCGACGGCTGCATCCAGTCGAACATCGACCCCGACATGGCACCTCCGGGCAAGGCGGTGATGTCCAACTTCATCCAGTACGCCCCCTATCACCTGAGGGAGAGCGACTGGGACACCGAGAAGGAGAACCTGGGTGACATCGTCCAAGCCCGCCTCGAGGAGGTCTTCCCCGGGTTCGGTGACCTGGTCCTCCATCGCGAGGTGGTCACCCCACTCGACATTGAGCGGACCGTGGGGCTCACCGAGGGCAACATCTTCGCCGGGGAGTTCCTGGCGCCCCAGATGTTCTTCTTCCGCCCCGCCCCCGGGTGGAACCAGTACCGCACCCCGATCGAGGGCTACTACCAATGCGGGTCGGGCACTCACCCCGGCGGGTGTGTCATGGGGGCCCCCGGCCGCTTCGCCTCCCAACAGATCATCGGCGACCTCACCAAGAAGAAGTAGCCGCCAGCGGGGGGTGGCCAAGTTGCTCCCGAGGCCGGTCGCCGGCGGCGGATAGTTCAGTGGCCCAGGGAAAGGGGCTCGGTATCGGGGTGGGGAACCTCACAGGAAGGTACCTCGCGCTGACGGGTGCGGTCGAGGCGGGTCGCCCCCGGCCAGAAGAGGAAGGCAGCCCCCAGGACCACCACCCCAGAGGACAGCATGGTGCCCTGGACTCCGAAAGTGGCGGCCAAGACCGGGGCGAAGGTGAGGGGGATGAGATGGCCCACCTCGGAGTGCATCTGGTTGACCCCCATGGTCCGGCCCATCATGCGCTCGGTGGTGTTGATGTGGAGCAGGGTGCGGTGTAGCGGCACCAGCATCCCGATGAGGACGCCCCAGATCACCCCGGCGGTCATCACCACCGGGAGTCTCCCGGTGCCGACATAGGCGACCACGCCCAGGGCGTTGAGACCGACCAGGACGGTGAGGGTCCGCGCCGACCGGAGGTGTTGGGGAAGTCGGGTGGCCAGGACGGTCCCGGTGACCAGCCCGACCCCGAACAATGAGTTGACCCAACCCAGGGTCTCCACCTCGACTCCGACCACGTCACGGAAGAACAACGGCTCGAGGGCGCTGAAGAACCCGAAGAGAAGCCACACCGATGAGCCGAGGAGGATGTAGAAGCGAAGACGCTCGTTGCCATAGGCGTGGCGGAACCCCTCCTTGAGCTCGCTGAACCCGGTGGTGTGCTCCTCACTCACCGAAGCCGACACCCTGATCTTCACCGGGGCGACCAACATGGCGGCGATCGCCGCAGTGACCGCGTTGAGGACGAAGATCCCGTCGACGCCCACCGTGCCGGCGATCACCGCCCCCGCCGCCGGCCCGATGATGAAGGCAACCCAGACCGACCCTTCGATGAGCCCGTTGATCCGGGCCAGCTGGTCCTCGTCTTCGGTGAGGAAGGGGGCGAACGAGGAGATTGCGGTGTGGATCGGGGCCCCGACCAAACCGAAGGCGAAGGTGGCCACGGTGAGGGCGGGAAGGGTGTCGGCGAACACCATGGCGATCGCCACCGGGATGAAGATGATCTCACCCCACATCACCACCCGGCGAGGGTTGAGCCGGTCGACCAGCACTCCGGCCACCGAGGCTCCGATCAGGGAGGCCACTCCCAGTGACGCCATGACAATGGCCAACTGTCCCGGGGTGGCCCTCAGGTCGAAGGCGGCCTTGCCCCAGATGCCGACGAAGAAGGCCGCCTCGCCTCCGATCCGGGAGATGAAGCGCGCCAGGACGACACGTCGGGCGTCGGGATTGGACCTCAACGGCATTCTTCGGGCGTCGGCATTGGACAGCACCGGCGCAGAGTAGAGCTCCCGGATACCCCTGGTCGGGCAAAATTGGGTGGGTCGATTCTGGCGTCCTCACCCCCAACGCGATGGCGTAGGTCCCCGAGGCCATGCCAATCCTGGCGGGGGCCCTTGACCGACATCACCGACGGCCCACTCCCCCGGCGGGCAACACCGACGAGCTGGAGGAACGATTCGCCGAGTGGGCTGTGACTCGCCCGACGGCCGGGGCGCCTGCATCGCCGGGTGGCGTCCGGTCACCCGAGACGGGCGGGGCGGCCGTCAGTGCAGCGGGTCCTCGACACCGAGGAGCCGCAGGGCGTTGTACTTGAGGATGTCCGGCGTCACCTCCGGGTCTACGTCGAGTGTGGCGAAGTCCTCGAGCCAACGGTCGGGCGTGATCAACGGAAAGTCCGACCCGAAGAGAGCCTGGTGTCTCAAATTGGTGGCCATCGCCCTGACGAGTTGAGGGGGAAATCGTTTGGGGGACCAGCCAGAGAGATCGATTGCCACCTGAGGCTTGTGCATGGCCACCGACAGTGCTTCGTCCTGCCAGGGGAAGGCGGGATGAGCCATCACGATCGACAGCCCGGGGAAGTCGACGGCCACATCGTCGATCTCCATCGGGTTGCCGTACTTGAGACGGATCCCCCCTCCTCCCGGGAGCCCGGCACCGATCCCGCTGTGCCCGGTGTGAAAGAGGGCTATGGCGCCGGCGGCCTCGATCAACTCGTACAACGGGTAGGCCGACCGGTCGTTGGGGTGGAACTGCTGAAGGTTGGGATGGAACTTGAAGCCGCGGACTGTCCCCTCCGCCAGGAGCTCTCGAGCCTCGGCCACCCCCTCCTTCTCCCGGCGAGGATCGATGCTGGCAAAAGGGATCAACACGTCGGGGTGCTCCCGAGCCTTCTCCACCACGTACTGGTTGGGTATCCGCGGCTGTCCGGTGGTCAGAGCCGAGTCGACTCCGAAGACCACGGCGAGCATTCTGCGCTCCCGGTAGTAGGAGGCGATCTCGTCGACGGTGGGGAGGTGGGAGCTTCCCTTGAAGTAGCGCATCACTGCCTCTCGAAGACCGACACTGAGGTGGTCGTCGCCGGAGGGCCCGGTCTCGATGTGGACATGGAAGTCCACCGCGGCGATCTCGGAAAAGGGACGATTCTCCATGATCGCCTATCAAGCTACCTGATATATTGGAAACGGTGAGCGTGAAGGGGTGAAGCCGTGAGAGGCCTCATGCAGGACGTGCCGCTGGCGATCCCGATGATCATCGACAGAGCAGTGGCCTTGGGTCACTCGATGAGGATCGTCTCGGTTGAGCCGGCGGGGATAGTCCGGAAATCGTGGGCCGACATCGGTGACCGGGCCGGCCGGCTGGGAGCAATGCTCGACTCGCTGGGTGTGCCGAGCGGAGAGGTGGTTGGCAGCTTCGCCTGGAACGGTCACCGCCATCTCGAGCTCTACTACGGCGTCCCCTCCGCAGGAAGGGTGCTCCATGCCATCAATGTTCGGCTCCATCCCGATGTCCTCGAATACGTGATCGGCCATGCCCAAGACCGGGTGATTCTGGTCGACGCCTCACTCACCGGCACTCTCGCTCCGCTACGAGGTCGTTTGGACGTCAAGGCTTTCGTGGTCATGGAGGACGGCGCCGAGGTCGATCCGGCGTTCGCCGACGATCTCCGCTACGAGGAGCTGATGGAGGCTGCCAACCCGGTCGAGCGACCAGTGGTGGACGAGAATGCGGCGGCGGCGATCTGCTTCACCAGCGGGACCACAGGGAGGCCCAAGGCAGTTGTGTACTCCCACCGCTCGGTCGTGCTCCATTCCATGGCCGAGTTGATGGTCGACGGCCACGCCATCCGCCGTGGTGACGTCCTGCTCCCACTGACGCCCATGTTCCATGTCAATTGTTGGGGTCTGCCCTACACGGCCGGCCTCGCCCCCGCCTCACTGATCTTTGCCGGGGCCGACACGAGCCCACAAGCAGTGACCCGCCTGATCACAGAGGAACGGCCCAATGTGCTGGCAGGCATCCCGACCTTCTGGGTGCAGATGGACCCGGTATTCGCCTCGGGTGACCACGACCTCTCATCAGTCGAGCGCATCCTGTGCGGTGGAGCCGAGGCTCCCCCCGCCCTCATCGAGAAGTACACCCGGAGGGGTATCGACTTCTTCCACGGGTGGGGCATGACCGAGATGTCACCCAGCGGAACCGGGAACTGGATAAGGGCTGATAGCGCCGACGTGGAGAGCATCGCCAAACAGGGCGTGCCTGCTCCAACGGTCGAGCTCCGCCTGGTAGCCGATGACGGCAGCGTCCTCCCGTGGGACGGACAGTCGGTCGGAGAGATACAGGTACGGGGCCCGTGGGTGGCCGCGGCTTACCTCGACCCCGACGACAACTCCAACGAGGAGAGGTTCGATGAAGGCTGGCTCCGCACCGGAGATGTAGGCCGGGTCGCCCCTGACGGCACCCTCGAGATCGTCGACCGAACCAAGGACCTGGTGAAGTCGGGCGGCGAGTGGATCAGCTCGGTGGAGCTCGAGCGACTGTTGGCAGCCCATCCCGGGGTGAGGGAATCGGCGGTCATCGCCGTGCCCCACCAGCGGTGGGGAGAACGCCCCGCGGCCATCGTGGTGGCTCAAGAGACGGGAACGGTCGGTGAAAACGAACTCAGAGACTTCCTCTCCGAGAGGGTGGCCTCCTGGCAGGTGCCGGATTGGATCGTGTTCACCGGCGACCTGCCCAAGACCGGTGTGGGCAAGATCGACAAGCGGCGCCTCCGTGAGGAGTACCTCCCTCTGCTCTCCGACAGTGATTCCAAATAGGTGTCTAGAGCGGATGTCACAGTGCTCGATCTGGTAGACGTCAGCGTCAGATTCGGAGGGCTTCAAGCACTCGACCGCCTCTCCCTCTCGGTGGAGGAGGGCGAGATCCTGGGGATGATCGGGCCCAACGGGTCGGGGAAGTCGACCGCCTTCAATGTGATCACCGGCTCGGTGAAGTCGCGCCAAGGGCAGGTGGTCTTCGACGGTGAGGAGATCACCGGGCTCCCACCACACCAGGTCGCCCGCAAGGGAATCGCCCGCACCTTCCAGGTGGTGCGGCCCTTCCCGCACCTGACCGCACTGGAGAACGTGCTCGCCGGCCGGCTGTTCGGCGGTGAGGGGTCGGCAAGGAACGAGGCCAGCGTGGCCGAAGCCCGACGTGTCCTCGAAGAGGTCGGGCTGGCCCACAAGGCGGACACCAAGGCGGAGTCGTTCACCATCCTGGAGAGGAAGTGGCTCGAGGTTGGCAGGGCTCTGGCCGGTCGGCCCAAGATGATGCTGCTCGACGAGTTCATGGCCGGGATCGCCACCAGGGAGATCCCCGACGCCGTGGACCTGGTGAAGTCGATCAACGCCTCCGGGGTCACCGTGATCCTGGTCGAGCACATCATCAAGGCGATAACCGACGCCTGCGATCGGGTGGTGGTCCTCGATGCCGGTCGGAAGCTTGCCGAAGGGTCGGTCGCCGATGTGGTCGCCGACCCGGCGGTGGTGCAGGCCTATCTGGGGACGCGTCATGTTGACCGTTGAGGGCCTCGAGGTTGCCTACGGCGATCTCCAGGTGGTCTGGGGAATCTCGTTCCAGGTACCTGCCGAGTCGATCGTGGCCATCCTCGGCCCCAACGGGGCGGGCAAGACGTCCACCCTGCTGGCGCTGATGGGCCTCCTCCCGGTCCGGGCCGGGACCGCCTCGTTCGAGGGGGCGCCGTTGCTCGGGGTCCCCTCCCATCAGCTGGTCGAGCGCGGGCTGGTGATGATCCCCGAAGAGCGGGCCACCTTCACCACCCTGTCCGTAGAGGAGAACCTCGAGGTGGGCGCCTACACCCCCCGGGCCCGACCCGCCTCGAGGCAGACGATGGCCGAGGTGTTCGAGATCTTCCCCCGGCTCGCCGAAAGGAGGTCGCAGGGAGCCGGAACCCTCAGCGGGGGGGAGCGGCAGATGCTGGCGATCGGCAAGGCCTTGATGGCCCAGCCCAAGCTCCTCATCCTCGACGAGCCGTCTCTGGGCTTGGCACCAATCGTCGTCGAGAACACCTTCGAGGTGATATCGGGGATCAGGGAACGAGGGGTCTCGGTGCTGATAGTGGAACAGCACGTCGAGATGATCCTGGAGATCGCCGACCACGCCTACATCCTCGAGATGGGGAAGATGGTGGCCGAGGGCACCGGCTCGGAACTGGCCACCGACCCCAGAGTGCGAGAGGCCTATCTGAGCCTATGAGCCGGCTGGTCCTCCAGAGCGCGGTTTCGGGCCTACTGGTCGGAGGAATATACGGTCTGGTTGCGTTGGGCCTCGCACTCGCCTTTGGCGTGCTCAAGGTCTTGAACGTGGCCCACGGTGAGCTGCTGATGCTGGGCGGTTACGCCGCCTTCTTCGCCTTCACTCTGTGGGGCGTCGACCCCATCGCCTCCATTCCGCTGGTATTCCTGGGAATGTTCCTGTTCGGGGTGGTCCTCTACATGACTCTCTTCCGCCATGTCACCAGCCTGCCTATCGGACCCCGGATCAAGAACTCACTGCTGATCTCGTTCGGACTGGTTCTGATCCTCCAGGTGCTGGCGGTACGCCTCTTCACCGGTGACGAACGAACCATCTCGACCTCCTACTCGTCCGAAGCAATCACCATCGGCGTGATACGGGTCCCGATGGTGAGGCTGGCCGGCCTGCTGGTGGCGGTGGCGGCCGCATTCATCCTCGACTGGGTCCTGGCCCACACCCGTTTCGGAAGGGCGCTGCGCGCCACCTCGGAAGACTGGGCTCGGGCATCCCTCACCGGGGTGAACGTGGGCCGGGTCTATCTGATCGCCTTCGCCGTCTCCGCAGGGCTGGCGGCGATCGCCGGGTCGCTGATCAGTCTCGGCTACAACGTGAGTCCCAGCATCGGCCTGGGATGGACCCTCAAGGCGCTGATCGTGGTGGTGCTGGCCGGTTTGGGGAGCATGAGGGGGATCATCCTCGCCGGGATGTTCCTCGGTCTCTCCGAGAGTCTGGCCGCGGTCTGGCTCGGTGGGCAATACCGGGAGATCGCTGCCCTGGTGTTGTTCCTCATCGTGCTCAGCATTCGACCGCAGGGCTTCTTCGGGAGGGCCCATGGCTAGACGACTCCCTTTGCTGGCCGGTCTGGTGGTCATGGTGCTGGTGGCGGGCATCGGCTGGCGATCGTCCAACCAGCACCTCCTCACCGTCGCCATCCAGACAATGACGCTGGCCGCCCTCGCCAGTAGCTGGAACATCCTCGGGGGGTTCGCCGGTCAGATCAGCCTGGGTCACGCCGCCTTCTTCGGATTGGGGGCACTGATCACACGAGAGTCGTGGCTGGGAGGTTGGCCACTCCTGGCGTCGATGGCGGTGGCGGTGGCGGTGACCAGCGTGGTTGCGGTGGTTGTCGGCATCCCGATGCTGCGCTTTCGCCACATCTACTTCTCGATCGGGACCCTGGCCTTGGGGGTGGCGGTCTTTCTCACCGTCGGCAACATGCGACCCGGCATCAGTTCGCTCCCCGCCGAGATGCTCCGCAACTACAGCTTCACCGAGCCCTACTTCGTGACCCTGGCGGTTCTGGTGGTCGCGGTGGCGGTCTCGGTATGGCTCAAGAACAGCAAAGTGGGCTTGGGGATGATGGCGGTACGCGACGACGAGGAAGCTGCTGCTGCGACCGGGGTGGGGCCTCTCTTCCACAAGATGGTCGCCTTCGTGGTCAGTGCCGCCCTGGCAGGCCTCGCTGGGGCCGCCTTCGGCTACTTCACCGCCAGCTACTACCCCAGCTTCCCCTTCAGTGTCCTCTGGACGTTCGAAGCGATCCTGGTGGTGTTCATCGGTGGCGTCGGGACCATTGCCGGCCCGCTCATCGGGTCGGTCTTCTTCGTGGTGGGACGAGACATCCTGCCGACCGACATCGGTGGATACCACGTCCTGATCTTCGGAGCCCTTTTCATCTTGGTCGTCCTCTTGCTCCCCGGCGGCATGTCGGAGGCGGCCCAGCGAGTCATCCAACGGGTGTCCACCAAGGGCACCCAGACCCCCAAGGAAAGCAAGAAAAAGGAGATGGTATGAGAAGGAGAGCACTGGCGGTGCTGGCAGCGGTGATGCTGATCTCGGCGGCTTGCACCCCAGAGACCACAACGACCACCACCATGGCGTCGGAGACGACTACCACCGGCGCAGCCACCACCACGACGGGGCAACCGGCCGAGGCGCCGGCGTCGATCAAGGTGGGAGCGGTGGTGCCCTTGACGGGTGCCTTCGCCGGAGGTGGGGCCCAGATCGAGCGTGGCTACATCTATGCGGTCGAGGCCATCAACGAGGCGGGGGGAGTCATGGTCGAAGAGTTCGGGGTGTCCATTCCCCTGGACCTCGTCGTTCGCGATGACGCCTCCGACCCCAACCAGACTGCGAGCATCGCCGAGCAGTTGGCCGGTGAGGGGGCGGTGGCCCTCTTGGGCGGCTTCGCCACTCCGGTGGTGGCCGCCGGCATCGCCAGCGCGGAGAGAAACGGCATTCCCTACCTGGCAGCCGCCACCTCGGTGCAGGCGCTTCATGAGCAGGGGTTCCGCTACTTCTTCTCACCGTTCCCCAAGTCGCCTGACATGGCGGCGTCGGTCTATGAGATGCTCAATGATCTCGTGCCGGAAGGAGAGCGCCCGCTCAGGGTTGGCATCTTCCAGGAGGCCACCGACTGGGGCAATGAGCTGGGGCCACTGTGGGCCGAGCATGCCGAGGAATTCGGGTACGAGGTGGTACTCCACGAGACCTATGCCCCGGGGTCGTCGGACTTCACCGATCTGATCCTGAGGGCACAGGCGGCGGACGTGCAGGCCCTGTTCAGCCTGCCTGCCCCGCCCGACGGGTTCGCCATTTATCAGCAGATGGGTGAGCTCGACTGGAAGCCTGCCTTCAACCTGGTGGTGCGGGCCGCCGACGTTCCCACTTGGAACGATCTCGGCCCGGCCGGGGATGGCGTGGTGCTGTCCACCCCATGGCATCCAGGGCTCGGTCTCCCGGGAACCGATGCGGTGAACCAGCGACACCTCGACGAGGTGGGTCGGCCCGCCGATCCGGTGGTTGGCAGTGCCTACGCCCTGGTCCAGATCCTGGCCGATGCCATCGAGCGCGCCGGAACCCTGGACCGCGAGGCGGTGAGGGATGCCATTGCCGCCACCGACGGCCTGGAGACCATCCTCGGGCCGATCACCTTCCGGGAAAACGGAACCGCCCCGGTTCCCAACCCGCTGATGCAAAGGTACGACGGTGCGATCCGGCTCATCTGGCCGGCCGGATCAGGAACCTCGGAGCTGGTCTACCCCGCTCCCTGACCCAACCTCACCTGGGGGGAGTAACCATGCGGTTACTCCCCCCAGGCTCGAAACCCGAGCAGGGCCCCGGATGAGGTGACAGCTGGCGGTGGGCCCTCGGCACGCATGATGGGTGGGCCTGAATCCGTCTCGGCGTGAAGTGGGAGAGCGGTGCCCGCAAGCGACGGGATCCCGGCTCGGGGTTGGTAATGCGCATCGGCTCCCGCTGGAGAGGTGACAGCCAAGGCCAAATGACCCGGCGGTCAATCTGAGCTGGGAAAGCCTCTCAAATTGCGGGCGCACTCCAAGAGGAGGGCGATGACCTCGGTCTGGTGCTCCGAAGCGACATCTCCCAGCATCACCATCTCCATGGCGTCAACCGCCACATTGCAGCGCTCCAGCAGGTCGTGGCCCTGCTGGGTCAGGTGGGTGTGGCGCATCGACCCATGCGACTCCGATTGTGGTCTGTCGATCAGCCCACGCTGCTCGAGGGAGCCGATCATCTCGTGCATTGCCTGTGGCGAGACAAAGGAGCGGCGGGCCAGCTGGGCATTGGAGTAGCCGCCGCGGAGATCAATCAGGCTGAGGGCGGTGTACTCGGCGACGGTCAGCCCGAACGGTCGAAGAACGGCACCCAGGCTGCGACGGATGCTCCGGTCGAGAGTTCCCACCGCATAGCTGAAACGGGGACCCTCGAGCTCATCGTGCTCCGGGGTGACACTCTTGTCGTGCTTGCCCTGGCCGACCCCGACCTTCATGTGGCGAATTGGTGTCGCAGGACCGCCCTGGCCACGCAGGCCGGGCGGTCCTGACCCTCGACCTGCAGAACGCAATCCACTTTCACCTGGACTCCTGAATCGACGTCGGCTGCCTCGGCAAGTGTCGCCGCCAGTCGCACTCGCGAGCCCGACGGCACCGGGGCAGGGAACCTGACCTTGTCCAGACCGTAATTGATCGAGGCGGAACGGTTCTCGATTACGAGCACTTCCTCGAGCAGGGGCAGGAGCAGGGACAGGGTCAGGTACCCGTGGGCGATGGTCGTCCCGAACGGACCTACCGCGGCCCGCTCAGGGTCGGTGTGGATCCACTGGTCGTCCCCGGTGAGTTGGGCGAACCCGTCGATGCGGGCCTGGGTCACCTCAACCCACGAAGAAGTGCCGAGCTCGTCGCCGACCAAGGCATGGATGTCCTCGGGGCTGCGAACTACGACGCTCATGCTCCAGGGTCCGGCATCGATATCCCATAGGGCTGAGTCTGTGACGCCAGGTGCTTGGAGAACTCGTCGGCGACACCATCGGCGTCCCAGCCCCCGTCGGAGAACACCGTGGCCACCTCCACCGGATAGCTCCAAAGGGCGAGACGGTCTCCCCCCAACCCGATGGTCTGACCGGTGATCCCTGAGCTCTCGTCGGAGACGAGGAAGACGACGATAGGGGCGACCTCGTCGACCGATCCGACTGCCTGATCGCGTCGCATCCAGGCCGGCAGTGGTATGCCGTCCCGTTCAAAAGCCTCGATGTGAGGCGCGAATGCGGGGATGGTCTTGGTCATTTCGGTCGCCGCGGTGGGGATGATGCAGTTGACGGTGACCTCCGAACGGGCCAGCTCCATGGCCCAGGTCCGGGCCATGGCGGTGATCCCCGCCTTGCAGGCGGCGTAGTTCGACTGCCCGAAGTTGCCGTGCTGACCCGCGGGGGATCCGACGAGGATGAGCCGGCCACCGTGACCTGCCTCACGAAAGTAGGTGGCGGCGCTGCGGGCGCAGGTGAAGGTCCCTCTCAGATGGACATTGACCACGTCGTCGAAGTCCTCGTCGGTCATCTTCCAGAGGACGCGGTCGCGAATCACCCCGGCGTTGGTGATCATGGCGTCGAGCCGGCCAAAGCCGTCGAGCGCCGCTTGGACCAGCTCGTCTGCCGAGCGGCTGTCCCCTACCGACCCGGTGTGGACCACCACCGATCCGCCCTCTGACTCGATGACCTGTGCCACCTCCGCCGCCGAGCCGGCATCCACGTCGTTGACGACCACCGAGGCACCAGCTGCTGCCAGAGCCCGAGCGTATGCCCGACCCAATCCACGCCCGGCCCCGGTGACCACCGCAACCTTGTCCGTCAGCCTCGTAGCCACCTCCGCATCTCGGGTCGGAATGGTATCAAGTTACTTGATGGTCTCAAACCGCGATGCAAAGCGGTCCGGGCCCTTGCGCGAAGCTTCAGCCGACCACCCTGTGGGGTCGTAGACGCACCTGAGCGGGTGCTACTCGCCGATGTCCTCGTTCCACAGATCGGGGTGGGCTGCGATGAACTCGCTCATCATGGCCACGCACTCGGGATCGTCGACCACCTCGACCTGGACTCCTCTGCTCCTCAAATGGTGCTCCGCACCCATGAAAGTGCGGTTCTCCCCAACCACCACCCGGGGGATCCCATAGAGGAGGACTGCCCCGGCGCACATGTCGCACGGTGACAGGGTGGTGTAGATGGTGGCCAGCCGGTAGGAAGTGGCGGAATGCCGACCGGCGTTCTCCAGGGCGTCCATCTCCCCGTGGAGGATCGCCGAGCCCGATTGGACCCGCCGATTGTGGCCCCGCCCCACCACCTCACCGTCGATGACCAACGCCGAACCGATGGGGATGCCCCCTTCGGCCAGCCCGGTGCGTGCCTCCTCGACAGCGACGGCGAAACCCGGTTCCATGGTTCTCAAAGGCTACGCCGGATCACTCGAACCCCACAGACGGGTGCCCAGCCGGGAAGGTGGCGCGCCCCAAGGAATGACTCAACTTGCTGGGCAGGCAACAGGGGCCCGGCGCCACCTCGAGCACCCACTCCTCGCTTATCGGAAAGAGTGCGTGGTGCGCCCACGCAAGGTGCTTCTAGACACAGACCCCGTCGGCGTCCACCCCGCGAATGCAGATCGCCTGGACCTCGACGGTCTTCAGCCCGTAGCCGGTCGGGATCCTCTCGGCGAAGACGTGGAGCCGGGCGCCTCCGAGCGAGTCGTCGGCAAAGCCGATGACGTCGAAGCTCACTTCGGCAAGGTCGCCCGATGTGACCGGTGTCACCTGGACCACCCTCGACGTCACCTCGTCGGACTCGTAGAGCGCGGCGACGAGCAACCCGAGTTCGGTCACGGTGGTAGCGGTCGGGTACCCGCCCAACTCGGCGACGATCGCCGCCGTCTGGTCCTCGACGCTCCCGGGGTAGCCCACGAACCCCATGTGAACCCAACCGGTCTTCGCCTCATGCTGCACCTTGGTCCAGAATGCCCCGGGGAGCTGGCGAGTCTCCCCGGCAGCCTCGAGCGCCTTCTCCGTGGGTGGGATGGTTCCCAGGATCGTCTGGCTGGCGCCCGGTGCCGCCCGCAGGTTGAGCACGTCGTCATGCCTCACCCCGACCACCATGAGGATGTCCCCGGCCCGGGGGCCGAAGTCGGTCGGGGTCCCGGGGAGGGTTGTCGTGGTCGACGACGGAGAGGTCGTAGTCGGCGACGGAGAGGTCGTCGTCGGCCCCGGCTGGGTAGTCGTCGGCGGCAGAGAGGTGGTTGGTGTCAGCAGGGTCGTGGTGGGGCTTGCTGTGGTCGATGTGCCGGCGTCGCCACCACAGGCCACCACCACCAGGATGATCACCATCAAGTATGAAGCTCTTCTCATGTCCATGAGACGTAGCGGCATGCCGTCATGGGTGACACTACCGAAGGTCCCGACCCGGCTGACCGTGGTCTATCACCACAGAAAGTGGTTGACGTGGTCTGGTCGGTGCCATATGCTCGGCACATCCGCATGTAGCGGACCTGTCGACATAACTACGGAGGGGATTTGATGTCACGGGTTATCAGGCTCTTGGTGGCCCTCGGCCTCCTACTTGGCTCGTTCCCTCTGCTCGCAGGGGCCGGCATTCATCCCGTCTCTCAGGCCGATGCGGCCCGGGCCGAACACCAGCGCATCGTCGACTTCTGGACCGTGGAGCGCGTGGCCCAGGCCATCCCCCGCGGATTCGTCTTCGATCCCGCTACCGGGCGTTTTCATCCAACCCATCACCGGCCCGATCACGCCGGTGGTCCCGCCGGAGGTGGAGGAGGCGATGACAGCGGCACCGTGACCGGCGCATCATGGAACGGAGGAGGAACCGTGGTGAGCTCCACCGGGAAGGTCCTGTTCTCTCTGGGGGGGACCTTCTACGTCTGCTCCGCCAGCGTGGTCAACGACTCGGCGTCGGGACGTTCCATCGTGCTCACCGCAGCTCACTGCGTCTACGACAACGAGGGGACAGGAGAGTTCGCCGAGAACTGGATGTACATCCCCGACTATGACGCACAGCCGGCGCCACTCACGACCTCAGGGTCCTTCTGCGCACAGACCCTCCACGGTTGTTGGACGGCTACTGCCCTGGTGGTGCATGGCGGGTTCGCCACGGCGGGCGGCTTCAACGCCACCGCCATCGTCAATGACTTCGCCTTTGCCGTGCTTGGCCAGGGCGGGAAGAACGGAACTCTGGTCGAGTCCCTGGGCAGCCAGGGCATCACATTCACCGACGTCTCCCGTGGGACAAGGGTCCATGCCTTCGGGTATCCCCATGCCGCGCCTTACAGCGGGACCGACCTGGTCTACTGCGCCGGTGGGGCCGACTTCGACAACCGACTCTCCCGGCTGACCTACAAGTTGCGTTGCAACATGACCGGCGGGTCGTCGGGTGGGCCCTGGTATCACCAGTTCGACGAGTCGAATGGTCGTGGGACTGCAATGTCGGTGAACTCGTACCGCTACGTCGGCGGCTCCGACATGTACGGGCCCAAGTTCAACTCGAGGACAGCGGCGTTGTACAACACCGCTCACACCACCACCGGCGACACCATCGTCCCCTGAGACTCACGTCTTCGGTCGCCGGGCCGGCAAGGAACGGGCGCCGGTCTGGGTGCCGCGAGCCAATGTGATCATCCATCGCGGACGAACCTGGTGACCAGATCCGCTACCAGCCGGGGAGCCTCCAGACAGGCAAAGTGACCCAAGCCGCTGAGCACCTCGAGGTGAGCGCCGGGGACTGCGGCGGCGGCGAGTTCGGCCAGCTCCACCGGAATGAGTCGTGCTCGCCGTGCATGACCAACGTCGGCACCTCGACCCGGCGGAGAGGCGGGATCAGGTCGTAGTCGGGACGCAGATCCTTCTGCGAGTAGAGGGAACCCATGGGCTGGTTCGCCACGTCCAACCGACATGGCCACATCTTCCAGGGTGCGGGATCACGCCTTTGTCGGGGCGTTGGCGGTGATCATCGCCGCTTGTGGCTCCGGAGCGGGCCCCGCCACCAGCACAGCCCCTTCGGTGACCACGCCTGGCGCCGAGGTGATCCTCCTCAAGGCCAATCTCCCCCGTGTCACCGACACCGACGTCACCGAAGACGAGCTGGATCGTCTGGTCGAAGGGAACACCGACTTCGCCTTCGAAATCTTCCGGGTGCTCCGTCCCGACGGGGACAACCTGGTCTTCTCCCCGTACAGCATCGCTTCGGCCCTGACCATGACCTACGCCGGGGCCAGGGGGGACACCGCAACCGAGATAGGTCAGGCTGTCGCCCTCGCTCTGGCCGACGACCGGATCCACGCTGCCCGCAACGAGCTCGACCTGAGGATCACCGAGGAGCCGCAGCCGTTCGAGGGAGACGACAGAGAGCCGTTCACCATCAGGGTGGCCAACTCGCTGTGGGGACAGGCCGGATACCCCTTCCTCGACGAGTTCCTCGAGTTGCTCGCCGCCAACTACGACGCCGGGATGAGCCTGGTCGACTTCGTCGCCGCGGCCGAGAAAGCCCGCCAGGAGATCAATACCTGGGTGGAGGAGGCTACCGAGGGGAGGATCGTCGACCTCATCCCCGAGGGAGTCATCGACGACATGACCCGCCTGGTGTTGGTCAACGCCATCTGGTTCAAAGCCAACTGGGCCGATCAGTTCGACCCGGAGATGACCAGCGACGGGCCGTTCGAGCTCCTCGACGGCTCCCGGGTGGAGGTCCCAATGATGCGGGGGAGCTTGCGTATCCCCTACACCGTCGGCGACGGGTACCAGGCACTACGGATTCCCTACGCCGGTGACGGTGCAATGTTGGTGGTCCTCCCCGATCGGGGACGGTACGCCGAGATCGCCGAGAGGTTCGGCCCCGACGACCTGTCACGGCTCCAGGGGAGCTGGGGCGACTACCAGGTGGAGTTGAGCTTCCCCAGGTTCGAGTTCAGATCAGACGTCCCCCTCAAGGGGCCGCTCCAGCAGCTGGGGATGGTGACCGCATTCAAGGAACCAATGGGCCCGGATGGGGCCGATTTCACTGGGATCACCGAGTTCAGGGAGCTGTTCATCCAGGACGTGGTCCACCAGGCGTTCATCTCGGTCGACGAGGTCGGCACCGAAGCAGCCGCGGCCACTGCTGTCAGCTTCGGCGAGACCTCGATGCCGATGCCGGCCACCGTAGATGTCGACCGACCCTTCCTCTTCCTCATCGAACACGGCACCACCGGGGAGATACTCTTCCTCGGCCAGGTGGTCGACCCCAGCTGAGCATCCAGTCGTCGATCACACCGCGGCGTCTTGGCGATGGGCACGATGGTGTCGTGACCCGACAGGGTGGCCCCGTTGAGGTACTCGACACCCCGCAGACGGCCAAGGTCCCGGGTGCTGGATCGTCCCACTCACCAGGGTCGCGTAGGGCCGGCTCTACGCCGGTGAGCCACTGAGACTCGGCGTGGAGGGCAACGGTCAGCCGGTCCGACTCCCCGTCACCTTCACCGTCGCACCGAGGTTGTGGCTCGACCCAAGCGAGGCCGAGCCGTCACCACAAGGTGACGGGCCCAGCACTGGTACCGCGGATGACTCAGAGGCGGTCGAGCAGCGCGAGGACGAGACGGGCTGAGTTGGCCGCAACCTGGGGGACGAACATGTCGAAATGCTCCACCGATTCACCCTGGGCAATGTCGGATAGGGACCTGATGACGAGGTGGTCGACGTCGAGAGCGGAGGCAACCTGGCCCAGGGCAGCACCTTCCATCTCGATGGCCTGGGCACCCAGCTCGGCGAACAGCCGGTCCCGGGTTACTTCGTCCTGGAGGAACTGATCGCCGGTGATGATCGTGCCGAAAACGGTCCGAGGAGCTCTGTCCAGCACCGGGGCCAACTGCACCGACGCGACCACTTCCTTCACCTTGCGCAGTAGCCGCGATGACGGGGTGTAACCGAACTGGTCGGTGGGGTTGTAGAAGGGGAGGTGACCGGCCTGGTAACGAGCCAGGCCACCAGGAGTGAGCATCCCCCAGTCGTGCTGGATGGTCCGCTCGCCGATGACGACGTCGCCGATACCCAACCTCGGGTCGAGGCCGCCGGCCACCCCGGTAAAGATCATGGTGTCAGGGCGGTGGCGCTCCCAGACGACCCCGGCGAGGGCGGCGATGTTCACTTTGCCCAGCCCGGCCCTGGCCAGGACCACATCCCGACCGTGCAGGTTTCCCCTCCAGAGAGCCCATCCAGCGACCTCGGCTCTTCCCAGGTCTTCTCCCGCCGCGACCAGGCTCTGGATCTCGGCACCGAGAGCGGAGAAGACCGCGACCGTCACCCGGACAGGTTAGGTGCCGGACTCGCCGCCACCGGGGCCAGGAGCCGGTACCCACTCAGCAGCGTCCGCCATGTGGGCCCCCGGCGCACCAGGTGGTGGTGAGACCCTCAGCGGTCCCCGAGTGACACCAGGTGGGGACCAAGGTGGTCGACGCTGGGGGCGCCGACCAGAGCCATGGTGCGTCGCATCTCCGAGGCCAGGAGGTCGATGACCAGGTCGACGCCGGGCTCTCCTCCGGATGCCAGACCGTACAGATAGGCCCTCCCCACCATGCACGCTCGGGCGCCGAGCGCCACCGCCTTGACGATGTCGCTTCCCCGGCGAACCCCACCATCGCAGATCACCTCGACACGATCACCGACAGCTTCGACCACAGGGGGCACCAGCTCGAGGATCGGAGGAGCGGTGTCGAGTTGGCGTCCACCGTGGTTGGAGAGAGCGATGGCCTCGACACCGTGGTCGGCGGCGATCCGGGCGTCCTCGACGGTCTGGATCCCCTTGAGGACCAGGGGCCCGGTCCACTTGCTGCGCAGCCACTCCAGGTCTTCCCATCCCACACTCGGGTCGAACTGACGCCCGACGTATTCGGCCAACGAGATCGCCTCGGTCCCATCACCCACCTCGGATCCGACCACATTGGCAAACACGATCGGCTCCGAACGAAGGAACTCCCAGGTCCACGCAGGATGGATCAGACCGTCGAGGATGGTGCCGACACCCAGTTTGGGGGGCAGGGTGAACCCCCGTCTCAGGTCTCGCTCCCGCTTGCCGAGCACCGCGGTGTCCACGGTGAGGCACAAGGCCTCGAAACCGGCGGCCTCGGCCCGGGCGATCAGCTCGGCGACCAGGCCCCGGTCCCGCCACATGTACACCTGGAACCAGTGCCTTCCCGGGACCGTCGCCACCTCCTCGATAGACCGGGTCCCCAGGGTGGACAGGGTGTAGGGGATGCCGGCTCTCGCCGCGGCGCGGGCCACTGCGAGCTCGCCGGGCGCAGCCGCGATCCGGGTGAATCCGGTGGGTGCCAGGACCAGGGGAACGCTCACCGGCCTTCCGAGGATGGTGGTACCGGGGTCGACGTGGCCGACATCCCTGAGCACCCTGGGACGGAAATGGGCCCGGCGGAAGACCTCGCGGTTCGCTCTCAGCGTCACCTCGTCCTCGGCGCCACCGTCGATGTAGTCGAACACCCCCCGGGGGAGACGCCTACGGGCGATCGACCTCAGGTCCTCCACCGAGGCCACCCGGGCCAGGCGGCGACGAGTGGGACGCAGCTCGAGACGACGGAACCTCAGCATGCGGAGTGACCCGAACCAACCTCGTCGGCCACGGGCACTCATCGCTCGACCTGACAGTGGCTCGTCGCATGTTTCATGGCCGCCCTCGGCACCACCCCAGGGCCGGACTGACCAGCAGGGTTTAGGCTTCCCCGGCGGAGAGGGCTTGACATGAACGACCCTATCGACAGACGACTCGACACCACTTTCGGCCTCTTCGAGGAGCTCGTCGCCACGCTCGATTCGGAACAGCTCTCGCTCACGCTGCCGGTGCCCTCCAACTCTATAGGTGCCCAGCTCTGGTGTGTGATCGGAGCCCGGGAGACCATGAGCGCTGCCATGGAATCCGGAACATGGGGACCGTTCCGCTGCTCGGTCCTGGCTGCCGAGATCTTCCGGCCGGAGACGATGAAGGCGAAGCTGGAGTCCAGCGCTGCCATGTTCCATGATGCAATCGCCAACAGCTCGGATGACGAGGTCCGCACCGACTTCAAACTCGATCTGCTGGAGCACGAAGATCAGCACCTCGGACAGCTCCTCCGTTACCTGCTCGGTTTGGGACTCGATGTCCCCTCCGGGTGGAAGCAACGCTTCGCCCTCTGAGCTCGATGCGACCAGGGGCCACCGCAACACAGCCCTCGCCTTCGCTTCGCTGCCGGCCCCGCTCTAGAGGGGACATGAGATGCACTACAGACCCGGAACCTGCCGGAGGGAACCCCGCTCTTCCCGAGGTCATTCATGGGCTCGGCATAATGGGCAGTCAGCCCAAGCAGGAGAAGTCGATGCGCATTGGAATTCTCACCGGAGGTGGCGACGTTCCGGGCCTCAACGCCTGCATCAAGGGGGTGGTGAACCGGGTGGCACATGAGGGCCACGAGGTGACCGGGATTCGTCGGGGATGGGGAGGCCTGGCCGAGACCGACCCCGATGACCACGCTAGCGTCGAGTCCAACCTGGTGACGCTCGACCCGGGGGTGGTCCGCACCATCGACCGAACCGGTGGCACCTTCCTCCACAGCTCTCGAACCAACCCGGCCAAGGTCTACGACCCGAGCCTGCCCGGGTTCCTCCGGAGCAGCTACCCGGGGTCGGGCCCTCATGACATAACGCCTCACGTGCTCTCGGTCCTGGAGGCGGCCAAGATCGACGTCCTCATCCCCATCGGTGGCGACGACACCCTGTCCTACGGGTTGCGGCTCCACGACGAGGGCTTCCCGGTGATCGCCATTCCCAAGACCATGGACAACGACGTCCACGGCACCGACTACTGCATCGGGTTCTCGACGGCGGTGACCCGTGGGGTCCAGTTCATCCACAGCCTGCGCACTGCCGCCGGATCGCACGAGCGGATCGCCATCGTCGAGTTGTTCGGTAGATACAGCGGTGAGACCTCCCTGATCACCGCCTACCTGTCGGGGGTAGACCGGGCGATCATCTCCGAGGTCCCCTTCGACGTCGACAAGCTGGCCGGCCTGCTGCTCGACGACCAGAGATCGAACCCCTCCAACTATGCAATGGTGACCATCTCGGAGGGTGCCGCCCTGATCGAGGGTGACATGGTTCTGACCGGGGACGCTGACGCCTATGGCCACCGCAAGCTGGGCGGGATCGGGGCCCAGACCGGGGAGCTGCTCAAGGAGCGCACCAACCAGGACGTCCTCTACCAGCAGGTCGGCTACCTGATGCGCTCGGGGGCACCCGACTCCCTCGATCTGATGGTGGCCACCAACTATGCGGTGATGGCCGCCGACCTCGCCTTGGAAGGTGGCACCGGGAGGATGGCGGCGCTGAGGGGAGGCACCTACACCCACGTACCCATCTCGGTCACCCGGGAAGGCGTGAAGCGGGTCGACGTCGACGAGCTCTACGACGGGGAGGCCTACCGCCCCAAGGTGCGCCACGTCCTGGGCAAACCGATGTTCCTCTACTGACGGGTCAAGCAGGTGGCGAAGTGTCGGCCCGGCCTGCCTGGGGTAGTCGTGGAGCAAGCATTGCCAACTGATGAGAGGAGAGGACATGACTGAGGATGGATCAACCACTCCCGCGCCGATCATCCTGGTCCCGGGGTTCTGGCTCGGGGCGTGGGCCTGGGACGAGGTCGTCGAGGCGCTGACCGAGGACGGCCACGAGGTGACCGCGATCACCCTCCCCGGTCTCGAGGCGGCCGATGCCGACCGATCGTCGATCACATTCGAGGATCACGTCGAGGCCATCGTCGGGGCGGTCGAAGCGGCGGGCTCACCGGTGATCTTGGTGCTTCACAGCGCCGCCGGGTTCGCCGGCTACGCAGCCAGTGACCGGGTGCCCGAACGGATCGCAGCAGTGGTCTACGTCGACACCGCCCCCGGCATCGGCCCGCTCGACCCCGACTTCGACGACGACGAGAAGCCGATGATCTGGGAGGACATCGAGGCAGAGGAGAATCTCGACGGGCTCAGCGAGGAGCAGAAGGAGACCTTTCGGCGCCGGGCGGTCCCGATGCCGGGTGGGGTGGTCCGCGGAACCGTGACACTCACCAACGACGCTCGACGCGATGTGCCCAGCATCTTCTGTTGCACTGGATTCAGCGCCGAGCAGTACCAGACGTATGCCAGGGAGCACCCCGAGTGGGCGTTTCTCGCAGGCATCCCCGAGCTTCGCAACACCACCTGGATCGACCTTCCCACCAGCCACTGGCCGATGTGGTCACGCCCGGCGGACCTGGCGGCGATCATCGGTGAGGTCGCCAGCACACACATCAGCTGAAGGTCCGCCGCATGATTTACGGCGAGCGATCACGCTCGATCTGAGTCACCTTCCCAGATGACACTGATCGACTGGGTGACCCCGGGCAGGGGCAGTGAAGCAGCCTCGGCTTCGACCGCATCCCGATCGGGCGGGGTCAGCTCCCGCCAGGGGTGGACCGTCACCTTGTGTCCCGAACGCCGCCAGGTCCCGACGATGTCGCCATGGTGGAGCACGGCGCCCGGCCAGACCCGGGAGGTCCACAGCCGGCTGCGCCGATCCGGGTCGGGGACCAGCAGCTCACGGTCCGCACCCTGAAGCAAGTAGTAGGTGTCACCGCTGGGGAGTAAACGGGTCGAGGCGGCGCCGTCCAACGAGCGGAAACCCGGCTCGTCAGAAGCGAGGATCCAAGCTTCGCCAATCGGTGTCTGCACCGCGGTCAGCTCACCCTTGAGGGTGTCGAAAGCGGCACCTGCCGGCTCGGGGCGAGTCCCGGCCCAGGCGCCGAAAGACTCGGGTGTGGCAGGCCCGAAGACGTGGAGGTACCGCCGGGCCAGTTCGAGCCGGGCCTCGAAGGGGTTTGCCTCAGGGGCGGGCACGCTCCAGATGAGCGGCTGTCGGGCACCGTCCCAATAGATGAGGAAACGGCCGGTGGGAGCCGCATAGCGCAGCGAGTTGGGGTGCAGCCCGACGAGGCGGGCGGCATCACGAACGTCCATGCGCTCATCCCCCAATGCCTCCTCCAACCGAATGGCGACGTCCTCGGCTCGCTGACGGGCCTTGGGCTCCTCGGGGAGGCGACCCAGGGTGAATATGGCCAGATCACGCTCGGCGATCACGAAAGCGCTGTACCGGGGTCCCCACACCTGCACCAATGGAGGCTCCTCCCACGTCTCAGGGCCCGTCCCGGTCACGCGGGCATAGGTCGACAACAGCGCCGCCCGCGGCATGCTGTCCTGAAGGCCGGCGGTGGCGGCCCTCTCCAAAGAGGACCGCGATCTGGGAAGACGTTCGTCCAGGGCCGATACCTTCCGCCGGTGGGCGAGTATCTGATCACGTGTCAGCCGAAGCACTTCGCTGCCCGACCCTACCGGGACTCAAGGCCGGGCCCCGCTCAGCGAGCATTGGCAGAATTCACGTCACACCGATACATTCCGAAGCCGGGCTGTCACAAGGGCGGCCGGGTAAGGGGAGGACGACATGAAACGAGCATCCTTGCTCATCGGTCTCGTGCTGCTGATGGTGATGTCATTGGCGTCGGTGGCTTGGGCCGGTGAAGTGAAAGGACCACCCGGACCAGGAGGTGCGGAAGGCGGGGCTACTCCGATCGCCGGTTTCTGGAGTGGAGATGGGGCGGCGTCGATCTGCTCCTTCTCAGGACTGAACGACGTGATCGACGAGTTCGAGCCGACGAGGACTCAGTCGTATGGCACCTTCTTGGTGCTGATCAAGAGTGCCTTCGGCGTGAGTACCCATGAGGCCAAGGCGATCCTGGGAGAGTCGCCCGGTCACGAGTGCAACCCCACAAAGGCACCCTTCGGCAATCCCAAGAAGTAGGACCAACAGACGGTCGTGAGGAGCCCCCGGCATCAAAGCGCCGGGGGTTCTTCACATCACGAAGTGCCTGGTCTCGGATGAGGCGAGCCGCACGCACCACAACCCCCTGTGCCGGTGCACTGCATTGTGCGACAATCCGGTCCCATGGCCGATGGGGCGCTCCCCAGTGGAATAGTCACGTTCCTCTTCAGCGACATTGAAGGCTCGACCCGCCTGTTTCGTCAGCTCGGGGAGCGATACGTCGACGTGCTCGACCTCCACCGCCGGGTTCTCAGGGGGATCTGGACTGAGTACCAGGGGGCGGAGGTGTCAACCGAGGGAGACTCGTTCCTGGTCGCTTTCGGCGCCGCGGACCAGGCGATAGAGGCGGCCGCCTCTGCCCAGAGAGAACTGACCAAGATCGAATGGCCACATGGGGTGACCCTCAAGGTGAGGATGGGGCTCCACAGCGGGTTGGCCGCTCCCCGGGGTCACGGCTACGTGTCGCTGGCAGTGCACCAGGCGTCTCGGGTGATCGGGTCCAGTCATGGTGGCCAGATCATCGCCTCACAGGACACCCAGTTCCTGGCGACCCCTGCTCTCCAGGAGGGGTTGCGTCCCTTGGGGAGATTCCGCCTACGGGACTTCGGTGAGCCGGTGCGTCTCTACCAGGTGGTCGGCAGAGGCCTACAGGACGATTTCCCGGCCCCCCGAGCCACCCCGGCCGACAAGCACAACATCGTGGTCAAGCCGACCCTCACCGTCGGGCGGGAGGCCACACTGACGGCTCTCATCGAGCGGGTGGTGCCCCGCCAGGTGCTCACTCTCACCGGGCCTGGCGGGGTGGGTAAGTCACGAATAGCCACCGATCTCGGCTTGGCGATCGCAGCCGAATGGGAAGACGGGGTCTGGTTGGTCGAGTTGGCCGGAGTCTCCGAGCCGGATCTCGTCGCCGGTGCGGTTGCCGACGCCGTCGGCGCCTCTGCCCGCCCCGGGGGTATTCGAACCGACGATGTCCTTGTCCACCTCGAGACCCATCGTGCCGTGGTGATCTTCGACAACTGCGAGCATCTCATCGGGGCCTGCCGGGAGCTGATAGTGAGGTTGCAGGCCGACTGCGAAGGGGTGGCAGTCATCGCCACCAGCCGCGAACCCTTGTGGGCACCGGGCGAGATACGTTGGCCCGTCGAGCCGCTCGATGTTCCCTTGGGCTCAGGCGCCACTCCGGCGATCCTCGACGCCCCCTCGGTCAGGTTGTTCGCCGAGCGTGGTGCCTCGGTCCGACCAGGGTTCCGCGTCGACGGGCACAACGCGGCCGCGGTGGCCGAAATCGTCCGACACCTCGACGGTTTGCCGCTCCTCATCGAACTCGCTGCGAGCCGGCTCGCCGCCCAATCGCCGCACGAGATACTCGAAGGCCTGGAGGACAGCTTCAGGTACCTGCGGAGCCGCGATCCTCACCTGTCGGATCGTCACCGGACCATCGAGGGCCTTCTGGCCTGGAGCTACAGGCTCCTGGCCCCCCGGGAGCAGGCTGCCCTGCGACGGCTGTCCGTGTTTGCCTCCGGGTTCACCAGGCAGGCAGCCGCCGCGGCCGTAGCCACCAACGGGGTCGGGCCGGAGGAGGTGGACGAACTGGTCTGGTCCCTGGTCGACAGGTCCCTGGTGGAGGCCGACTTCGAGACCGATGAGACCCGGTACCGGCTTCTGGAGACCGTCCGCGCCTACGGGAGGAGACATCTCGATGAGGCGGAGGAAACCAAGGTCACTGCCGGCCGGCTGGCCGAGTGGTATCTCCAACGCCTTGGGCCCTGGCTGCCCCCTGATCGCAGCTGGATCTCGGAGGTCCATGACGAAGTCGACAACCTGCGCGCCCTCATACCCCTCGTTCCCGAGCAACACCAGGAGCTGGCACAACAGGTCGCCTGTTCCATAGGCCGTTACCACGACGCCAGACAGTCGTTCCAGGAGGGCATCCAGGAGCTGACCCGGCTGGTGGGCTTGTTGCAGCAGCCCTCAGATGTCCGGGTGTCACTGTTGGCGACTCTCGGATACCTCCACTTGAGGGGTGGTCAGGTGGATCAAGCCCGCAAGTTGGTCGAGGCCGCCGGCCACCTGCAGGACGAACATGGCGCACCGGATTGGGATGACGTCGCCGTCGAACGCGCCCGGGGAGAGATCACCCGCCGCGAAGGCGATCTGGCCGGAGCAGTCGAGATCGCAAGGACAACCCTGGAGAAGCCACTCACCGATCGAGGTCGGGCCCGGATGTACAACCTCCTGGGCACCACCTCCGCCGCTATGGGCGACCTCGACACCGCCTACGACGCCTGCCTGGAGGAGTTGGAGTTGAACCAACGTCTCGGATACGAGGGTTACGTAGCCAGCGCACATGGCAACCTCGCCGAGGTGGCGCTGCGTCTCGGCGATATGCCCGCAGCGGCCAGACACCAGCGGGCCTGTCTGGACCTGGCTGTCGCCCTCGGGTCCCCGGCACTGGTCGCCTTCTCTCTGATCGTGGCCGCCCGCATCGCCGGATGGCAACACAGATGGACAACCGCTGTGGAGATCCACTCCAAGGCCGAAGGCGAGCTAGACACCATCGGGCTGGTCCTCTACGACGACGATCTCGAGCAGAGCAACAAGCTCCTCGACACCGCCCGCAGGGTGTTGGGAGAGCCCGAGTTCGAAGTCGCTCGGGCCAGTGGGCGGGGGATGACGCTGCCCGAGGCGGTGACGTCTGCCGACCAGGTCCTGGCAAGCGGCGAGCAAGAGCGGATAGTAGATCAGTAGGCTCGACGACAAAGGAGGTTCAGTTGACCTCGATGGATTCGGAGGGCCGACCCACCGGCCCCTGGCAGGAGCGAGTGAGATTCGGGCCCGGTGGTACATTCGCCTATCGCCCGGGACAGGTGCTGGTCAAGGCCGAAATGGCCGATCAAGCCCATGAGAAGCTGGCGCGGTGGGCGGAGGAACGCTCGGCCGAGAAGGATGAACGGATCGACCTGAATCGGGAGGAGGGCCTGGTGGCTGATTCCTTCGCCCGCTTCTCCGGCTCCTTCGAACCGAGAGAAGTGATCGATCAGCTACACGAGGAGGGGATTCTCGGTCAGGTGAACCACGTCCTCTTCGCCACGACGTGCTGTCCGCCACACCCTTCCGATCCGGCGGCTGAACAGTTCTACGCCGCCAACCCGTTCTATGCCAACCCTTTCTACGCAAACCCGTTCTACGCCAACCCGTTCTACGCCAACC
The DNA here is from genome assembly GCA_964571765.1 of uncultured Acidimicrobiaceae bacterium. Taxonomy (GTDB): domain Bacteria; phylum Actinomycetota; class Acidimicrobiia; order Spongiisociales; family ZC4RG35; genus ZC4RG35. The sequence goes on from CAZNDH010000012.1 coordinate 39,647, forward strand.
CGTTCTACGCCAACCCTTTCTACGCCAATGCCGGATGTGGTTGCTGCGGTTGTGGGTGCTGTTGTGGGAGCACAGGCGCCAACCCGTTCTACGCCAACCCCTTCTACGCCAACCCGTTCTACGCCAACCCGAGCCCGTTCATGGATCCGGGCCAACAGCACACTGGCGGCCGGAGCAGTTCGGCCCGGCCGAGTGATGCCCCGGCAGCCGTGAACATGGCCTCACTCGAAGGCGTCCGGGTGGCCATCCTCGACACCGGATGGGCGCAGGGCTACGTCCCGACCGGCCTCGCCGGGATCGCTGTCGACGCCTACGGGGGCGACCATCCCGATGAGGACGGCGACGGGTTCCTCGACCCCGCCGCCGGGCACGGCACCTTCATCGCCGGCATCGTGGAGCAGCTGGCGCCGGGCTGCAACATCGAGGCGCACCAGGTCTTGAGCACCTACGGTGACGGTGAAGAGGCAGAGATCGCAACCGTTCTCAGTGGTCTGGCATCACGTGGCGAAGGAGAGCGTCCCCAGATCGTCAACCTCTCGTTCGGCGGCTACTCACCGCTGGGGATGGCGGTGTTGGCAGGTGCGGTAAAGGCGCTACAGGACGCCGGGTCCATCGTCGTGGCCTCTGCAGGCAACGACGCCACCTGCGTGCCGATGTTTCCGGCGGCGCTGCCCGAGGTGGTGGGGGTGGGGGCGCTCGACCAAGAGGGCAAACCGGCGCCATTCACCAACTTTGGGCCATGGGTGCGTGCCTGCGCTCGGGGAGTGGATCGCACCAGCATCTTCTTCGAGGGCTTCAACGGAGCCGGCCCGCCGGCCAACAACTACGACCCAGACCATTTCGAGGGCTGGGCCCGGTGGAGCGGGACTTCGTTCGCCGCCCCGGTGGTGGTAGCTGCCCTGGCTCGTGCGCTGGCCGGAGGAGATGATCCACAACAGGCGGTGCGCAGGCTCATCGATGCCCAAGACCTTCCACGCAAACCGATGTTGGGGTCGGTTGTCGAGTGACGAGGCAGTAGGCAAAGCCTCGAGCCGGGCACAAGGCCCACATACTCGCCGTTGGGTTCGTCGACCGCCACCAGTCCGAGGGATCGAAAGGGGGCGCCTCAGCCCCGACTCACGACAGCGGACCGATGGATGGATCTCGGACGGTTCCGCTGTTTTGTTCCTGCCAACTCCTACTCCCTCAACGCCCGTATACCTCACTGGTCAAATGCCGGCGCCGGGCACCTTCATCGCTCGTGTCCCACCTGCTTGGTTCCGGAGGGGCATCCTTCTTCGGTTCGAGAACTCGACGTGTACCTTGCCGGCAAGCGTCATCGAGGCAGGTCCTGACCGGTGAATCCTTGTGGCTCTGACACGTGAGCAGAGTCATGCCTGCCTGTGTCTACATCTTCTGGCCGGGCAGGTTGCTCGCCTGTTCGATCCAGGCGACCACCTGGTCTTCGTCGAGATCGTCGTCTTCGTGGATGTCGAGATAGCGCACTTCGTCGTGTTTGGACGCCTTGGGCGGTATCGGATCGAGTGAGGTCCCTCGGAAGAACTGAAGCTGCACGTAATTCGTGTAACAGCGGAAGGAGAGGAACCAGCCCTCGTCCTCGACGCCGTAAAAGGGCTGGTTCCACTTCACCGCCTTGTGCACGTCTGGGACCGTGCCCACGACCAGTTCGTCGAGTCGCTCGCCCAGGGCGCGCTTCCAACCGGGCATCGCTGCGATGTAGGCCTGCACTGGCTCGTCACCCTCACCCTTGGGGATCTGGGGGTTCCCACCGGAAAGCAGCTTCGGATTGGAACCCGAGTCCCCCCCGGCGTTCGTTCCGTTGTTAGCCATCGGTCCTCCTCGTCCGTGGATGTCAACCCTAGAAACCGCACCGACCAACCATGCCACCTAGCCCTGTGTTGATCTGCGCCAATACCCCGGCGACATTGTTCGACAGCGGGTTGGTCGGAGGAGGGCCGGTGGGTAAGACTAGGTCCATGCCCAAATACCTGGTCAACGATGCCGCAGTCGAAAAGGCCCATGCGCTCATCGACAGCCGCCAGTACGTGTTGCGCAGTGACTGGTCCGAGGCGCAGCCCAAGGCATCGGACCAGGACGAGTTTCTCTCCTCACACGACTGGGACGAGTACGCCGAGTGGCATCTCGGGTTGACCGAGGGGGCGACACCCGAGACCAAAGGTCGCCATGCCTTTGTCTATGGAGACTTCAGGCGTCTCCACCGGATGGGAATAATCAGTTGCGTCTATCGCGCAGCCGAGTGGGGTCACAAGGAGGTGGAGCTTGCCGCCCACGACATCCTCCAGTACCTCGACAAGTCGAGGGCGGGCTGAGCCGACCAGCGCGTAGGGTCCCGACAACGCACCATCAGGGCTGAGGGTCCGCCGGCTGTTTTCTCCCAATGCACTGCCCTTTGGTGCTCGGAACCGGCTCTCACCTCTTGTCAGACCCGGCTCTCAGTACCTACCCACGCCCCCGGGTACCAAGCCACGCCCCGAAGTGCCCCCTATCGGCTGCTCGTATGCGTGAGTTCCTCAAGCCACCGCCACCACGTCACGACTCCCACCAGCAAGCCGGTGGAATCGAGAACCCAGTCCTCTACGGAGAAGGCGGCCGTGCCGAACACGGACGTGCACCGCTCCCAACTCGACACCCTGAATCACCCCCCCGGGTGATCCACCGAGCCATTTTGGTTGAGAAGCTGCTGAAGCCCCAGAAGAAGCGGCCGAGGTGTTGTCCATCGGCGTTCGAAGGTCTACGAGCTGATCGGCACCGTGAGCTTGCTTCAGGACGGATCGGGGCCAGCAGGCCGATCCCGGCACCCGCCCTCGTCGAGTTCGTGAGCCGGCTGAAAGGGCAGGCGGCCGACTCGGACGCCGCCGGACGAACATGAGCGTTCATCTTCGTTAGACCAAGGACGGAGCCCGACGCTACGACGTCCGCCTACGTGACACGTCCGGTCAGACCTACACGTAGACCTTTCGGACCCGCGGCGAATCAGAGGCGTTCGAGTCCGACGAACGAGCCAGCCGACATCGGGGCAACTGGCTCGACTCACGTCGGTCGGAGGAGGCGCTCCGGCAGATGTTCGATAAACGTTCGATGGAGGTCGCGAAAAGTGACGCTATCGCCGTCCAGCCATGCGGCTTCGTTCCGACTTGCGATGGCGTGCATGGTCGTCCCTCGCCTCGTTGCTTCTCGGAGTCTCGCCAGATCCTGACCAAGTTCGACCAGCGCTGGGCGGCGGCTCCCACATACGGTCGAGCAGACCTTCGGTCGGATCGGGGCCAGGCCTGAAGGCGTAGACGCAGGCCAGTCGTATTCGAGTCGCAGCCGCATACGGCACCAGCCGGCTCAGCAGCTCGTCGGTGGGCTGGTAGCCATCCAAGACCCCAAGGGCAAACTGGTGTGCCACCGGCGCCGACCAGCTGCCGAGCAGCACACCAAGCTCGAGGTGGACCAGGAGATTGGCGAGGTCCAGGGCGGCCTCGCCCAGAGACAGGGTGTCGAAGTCGAGGAGGCCAACACTCCCCCGATCGTCAATGACGATCTGACCGTCGTGCAGATCGCGGTGGATCACAGCCAGATCTGCCGTGGGCCCCGCCAGCCGGTTCGCCAGCTCCACCATTGAGTCTCTCAACACCGAAGGATCAGAGAACACCTCAAGACGCTGCAGCCACTTCTCCACTACTACGGCCTCTTCCTCGAAGCCGTGCAGGGGAAGATCGAGGGGTGTGGGGAGCCGGTGCAACACCCGCACCATTTCGCCTACCCGCTGTCCCAGGTCAGTCGGGCTGTCAGCGATCAGCTCTTCAATAGGGAGCCCGGGAAGCGCCGACCAGAAGGTCAGGCCACTTTGGTGGACGGCAAGCAACATTCGAGGCGTCCGGATGGGAGCTCTCTCTGCTGCCACGGCTCCCCTGAGGAGGTTGGTCACCCGCGATCGAGGCACCACCTTGGCATATTGCGGGCCCTGACTCGCCCGCACCCGGACAACTGCTCGACGCTCCGCCCGATGCGCCAAAAGCGTCGCCCCCTCGGCTACCAAGCGGGCAAGCGGCACAAGCCGTCTGTCGGCGCCACCAGCTTGGAGCAGTAACCCGTGCTCGGGATCCACGTCGACAGCCCCAGCGCCCCGGAGACGCAGCTCGTCGACAATACGCTGAATCCCAGGCCCCTCACTCTCGAACCGCCCGAACCTTCTCGCTGCCACTATGGCCCCGCCCTCGGTGTGGTACTCCAGAGCGAGCGTCTCATCCTTTTCTGGCCAGGCGCGCCGCAGTGACAACGCGCCGGGCTCCAGTCCGAGGTTCCTCAGTACCGCCGGCTTCAACTGAAGATGGGTCAACTCGACTATTGGACGCACCTTCATCCCGGCCAGACCTCCTCGGCCCTTCGGACGACGGATTCGATGTCCTGTGGCCAACTAGCCGATCGGTAGCGGAACGGCTCCACGGCCCGACTCAACAGGGAGGCAGCCCGGTAAGCGGGTAGACGCTCTCCCAGATCTTCCCCTCCAGCATCTCGATAGCCGGCGACGAGCGCGGCGATGGCGCCCTCGGACGAACTCGGGAATAGGTCTCCGCCCAGGGCCCGCATCTCAAGATCCGCCGCGAACCATCCCACGTCGGCGGCCGGGTCGGCGAGCACAGCGTTGTCGAGGTCGAGGACCCCGACCCCGAACGGCCCGAGCACGATCTGATCGGGGGAGAAGTCACCATGGATCGGAATCTTCCTCGGCTCCATCTCGCGGACCCTCCTGGCCACCTCCGTCGACAGGCGTTTCAGGCGTCCCTGCAGTTCGGGTACGAGCTCGGCGAGGGAACGCCCCGATTCCCGTATTGCACTCGCTTCCTCTCGTCGTCGCCTCCGCGCCAGGTGCTTCTTCGGCCGTCGATGCAGCACAGCCAGCGTGTTTCCGACCGCTTCCATCACCTCCATCGAGGCCGTCGCCTCGAGTTGACTTCCCGCGAGCCACTCATGTGCCACCACTCGGTGCCGATCCGATGCCCCCAGTCGTAGCGGAGTGCGGACCGATTGCCTTCCCCCCGTTGCAACCTTGGCGATCTTGGCGGCCCGGAGATAGTCGTCCGGGCAGTAGGCCTTGAGGGCCGCCACCGGACGGCCGGCCAAGTCGATACGGGCCACATATCGACGCTCCGGCTTGTAGCGGATCATGTGGAGATGCGCTCCTTGCCACTCGAGCCCATCGGGGAGGATCCGGCTGAGGAGGGTGTCGAAGAAGACGGGGTCAGACAGCCGCCCGACGACCGGCAGCAGGCGATCCTGCGGGAAGACCGCTATCCCTACCAGGTCGTCCTCGAATGCAGCGGTGCCCGCCGGTGAGGTCGTCATCTTCGCCAGCTTGCTCTGCTTTCCATGTTTGAACGCCTTCACGTGGATGAGCTGGTCCCCTCCGCGGCATTCCACCCGATACCCAACGAGACAGCTCGAACCAGGCTTGTACCGGACATACGAGGGAACGACCCTTATGGGAGGCTCGAGCAGGACTCGGAGGCGATCGGCGACCGCCTCGGGGTCCAACACCACCCTCAACCCCGGCACGACGGGATCCCGAGCGGCTACCGCCGCATCAGGCGGAGCGAGCACCCTGCTTCTCCATTGCGGCGCGAGACTGGAGATTGAAGAGCGCCGCGTAACGACCGGAGATCCTTAGCAGCTGGTGATGTGTCCCCGACTCGGCGATCACGCCTCCCTCCAGGTAGAGGATCTGATCGGCATCCATCACGGTCCGGAGGTCGTGGGCGATGTGGACGATGGTCCGCTGGCTGCTGATCCGACGAATGGCTTCGAGGACCGCCTGTTCGTTTTCACGGTCCATGCCCGATGTCGGTTCGTCGAGCACGATGATCGACGAGCCGCGTATCGCCGCCCTGGCGATGGCGATACGTTGACGTTCCCCGCCGGAGAGGGTCACCCCTCGCTCGCCCACCACAGTGTCGTACCCGTCGGGTAATGCCGAGATGAAGTCGTGGGCATTGGCGAGCCGAGCAGCCCATTCCACATCATGATCATTCGCGTCGGGTGACCCGAAGGCGATGTTCTGTCGGAGGCTGACGTGGAACAACACACTCTCCTGCAGCACCACGGTGACGTGGCTGCGCAACGACGGAAGGGTGAAGTCCCGGATGTCGACGCCGTCGATGAGGACTCGCCCTTCCTCGGGGTCGTAGAGACGGAGGAGGAGTCCGACAATGGAAGACTTCCCTGCTCCCGAGGGGCCCACCAGAGCGACAGTCCCGCCCGCGGCAACCTCAAAGCTGACGTCTCGTAGCACCTCCCTCCCGTCCCGATACGAGAGGCTCACCCCTTCGAACCTCACCTCTCCCGGCACATAGGCGACTGCCCGGGCTCCTTGCCGCTCCTGAATGTCGGGCGTCATGTCGAGTATCTCGGTAATCCGTTCCGCCGAGGCCGAAGCCGCGGCGAGACGTGCCGTGTACTTGGAGATGTCCTTCATCGGTTTGAACGCATTCTTCAGGTAGGTGATGAAGACCAGCAGGTCACCCGCGGTAAGCGACCCGCGCAACACGAGCAATGCCCCCATGAAGAGGACCAGCCCGTTGGCGAGGGCGATGACCACATCCGTCTTCCGCTCCAGTCCAGCGGCCAGTCTCTTGGCCTTGACCCCGTCCCGAACACTCTTCTGGTTCTGTGTCGTGAAGGTCCTCTCGAACTCTTCCTCCAGCCCGTAGGCCTGGATGACCTGGATCGCGCCGAGGGACTCGGCAGCAACAGAGGCGAGAGCGCTCTCGATCTCTCTGTGCTCCCTAGCGACTCCTCGAATCTCCTTGGTCCTCTTGCGGAACGTCAACAACAGGAGCGGGAAGACAGACAGAGCGACCACCGTGAGTCCCCAGTGGAGCCAGATCATCACCCCCAGCATGGCGACGAGCGTCAGCACATGGACTGTCAGGGGAAGGGCGGCAGTTACCGCCACCTCCTTGAGGCGGCCGACGTCACCCACCACTCTGGTGATGAGATCGCCGCGGCGCGCCTTGGTGTGATACGAGAGCGAGAGACGCTGCAGGTGTTTGAATAGGTCAGACCGAACCCGGGACAGGATGCGATTCCCTGCCAAGGCGAACGAAATCGTCGACCAGTATGACATGAGGGCGCGGAGCCCTGCCAGGACGACAATGGCCAGGGCGGACAGCACCAGCACCAGCGTGCGGTCGGTTTGGTCGACGATGGCGATGCCGCTTACCCCAGCATTCGGTCCCACCGGGAGAACACGGTCGAAGATGAACTTCAGGGGCCAGGGCTCGAGTAACCGGAAGGCGATCTCCCCTAATGTGGCCGCCGCCCCGCCGGTGATCACCTGCCAGTTCTGCCGAAGGTAGGAGCGAAACCTCCAAGCGAGACGGATCAACCCGGGCAGGGCGGTCTTCAGTCCTCCGGAGGCCGCCACTCAAACCACTTCCGTCGAAAGCCGTTGAAGCCCGGCCTCCCGAAAGATCGCCGAAGCCACCCGGTCCCAGGTGTGTCGTCGAACCGCCAATGCTCTGCCTGCTTCACCGAGAGCCTGACGACGATCGGGGGCGCGGCGCAATTCGAAGATTGCATCGGCGAGGGCCTGGTGATCCCCAGGGGGGCAGAGGACGCCGGAGACGCCGTCCTCGACGATCTCGGCCACCTGTCCAACCCTGCTGGCCACCACGGGGACACCGGCTGCCAGGTACTCGAACAACTTGAGCGGGGAAAAGTAGAAGTCGGGCAGATCCGGATACGGCGCCGTCGCCAGGTCCATCCGGCCGAGATGAAGTGGCACGGTGGCATGGTCGACCGGTCCGGTGAGCTCCACCGCCCATCTGATCCCAAGCTCTTCGGCCTTTGCTTCCAGACGCTCGTACTCGGGCCCGCCCCCAACCACGAGAAATCGGTACGAGCTGTCCTGAGCGAGCAGCAACGCTCCCGCCTCCAGCATGGTGTCCACCCCGTGCCATGGCTTCAAGCTCCCGGCGAACCCGATGGTGAAGGTGCCGTTACGACTCGACCGGGAGTTTGGGCGAAAACGCTCCGTGTCCACGCCGTTGGGAAGAATGGTCACGGGGCAATCCCGCCCGGCGACACTCTCCACCCACCTGGCGACCGCCCCGGATACCGCCACGACTAGTCGGGCACAGGCGAAAACGCGGGCAGCACACTCCTGTGCCCGCCGAAGATCCAAAGGTCCTCTATAGCGTCGGTGCTCGATGATTAGCGGAGAGTTGACCTCGACAATGCCGGGGACATCGAGGCCCGCGGCATACTCCATTGCGGTGGTGCTCCACAGGGAGTACCGCTCGTAGACGAGATCGAATGGGCCGGACTTCTCGAGTAGCCGCCGAATGACCGGGTTGGGATCACCTCCGTGGTCTTGGCGGATGGGGTGGACCGACACACCAGCCAGCTCCGGGCTCGGCTGCCCATCGGTCCGAGCCGCGAACAACTCGAGCCCGGCTCCCATCTTGACGAAGGCTCGGATCAGCTCTCGGACGTGAATGGATGCCCCCTTGGAACCGAAGATGGGCACACCGGGGTCTGCGCACACGTACGCGATCTTCACGGTCGCCTCGATCGGTGGTGGCACGTCATGCCACAACCCCTTCCAACGACGAGACCGAAGCCGCAGTGAAGATGTCGATGAGTTCCGCCGCGGTCCGATGTCTGTTGAAGCGGTCGAGGAGCTTTGGCGGACCACCGCTGGAGCAGTCCTCCCAGATCTCATCGTCTTCGAGAAGTCGCTGCAGGGCGTCTGCCAGGCCTTCGACGTCTCCTTCCTCGACCAGCAGTCCCTCCCGTTCATGTTCAATGATCTCGGGGATGCCGGTGACTCGGGTCGTCACCGCGGGGAGCCCTACCGCCAGGGCTTCGAGAAGAACGGTGGGAAGGGCGTCGCGGTTGCCGTCGCCTGCCACCACGCAGGGGGCAGCCATCACCCGTGCTTGGCTCATGAGGTCGACAACCCTGTGGCGGGTCAGGGCTCCGGTGAAGGCGACTCGCCCTTCGAGGCCTAGACGCTCAGTCTCCGAATGAAGGTTCTCTCTTTCCTCGCCTTCACCCACGATCGTGCAGGAGAAGTCGACTTGCCGTCTGGCGAGTAGACCGCAGGCTCGGAGCAGATGATGGAAACCCTTTTTCTCCACGAGTCTTCCAACACCGAGAATCATCTTCGGATCGCGGGGTGTGTCGGCGCGAAGTTGGTAGTCCTCGGGAAAGAGCCCGTTGTAGATCCGGACGACCCGATCGTGTGCGCCGGAGAGGTGGTGACGGATGTAGTCACGGTTGGCGTCGCATACCGTGACGATGGCTTTGGCCGACGATGTTACGGCTTCGAACACTCCCGGATCGACCGTTTCCCGATAGATGTCTTTTGCGTGTGCAGTGACCGAGAAGGGCAGCCCGGTGACCAGATGTGCCACGTAAGCGGTGTGAGCGGCCACCGTCATGAAATGGGCATGAAGATGATCGATCCGGCGATCCATCGCCTCTTCCGCAAGCAGTAGACCATGGATGAGGACGGCGGTCTGAACGCGCTCGGGAAGGAGGCCGACGAAGTCGAGTGCGGCGTCGAGGGTATGGCTTGGACAGGGGAGGCGGCGCAGGACTTCGAGTGCCGCAAGAAAGCGAGAGGAGGACGAGGATGATGTCGAGGAGAGGTACGACACCGTGGCGCGCACCCGAGACAAGTCACGATGGAACCTTGCATCATCGGGAAGGCTCAGCGAGAAAAGGGACACCTCCACTCCGGCATTCTCCAGAGCCAGCACCTCGTCGACGATAAAGGTCTCCGACAGCCGCGGGTACTTCTTGAGGACGTAGCCCACGCGGAGGCCATCCGGGAAACTATGCAATGAGGTCTCCTACGGCCATGGTTCGGGATCCGACGAGGACGTCATGGATCTCGCTTACGGTCTGGTCGAGCCCATTGAGGAGAAGCGGCGGGTATTCCCTTTCCGGAGCCTCTCCGAGACGTGAAATGAAACGGGCCAACCGGTGCGTGCCATACTCCTCGGCGGGGCAGTGCTCGAGTTGTGTCACCGAGCTCAGACGCTCGGCCCGCAAGGACTGTTCGAGCCGGGGATTCGTTCGGGGAACCACCAAGGCGGGTATCCCCGATGCCAGGATCTCAGCGACTGTGTTGTACCCGCCCATGGTCACCGCTCCTGCAGCATGGTTCAGGAGACTCTCGATGCCCTCGACGAACTCGACTACCTCGACGTCGTGGCCGCTGGCGTGACACCGCTCGAGCAGTGCCAGGTGATGCTGTGTCGGGAGGAGTGGGCCGTCCACCAAGATTGACTTGAAGGGAACGGGTGGAGACAGGGTGGCGAGGAAGTCAACAAAGGTGTCGAGAATCGGGCCACCATCTCCACCGCCACCGACCGTCACTATCAGGTTCCGGGTGTTGGGGAGCGGCGCAAGCGGTCTCCGCTCCACTTCTCGGGTCAGATATCCAACGTGCCGGAGTCGGGACCCATGACGAGCGGCGAGGCCGAGCTCTTGTGCGGTGGTGAGCACGGTCGGATCGCCATAGACCAGGATCCGGTCGTACATGTGGTCGACGGCGAACCAGGCACCCTGTCGTTCCCACTCCTCTTCGACCCTCTCGACCGCGTCGATGATGTCGCGTAGCCCGAGGACGAGCCGGGGGGGGTGCGGTTGACTCTCGACCCACCGAAGCAGCGGCCACAGCTCGCCGTGTGCCCCCACTGGCGCATGATCAACCAGGATCAGATCGGGTGAGAAACTTCGTGCGACAGTCTCCATGACGCCGGAACGTATTGCGAACAGTTCTGGAAGCGGGATACCGAGCGAATGGGGTCGATAGTCGCCGTTCGCCGCCTTGGTGAGTGCCGGGAGCTTCACCGAGTCGCAGATCGGGGGAAGACGGAACGACTGAGCCAGTGGTGAGCCGGTGGCAATGAGAATTGATGAGACCTCGGAGAGTTCGGCGAGTCGTTGGGCGATGAGCAGAGACCGGCGCAAGTGTCCCAGCCCATATGTGTCGTGGCTGTAGATCAGGATGCGGGCGCCGTCATTCGGGGTGATCCTTACCCCTGGGTCGGACCCATTGTCTGAGGCCGATAGCTCGATTCGCAACAACTCGTCGGCCCGCTCCATGGCGGTCGGTCTTCCCCTTCCCCCAGACCGCCGCGTCGATGGTCACCACTTCACGTGGTGACATGCCACGCGCAGTGAAACGGATGCACCCTAACAAGTCGTCGTAGTGCGCACAACGGCTTTTTCTCGCATGTCCCATGGTAAGGAGCCCCTTAACGAACACGGGTCGCGTAAACACGACCCATCCCCGCCCTAGAACGAGGAGCGAGTCGTCGGGGCTTTGCGAATCCTGGCTTCGCGACCCTCCAGATTCTGCATGTTCGATGAAACGAGCGAGGTGCTGGCCCGAGACTCGTCTGCAAGCCTCTGATCAGCACCTGCGTGGTCGGGACGGGGTGCCTAACTGACGGTGGTGGATCTACACCGGTGGGCTCTCGGTGGTCTTCTGCCCTAGGCGTTCGTAGGTGTTTGGCCAGCGAGGCCCCCGTGGGGCCGGTTGAAGTTGTAGAAGTCCTCCCACTCTTTGCAGCTTGTCGTTGAACAA
>CAZNDH010000013.1:0-46962 GCA_964571765.1 uncultured Acidimicrobiaceae bacterium
GACTTTGGAACGGCCCATCGGGTGTCCGGATTCCTCTCGAAAGGGTAGGCAGTTTCGAGAGGTTGTACGCGCTGCATCGAGGGTCGGCAATGGGGCCCTTGAGCCACTCACGTGCCGGGCTCGATGACCTGCACCCTTTCGAGGGGTCGAGTGGCCGGCCCCTCGAGCACCTCACCGGTCACATCGAAACGGGAGCCATGGCAAGGGCAGTCCCAGCTCTGTTCGGCAGCGTTCCAGGCCACGGTGCATCCGAGGTGGGTGCAGGTAGGGGACACCGCGATCAGGTCTCCCGCGATGGTGCGGTGGGCGGCGAGGGTCTTTCCCTCCGACCTGATGAATCCGGCCTCGCCGTCCTCGAGGCTGGCCGCCGGGCGCGCGGCCAATCGTTTGACCCGGTCGGCGACGAACCGAGTTCCCACCTTGGCGTTCTCCGAGAGCAAGCCGGTCAGTCCGATTCGACCCCCCATCCGATTCGGGGCGAACGTCGGGCCATAGGGGGTGTCCAGGCCTCCGATCTGATCGGCTATTTCCTTCCCGGCGAAGGTTCCGTTGGTCAGACCCCACTTCTTGAAGCCGGTGGCGACGTATGTTCTCTCGGTGCCTGGGAGACGGCCCACATAGGGCAGACCGTCCGCGGTGCGATAGTCCTGTGCCGACCAGCGGTGGGTCACCGATTCGACCGGGAAGTGGGCGGTGGCCCAACCACGCAGGTCCTCCCAAGGGTCCTTGCTGGCTGATGTGTCACCGGTCTTGTGACTCCCACCGATGACGATCATCCCGCCTTCACCTCCTTGAGGCCAGGGTCGGAAGGAACGGACCGGCGAGCCGGCGCTGATGTACATCCCACTGGGCGGGGAGTCCTTCAACTGGACCCCGATGCCATATGCCCTCCAGGCACGTGTCTTGGCGAAGAGCAACCCTTTGTCGGTGAAGGGAAGCAAGGTTGCCACAACGGCCGTTTCGGCAACGACCGACCCTTCGTTGGTGTCAACCCGTACCAGGCCATGCTGTTCCTCGAGGGTCTGTGCCCGGCTCGACTCGTACAGTCGGCCACCGAGCCCGAGCAGGCCCCTGGCCAGCCCGTCGCAATACCGCACCGGGTGCAGGTACGCCTGATTGGAGAACTCCAGGACCCCTGCCACCTCGAAGGGGAGCCCGGGATCGGGAAGGAGGCCGGCGGGCAGACCGAGGTCGGTGGCCGCGGCCTGCTCCTCCTCCAGGTCCTCGAGTTCCCGACCGTCCAGTGCGTATACGTAGGCCGAGGTCCTGGTGAATCCGCAATCCACGGCGTGTTCGGCGGCCAGTGCCTCGATCTGTTCGATTGCATCCTGGTTGGCCCGCGCATAGGCCCGGGCGGCCGCCTCTCCGTGATCCTTGATGAGGCTCCGGTAGCCGAGGCCATGCTGCGAGGTCACCTTCCCGGTGGTTCCCCCGGTCGTGCCTGCTCCTACGGCGAGGGCCTCGATGACCACCACGTCGAGACCGCTGCTCTGGAGGAGTAGGGCCGCGGTGAGACCGGTGATCCCGGCGCCGATCACCACCACGTCCGCCTCCACCGCACCGGATAGCGAGGGGTACTGGGGGCGATCGCCATCGAGGCGCCACACAGACTCGTGCTCGTCCCACCAACTACCCGTCATGCCTCGACATACCCGTTGCGAGTTGAAATGATGCTCACGCTCCATACCGGCTGGATGCTGGTTCGAGTAACGACTTCTCGGCACCTCGTGTCGCACGCCCGGCCGGCGCAGACGGCGTTCGGATCGACGCCCACCAACGCGGTCGAGACTCAGGTAGAGGCCTGGTGAGGGAATCCCGGCTGCATGCCACTCACAGGTCTAGAAAGCCCGCCCGCTGGTCTCCGACTGTGGAAACCGAATCTAGTCAGGTGGGCGGGAGCTGGGATGGGCCTTTGGATGCGCGCCAGAGTCGCCCGCGGGAAGCACACGGAAAGGGAGCGCCCCGAGGGGAGATATGGATGAGGGGATGGACGAGAGCATCGCCCAATCGTTTCCCGCCTCGAATCCCCCACCCTGGTGGTGAGGGTTTCCGCCGAGTCGTCTCAGGACGGCTCTTGGCATCCCCGGGTAGAGGGGAGCGCCTGATTCATGGCTCGAGCCGCAGCCTGGGGTCGTGCCCGGCAGGCATGTCTGCCAGATCGATCTCGACCCAGACCGTCTTGCCGCGTAGATGGGTGTCGACCCCCCACCGATCGGCGACGACCTCGAGAACTCCCATTCCGTGCCGGTTCCGGGGGGGTTGGGGGAGTTCTGGAGACTGGTCGGAAACCTCGACCCGGGCTACCTCCTCGGTCAACGCCAGCTTGACAGTGAACGGGGTCCGAGCGTGCAGAACCGCATTGGCTGCTAGCTCGGAGACGACCAGGACCAGGTCGCTTTGACGGGGAAGGTCAGGGAGCTGGTGGGCGACGAACCTGCGAGCGTGTGCCACCGCCTCGGGGGTCGCGGGGAAGCCTTCCGCCGTTACGACCTGACGTTCCGGGTCCGATTGGTGCCGACTCGAGAGGTATCTCCCCGGTCGCTTCACTTCTGGGGGCATGCTATCCACCGATGCCGCGTGTATTCCTCATACCCGCACGGGCGCACTTTCAGACATTGCCGCCGGCATTTGTTTGGTCGGGTTGCCCCACGGGTAAGGGCACCCTCCCCAAAGGAGGGCCTTGGGGTGGCGCGGCATCGATATCAGAGGTGGGTTGGGGTCAGTGTGGAAAGGGGGTCAAGGACGACCGCCTTCTCCCCCTCTCCGCACATAGCCGAACGGGTCAGGGATACTCCAAAGGCCCCCGGGTCGGCGCCTCAACCTTGGATTCGAGAGTCGCGCCCAGCCAGTCCGGTAGAGCGCCCGGCCCGATGCCAGCCACTTTCCGGCGCCTTCCCACCGCCGATCCGGGGAGGGGTGGTGGATCGGTGCGCTGGCGACGAGCATCGATCACAGTGGACCGGTGCCGTTCCAGCAGTTCCAGCTCATGCCCTGAGAAGTAGTTCTCGGGGACCGGTGGATAATCGTCGGCCTCCCGAGAAGAAACGGTCGACCTCCCTCAAGATCGAGCACGCCCTATTCTCCGGGGGGCTCCACCTGGCCGGATTCAACACCGGGGTGATCCCCTCGAAGCACCACCGCGAGATCTGACGCCCCGCCCCGGGTCACTTCGATGCAGTCGGCAGGGGAGGAGACACCCGGGTTGCCGCCGGCCTGATGCGATGTATCGCTACCACTCGTCGACGCATCAGTGACCAGGCCGCGAGCAGGAGGATCAGTGCGTAGGCCACCGCACCACCGAGGAGAACCGGGTCGGGCGCCTCGCCGATGAAGGCGACCTGTTTGAGAGCCTCGATCCCATAGGTGGCGGGCAACAGGTAGGAGACGACCCGCACCGGCTCGATAAGACGCTCCAGCGGGATGAAGAACCCGCTGAAGAAGATCGAAACCAGGAGGATGATCATGGCGTACTGGATTGATTCGCTCTCGGTCTTGACCACTGCCGAGATCACGAAGCCGAGGCCTAGAGACCCCATCACCACAACGAAGGCGACCAGTGAGTACCACAACATGGAACCGGCGACCTGGAACCCAAAGCCGAACATGGCGGATAGGGTCAGTGCGGTGGCCACCAATCCTCCGAGTGTGAGATAGGCGAGATACTTCCCGGTGAGGATTTCACCGGCGCTGAGGGGCGAGACCCGGAAGAGCTCGATCGACCCCAGTGTGCGCTCTCGCACCACAGAGAGGGCGGCGAAGGTCAAGGCGAGGTGCTGGAGCAGCAGGGCGAGAACACCGGGCACGTAGAAGTGGGAGAAGTCGACCTCGATACCTCGGGCATCTTGGACGGTGGCGATGAATGGGCGGACTAGAACCTCTGGCTCGAGACTCCTGAACACGCCCAGTTCCTCCTCCAACAACTCCAGGTCGGCAGACAGCTCGGCGAGGGTCTCTCTGTTTTCGGCCGATGTCGCCGAGGGATCACGCAGGCTCCTCGAACCTTCCTGGGCCCGGGTGAGGGCCCCCCATCCTGAGTCTTCCTCGCCGGTCACCCCGGCGATACCACCGAGAACACCACTTCGATAGGTCGCCACGGCGGCCAGCCCGAGCAGGCTCTGCTCGAGAGTCCTCTGGTCGACAGGTGATACCCGCTCCCCCCGGTCGACGTCGGCGGTCATGGAGTCGACCGCGGCCCGGGCCGCTGGCAGCGCCTCCTCGATGTCGGCAGTCTCCTCCTGACCGGCGGCAACCACATCCTGGAGTATCGCCCGGTTGAGCTCGTCGACCGCCGAGCCGGCGATGACCTCGATGACAGCCCGTTCGAACGGATCTATCTGAGAGTGGTAGATCTCGATTACGGCGTGCTGGTTGCTCCGGATCAGCTCCCCCGCCTCCTCGGGGACGACGACCATCACATCGGCTAGCCCTTCGTCCATGAGACGACGCGCTCGAACCTGATCTTCGGTCACCTCGACCAGTTGGATCCGTTGCCCCAGCGACTCGGCTAGATCCTCGCTGCGGTCCTCGAGCCCGCTACCTGGAGGAACCACCACGACGGTGGCGAGGTCTTCCCGGGCCGGGGTATATCCGAGACCGAAGACCAACAGGATGAGAAACGGGGCGATCAGCAGGGTGAGGATCAGCCGAGGCTGTCGCAAGACTTCGAGGAGGTCCTTACGGAGGAAGGCGATGGTACGGACCAGCCGCCCGGATACCGCGCTCACCCGGGATCTCCGGACACGGCGGGCTCGAATCGCTCCCGGCCGGGTTGGCCGGGGTCGATGACGGTTTCCTCGGTGGCCTTGTGGACCAACTCGACGAAGACGTCGTCGAACGGGGGCAGGAAGGGCTCGATCGACTCGATGTCGACCCCGCCGCTCGACGCCCAGTCGGTGACCAGTGGGGCCGCCTCTCCGGCGTCGGGGACCACCAGTCTGATCGAGTGGGAGCCGATCCGATTCATGGCGGTGGCCCCTGCGATCTCGAACAGGGCGTCGACCTGGCCGGGGGTGAGCGGAGCGCTGAACACCACGTCGAGCAGCTCGCCTCCGAACGCCTGGCGCCGGAGGCCCTCGGGGGTGTCGACCGCGACCAGGCGACCTTCGGCGAGCACCCCGACCCGGTCACAGAAGGCGGCTTCGCCCACGTATTGGGTGGTCATGAATAGGGTCCTTCCCTGGTCGCGAAGCTCGGCCAGCTGATCCCAGACCTTCTTGCGGAGGATGGGATCGATTCCGGCCGTCGGCTCGTCGAGAAACATGACGTCGGGGTCGTGTACCAGGGTGGCTGCCAGCGCCACCCGCCGCTGCATCCCTCCGGACGCATCGCTGAGGCGCCGGGAGCTGGCATCGTCCAGCTCGACCGACTTGAGCTGCTCGACGATACGTTCGCGCCGCCCTCTCCAGGGCATCCCGAACAAGGATGAGGCGAAGATCATGTTCTCCCAGATCGTGAGATGCGGGTAGAGGACCGAGAGCTGGGGCATGTAGCCGAGTCGTCCACGGTCGGTCTGGTCGAACTCCGCTGGAGACTTACCCAGGACCGAGATCTCCCCGGCGTCGGGGGCGATGACGCCGGTCAGAAGCCGGATGGTGGTTGTCTTCCCCGACCCACTGGGGCCGATGAATCCGAAGATGGTTCCGTGCTCGACGTCGAGGTCGATGCCGTGAACGCCAACACCCGATTCGAATGTCCTGGTCAAATCGCGAGCACGGACGGCCACCCCGCCCCTGGAATCGGTCATGGGCAGGCTGCTACCCAACGATGATGCATCCCAAACACTCACAGATTGACTTGTTTCGCCCCCGTTCCCTGTCGGGTAACGACTCTGGGTGACACTGATACGCATGCCGGTTGTGATACGCGGGGCACTCGGCCGCACGGTGGCCCGGGTCGGTCTCGCCGGTCTGGTAGGCGCGGTGGTCTTGACCGTCATCGCCTTTCTGATCGTGGGTGACACTTTTGATCGCCTCGAAGACTCTCTGGAGGTGACCGCTGAGGCTGTGGTGACCGTGGACGCATCACTGGATGTCGCCTCCGACTCCCTAAGTGCCCTGGGCGGGGCGCTTGACACCATTGGGATCGCCACCGAGCAAGCCTCCGGCAGCTCGGAGACCGTGGCCGAAGCGGTCGCTCAGACGGTCCAGATCGTTGGGATGGAGCTCCCCTCCAGCCTCGACGCGGTCAGGACGGCCATGCCCGCCTTGATCGAAGCATCAACGGTGATCGACTCCACCCTCTCCGGCCTTGCACTGTTTGGGGTGCGTTACAACCCCGATGTGCCACTCAGCCGGGCCTTCACCGATCTGGATCGCCAACTGGCGCCGCTTCCCGCCAGCCTCCGCGAGAGCGCCCTGGTGATGGCCGGGCTCATTCCCGACGTCCAGGGGTTTCAGGCACAGACTCAGCTGCTGGGTACCCAGGTAGAGGAGATCGGGGAAACAGTCGAGGAGGCCGCTGCCATCATCGGCCGTTACCAGTCACAGACCGAACGGTTCGACGAGGTGATCCAGGGCACCCGAGACGACCTCGGTCGGAGTGCCCTGCTCGTCCGGATCCTGGTAATCCTGGCGGGGCTACTGGCGATGATCGCCATGGGAGGCCTCTACCTCGCCGGCCGGGCGATCGCCGTCCTGGAGATCAGGCCTAGTTGAGCCAGCCGGTCCCCCCAGATCCCTCATCCCCCGAGTCTCCAGGTTGGGCGGAGGCCTGGCCCCCACTCTCCTACTGGCTCAAGGTCAGCCTCATGGTGGTGGCGGTCATCGTCGCCTGGCGCGCCGTATCGGTCCTGGGAAATGTGATCCTCATCGCGGTCGCCGCCTTCGTGATCTCACTCGGGTTGCAGCCGATACTGGATGCTCTCGAGCGGAGAGGGCTTCGTCGGGGAACGGGCATGGCATTGATCGTCCTCTGCGGGTTGGTCGTGGCCGCGGGTCTGGGCTTGGCCATCGTCCCCACCGTGGTCAGCCAGGCAGTGAATGCCTTCGAGTCTCTCCCTGACCTGCTTGCCGACCTGAGCGCCACCTCCCCGATGCTGGCCGACCTGCTCGACGATCTCCCGTTGGCCGCCGGAGGGGACACAGTGAACGGGGAGGATGCCATCGAGTTCGTGGGCAGTTTCGCTGTCGGAGTGTTCAACACGGTGACGCTGGTCCTGCTGGTTCCCTACTTCGCCGTGGGATTCCCCGCCCTCAAGCACTGGGTTCTCCGTCTCCTCAACCGTGACCAGCGCGAGGACTTCGTGTTCGTTGTCAACCAGGCAACCGACCTCACCTCCAATTACATCGTGGGCAATCTGACCATCAGCCTCATTGCCGGGGTCATCTCCTATCTGGGCTTTGTGCTCATCGGGCTCCCGTTCGCCATCGCTCTGGCGGCATGGGTCGCAGTCACCGACATGATTCCCGCGGTCGGAGCCCTGATCGGGGCGGTGCCGGTGCTCATCGTGGCCTTGACAAGCGGTCCCCAGGAGTTCGTTTGGGCCCTGGTTTTCCTCATCGCCTACCAACAAATCGAGAACTATGTCCTCGCTCCCAGGGTGATGAAACGAGCGGTCGATCTGCGGCCACCGGTGGTGATCCTCAGCATCCTCATCGGAGGAGCCCTGGCAGGGGTGGTGGGCGCCCTGCTCGCATTGCCAGTAGCGGCTATGGGCAAGGTGCTGCTGACTGAGTTCATGGTGCGAAAACGGGTGGAGTCCGTGCGCGACGAGAATGCGTCGGCACCCCGGGACAGGAGAGGGAAGAACCGTGGGAGGATCGGTTCGCGACCACTGCCTTGAACAGTTGGCGTCAGACCAGGACGTGGCGAGCACCGACGAAGTCGGAGGTGGGCTCGTAGGCGGAGTGACCGCTGCCGTCGCGAACTCTGACGTCCCTATCGCCCAGTCCGAGAGGAGCCCCGCCCAACGGGTCGGTGTCACGCCACAGGTTCACCCAATCCCCCGAAAGCTTCTCCTGCACCCGGACGATCAGGTCGTCCACCCCGACCGAAGGGAACATGCGCCGATACAGGATTTCCAACGGGCTCCCGTAGGTGAGCAGGGCCAGGTCGGCTGGTTGCTCGAGCCGTTCGACGGCCAGGGCAGCGATCACTGACCCCTGAGAGTGGGCCTCGAGGATGTCCGGCGGGCTGGTGCGGAGCCGATCGGCCAATGACTCGATCACCTTGGGCCCGTAGGATGGCGGGGCCAGGGGGTGGAACCACCGGGGCCACATCGAGGCGACGTCCCAGAGGATGCCCACCTGTCGGTTGGAGGTCCCCCGGCGGATGCTCCCCAAAATGCTCCTCACCACCAGGGTCACCGGGAGCACCACCACCAGGACCTTGGCCAGATCGACCAGGTCGGAGTAGTCGATCTCGAAGCCGGCGAAGCGTGCCGTCGGCAGCCGGCCCTGGGCGAACAGCCAGACCAGAGTGCCCCCCACCATCGCCACCAGGAGCGACGGCCACCGCCGCACCCGCCACACCACCAGGGCGGCAGCAGCGACCGCAACCGCGAGCAACCAGGTGGCCAGCGGGTACACCGGCGACCCTCTTTGCGGGGTGGTCAGGGTTGCCGGGGAACATTGGTCCATGCATCCCGTGGCGAAGGCGATGATCCCCGCCACCAGGCCGAACATCGCGGCGACCGTCATCACCGTCTGGCCCCGGGTGGTGACCCGGCGCAGCATGGCCAGCGCCCGACCTCTGGTGGGCAGGGGATCCCCGTGGAGCATGAGGAACAGGACGGTGATCGCCATGGTGACCACGAGGAGGAGCATGGCTACCGCCACCCAACCGGCGCCGTTGTCGGTCAACTGGTCGAGCCCGGCATAGCGCTCCCCGATCAGCCCGGCACCCACCCCGAGTGAGGCGCCGAAGAGTCCGCCGACGACCAGCGCTCCCAAGCTGAGCAGGCCGGCAGTGGTCGCCGCCAGGGCTGTGGCACCCAACGCCAGCGCAGCAACGAAGGTGGTGACGTGGATCCCCGGCCAAGGGGTGGGTGGGGCGGGTGACGATAGGAGTAGCCAGTATGAGGCGGCCAGGGCTGCCAGGGCGACCAGAGGTGCCCACGCAGTGAGGACTTGCACCACCCGCGAACGGGGGGAGGTAGTGGTGAGCACGGTTAGACCGATCGCCATGGCGGCCAGGGCAATTGCCAGCCAGCGAAGCCATTCCACGGCAAGGCCGGAAGCTATCAGCGCCACCATGGCGCCGATCCCCGCGGTGAGGTGGAGTCGCCTGATCCGGTGGAGGACGGCGTGCTCACGCCACAGCACCGCCGAGGTGATCGAGCTCCCCGCCGGATCGTCCCATTGACCCATCCCCTCCGCCAGGTCGGGGCGATCCCAGAGCCGGGGCGGGAGAAGGTGGCGCCGCCAGGGCGACAGCGAGAGACGCAACCGCTGCGAGGGGGTGAACGGGTTGAAGTGGGTCTGCGTGGAGAGCAACACCACCACCCCGACCACCCACGACCCCGCATAGGCCGGCACCGACATCAATAGGACGACCCGTCGCCACGAGCCCGGTGCCAATGCGGGGATCACCTCGACGAAGAGGTAGCCCAGCTGCAAGACGAATAGGCAGGTCAGGGCCAGACCGACGAGACGCACCGCGGCGTGGGTGAGACGATTGGGACGGCTCGTCATCCATCCCGCCACGTTGGCGAAGGCGAAGGGCCCGAGGAGGATCCAGAAGGCGGTGAGCCAGTGGCCGGTGGTGAGACTTCCCCAATGGAATGCCTCCGCCTCGAAGTGGTGGGTGACACCCTCGGCGTCGTCGGTGCGGTCGGGAGGACGCCGCCGGTAGACCCGGGTGTGCTCGGTACGGGGGTCCAGCGTGACCGGATCGGTGTACAGCATCTCGCGGGGCGGGGTGCCCGAGACCCCGTGGACCCTGAGCTCGGTGTGGGTAAGCATGCTCACCTCGATGTGGCTAGCCACACGGAGATAACCACGATCGGCGGGCGGGCGCCGGTTGGCGGTCCCCGATTGCCTACGCTTGGCCAATGGAAGAAGAACGCATCGCCCTCTTTCTCGACTTCGAGAATCTGGCCATCGGGGTCAGAGAGGCGTCAAGCGGCGCCCAGTTCGACTTCGAGCCGATCGCCAACGCCCTCGCCGAGAGGGGCAGGGTGGTGTCACGCCGGGCCTACGCCGACTGGTCGATGTTCGCCGAAGCCCGCGATGCCCTCACCCGGGGCCACGTCGAGTTGATCGAGATCCCCCAGAGAAGAGGTGCCACCCGTAAGAACGCCGCCGACATCAAGATGGCTGTCGACGCCGTGGAGGTCGCCTTCGAGCGTGACTACGTGACGACCTTCGTGGTGTGCACCGGTGACTCCGATTTCACCCCGTTGGTCCACAAGCTGCGCGAGCTGAACAAGAGGGTGATCGGTGTGGGGGTCAGGGGCTCCACGTCGAGCCTGCTCCCCGCGGCCTGTGATGAGTTCCTCTTCTACGACAACCTCGAAGGTGTCGACCTGAATCGGGGCAAGAAGCCGGCAAGGAGTGAGGAGCCCGAGGACCCCACTGGTGCGCCCGACCTGGAGTCGCTGGTCACCAGCACCCTGGGCGGCCTCCTCCGCTCCGGGCAGGGAGAGGTGCTCGCCTCCTCCCTGAAGAGGGCCATCCTGAGGAAGGACCCCACTTTCTCGGAGACCGACCACGGGTTCCGGGCCTTCGGCGAGCTGATCGCCCATTTGGAGGAACAGGGCATCGTCGAGCTCAGCGAGGGGCCGGGGCGGGGTGACCCGGTCGTCCAGTTCGCCACCGCCGGTGGAGGCGAGATCGAGGCATTCCAGGTGCTCCACGAAGTGGTCTCCGACATGGGGGCCCGCAACGGACCCGTGATCCTCTCCGGGCTGAAGAACCAGATGCGCAAGAAGTTGCCCCAGTTCAGCGAAAAGAAATTCGGATACGGCGGTTTCCTCCAGTTCTGCAAGGCCGCAGCCACCAAGGGGTTGATCGAGCTGACCTGGGAGGAGGGCGTCGGCGACTACACGGTGACCGCGATTTGACCACGCGGGTGGTGGTGGTCGGTGCAGGGATCATCGGCGCGTCGATCGCATATCAGCTGGCCCGTCACCACGTCGAGGTAGTGGCAGTCGACAAGGGGGTGGGACCCGCTGAGGGCTCGACCGGGGCGTCCTCGAGTATCTGCCGTTGTCGGTACACCTTCCCCGAAGTGGTCCGCCTCGCCTACCACGGTCAGGAGGCCTACGGTGCCTGGGCGACCTTCACCGGTCTGGAAGAACCTCGCTCGGGGCTGAACCGTGTCGGCGTCCTGTGGATGATGGGGGAGAGCCTGGAGAAGGTAACCGCCGACGTCGACAAGCTGCGGTCCCAGGGGGTGGCCGCCGAGGTCTTCGGGCCCGACGATGTCACCGGCAGGTTTCCCGCGGTCTCCAATTGCGGAGAGCCCTTCGACATGACCGGGGAGACCGAGCACACCTGCCGCCCCGGTGAGGCGTTCCTCTTCGAGTCACAGGGCGGCTATGCCGACCCGGTGGGAGCCAACCAGGACCTGGTCGAGGCGACCAGGCTTCGTGGCGGCGAGGTGCGCTTCGGCTCCCGGGTGGTGGGAGTGGAGCGGGAGGGGAGCAGGGTCACCGGGGTCATCCTCGGTGACGGGACCACACTGTCCGCCGACCTGGTGGTAAACGCCGCCGGCCCGTGGTGTAACCAGCTCAACCGGATGGCCGGGGTGGATCTCTCCTGGACCCTGACTCCCACCCGAATCCAGACGGTGTACCGCACCTGGCCGGCGGGCTTGGGCCCGCTTCCGGTCGGGGCCGACATCTCCACCGGGATCTACTTCAGGCCCGAGTCCGCCGGCCAGCAGGTGCTGATCGGGTCGGTGCTCCCCGAGGACGAGGAGGAGGAAGTGGACGACCCCGACGACTTCAAGAGGATGCCCGACCAGGAGTTCACCACCATGAAGCTCGCCGCTTTCCACCACCGGGTGCCTTCACTCGAGGCTCGGGGGGACATCTCAGGGATCGCCGGTCTGTACACCATCAATCGGGAGGACGTGCATCCGGTGGTGGGACCAACCGGGGTCGACGGGTTCTGGGTGGCCAACGGATTCAGCGGACACGGCTTCAAGCTTGCTCCGTCGGTGGGCTCGATGGTGGCCCAGGCGGTCTCGGGGGAGACCACCGACTTCGACACCGACGTGCCCATGTCGTTCTTCGCTGTCGACCGCGAACCACTCGACCTCGCCGTCAAGCACGTTCTCGCCTGATGCTCTACCTCGACGCCGCCTCCACCCGGGACGCCCTGCCCATGCATGACGCAGTCGAGGCGATGGCCCATGCTTTCACCGGCGCGGCCGAGACCCCTCTGCGAACCCTGGTCGGGGGGTCGCTGGTCATGCCGGGGCGTCTCGACGGGGACATCGCGGTCAAGGTGGTCTCGGTGGTGCCGGGCAATCCCGCAGGTTTGGTGGTCCTGTTCGGAGAGGACGGGTCGCCGGCGGGCATCGTCGACGGCCCCACCCTCACCTCGATCCGTACCGGTGCGGTGTGTGGCCTGGCCACCAGGCTGCTCGCCCCCGAGTCGGTGGAGGTCATGGCGATGCTCGGTGCGGGGGCCATGGCCTTCGACCAGGTGGAGGCGATCCGGGCGGTGCGGCCGATCAGGCAGGTCCTGGTCTGGTCTCGGGATCCCTCGAAGGCTGCCACCCTGGCCGAGAGAGTGGGGGGAGAGGCGATCGGAGTCGCCGCCGATGCCGTCGCCCGGGCCGACGTCATCTCCAGTGCCACTCCGTCGCGCGCCCCGTTGTTCCCTGCCTCCGAAGTCGGGGAGGGCGCCCATGTCAACGCGGTCGGCGCTTTCACCCCGGAGATGGTGGAGATCCCGCCCGAACTCTTTGCTGACGCCTTCGTGGTGGTCGACGACCGCGATGCGGCTGCCGCAGAGGCCGGCGACCTGCTGCGAGCGGGCCGTGAGCCCGACGCCACCCTGCGCGAGCTGCTGGAGGGGGCCGTCCTGCCGCCCGGCCGGGGAGTCACCGTGTTCAAGAGTGTCGGTGTCGCCGCCCAGGATGTCGCCGCCGCCAGGACCGCCCTGGACAACGCCATGTCACGGGGCCTGGGGGTAACCCTATGACCATTGGCGTCAGCACGGCCCGCCTCAACGGCCCCTGATCCGGGTGCACGCCGCCGGGGTCCTCCGTGCACCCCGATGAGGCGCTAGCCGGCTCGGCGGGCTCCCCGGATCTCCAGGCCGTCGATGAGACGCTGCGAGGCGCTGGCGATCTCTTCCACCGCCCGGTCGAAGACCTCCTGATTGTGACTCGCAGGTCGGGAGAACCCCGAGATCTTGCGGACGAACTGGAGGGCGGCCGCCTCGACCTCTTCGGCAGGCGCCGGCTCGCTGCCCTCCCTGAGCACTCTTATCGATCTACACACCGGCAAGAAGTTACCCGGGTCGGCGGAGACGCTCCACCTCGGCTGCGGCCAAGGCCAGCACCAGGCCCAGCGCCACCGGGGTCAGGGTCTCCACCTCACCCCCGGAGAGGAGCGCCGAGGCGAAGAGGAGCAGTGCCAACAGCGCCCTTGCCCCGTGCAGACGGTCAGGGTCCATCCGCCACCTCATCCTGGAGTCCACCCGGCTGAACGGCTGGGGAGGCGGTCGGATGATGGCGAGAAGCCCGACAAACCCGACCACGGTCACCGCGATCGGCTGCACCTCGAGGACTTGGGTAGGAAATGCCCCGGCGGCGGTGGCCACCACGGAGGTCCCCAGACCGGTGAGCACCGCGGCGGCCACAGAGGCGGGGTTGGAGCCCTCGGCGATCCGGCCGTCGACATAGATGCCGACAGCCAACCCAAACCCGGCCACCCAGCCCACCCGGGTGAAGGAGATGGCGGTGGCGTAGACGCCGACGAACACCAGGTCGGTGAGCAGGGGCCGACGCCCCGTCGAGTTGAGCACCAGCCGGGCTGCCAGCATCATCCCACCGATGGCGAGGGCCGATGCCGTAGGGTGGCCGGCGATCACCCACCACCCGGCGACTGCGGCCGACATCAGTGCCGTCCAGTCATGGTCGGGATCGATCTCGCGAACCAGCGCCCAGACGACAAAGACATGGGCCGGTGCCCAGAGGGTGTCGATGCTCGCCCCACCGGCCCAGGAGACCACCGCAGCCACCGCGAAACCGCCCATCAACAGGAAGAGGAGGCGGTTGGGCCACCCTCCCATGTCGAAGGGCCTACCGAGGTGGCTGCGGAACGCCATCCGCCCGATTCTGGCCCGGTCGACATCCTGACGCCGATTCGCCGGAGCCTCTTCCTAGCCTTCCCCCGGTGAACAGGCCCCTCGACAGCATCCGCCGGCTCCCCGCGGTTGGAGTCCTCGCCGAACGGGAGATGGGCGGGTTCCTTGCCCTGGCCGCCCTGGTAGGCGCCGGGGTGGGTCTGGGGACCGCGGCCCTGGTTCTGATGTTGGAGGGCATCGAGAGAGTCATTGGCCCGCTGGTGGAGCCGGTTTTCCATCCCGCGGAGCACGGCTGGTTTGCCCTGACCAGAGCCTGGGTCTTCGTCACCGTCCCCGTCGGACTCCTCCTCGCCTGGTGGATTGCCCGCCGCTTCGCTCCCGAGGTGAGCGGTGACGGTGTGCCGGAGGCAATCGCCGCCCTCTCGGTCCACGGAGGCAGGATGAGACGCCGGGTCGGGCCCCTGAAGATCCTGGCCACCGCGCTCACCGTTGGGTTCGGAGGATCGGCGGGCCGGGAGGGGCCTATCGTCCAGGTCGGGGGGGCGGTAGGGTCGTGGGTCTCGCGCCGTTTCGGGCTCGGCGAGGAGCAAGTCCGCTCACTGGTCGCTGCCGGAGCCGGGGCCGGGGTAGGGGCCGCATTCAACGCGCCAATCGCCGGGATGCTCTTCGCCCTGGAGGTGATTCTCTCCTCGTTTGCCACCAGGCACATGTCGGCGATCGTCATCGCCTCGGTGTCGGCTGCGATCACCTCCCAGCTTCTGGTGGGGCCGGAGCTCGCCCTCCAGGCTGGAGTTCATCGCCTCAACTCATTCTCCGAGCTCCTCGCCTACACCGGGCTTGCCCTGCTCATCGTCCTGGTCGGGGTGTTCTTCCTGCGGGTCCTCAGCCGGATGGAGACCGTTGCCGCCCGTCGCGACCGGTCTTGGGGATGGATGCGACCGGTCGGTGCCGGCCTCCTGGTGGCCGGATTGATCTTCTTCGAGCCCCAGCTCTTCGGCACCGGGCAGCGTTTCACCAACGAGCTGCTACGAAGCGCCGCCGACGAGGTGTGGTGGGTCCTGCTCCTTCTCGCGCTGGGCAAGGCGGTGGCCACCAGCCTGACCATCTCCTCAGGGGCTTCTGGGGGTGCCTTCATGCCCTCGCTGTTCATGGGGGCGGCCTTGGGGAGCGGATTCGCCCATCTTCTCGACCCATTCTGGTTTGGGGCCCGTCCTCTGGAGCCCGGGGCTTTCGCCGTGGTGGGGATGGCCGCCATGTTTGCCGTAGTGGGGCGAGCGCCGCTGACCTCCATCCTCATCGTCTTCGAGGTCACCGGTGCCCGGGACTACGGGCTGATCCTGCCTCTGATGTTGGTGGCCACCCTGGCCACCTTCCTCGCCGAGCGCCTCCATCCAGACTCGGTGTACACCCAGGCGCTGCGACGCAAGGGGATCGTCCTGCGCCGGTCGGGGAGCGTCGATCTCCTCGATACCGTGGCGGTGGGCCAGGTGATGGCCCAGGTGCAGGCCACCGCGAGACCCGAACAGCAGGCAGCCGAGGCCGAGGACCTGATGGGGAGGAACCGCACTCACGGCCTGGCGGTAGTCGACGCGGAGGGCTACCTGGTGGGCGTTGTCGCCATGTCCGACGTCACCCGGGCCGGGGGTGACGCAGGGAGGACCGTTGGCGAGGTGATGACCCCGCGGCCGGTCACGGTCACCCCGACCACGCCGGTGTCACGGGCGCTGGAGCGGATGGCGGCCCTCGGTGTAGGACGTCTCCCGGTGGTCGACGAGTCCGATCCCAGACGCCTGGTGGGGATGTTCCGCCGTGAGGAGGCGGTGAGGGCCTATCACGAGGCACTGGCCACGAGCACCGACTCCGAGCTGCATCGGCGTCGTCTCGCCCAGCGCACCGCTCCCGGTGCCGGGTATTACGACTTCCGGATCCCTACGGGCTCGATCGCCGACGGGCGCCGGGTGCGCGAGGTCTCCTGGCCCGAGGGCTCCACTTTGGTCTCGATCCGGCGCGACCGCCAAGTGCTCGTCCCCACCGGGAGCACCGTGCTGTTACCCGGAGACGTGGTCACCGCTTTCGGCACCGACACCTCGAAGCGTCGGATGATCGAACGGCTCAACGCCGGCGCGGAAGAGCCCACAGCCGAGATCGAGCTGGGAGTGCTGCCCGACTCGTTTGGGGGGACAGGCGCCGACCCGGCATAGAATCATGCAAGCCTGAAGAAGGATCCAATGGAAACCCCCGTAGCCATCGTTCTCAGCATCGTCATCCTCTCCGTGGTCATCTGGACTCTCGTCCGGAGCCGGGCCCGCAACGCCAAGCTGCTCGAGGAGGGTCCCAAGACCGCTGCCGGCGCCGGCCTCGCCACCACCGGCAGCCTCTTCGAGTCGACCACAGGCCACCACGCCCCGGTGAGCGAGTTCCACGTCCACGGTGGAGAGGTCCGGGTCACCTTCGATGTCCCGTTGCCCGATGAGCGGGACGAAGTGCTGGAGGACCTCTTGGTCGACGAGGCAGTCGAGGTGGTCAGGGAGAAGCGGCATACTCTCCCCATCGGTGATGTCACCGAGATCGTCGTCTTCGCCGGTCGTGGTGAGGCCCGGGAGGTGGGAAGGACCAAGCTCCCCTCGCCGGGTGAGTTACCACCGAGGGTCGAGGCTCCCGGGCTCAGCCTGTCCCATATCGCCCATGATCCCTTCGCCGCCCCCTTCGCCGAGGACACCGACCACGCGGTCCGCTTCGAGGTACGCGCCGACAGCCCGGCGGACGAGCTGGGCCCATTGGGTCGGGAGATGAGGATCCCCAAGGGGTTGGATCGGGGGCTCCGGGCGCTGGGTGTCGACCCGGATAACGCCGCCGGCTCCGACCTGATCCTCGCCCTACTCCGCATGTTCGGTTACACGGTGACCGAACAGGCTTATCCCGGCTCCTACATGGCGATCAAGGACGGTGCCTCGACCTACATCCTTGCCGAGGCCCACGAGACGGGGGATGCCCCAGAGGTCTCCGAATCGGTGATTCGCCGGTTTCTCGCCGACTTCTCCTCGTCGGGAGCCGACCGCGGGATGCTGCTCAGCGAGAAGTACGCCCCGTTCACCATCCACGAGATCGAGAGCCGTCAGCCCAAGGTCAGGTTCATTACCAGGGAGAGGGTGCAGCGCTTCATCGACGGCATGGCGATGGGCTGAGGGCCCAACTCTCCCCGCCAGGTAACATGGCCGGGCAAGGAGGAGCGATTTTGTTCGGCAACATCAGAGGCACCGAGCTACTGATAATCCTGCTTATCGTCCTGCTCGTGTTCGGTGCGAGGAAGCTCCCCGATCTGGCTCGCTCTCTGGGGGCATCTGCCAAGGAATTCCGCAAGGGAATAGAGCAGGGAAGCGACGAACCGGACACGCGGCAGTCAGACGCATCAGAAACCTCGGATTCCTAGGAACCGTCCGATGGGCGGCTTCGTTCATGGAGTAGGGCTCGATGGAGTCCATCCCACTGACCTGGGAAGAGGTAGCCCGTGTCCATGGACGCAAGATCTACAACTTCGCCTACCGGCTCACCGGGAATCCCGACGACGCCAGCGATCTCGTCCAGGAGGTACTGCTCCGGGTCCGTAAAGGCCTGGCTGCCTACCAGCCGGGGAGCTTCGAAGGGTGGTTGTGGCGGATCACCCGCAATGCCTTCCTCGACGACGTCCGTAAACGCAACCGGCGCCCCACTGGCCCCCTGCCAGACGAGATCGACCGTTGGCAGGTGGCTTCCTCCGAAGGTGCCGACGTCGAGTACAGCAGGGTCACCCTCGGTGACGACATCCAGAAGGCGCTGCTCGAGCTTCCTCATGAGTTCCGGGAGGCAGTGGTGCTCTGTGATGTGGTCGGCCTCTCTTATGAGGAGATCGCCATGGCAGTGGCGGTGCCCATTGGCACAGTGCGCAGCCGGATCCACCGCGGCCGGAAGATGCTGAAGGGGATGCTGGCGTGAGTCACCCGTCCGAGCTGATCAGCGCCTACCTCGACGGCGAGCTGACCGCCCCCGAGACTCGCCGGCTTCTCGCCCATCTCTCGTCCTGCGGCCGCTGCATCGCCGAGATGGAGGACACCCAGCGAATCCGGGCCGCGGTCCGGTCGCTTCCCGTCCTCGATCTGCCTTCAGGACTGGTCCCCGAAATCGACGCCGAAGTCGTCCCGTTCCGTCGCAACAGGGGGGTGTGGGTCGGAGCGGCGGCCGCAGTGGTGGTGGTGTTGATCTCTGTGGCCGCCCTCTTCGCCCCGGCGCCACCTTCGGTGTCGGCCGAAGACCTGACCAGCCGATTCGGTGCCCGGGTCAGCCTCGACCCGGCTTTCGGGCCGGCGAAGGTGGTGCTGCCCGACTGGGATGTCGAGGTGGAAGACGAATGATCGGTCTCATCCTGGTCTCGCTGGGACTCTCACTGATCCCCTCGCTCACCGCCGACGCCGAGCTGTCCGAGCTGCTGGAAAGGGGCAAGGAAGCCTCCTACTCGGCGGAACAGATGATCAGCTGCGCCACGCCCGACGGGTCGCGCGATGCTCTGGTCCGCATCGAGCAAACCGGCCCCGAGATCATGGTCGGTTCGGGGTTCTCATCGGACACCGCGGTTGCGATCGGTGCCGGTGGCTGGATGCTCATCCATCAGGACGGCGTCGTCGACGAGGCGCGGGTCGCCAGTGCCGCCAACACGGTGGAGCCCCTCTACCAGGTGGAGGAGATGGGGGACGCCGGCTTCATGGGCAGGGCGGCCGCCGCCTACCGTCTCCACCGCGACGGAGTGCTCCGCGCCGAGTTGGTCGTCGACGACGAGACCGGAGTGCTGGTGCGGGCGGTGACCTACGACGCCGCAGGTGAGGTCTACTGTCTACGGCGGTTCATCTCCTTCGAGCCTGGCGACCCGCCGCTGCATCCCCTACCCCAGTCGGATCGCGCCGACTTGACCCCACTCGAGACCGACGACCATCGGTATCCCGAGGAGGTGGCCGGATTCACCCGGCTCGACCAATACGAGGACTCCGACGGCTTCGACTTCACCTACTACTCCGATGGGCTCTTCTCGTTCGCCGTCTTCCAGACCCCGGTGAGGGTCAACCTTCCCGAGGCCACCGAGGTCGGTCTCGGCGGTGCCCCCTACCTGCGCTCCTTCACCGCCGGCCAGGTGATCTACGTCTGGGAGACCCGCAGTGGCGGGATGGCGCTGGTAGGCGACCTGCCTCCCGACTTGCACGACACGGTCCTCACCGCCTTCCCCTCACCCCACGACCCGGGCCTGTTCCGCAAGATCTGGCGCACCCTGTTCGGCTGACCGGACCTCCCTCCCGGCGAACCTCAGGTACCTGGACCCACATACGGGTCAAAACCTCTCAAGAACCGGCTAGTAGGGCCTCGTACTCGGAGAAGGGGCGGGCCATTCCCAGCTGGTCGGATGCGATGACCCCGGAGATGACACCTTGCTCGTCGAGGAAGTAGGTGGTCCGCTCGGCGTATCCGAAGGTCTCGTTGAACGTGTCGTAGGCGCGGGCGGTCTCACCGTGAGGCCAGAAGTCGCTGAGGATGTCGAAGGTGAAACCCTCCTGCTCGGCCCACACTCTGTTGGAGTGGAGGGTATTGCAGGTGATGGCCACCACCCGCACCTCACTTTCGTTGAACCGGTGGAGGTTTTCCCTGATCTCGCAGAGCTCGCCCTGGCAAGTCTTGGTGAAGGCGAAAGGGATGAACACGATGGCGGCTTTCGACCCCTTGAGGTCTTCGAGGGACACCGGCTGGCGGTGTTGGTTGCGCAACGAGAACCCCGGAGCCGGGGATCCCACGGTGAGGCTCAACTGGCTCCTCCGATCGTACGTGAGAGGTTTTGACCCGTATATGGGTCCAGGTACCTGAGGTTCGCAGATTCAGGACCAGCCGTCGAGCAAGACCCGGGCCGCCCAAGCAGTGGGATCGCGCAGCTCGTTGGCGGTGGGCATGCGGGTGGGGTCGGACCATAGGGTGCTCAGGGCGTCGTCGCCGTAGCGGCGCTCCACCTCTTGATTGAACAGGTCGCCGAGTTGGGTGGCCTCGGGAGGTACCGCCCCGACCCCGATGGTGGCCGGGACGGGGCCCTCTCCGCCGTCTCGGGCCTCGTCTCGAGCCTCGCTGATTGCGTCGAACGAAGGGGACATCGAGTCCAAGGCACGTCGGGCGAGCAGGCGGGCGCAGCCGGTAAGGGCACCGAGGAAGGCTTCCAGCTCGGCCCGGGGCGCCTCGGCCTCCTCCCCACCGATCAGGCTCTCGATCCCGCCGGCCTCCTCGATGGCACGCTCGATCTCGGTGGGGTCGGACCCGGCCACCATGAGACCACTCAGCTTGGAAGGGTCGATCCGGGTTGCCTCGGCGAAAGCTCCGACCAGGTTGGCGAGATGGTCCTGGATCCAGGGAAGCTGGCATACCGACCGAAATGCCACCTCGTTGGCCACCACCCAGAGACGCACCTCGTGGACGTCTACTCCGGTCACTGCCAGCCGATCGATGTTGGGAACGATCAGGGTCAGTGACGCCGGATGGTCAGGAGGCAGGCCGGCGTCGAAACCGGCCACCACCCAGGTGGCCAGTGAGCCCACCAGGGACCCAGCTTGGAGCCCGATGATCGCCGGCGCCATCTGGGCGAAGATCGGCCCGGCCGGGCCCTCGGTGCCTACCGAGGCGGCGAAAGGTTCCACCAAAGAGCCGTAGGCTTCCAGATTGCGCTCCGCCCAGCTCCGCTGGTCGAGGGGGAGGACATCGCTGGCCACGGGCACCCGGAACGGCGCCACCTGTTCCAACTGGAACTCGGCGAGACGGGTCAGGTCGCGGAACTCGTCGGCGGCCCAAGGCTCCACCGGCTGGCGGTCACCGGTGAGGTGGCGAGCGACCTCGGCGGCCAGCTTCCAGTTGACCGGGCCGGGCTGATTGAACAGCTCGAACAGTTTGGAGAAGAGATCGTCGGCCACTAGTCCAGCCTCCCCAGTACCACCTGCAGGGCCATCGGGGAGTCACCGCGGATGATCTCCACCGGGACGTTCTGATCGGCTCGCAGCCGGCGCAACACGGCGAGCATGTCGTCGAGGGTATTGACTTCGACCCCGGCGATCGCGGTGATGACGTCGTTGATCTGGCCACCGTAGGTCTCGAACGCCGAGTTGGCGGGAATACGAGTCACCCCCACCCCCACCGGGTACTCGGCGTCTCCTGCGGCCGCCCAGGCGGTGGTGCCTTCGATCCCGAGGCGGGCGTGTACCACCCTTCCGGTCTCGATGAGGTCGGTCACCACCCCGACCATGATGTCGACCGGGACGGCGAACCCCAGACCCTCGGCCCCCACTTCGGAGACGGCGATGGCGGTGGTTATACCGATGAGACGGGCGTTGGCATCGACCAGGGCCCCCCCACTCGACCCGGGTGCAATGGGAGCGTCGGTCTGGACCAGTCCATATAGGGTCTGGCCCCGGCTCACGGTGAGGGCCCGGTTGAGAGCGCTGACGATCCCTGCGGTCACCGTGGGGCCTCCGTCGAGACCGAGGGGGCTTCCCACTGCGATCGCCGGCTCCCCAATGGCCAAGTTGGCGGACACCCCGAGGTCGATAGGGGTCAGGTCCTCGCGGTCGACCCGGAGGACGGCGAGGTCGGTCACCGGGTCGGTCCCCACAACCGTGGCCGGATAGCGGGCCCCGTCGGCGAAAACCACCAGGAGGGAGCCGGCGCCGGAGACCACATGATGGTTGGTGACTAGGTATCCCTCGGTGCCGTAGACGACGCCACTCCCGCTCCCCTCGAGGAGGAAGCCGGAGGTCTGCACGAAGACGGTGGAGGGGACCACTCGTTGGGCCACCGCAGCAGCGTCGACCACCTCGCCCAGGGTGGGCGGGGGGCCGGTGGGGGGAGGGGCGGTGAGCGGGGGCAGCGGCGGGATGGTGGGTGGTACCGGCTCCTCGAAGACCCCCACGTAGCCGAGGATGGCGAAGGTGACCCCAGTGCCGAGGAGGACACCACCGAGTATCCCGAGGACGATGGTCCAAGGGTCGGAGGCCTTCTTGGACGGCGGCGTCTCCGGCTGGGGAGGCTCCCAGCTCCGCTGGGTGGTTTCTTCACCGGACTCGGTCATGGGGACGATTCTATGGACGCCTCCGGCCAATCAACCCCAGTGCCTTCTCACCCGGTGGGCGTCCGCCCCTTAGGCTTCCCCTGATGGACGTTTCGAGCCCCAAGGTGAGGGTGACGGTCGACGAGGAGCCTATCGATGTGGCGACCATGCTCGCCGAGGTGGGTCGCAGTGACGCCGGTGCCCTGGTCCTCTTCCTGGGGACCGTGCGGGACCACAACGAGGAGCGCACCGGGGTTACCCACCTCGACTACGAGGTCTACGGAGAGAAGGTCGTCGAGGTCATCGAGGAGATCGTCGGCGAGGCATCGGGGAGGTGGCCTGTGCTCGGGGCGGTCGTCGAGCACCGTTCCGGAGTGGTTGCCACCGGGGAGGCCTCGGTGGCGGTTGCGGTGTCCTGTGCCCATCGCGCCGATGCCTTCGATGCAGCCAGGTACGTCATCGACGAGTTGAAGCGGCGGGCTCCGATCTGGAAGAAGGAGCACTGGCCGGGCGGTTCGGAGTGGACCCGGGGGAGCTGACCGCCGGCGGGCATTTCCCTGCGCCGGATTTATGCTGGCCGGGCCGGAGCCCTTCCGGTGGGTCCGACTGCCAGTGATGGAAGAACACAAGCCCTCATCCACTTCTACCTGGGCCTACGCCAGCCTGGGTGCCTTGTTCCTCGCCGGGGCGCTCGCCGTGACAGCCTGGAACGTCGAGATCCCCTACCTCGCCTACTCGGCGGGGCCGGTCTCCGACGCCCTCGACACGGTTCAGGCAGAAGAGGTGGAGGTCTACACATCGCATGGTGATCTCCTCATGCTCACCGTGGTCAGCCAGAAGGTCAACCTGATCGAGGCGGTCCTTGCCCGTCTCGACCCCACTGTCGACCTGGTGGGACAGGAGGCGGTGCGTCGGGTGGGCGAGACCGACGAGGAGTACCGGAGCAGAGTCCTCCAGCAGATGGACGACTCCAATTTCAGGTCGGTGATGGTCGCCCTGCAACGGCTTGGATACGAGATGGTCCCGGTGGAGGTGGTGATCAACGAGTTCGTCGAGGGCGTGCCGGCCGCCGACGTGCTCCAACTCGGGGACACCATCGTCGCCGTGGACGGCGTGGCGGTCAGCTCGACGGCCGAGATCGGCCCTCTCGTCCAGGGCCGGCCGGTGGGCTCGGTCCTCGAGGTCACCGTGCTCCGGGAGGGTGAGAACCTCGACCTGGAGGTGGTCCTCGCCGAGCGGACCGACACTCCGGGCGTGGCGATGATCGGAGTGGTCCTCGGGGAGCTGACCGAGCCTCCGTTCCCCCTCTCCATTCGGACCGGGGACATCGGGGGACCCTCCGCGGGGATGATGCACGCCCTGGCCATCATCGACACCCTCACCGAAGGGGACCTCACCAGAGGACACGTCATCTCCGGGACGGGGACAATCGGCGTCGACGGCACCGTGGGTCCCATCGGCGGTGTCAGGCAGAAGGTGGTGGCAGCCGAGGCGGCGGGGGCATCACACATCCTGGTCCCGCGGGAGAACTACGAAGCGGCACTCTCGGTATCCCCCACACGTATCGAGGTGGTCCCGGTGGGCACCATCGACGAGGCCCTCGAGTTTCTGGAGGGCCTGGCTCCGACCTGAGAGTCAGCATCCGGGCAAAGCCCGGAGACATCACCGATCGCCCGTTATCTTCTACCTCTGGATGGCATCCGAGACCCGCGCCTCCGAGATCCGCCAGGTCCGGTTCAGGACCGTGCTGCGTGGCGCCGATCGGTCCGAGGTCGAGGCCTTCCTCGCCGCCGTCGCCGACCGGGTCGAGGAGCTCGAATCGGAAGTGGAGCGTCTCGAGGAGCTCGCCGACCGGCCCGCTCCCGACCTCGAGTCGGAGTTCGACACGGTGGGACGGGAAGTGGCGGCCATCCTCCAGGCGGCTCGCGAAGCGGCCGAGGCAATGAGGGAGCGTGCCAGCCTGGATGCCGCTCGTTGGCGAACCGAGGCCCTGGCAGAGGCCGAGGCGAATCGCCGTCAGGCCGCGGCTGACGCCGAGGCGCTGCGTCGCGACGCCTGGGTCACCGGTACCCAGCTGCTCGAGCAGGCCGAGGCGTCGGCGACAAGAACCCTGGAGCAGGCGGAGCGGGACATCCTGACCACTATGGGAGAGGCGGAGCGCGAGGCCCACCGCCTCACTTCGGCGGCGCGGCGTGAGGCCGAGGATCTGGTGCGCAACACCACCATGGCGACCGAGAAGATGACCGCCGACGCCGAGAGACGGCGCGACGAGATCATCGACGCCGCCAACCGTCAGGCTTCGACGGCTCAGGAGAGGGCCCGTGCCCTGGAGCAGAGGCGCGACGAGCTCCTCGAGGAGCTGGAGAACGTCCGATCCACCTTGAACCGTCTCGAAGGCACCCTCGACGAGAAGCGTGACCATATCGAGCAGACGCCCCAAGAGAGCACATCGGTTCGGGTGGTCCCGGCGCCACAGCCGCCCGAGGATCCCCGACCCTGGGAGGTGGGGGAGACGGTGCGGGTGGTCCAGCCCGAGGACCGTCATCCCTGGCTGCCCGAGACCGAACCAGGGGCCGATGCCGGGACCGAGCCTGAGCCGGCACCAGGACGTGAGCCGGTGCCACTACCAGAGTCAGAGCCTGAGCCTGAGCCGACGCCAGCGCCCGAACCGGCGCCACGGCCCGAGCTCGAGCCGGGGGCGGAGGGAGACTCCGAGCCCGCTGCTCCCGGGGTATCCGAAGCCGAGGCCGAGAACGTGGACGAGACCAGTGACATCGACTCGCTCTTTGCCTCGCTGCGTACCGGTGGCGAAGGCGCCGACATCGCCGCGGTATCGGGTGGCGATAGCGAGAACACCGCCGCGGTATCGGGTGCCGATGGCGAGAGGACCGCGTCACCCGCAGGGGGCAACGGCAGCGTCGAGGGCCACGACTGGGTGGCCGACCGCGACAGCAGGCTGCTCCCCATCACCAATCGGGCGCTGCGTGGGACCAAGAAGTCGATCACCGACCTTCAGAACGTCGCCCTCGACCATCTCCGTACCGACGAGGGTTGGCGGCCCGACCCTATGGTGCTCACAGAGACCCTGGGCGCCGATCTGATCGCCCTGTGGGCGGAGAGCTTCGCCGCCGGCCATTCCGTCGC
Source organism: uncultured Acidimicrobiaceae bacterium (assembly GCA_964571765.1). Taxonomy (GTDB): domain Bacteria; phylum Actinomycetota; class Acidimicrobiia; order Spongiisociales; family ZC4RG35; genus ZC4RG35. The sequence goes on from CAZNDH010000013.1 coordinate 25,441, forward strand.
AGAGGAGATGACAGGCTCCAAGCTGAAACGGCCCCCCACCCCCCACTCCGAGGCGGTGGACGAGATACCCACCGCCCTCACCGCGGCTCTGGGCCGGGCCCTCGACGAGGCCGGAGACAGCCAGCGCGAGCGTCAGTCGGCCGCCTCGAGGGTGTTCCGGGTGTGGCGCTCCGACGAGGCTGAGCAGCGGATTCGGGAATTGGCGATCCGCGCCTACGAACAGGGCGTGGAACGCTCTGTAGCCGCCGGCGACTGATCACCCCCGCCGCGGTGGGGCAGCCACCGGTCCGGCTTGGGAGCGGCTCCTCTTAGACTCGAACCCGAGATGTTCACCCGGACGCCGACCTCATATGCGGCCGATCGCCGACGCCCGATAACGGTGTTCCTGATCATCGCCGCCCTGGTCTACCTGCTGCTGACCGCAGCGGGGACCCTGTGGACCGACTACCTCTGGTTCCGGTCGTTGGGCTACCGGAACGTCTGGTTGAGGAACTGGGGGGTGTCATTCCTCCTTGGGGCGATCGGGGTGGCCTTCTCCTTCGCCATGTTCTGGTTGACCCTGATCGCGGCCGACCGGCTCTCCCCGAGGTGGACCCCGTTCGACCTGGGTGACGAGGAGGAGCTGGTCGAGCGATTCCGCGACTGGGTGGGCTCCAGGGCCCGTCATCTGAGGGTGGTGGTGGCGGCCACCTTTGCCCTGTTCCTCGGCCTGGCCACAGCCACCTGGCGTGACGAGGTGTTTCTCTTCTTCAACAGTCAGAGCTTCGGCATCCCGGACCCGATCTTCGGCTTGGACCTGGGCTTCTATGTGTTTCGCCTCCCCCTGTGGACCATGGCGGCGGACTGGCTGTTCAGCCTGCTCCTGTTGTCCACGGTGATCGCCGCGGTGGCCCACTACCTGACCGGTGGGATCCGCTTCGACGGCCGCCGGCTGATCACCACCAGGGGTGCCAAGATCCAGCTCTCGGTGATGCTCGCCCTGCTTGCCCTGGTAAGGGCGGCCTCCTACCGGCTCGACCAGTTCCAGATCCTCTTCTCCGATCGGGCCGAGCCCAAGTTCTTCGGGCCGGGCTCTGCCGACATCACCGCCCGGCTACCCGCCCTGCGTCTCCTGATGATCATTGCTCTGCTCGCCGCGGTGCTCTTCATCGTCAACATCTTCCGGCGTGGGTGGATCCTGGCCGCGGTCTCCATGGCGTCCTGGGTGATCGTGGCCGTGGCCGCCGCCTCGGTGTACCCGGCGTTGGTACAGCGGTTCGGTGTCCTCCCCAACCAGCTCGCCCGGGAGATGCCCTACATCGGCCACAACCTGACCAACACCCGGGCTGCCTACCAGCTCGACCAGATCGAGGTGCGCAACTTCAGGGCGTCGCCCAGCCTGACCATCGACGACATCGAGGAGAACCGGCTCACCATCGACAACCTCCGTATCTGGAGCGCGGCGGTGCTCCCCCGGACCTACCAGAACTTCCAGGAGCTGGAGCCGTACTACTCCCTGGCCAAAGTGAACACCGATAGGTATCTGGACGATGGCGAGCCCCGTCAGGTGATGCTCGCCGTCCGCGAACTGGAGGAGCAGAACCTCCCCCGCGACGACTGGCAGAACACCAGGTTGTTCTACACCCATGGCTTCGGGGCGGTGGTCAACCAGGCCAACGTGGTCCAGTCCGACGGCCAGCCCCACTTCCTGCTGCGCGATGTGCCCCCGGTGGCCTCGGTGCCTGCCCTCGAGCTAACCCAGCCCCGGGTCTATTTCGGGGGGACCTATGAGGCGGGGCGCCCTGTGATCGTCCGCACCGGTGCGGCGCCCCAGGAGATCGACATTCCCCTGCCCCAGGGCACCCAGTACAACGAGTACACCGGTCGGGCCGGAGTGGTCATAGACAACATCTGGAAGCGGATCGCCTTCGCCTTCCGCTACCGCGACCTCAACCTGCTCATCTCCGGCGAGCTCCGCCCCGACAGCCGGGTGCTCGTCGAGCGCAACGTGCGCCGCATCGCCGACAACATCGCCCCCTTCCTTGCCTCCGACGCCGATCCCTACCCGGTGATCCTCGACGGTCGCATCCTCTGGGTGATCGACATGTACACCACCAGCTCGCAGTACCCCTACTCGGAGCCGGTGACCACCCAGGAACGGGATCGTCTCGCCTTGTCGTCGGGTATCGAGCTCGGGACCAACTACATCCGCAACTCAGTGAAGGCGGTAGTCGACGCCTACGACGGCGACGTCCACTTCTACGTGGTCGACCCCTCCGACCCGATCGTCCGAGCGTGGTCACAGAACTACCCCGGGCTGTTCCGCGACTTCGAGGAAATGCCCTCCGGCCTGATCGACCACCTGCGCTTCCCCCAGGATCTGTTCCGCATCCAGACCTCTCTCTACCTCGAGTACCACGTGACCCAGGAGACCGAGCTCTTCCAGGGCAATGACGCCTGGTCGTTCCCCTCCGACCCGGCCACCATCAGACGTGAGGGCATGGACCAGCTCTACGGTGACATCCGCGCCAACTCCACCGGGCCCCTGGCCCAGGTGCTTCCCTACTATCTGCTCACCGAGTTGCCGGGTGAGACCGACCTCTCCTACCTGCTTCTCCAGCCTTTCAACCCCAGGGAGAAGCGGAACATGGTCTCCTTCCTGGTTGCCGATTCGACCCCGGGCCGTTACGGGCGTCTCGTCGACTTCCGCATGCCCCAGGGCACCCTGGTGGACGGGGTGGGCCAGGTGGGACAACGCATCGAGCAGGACGCCGAGATCGCCCAGCAGCTCGCCCTGTGGAACGCCTCCGGCTCCGAGGTGATCAAAGGCGACCTCCTGGTGGTGCCCATCGAAGAGTCGGTGATCTACTTCCAGCCCTTCTACTTGGAAGAGACCGGGGGCGCCTTCCCCGAGTTCCGCCGGGTGGCGGTGGTGTTCGGTGAGCGGGTGGAGTGGGCCGACTCCCTGCCCGGAGCCCTGGAACTGGTGTTCGGGACCGCCGAGCCCGGTCAACCGGCAGAGCCACCTCCGGTGACCGGCGACCTCGACACCCTGGTCGGGGAACTAGAACGTGCCTTCGAAAGTGCCAATGCCGCCCTCCGCCGGGGCGATCTGGCCGAGTACCAGCGGTGGAACGATGAGGCTCAGCGGATCTTCGGGGAGATCAGCGACCTGCTCGAACGGGCCACCGAGGCCGAGACAGGTGACCGATCCTGAGCCTCCAATCGGGACGGGTACGCCTCGGGGGGTCGGATTGTGGGTGGTGTTGTCCTAGAGTTGTTGGCCGGATGGAGAGCTTCGACCTTGGCTAAAGACACCGAAGAGTACGTGCGTATGCGGGGCACCGTGCTCAAAATGCTTCCCGACTCGACCTTCGAGGTGGAGCTGGAGAGCGGGTTCCAACTTCTCGCCAAGCCCTCGGGCCGGATGCGCCGGGGCCGAGGCATCCGGGTGTTGCCCGGTGACTCGGTAGACGTAGAGGTGTCCACCTACGATCCCACCCGGGGCCGCATCGTCTGGCGCTACCGCTGACTCACCGGTCGTCGAGCACTCCGCCGATCTTCCGCGTGACCGACCGCCTGGGTTGGGGGGTCGGCACCATCTGCTGTCCACGGTGGCCCCGGTTGAACCGCTCCGGCGTCAAAGTGGAGCCGAGCGGGGTGCGACCTCCGCCTCGATGTGTGCCCCCCGGACAAAGCGGGGTTCGCCGATGCTCCGGGGAGTTTCGAGACGACCGACGCCACAGACACCGACCCTGGACCCCATCCTGGTTCGCTGAGCTGCGCTCATCGGCGCAGTGAGCCGAGACGATCGACCGCCTCGGCGAGGACCTCCTCGCGCTTGCAGAAGGCGAAGCGGACCAGCCCACTCCCGTCGGCGGGTTGGTGATAGAACACGCTGGGTGGGACCACGGCGACCCCGGCCTCCCGGGTGAGTCTTCGGGCGAACGACCGGTCGTCCTCCTCGGAGATCCCCGAGTAGCCGGCGAGGAGGAAGTAGGTCCCCTGGGGAAGGTGGACCTCAAAGCCCACCTCCTCGAGGCCCCGGGCGAGCAGATCGCGCAAGCCCCGGTACGAGGTTCGCAGAGACTCGTAGTAGGAGGGTGGAGCCGACAAGGCGGCCACGGTCCCGTGTTGCACCGGGGTGGGTGTGGTGAAGGTCATGTACTGGTGGGCGGATCGGACCCCGGCGGTGAGGGGTGCTGAGGCGATCACCCAGCCAACCTTCCACCCGGTGAGCGAGTACGTCTTGCCCACCGAAGAGAGGGTCACGGTTCGCTCCGACATACCGGGAAGGGTGGCCAGGCGCCGGTGCTCTCCTTCGAACACGATCTCCTCGTAGACCTCGTCACAGATGGCGATGGCGTCGTGCTCGATGCACAGTTCGGCGATGGCCCCCAGCTCGGCATCGGTGAGGACCCGTCCCGTGGGGTTGTGGGGGGTGTTGACCAGAACCGCCCTGGTCCTGGGGCCGAAGGCGGCGGCCAGCTCATCGGGGTCGAGGGCGAAGTCGGGAGGCCGCAAGGTGACATGACGGGGGGTGGCCCCGGCCAGGGCGATGTCCACCGGGTAGGAGTCGTAGTAGGGCTCGAGGACCACCACCTCGTCACCGGGGTCGACCAGTCCGAGGAGGGCGGCGGCGAGACCCTCGGTGCAGCCGCAGGTGACGGTGACCTCGGTGTCGGGATCGACCTCCCGCCCGAAGAGATCCCGATAACGTTCGGCGAGCACCCGTCTCAGTTGCGGAATCCCCGAGCTCGGTGGGTATTGGTCGGTGTCACCCCGCTCCAGCGAGGCCCGGGCCGCCTCCTTGGCGAACTCCGCCCCCTCCCAATCGGGGAACCCCTGTCCGAGGTTGATGGCGTCATGCTCGAGGGCGAGGGCGGTCATCTCGGTGAAGATCGTCACTCCGAACGGCTGCAACCGCCTTGCCATGCTCATCCCCGCAGGATAAAGGTGGGCCGGGAACGGGGTGACGAACCTCAGGTGATACGCACACATTGCGCCACAGGGGCTCTCGAGCACCGGCCGGTACTCTCGATCGGGGCTTGGAACTCCACCGATTACCCTGCTGGGGATGGAGCCGCTCACCGTCCTGGGCACCTGCCACCATGACTGCCCCGACAGCTGCGGATGGGTGGCCACCGTCGAGGAGGGTCGTGCGGTGAAGCTGAGGGGCAACCCCGACCATCCCTACTCCCGGGGCGAGCTGTGCCCCAAAGTCAACCGCTTCCTGGACCGGGTCTACCACCCCGACCGGGTGCTCCACCCTCTGATCAGGACCGGTCCCAAGGGCCGCGGCGAGTTCCGTCAGGCCAGCTGGTACGAAGCCCTGGAGCTGGTGGCGGGCCGTCTCGGCGAGGTGATCGACCAGTACGGTGGTGAGGCCATCATCCCTTGGGGGGACGCCGGCACCCAGGGGCTCATCCAGATGAGCTCGCTGGACCGACGCTTCTTCGCCCGGCTCGGCGCCTCCCGCCAGGTGGGCTCCCTGTGTGGCGCTACCGCCGGCGCCGGCCTCGCAGCCACCTATGGCTCGCGGAGGTCGGCCGATCCGATGGACGTTCGTCACGCCCGGCTGGTGGTGCTGTGGGCGACCAACACCTTCCTCACCAACCGCCATCTCTGGCCCTTCATCGAGGAGGCCCGGAGTTCCGGCGCCCAACTTGTGGTGGTCGACCCGGTGCGCACCATCACCGCCGATCGGGCAGACTGGTTCATCCAGCCCCTGCCCGGGACCGACATCGCCCTGATGCTGGCCATGATGCATGTGCTGATCAGGGACGGCCTGGTCGACGACGACTATGTGGAACGTCACGCCACCGGGTTCGACGAGTTGGAGGAGATGGTGGCCGGCTGGCCCCCGGTGCGCGCCGCTGAGGTGTGCGGTCTGGCCCCCTCGGAGATCGAGAGGTTTGCCACCCTCTACGGGACCTCCAGCCCCAGCTTCATCCGGACCCTGATCGGGGCCGAGCACCACCCGCAGGGGGCGATGTTCTTCCGGACCCTAGGGTGCCTCCCGGTGCTCACCGGCGCCTGGCGCCACCGTGGCGGTGGTCTCTCTCGCTCGGTCGGGGTATACGCCGAGGAGGCCGTGGACGACTCGGTGTTCGACGTGCCCACCGACACCCGGGGGGTGAACATGAACGAGTTGGGACGGGTGCTGACCGACCCGAAGATGGGGGCGCATGCCCTCTTCATATGGAATGGGAACCCGGTGGTGTCGGTGCCCAACGCCGGGGCGATCCGCCGCGGCCTGGAGCGCGAGGACCTGTTCACCGTGGTCAGCGAGCAGTTCCTCACCGACACCGCACTCTATGCCGACGTGGTGTTCCCGGCGACCACCCAGATCGAACAGCTCGACATGGTCCCATCGTGGGGCCACCTCTACCTGGGGTGGAACGAGCCGGCGATCGAACCGTTGGGCGAGGCGGTCCCCAACACCGAGTTGTGGCGACGCCTCGCCCGGGCGATGGGTTTCGAAGACCCCGAGTTCGACCTGGACGACGAGACCTTATTGCGCCGGGCGATGCCCGACATAGATATCGAGCTCCTCCGCAAACAGGGCTTCCTTCGTCTCGACCTGCCGGAGGAATTGGTTCCTTATCGCCACGGGGACTTCGGGACCCCCGACGGCAAGGCCGCCCTGGCGTCGGAGCGTCTCACCGAGGAGGGCCACCATCGGCTGCCGACGTTTCGACCGCCGACGACCGATCCCAGGTTCCCCCTGGTTCTGCTCAGCCCGAAGAACCACACCCGCTTCCTCAACTCCACCTACTCCAAGCACCACGGCAATCGGGAGAAAGGCCCGTTCTTCGAGATCGACCCGATAGACGCCTCCAGCCGGGGGATTGCCGAGGGTGACCTGGTTCGGGTGTGGAACCAGCGGGGCCACCTCGAGTTGCCGGCAAGGATCAGTGACCGCCTCCGTCCCGGGGTCGCCGCCATTCCTTGGGGCTGGTGGGGCCGTGAGGCCAACGTCAACATCCTCACCAACGATGCTCCCACCGACTGGGGTGGTGGCGTGGCCTACTTCGACACCCGCGTCCAGGCCCAACCGGCGAACCTCGGGTAGTGGGGACCACTGGGGCCACGAACCCTCCCGCGTTCGCCACCAAGTGGTGATACCAGACCCGGCGGCCGACGTAGTCTGAGGTCATGACCGAGCGGCGGCCCGAGTTCACCGACCGGAAGATGCCGGTGATCTACCTGAGTCATGGCGCCCCGCCCCTGGCCGACGACCCGGTGTGGACCCGGCAATTGGCCGATTGGGCTGAAGCGATTCCCCGGCCGTCGTCGGTGCTGATGGTGTCGGCTCATTGGGAGGAAGACCCTCTCACCGTCTCGGCGACCACCACGGTGCCGCTGTTCTACGACTTCTGGGGATTCCCCCAGCGTTACTACGAGGTGAAGTACCCCGCCCCGGGGGCGCCACAGTTGGCCGCCCAGGTGACGAAGCTGCTCGAGGCCCCCGCCCATCAGGTGCACCAGGACCCCACCCGTGGCCTCGACCACGGCGCCTATGTGCCATTGGTGGAGATGTACCCCGGGGCGGACATTCCGGTCCTGCAGATCTCGATGCCCACCCTCGACCCAAGGATGCTGTTCGAGATGGGCCGGAAGCTGGCGTCGCTCCGCGACCAGGGGGTCCTCATCGTGGGCAGTGGGTTCAGTACTCACAACCTGCGCGAGATGAACTGGCACACCGGTCCTCACGCGGCTCCTCCCACCTGGTCCACCGAGTTCGACGACTGGCTCGACCGATCGCTTAGAGCCGGGGACCTCGACTCGCTGATCGACTTTCAGCGGTCGGCGCCGGCGGCGCATATCGCCCATCCCCGCACCGAACACTTCGCCCCGCTGTTCGTAGCCCTGGGAGCCACCGCCGAGCGCGGGCTCGACCCGCAGAGCGTGGTCGAGGGCTATTGGTTCGGGCTGTCGAAGCGATCGGTCCAGTTCGGTTAGCCGTCTCCCCGGGCGGCTGCCTTACTGGCCTTCGTGGGTGTCGCCGGTGGCCGCCTCCGGCCCGGGTGGAATGTCCTCGGTCTCCCCGAAGGCGTGATCGAGGTGGGGGGCCGGGGCCGACTCGTCAGGGATCAGGTCCTCCCGGTCGGGCATGAGGCCCCGCCGCTCCATTTCCCTCTCGACCGCTCGGGCGAGCGCCGGTTCCACTGTGGAGGCCCGCTGTCCGTTGTTGACGTCTTTGATCGACCGAAACCTGTCCACCAGGTCCTCGTCGCTGAGGTCGGCCACTGTCACCGCGTCCGGAGTGCTGGGCATCCCCATTGTTACCCGGTGCGGTTCGACCCGAAACGGTCGGTCCCGGAGGACAACCCGTGAGGATCAACCAACCTGGATTACGATGGGTCTCAGCAACCATGTTCTTTCAACCCCTGCTGCAAGGGGCTCTCCAGCGATGGCAAACCCGGGGGGCAAGGAAGTGGTTCGTTGCCCGGCCTCGTTCGGCGGCGGCTGCCCGCAGGTTCGTCCTCGCCTCCGTCCCCGGTTATGACGACGGGGACCGGCGTCTCGCCACCCTGGTGTCCGAACTGGCCACCAATGCCATCGTCCATGCCGGAACCCCGTTCTCGGTACGGGTGGAGCAGGACGAATCCCGCATCCGGGTATCTGTGAGCGACCAGAGCCCGAAGGCACCCACCAGGCGAGCGGTCGAACCTTCCAGCCCGGCCGGGCGCGGTCTGTACGTGATCGAGGCCTATGCCGATCGGTGGGGATACTCCCCAGAGGGTGATGGTAAGAAGGTGTGGTTCGAGATCGACCGCCCCGCGCCTGAATCCGCCTGACACCTCGGGGCGAGCTGGTTTGCCCCCCCGGCATCGGACGATCGAGGAGCCTCGCCTTCCCTTCCTCTAGGTCCCGGGGGTAGTGTCGTCGGTGTGCTGGGCCATGTGGACCGGTGGTTGGACGACGCCTCACGCGCCCCCCGCCCGGGACGCAGTGTTCTGTTCCTCGTGGTCACGGTTGGCCTGCTCCTTGCGACAATTGGAGGACTCCTCTCCTGGAGGGGCTATCAAGAACGGGAGCAACGTACCCACGAGCGCATGGTCGAGGCGGCCAACGAGGCCGCCCGCTCTGTCGGTCAGTTCTTCGAGGACCGGATTGCGGTGCTCGAGGCGGTGGCGGCGATGCCTTCGCTCGGAGAGCGGGATCTGTCGGCGATGCAGTCGGTGCTCGATGGCATCGCCACCACCGAAGGCCTCGGCTTTCGCGGGGGTCTCGGGTGGGCCGATACCGACGGCAGGCTCCGGGTGACCACCGCCAGGGGTATGGTGCCCGCCGACCTCTCCGGGCGAGCCTTTGTCCACACCGTGCTCAGCAGCGGCACACCTCAGGTGAGCCAGACATTGTCAGGGATCCTCGGCGGGGAGCCAGCCGTTGTGGTAGCGGTTCCCACCTTCGTCGGGGAGGAGGTCGACGGGATGTTGGTAGCCGCGGTGCTCGTGGAGGACATGCTCCGCCAGGTCCCCATCCTGGCGCCGCAGGGCTTGGAGATGCGGGTGGTCGACCGCGCAGGGCAGATCATCCTCGAGAACGGGCGACCGGTGGGGCCGGTGGCCCCGGCCAACCTATCCCTGCTCGACCCGAGAGGCCCGTCATCCCTGATCGGTACCGGGCTCAATGGGGACCGCCACCGAATGGTCGCCATCAGCTGGGTGGAGCGGTCCGGCTGGGCGCTGGTGCTCGAGCAGAGCCATACCCTTGCGGTAAGCGACGCCCGGCGGGGCATGGTGGCTGAGATCGGGGTCCTCGTGGGGATGCTGGTGGTCACCTCGGGGTTGGCCCTGGTGGGCGCCTCCCGGGTCGACACCTCACACAAGCAGCTTATGCGTAGTGCTCAAGACCTGGCCATTCTCGAGCTTCTCGGATCGCGGATGGCCAGCGCGAGCGAGCCCCGCGATGTGGCGGTGACCGCCCTCGGCGTGTTCGCCGAGGTGTTCTCTTCCGACACGGTGACCATCGGGCTGATCGACGGCGACCGGGTTCGGGTGCTCGAGGCTGATCGGAACCGGGGCATCATCGATTCGACTATCTCGGTGCACACTCCGTCGATTCTGGTAGATGCCTACAACGGCGACCGGCCTCTCGCTTTGAGCGCCCGGCGCTACGCCAGGGCATATCCTGGCGATCCCGAGACCCCGAACTTGGTGAGGGGGGCGGCCGGCGTGCTCGCCACCCGCTTCTCGGGAAGGCTGGCGAGAGGAGCCGTCGCCATCTCGCTAGGCGGCGACTTCCCCCCGCCTGCCGCGGACATCGAGCTCTTCGAGGCCATGACGGTGCTCCTTCCCGGGTCGCTGGGACGAGCGATCGCCACCGAGCGGGAGCGGGTGGTATCCCGCGAGTTCCAGCATGCCCTCCTTCCCCGGGACACCATCGGCATCGAGGTGCCCCTGCAGCGGGCGGTCCGCTACATGCCCGCTGCCGGGGACGTCGAGGTCGGGGGCGACTGGTACGACCTGTGGCCTGTGGACGGCGCCCACATAGCAGTGGTCGTGGGTGATGTGGTCGGCCGGGGAGTGAAGGCGGCGGCGGCCATGGGCCAGATGCGCAGTGCTCTGCGAGTTGCGGTCGCCGGGGCTGAATCGGTGGGGGAGGCCCTGGGCAATCTCGATGAGATGACACGCCACCTGCCAGGATCACCAAGCGCCACTGTTCTGGTGGGATCTCTCGACCTTGATTCCGGGGTGGTCAGCCTGACCAGTGGGGGGCACCTACCCCCTCTCGTCGCCGGGGACAACAGGGTCCGGGTGCTGGACGAGCTCAAAGGAGTGCCGGTCGGGTTCCTCGATCAGCAGACCCGGCGGGCCACGATGGCGGTGAGACTGCACCCCGGGGAGACCCTGGTGTTCTACACCGACGGTCTGATAGAGAGACGGGAGGAGACCATCGACCAGGGGATCGCCCGTCTCGTCGAGGCCCTGCGGGCCAATTGCCACCTCCCCCTCGAGTCGTTGAGCGACGCCCTCGTCGAGGCCTGCCTCGAGCCCGGTAGGTACGACGATGTAGCCCTGGTCTGTCTCCGGCTGGTCGGGGATGTCGCCGAGCACTTCTCCTGTGTGTTCGAGGTGGCCGATTATCCCCGGATCGAGAAGGCGATTCGACGGTGGCTCGAGGCACACCGATATCCGGAGGAGTTGGTCGAGGGGCTCATAGAGCGGGTCACCACCGCGGTGGCGACTGTGGCGGAGGCGCACGATCCCGAAGAGCCGGGGGAGATCATGCTCGAAGTCGACCGCTCCGTGGGTATGACCGTGACCATCGAGCACCGGCGCCCGGCCTTCTTCGATCCACCTCTGAGCGATAGTGTGGTGTTGGCGGCCTGGCCGGATAGCCGTCTCGGCCCCCGGGGACCGCAGATGCGCTTCTCCCTGGCCGTACCGGAATCAGCCGACGGTTAAACGGTCCTCGAGAGTATCCACCCCGTCGACGTCGAGGATGGCCTCTACGAGCCGTCGCCGGTCGTCAGCGCTGGCAACGCTGCCTCGGACCATGACGTTGCCCTCCCTGATGTCGACCTCGACGTTGTGGGGGGTGACGGCGTCGATCTCCCAATGTCCCACCGCTTCGCTGCGGACCTTCTGGAGCAGGAGGTCTCCGGTGGGAAGATCCGTCTCCCTGCGGAAGGGAGAGGTGAGACGGTGGGCGATCCCTTTGGCGACGCCGCGCTGGTACCTCATCTTGGACCCCACCCAATCCGTGGCCCGGCGGGCCCGGGCCGCCGTTTGGTCGGCGAGCTGCGCCCTCCTCGACCGCCCCCGGTCCGGGTCGAGGAGGTACGCGGTCAGGAACCCAATCCCGCCGGCTGCGATCAGCTTGAGCTTGTTCAATTCGGTTCCTTCCTCTATGGCGTCATACGACTCTTCGTCGGGACCAACCCATGGCGGCTCCCACAATGAAGAGAATGAGGGCGATGATCAGAACCCAACGGAGGGCCTCGACGAACAGCCCGACGCCTCCCAGTAGTAGGGCCAGGATCAACAAGACGGCTACCAATCCCATTCTGAACTCCTTTCGTATCAGGTGGTGCCCTTACCCGGCTGGCATGTATCACAAACCATCCGTAGGCGACGTGTTGCCACCGATTCAGAGCGGAAGACTGGGGGTAAGAGCGGAGGGTGAACCAACCGAGAAGCTCCGAGAAGGCGATGGATTGTTTCATACACGGCCTGGCCCACCTCATCGACGAGATGGGTGTGGAGCGAGGGCTGGCCATTGCCACCCAGGTCGTCCTGGGGCTCACCGAGGAGGACTCCCGTCGGTTGGCCGACATCGTCTTCGCTAGTCCGTCTCCGGTTGTAGGTGGGCGATGACATGGATCCTGGCCGTGGCGGCGGTGCTCACCGCAACCGTGTTCGTGGCCAGCCTGCGTCGCTATCTCCTCGCCCGCCGCTCCCAGGCGGGTCCTTTCACACGCCGGTAGCGGGTCAACCCGGCCAGATCTCGGTAGGGTCGACGTCCGGGAAGGGCGCTGAACTGACTTGTGAGAGGGGTGTCACGGTGACGAAGTTCCGTGCACAGAGCGAGCTGTCGCTTGCCGGGTCGGTCCCGCTAGAGGCCGAGCTCACCTCGAACTGGAGTCGCCGATCAGGAATGTCCGCATTGGCCACCCGAAAGTAGCCGAACTCATCGAGATCGGCCCAGTGGATACCTTCGACCTCGTCCAGGCTCACCGCGGGCACGTTGACATTGAGAAGGTGTGGCCCCTCCCTCCGTCCCAGCAGCCATTCGCTGGCCGACGACCCAACCTCTGCCGCGGTCTCCCAGTGCCACGGTTCCGACTGGGCCAGGCTCACCGCCAGACCCTTGCTGCGAAAGGTCCGGGCGGTGAGTGCCGCCCCGACAGTGCCCGAGTGGATTATGGAGTGGCCGGTGTTGACCCCTGCGTTGATCCCGGAGACCACCAGGTCGGGAGGGCGGCCGAACGCTCCCAATGCCGCGGCCAACACTGCAAGGCCGGGGGGGCCCGCGATCGTATAGGCAGTGATGCCGTCGAAGTCGGCTTCCTCGAGATCGACCCCGGCTGCTTCGATTCGGCCTATCCCGGTGCCGCTACCCGACATGTCTTTGGCAGGCGCGGCCACCACCAAGTCGTAACGATCGGAGAGGGCGTGTGCCAGGGTGTGGAGCCCCGGTGACTCGATACCGTCGTCGTTGGTGACGATCACCCGTGGCGTCTCGCTCATGGCATCGACCCGCTGAGCTCTTCGATCTCGACTCGCTCCGCCAGCTCGTTGATCAAGGCCTCGGTCCCGCTCCCCAGACCATGTCGGGCCACGTTGGCTGCTCCCGCCCCACATGCGAGTCGAATGGTCTGTTGCGGGTCGAGACTCCGGAGCAGGGCGGCGGCCAGGCCCGCCGTCATCGAATCTCCGGCTCCCCTGAAGTCGGCCGGTTCGAGCCGGGGTGGTGTCGCCTTGATCAGGCCTCCGCCGATCAGGGCGAGCACCGGGCGATCGGCGCGGGTTACCACCACGTCCTCGGCCCCACGGCTGGTCAGCTCCCTGATCGCGGCCAGCGCCGATGCCTCGGTGGTATCGCCGATGATCCCGTCGGCCATCAGGTCCTCGTCGCTCACCTTGAGGACCCGAATCGGTCCTCCGTCGAGCCACGCCGCCAGCTCGGGCCCATGGAGGTCCCCAACCACCTCGACCCCGGCCGACCCGAGGTCGTGGGCCAGTCTCCGGTAGCTTCCGGTGGGGAACACCTCCCCGTTCTGACCGGTGACCACGGCCACGTCGCTGGTCATGGCCAGTTCCAGGAAAGTCGAGTAGGCGTCGTCGTGGGCATGTCGGTCGAGGCCAAACGCCTTGCTCTCCGCGATCACCTCGCGGTCGCCGCCACGACGGTCGTAAACCACCGCAGGTGATGCGTTGATGCTGCTCATGGCGACCAGGTGAACTCCCCAACGCTCGACCAGCCCAGAGAGCACCTCACCAGTCTCACCGCCGACCGGGCCGCAGACGACCGGCCTGACGCCTAGTTGGGCCAGCATCCTGGCCACCCAGAACCCCTGGCCGCCCGGGTGAAGGTGGATTTCGGTGTCACCGTTGTCACCGTCGATCTCCAGGGTCACTGTGAGTATCAAGTTGGGTGCGAAGACGCACGTAGTCGGCGGCATCGGTCCCTCGGTACCCGTCCGGTCATCGCCGTGAAACCAGCTCCGAGGACCGGAAACCGGCCCAGGGTGTGGCAAACGGTGTTTCTGGGTATGAGGACCCAGGTAACAGGAGCGCTCCAGGCGACCATCACAGCGGGCGCGTGACCTGCTCGGCCAAGGGTCTGACTGCTCACTCCTCGTCGTCCGGTGGACGGGATCTCCATTGCCTGGGACGGGGGCCGAACCAAGCGAGCAAGGAAACCACGCCGACCACCAGGAGGATCCAGATGACGACGATCGCCCAAGTACGCATCGCCCGTTTCGTACCCGGAGGGTGCCCGACCCAATCCGGCCACTGGAGTGGGTCATGACCCCGCCACAAGAGGAGCGGATCTACACCGTCTCGGCCGGTCTTCGCTCGGCGGAGCCGGCCCGCAGCCTGATCCAGGCCCTCGAGGAGCAGGGAACACCTCCCAACGCCATCGACCTGATCGATCCGGGGGCGGGCGCCGACCGTAGCGGTACCCGGGAGAGGCCGGTGTTGTTCGGGGATCTCGCTCGTTCGGTGCTTCTCGGAGCTGTGATCGGGGCGGCGATCGGGATCGGCCTGGGATGGATGCTCACCCTGGCCACCGACGTCGAGCTACCAGTGGGCGCCTTGCTTGGCGGGATATTCGGGTCGGCGATTGGAGGAGCCGCCGGGGGGGTCTCGGTGGTCAAGTATGCCTCCCCGGCGTGGCGAGAAGCCCAGCACACCGGTGATCCCGAGGGGGAGCCCGAGATGGTCGCGGTCACGGTGAGGCATCCCGATGCTTCGGTGATCGATCGGGCCGAGCAGGTCTTCAGCCGTCATGAGGATGTGGTCAGCATCCGGAGAGCCGAGATCTGACTCTATATGGTTCGCCGGCATCTGATCGGGGTCCAATCGGCGAAGGGCGCTGTCCCGGATGGGCCAACGCCCTTCGAGATTCGGATCGGCGGTGCTTTCAGATGACCCCGCGTGTCCAGTAGGGCTCGAGCCCGTAGCGGTGATGGAGGCTGGTGGCCCACTCCTGATCACCGAACTGTGGCCAGTTGTCGGGATCGAACCCATCGCTCTCGTCGAGGGCGTCGGGATCGAGGTCGAGGATCATCTGCTCATTGTCGGTGTCCACGGTGAAGGCGCCCCACGGGATGGCGTAGAGACGCTCCCCGATGCCCACCACACCGCCGCGGGAGAGGACGGCATAGCCGACCTCGCCACGGTCGAGGTCGATCATGATCTCTTTCAGGGTTCCCAGGCGCTCACCCTCGCGGTTGACCACGGGATCGCCTGTCAGTGAGGAGGAGGAGAGTACGACGGGTTGCATGTGGCTTCCTTTCACATCGTCGGACTTGGGCCCGGTCGGCGGGTGCCCCCCAAAGACCACCCGCGGACCGGGAGCTGTGCAGACCCATACCCGGGACGCCGGGCGGACAAACGGCGTCAGCCGCCGATGCGAAATCCGATGAGGAAACCGGTATCGGTCACCGTGTGCCAGTGCTCGTCGGCGATCACCGACAAAGCCAAGTCTGATATGACGTCCAGCCCGTTTGAGGTGGCGGTGACAGCGCATTGGAGCTCGAGCACCCCGTCATCGACGGTGAGGCCCATTTCGATTCCGCCGATGTCGGGTCGGAGAAGCGCCTCGGAACAGACCTGATCGGTGAGCACCAACAAGTCATGGAACCGGTCGAGGCTGAGGTCGACAGAGCGGGCTCCGGTGGCCACCAGGTCGCGAGCCAGGTCGACCCAAGCGGGGCTGGGCGGCAGGGTTAGCTCAAATGCTGACATCGAGCTGATGATAGAATTGTCTTGCAATGGCCCTCACCTTCAATCTGGAGACGGATGATCAGTCGCGTATCCAGGTCCTTTCGGTCATGGGCGAGGTCGACATAGCCACTGTTGATGAACTCGGTGTCATGATCGAGACGCTGGCCGACCACGATTACGACCTGGTTCTCGACCTGACCTCGACCGACTTCATGGACTCCAGCGGGTTGCGATTGCTGGTCAGCACCCGTGATCGGCTGGTCGGGGCCGGGAAGAGGTTCAAGGTTGCTGTTGCCGGAGGCCCGATCTCCCGCCTGCTCGAGGTCACCGGCCTCCTCTCCCATCTCGAAGTTCACCAGACCGTGGAGGAAGCGACCTCGGCTTGACCGGCGAGTCTCTGTCGATCCGTCTCGATCCGGCGCCCGATTCCGTCGCCCTGTGCCGTGTCTTCGTCGGGGGGGTGCTCGGGGTCGTCGGTGTTCCCGACCAGGATGTCGAAGACGTGCGAGTTGCGGTCTCGGACTTCGCCACCGGCTTGGTTGAAGCCGGGGTGGACATCGAGATCGGCGCCCGGGTTGCCCCAGGTGAGGTCTTGCTCGAAGGCAACTTCGTCGGTCCGGTGCCCGAGGCCGGGACCCTGCTTCTCGGTGGCCGGATGAACTTGGGGGATGAGCGGTGGGTGATCACCCTCCAGGGAGCCTGATCGAGGCACGCGCCTTTCCGGCCAGGCCCGAGTCGGCTGCCCGTGTGCGGGCTTTCCTCGCGGAGGCCACCCGCCTCGACTCGATGCGCGCCGCCGAGGCCTCGCTGCTGGCGACAGAGCTGATCGCCAACGCGGTGCAGCATGCCGACGCCGAATTCGTCGAGGTCTCGGTGGAGCGCCGGGGCCTGGCGCTGCGGATCGGAGTCGCCCACCCTGCTGGTGGCCCCCTGGGCGAGGTGTCCCCCGGGTTCGGGCTACACCTCGTGGAGACCCTCTCCCGCGCCTGGGGGTCGGAATTCGCCGATGGTCGTCTCACGGTGTGGTACGAGGTGCGCACCCCGGGCGCTGTATCCCTCACCCCCTCCGAGCTGGATGACCAGACCCTTCTCGAACGGGCTGCCGAAGACCCGGCGTACTCCGAGGAGCTGGTGCGGCGGTTCGAGCCCTTGGCCCGGTCGATAGCCCGGCGTTACCGGGGCAAAGGCATCGGTGACGATGACCTCGACCAGGTGGCCCTGATCGCCCTGATGAAGGCGGTCCACCGGTACGACCCGGACCGGGGTGAGATAAAGTCGTTCGCCGCGGTGACCATCTCCGGGGAGCTGAAGCGGCAGCTACGAGACCGGGGATGGTCGGTCCGGGTCCCCCGTGGGCTCCAGGAATTGGCCATGGAGGTCTCCCGCACAGTGCAGGAGCTGACCCAGTCCTCAGGGAGCACCCCGAGGCTCTCCGACCTCGCCGAAGCCCTCGACCTGGAGGAGGCCGAGGTGGCCGAGGCGTTGAGTGTGGGCCACGGGTACCGGGCGCTCTCTCTGGACGAGCCTGATGCCGACACCGGGACCACCCTGGCCGACCTGCTCGGTGAGTCCGACCCGATCTTGGGGGTGATGACCTCCCGTGCCGCCATCGACGATGCGTTGCGATCCCTGCCTGAACGTGAGCGCACCATCGTCTATCTGCGCTTCTACGAGGACATGACCCAGAGCCAGATCGCCGAGCGGGTCGGCGTCTCCCAGATGCAGGTGTCCCGTCTTCTCACCCGGTCGCTCTCCGATCTGGCCGACATCCTCTCCTCGGAGAGCTGACAGGCTTTCGGGCAGGATCCGCGACTAAGTCCAGATCGCTCGTAGAGTTCCCCGAAGTGCATTTGGAACCGGGCCCGGGGCCCGCCGACTCGTCTGCTCACCGCACACCCACCACACGACCCAGCCGGATCGTCCTAGGGCTGCTGGTCGTGGTGGTTGGGCTGCTGCCTGCCGGTCTTCTCGTATTCGGTGGTAGGGAGGCCTCGGGATTGCCGGCGTCGGCGGAGGGACCGACCGACCTCGGCACCGAGATCGTCGAAACCACCTCCACCATGCAGGCAACCACCACCCTTGCACGGCAGCCGACCTCGACCCTGATCGCCACGACCACTCTGGCGACTCCCCAGCCACGGGCTCCTCGTTATGAGGTGGCTCCCCATGAGGCCGAGCCAGAGGCCAAGCAGTTGGCGGTGGACATCGCCCAAGCCCTCACTACCTACGACCCGGGGGACAGTTATGACGCCATCCTCCGGTCGATGGTTGGGGACGACCTGGTGGGGACTCTCCTCCCGGTGGCAGGCCCACTGTTCCGCCCCGACCATTGGTCACGGGGCACCATCGTCTACCCGCAGATGGGGGGCCTCCGGGATGGCCGGGCCTCGGTGATGGTGGTGACCCGACAGGTCCTGGGGCGCTGGGCGGAGGCTGAAACGGTGGTCACCAGGACACTGGACATCCGTCTCGTCGTCGGCGAGGCAGGATGGGAGTTCGAGATGCTGGCATCGGCGGGAGGCGAGGTGGCCGAGGCGCGGGAAGGGCTGTCGGCGCTCGCCCAGCAGGTGCTGAGCCACCCGCGGATCGAGCTACCCGACTCGGCCCGTTGGGACATTCATGCCGGGATTGTCTCTCCGACGCTGCTCCAGGTGATGTTGGACATCGCCGAGCTGACCGAGTACGGAGTGGTGTGTCTCTCCAGCGGGCATCCCTACCACGTTTTCGGGACCAATCGCCAGAGCCACCACACCTCGGGTATGGCGGTGGACATCTACCGGGTCGGTGACGTCGATGTGATCAGCGATCGGCACGATGGGTCGGACACCATGCAGCTCGTCGAATGGCTCCTCGCCCACCCTGACGTCCGTCAGGTGGGAAGCCCATGGGACCTGGACGGGCGGGACAGCTCTCGCTCGTTCACCGATCGGGTTCACCACGACCACATCCACGTGGCAGTCCGCGGCTGAGCATCTCCTACTCGCGGGGGTTGGAGGCGAACCAGCGGAGCGCGGGTTGATAGACCATGTCGTGGCTGCCTTCGATGATGACCAGCCTCACCGTGCCTGATTCCACCGCGAACAGCACCGCCGGGTCGGCGTCGCCGAAGTAGGTCTCGGTCTCGACAATGCCCAGGTGGGTGTCGGGGATCCGATAGGCGGCGATCGCTTCGAGCAGATCTTCGGGCAGCTGGTCCTCGGGCGCTGCCAGGTGGTTGAAGGCGTGGGCGCTCTGAATTGGCGGAGCCAGGGTGTCTGAGATGCCGTGACCCAGGTAGACGGGGACACCGCCGTCCCGGGCGGCGTCGAGGTGACCCGCCGGGCTCCGATGCATGCACTCGTCTCGCGCTGCCTCGTCGGTGGTGGGGTTACCTCCACACGCGGTGGCGATGTGCCGGTAGTAGGAGCGGCCGGCCCGGCGGGAATGAGCGTAGAAGTCGACCAGGTCGTAGTTGGCCATCCAGGCCGCCGCACCGGCGATCCGGTCGGGGTGTCGCCCGGCGAGGAGGAGGGCCATCAGCCCTCCGCCGGAGAGCCCGATCACATAGACCCGCTCAGGGTCGACCCCACCCTGCTCGATGGCGAAGTCGATGGCGTCGACCACGTCCTGGACGGCGAGATCGGAGCCGAGGGCCTCGGGGCGGTCGTTGACCCCCCGGAAGTTGGGGTGGATGAAGCCCCAGCCGTTGTGCTGGGCCCACATCCCGTAGGGGATGTCGACATGTTGCAGGTAGGCGGTGCTCCAGCTGTGCAGGGCGACCAGCAGGGGCTGGGGCTGGTCCCCGGTGGGAGGCAGCCAGAGGACCTCCTGTTCGGCGCCGTCGATGGTTGAGGGGATGCGCACATCCTGTATGCCCGGGACCTCCCGCTCCCAGCGGGCGAGACCGGCGTCGCCGAAGCTAGCCACATAACGGCTTCCTCGATGGATCCCCTCGAGGACGCTGAAGTCGGGAGGGGGGAGCGGCTCGGTAGTGGTGCTCGTGGGCGGGACCGAGGTCGAGGTGGCCTCCGTGGAGGACACGGTTGTGTCGGCGGCGACCGTGGTGGTCGTGGTTCCCTCCGGATCACCTTCACCCCCCGACGAGCAGGCTCCGAGGACCAGTCCCAGGGCGACCAGTACCGCAACGGCACGTGTGAAGGCAGAGGTCGGTAGGGGCATGGAATGGTCTACCCATGCTCCGACCTGGGTCAAACGACCGGTGGGGGCGTTTGCCCGAGCCGAGATCGGGTATTGGATGCTGGTGTGTGTCCGGCTGGGATCACATGCGCTTCTCGAAAGGAGACGCTCGATGCGAAAGATGAAGAACGCTCTGGCAACGGCGTTGATACTTGCGATGGCCCTGGCCAACGGTGCTTGTGAGGTCGTCGACGATGATCCTGGCGGCACACTCCCGCCTGGCTTGACTACGACCACCACCCTCGACTCCTGAGCCGCTGCAGGGCTTGGGAGCGGGCGCTTTTTCCCTCTAGAAAGCCGAGGCCCCGGGAGACGTGAGGACTACTCCACCTCCCGGGGCCTCTCATATGTCTCCGTTTTCGGGCCTGTACCCGGTGTCACCGTTCGTGTCAGCGTTCGAGGTCGTGCCGGCGGTTCTGCTCAACTCCGTCTTCGATGGCATGTGCAGCGATGTCGAGATCCTCGTCGAGGGGCGGGTCGTTGAGGTCTTCGGCGATTTCGTCGGCGGTCGTCGACTCGATCCGGTCGAAGTCGGCCGGCTCGTAGCGGTCGTTCTTGATCTCACCTCGCCATGCGCCCGTCTCGACCTGGCGCTCCTCGATGAATTCTTTGAACCGCTCCAGGTCTCCTTTGGCCCTCATCGAAATGGCGCCGGTGATATCGCCGAGTTGCTCGACCATACCCTCGGGCTCGAACACCATCTGCAGGGTCACTCTGGTGGTGTCGTCGTCGAGACGGTGGAAGGTAACCACCCCGCCCTGGTCTACGCCCGAGGTGGAGGTCCAGGCGATTCGCTGATCGGGTGTCTGCTCGGTGATCTCGGTTTCGAATTCCCGGTCGATCCCGGCGATGTCGACCACCCATCGGAGCCGGCGGTCGTCGAGTTGTTCGACGGTCTCCACTCCTTCCATGAAGCGGGGAAACTCCTCGAACTGCGTCCACTGGTTGTAGGCGGTGCGGAGGTCGACTTCGACATCCACCGCGTGAATCACATCGCCCATCCTCTACTCCTTTCGATGTTCCTTCTCTAATACCCGAAGGGAACCCGTCCTCAAACCGTATGGGCTCGGTGCTGCCGTCCCCGGCCTGTGGTCAGACCATGCGGTTGAAGCCGATCTCGCTCTGCATGATGCTCACTTCGACTCCGAAATCGGCCATCGCCCGGATGCTTGTCTCCGGGTCCTCACCCGGTGCGCCATAGACGTGGACGTTCATCTCGGACAAGTCGAGGAACGAGGCAGCCCGGACAATGTCTTCAGCCTCAACCACAACATCTATCCGGCGGCCAAGGCCTCTCAGTTGGCCGCTTCGGTCCTCTTGAACCCCTTTGGCGTAGGGTCATCGGCGGCCTTAGAATGGCGTTCACACCCGACGCGGGGTGGAGCAGTCTGGTAGCTCGTCGGGCTCATAACCCGAAGGTCGCGGGTTCAAATCCCGCCCCCGCTACGAGAAGGCCCTG
>CAZNDH010000014.1:0-1233 GCA_964571765.1 uncultured Acidimicrobiaceae bacterium
GTCGGAGTGGCGGAATTGGAAGACGCGCCAGGCTAAGGACCTGGTGGGGTTTATAGCCCCGTGGAGGTTCGAGTCCTCTCTCCGACACCTTTGACCGCTCCGGGGGTTGTGGGTGGCGACTGCAGCAATTTGCAACCATTCCGCGCCTGGACTCCACCCCCCAGATTCCAGTCTCGGAGCCCGGCCAGCGTCGCCAGACACCGATCAATGTCACCGTCGTTGGGCTGAGATGATGGCCCGACTCAAGCTCGAGGGCGAGAAGCCCGAGCCGGGTGTCACCTCCCTCTGGCGGGACTCTCCGCCGATGGCCGGCGAGACGCACCGGAGCGTTGAAGGTCAACTTCTGGGGCGGGTCAGCAGTGGTCGCTAAACCATCCCATTGTCAGCACGCTGGAATGGACACGATGGCACCTCGCGGTCAGGCCAAGTCAGCAGAGCTGGTCGCCGCCCTCAAACAAGGCCCGGTGAAGGTGCGGTCATATGCGCAGGCTCGACCCTGACTCTCGACCTCGACCCGATCGAGCGGCCCGTAACCACGACCCCGGGCCAGGGATGCCTGAGAAAGCGATGAGCCCCGGCAAGGGGACTCCAAACCGGGGCCCATCTCGCAGCGTGGATGTCCCCACGCTTGCTCTGTGGAATTCCCAAGCTAGGCCATCCTCTCAGCCGCTTGAGTGCCATCCCGAAATGCACTCGATAGGACTAGACCCCTGCCTCCGAATCGGTCATAACGATCCCGCCGGGCAGTTCGCGCACTTGCCCCAGCCCTGCCCTGTCAGCTCGCCCGGCTCCATGACCCAACCCCATGCCCGCGCCTGATCCCATTCCGGTTGTCGGCGCAGCTCGTCGGTGTCAACTTCCCGCCATTCAATGAGAGTCACGAGGAGTTCGCCCATGGCTTGTGTGACTGGCGTACAGGACTTTGCGGGGAGGGTACGGCATCGGGGCGACAAGGCCGACGAACGTCGAGCCAACCGCTGCCACGAGCTGCTGAAAAGCCGGCATCAACATTGAAGTCGTTCAACCATCGACTAATTGGCGGCGCAGTTCGGAGCGGTCGAGAAGCTCCCACACTTCAACAATCCGATGGCCTTCGAATCGGAAGAAGAACATGTGCTCAACGGTGATGGATCGTCCTGTCGGCTCAAGATCACGCCAAACCCCTCGATGAGTGCCTCGCAATGTTGCGTGGGCTGCGGCATGTTCTCCGGAGGCAACGACAGCGTGAACTTC
>CAZNDH010000014.1:1333-46451 GCA_964571765.1 uncultured Acidimicrobiaceae bacterium
CCAGCCAGAGGGCGGGCCAAACGAACGGCTCGATCCCGTCAGGTTCGTCGGGGGATGGTGGCCAGAGCCCGCTCCAATCTCTCCCTGGCCTCCTCGGCGATGGGGCCCAGTTCGCGGTTGCCGGTGACACTGGCCATGAGCCGCGGTTCGAGGGCCCTGACCGCGGTGGCATCGTCTTGGCGGTAGACGATGATGTTGCAGGGGAGAAGGAGCCCGATGTCCTCCTCGATCTCCAGAGCCTGATTCGCCAGCTCCGGGTTGCACGCACCGAGAATCCGGTAGGACGGTCGCTCCACACCCAACTTGCTGGCCAGGGTTTCGGCGACATCGATTTCGGTGAGGATCCCGAACCCTTGCTCGGCGAGAGCTGCCCGAAGCCGCTCTTCGGCCTCGGCAGGCTCGAGGTCGGTGGTCAAACCGAAGCCGTAGTCGGAGTTGTCTGTCATGTCTTCTCCCAGGTCGGTGGAGGGCCCATGTTGACCACCCCTTGCAGATACCGGACCCCGATATTGGTCGGCGGCCTCTCGCCCCCCGAATGTGCTTGATCGGGGCCCGGATGGTCTCTGTCGTCACGCCCCTGAGTAGCATGCGATAGGTGTGTCGGGGGAAGACAGACTTGCATGATGTGGGCCCACAGGGAAGTCGCCGGATCCCGGGCGAGTGGGGTAAGACATAGATCCAGCCGACCGCAGACTTCGCGCCAGACTGATCTGGACACTGACACCACCGCTGATCAGGGGCTTGTCACGACTGGCGTGGCGGTTCCGTGTCGACATCGATGGGAAGATTCCTGGGCCGCCATTCGTGGTCGCCGCCAACCACCACTCCTTTCTCGACCCACTGCTGGTTGGCGCGGTGATAGGCCATCGAGTCCGCTTCATCGCCCTCAGTGACCTAACCGGCAACTACCGCCTGGTCGACTTGGCAATGGACGCCTACGGATACATTCCGGTGACCCGGGGCATAGTCCCACTGGGCACGATCCGTCGGGCCTTGGGGCATCTGGGGACCGGTGGCGTGGTCGGTCTCTTCCCCGAGGGGACCCGCCACTACCGCTTCGATCCGGACAACTCCCTGCCCGGGGCGGCATGGCTGGCAACCCGGGCCGATGTTCCGCTGGTTCCCGTCGCCATTCATGGAACCGACGTCGTGCTCGGGGTGGACAATCGACTAGGTCGGGGCCGGATTCGGGTGACCATCGGGCCCGCTCTCCGCCACCGGGGCCAAGGCAGAGAGGCGGTTGACGACCTGACAGCGCGTTGGGGTGCCTGGGTGGCGAAGAGGCTGGATGAGGCATCGTCAACCGGTGGGCCCACCTAGCCTCCCACACCAGATAGCAGGAAGGGAGAGATGGGAAAGCTGTTGGTACACGTCACCCACGGGCCCGAGGCGCCCACCAGGGCCGCACTGGCCTGTCTGGTGGCCAAAGCCGCCACGGAGACGGGTCACGAAGTGTCGATGTTCTTCGCGGGTGATGCTGTCCTGCTGATGAAGGACGCGGTAGTCGAGTCGCTGCACGGGATCGGAACCGGGGCTCTGTCCGAGACTCTGCCGGCGCTGGTCGAGGCGGGGATACCCATCTACGTCTCGGGGATGTCATCGAAGAGCCGCGGGGTCACCGAGGAAGACTTGGGTGGCAAAGGGGCGATGTTCGCCATGCCGGCTCGATTGGTGGAGCTCACTTTCGAGGCCGACAGGGTGCTCACCTACTGACCCACCCCAAAGATTCCTCCCCAGCCGATCACCCTACGGAACACCAATCGGGAGGCCGATAGAACACAGGTGGAGCCGATGACACTCCCCGGGTTCGAGACCGCGACCGAGGATGAGCCTCCAGCGGACCCCACCGGGTCACTGGGGCTGAGCGGGAGGCTTTCGGTCGTCGCCGGCAAGCCCCTGATCGTCGATCTCATCCGCAAAGGATGGAGGTGGGCGCTGGTCGGGGCAGTGCTGATGACACTCTTTCTGGCCCTGCTCAACATTTGGCCGAGATCGCCCCATCAGATCCAGGTCGACCACACCCTTCCCCCCGGGGCCCATGACGACTTGATGGTGGTCGAAGCTCCCGACTCGCTCGGGGTGAGGGTCGGAGATCTCGCCCAGCGGTGGAACGAGGTGGAGGTCCCCCCCAGAATCAGCCGGGGTCTGATTCGCAGCCCTGAGACCGGACGATTCGACGGGTTCAGCTATCGATTCAGCAACTCGAGCATGCTCGCCGGGGCCTACGACAAGAGCAACGACTTCCTCTACGCACTGATGGCCTCGACCTGGCTGAGCGATGAGAACGCCCACCGTATGACAATCCACCTCTGCCATGTGGTCTCACCCTTCTCTCAGGAGTGTATCGACGCCTACTTCCGCGAGGGCCTGGCCCGCATGGAACTCGAGGAGTATCGCGATCTCCAGCATCGGTCCGAGTGGACAGTTGGTGAGAACCTGTGGCGACTCACCATCGCCGACAATATCCAGACGATCCGGGTGCTCGGCCCCGGCGCCGACTGACGTCGATCACAAGGAAGAGGGCAGGCTGAACATCGCCCACTGCTGGTAGAGCATCAGGTTCCGTCCGATGTCCTGGATGACCCCGGGGATCCCTTCGTTCGCTGGAAAGTAGAGCCAGGTGACGACGCTGGAGACCCAGACGTAGGCGAGAGCGGTGGCGGCCAGCGCCCTCCTCACCCGACTGCGATCGACAGTGGTCTCGACCGGCCCCACCGGGTCACCAAGACGGTTCCACACTCGAGGAGGCAGGAACACCATCCAGAGCACCATCATCACGTAGGGGAAGAGCTCGAGGGTCATGGACACGGCCATTGCCGCATGGAAGAAGATGAAGATGAAGGAGAGGAAGATCCTTCGGGTCTCCACCCCACGGAGCGGGGCGAACAGGAGAATCGCCCCGAAGACCTCGAGAGCCACGGTTGCCACCGAGGCGACCGCCAGCATTGCGGGAATTGCGGTGAGGGCCTGGCCTAGGGCGGTGCCGTGATCCGGGTGGGAGAGCACGGTCCCCAGGGCGGAGGCGTCGATCACCCACTCCTGCACGTTCTTGGTCACACCGGCCCAGAAATAGATGAGGAACATCTGGAGCAGTAGCCCGGCACTGGCGATCGAGAGGAAGTGCACCGGGCGGCGGCGTTCGCCCCTGGAGTCGTAGGAGAGATGCTCTCCCAGGGGCAGGAACATGCACCAGAACAGGGCAAGCACCAGGCAGTACTTCCCCATGTGGACCGTCCCTCCGGGCTGGGTGAGAGCCTCGCGGAGCGGGAGGCCGTAGGCCAGCCAGGTGATGACCGTTGCCCAGCGTGTCCCGAGCCCGACCAGTAGGGCAAGAGCCGCAGGTATCACCACGAGCCGGGCGGTTCCCGCCACTCCACCGGTTAGGGCGGGGGGATCGACTACCGCCTCGGTCAGGATGATCAGGGCAAGGCCGATCCTGACCACGGTCAGGGCCCGGGTGTCGATCCCGAAGAGGGAGGCCAGGGCGCGCCGACCAGTCGAGCCGGGCTGGCCGGTTCGAGTCCCCTGGCTCTCGACGATGCCTCTGGCCATGCTCACGCCTGATGAATCGTCACTGTGAGGGGGCGGATTGACAACAAGCTGACCGTGGCCATTGGTGGCGCACCTAGGTCGGGGTCTCCGATTGGTCGACCTCCCCGGCGATGTCCACCTCGAGGTCGTCCAGGCGGTCCGGCAGGTCGAACTCGATCTCGTTCCCGGTGGCCTCGTCGAACAGGGCATCCTGGCCGGGGATGTCCTGACGGTGTTCCGGGCGGTCCTCAGGCCCGTCGGAGTCGAGATCGGTGCCGAAGGTGTCTCTCCAGATCACGGTGGTGTACAGCCAGAGTGCGGTTGCCAGGAGGATCAGGGGGAAGCTGCGGGCTACCCAGGGATAGGTGGCCTCGGTCGCCCCCAGCCAGCCGCCGAGCAGGGCACCGATGGGGAGGGTCACCCAGCCGATCGCCCGGCTTGCCGTGATCACCCGACCCAGCATCGACTCGGTGGCATAGGTCTGGCGGATGGTGGCCAACGGGATGTTGACCACCGAGACCCCACCCATCCAGGTGATGGTGAGGATGATGGCCAGCACGCCGTAGCTGGTGAACATGAAGGCGAACATGGCGACACCGATCAGTGCCATGCCGATGACCAGGCTGCGACCCAGGCCAAGCCTTCGGGTGATCGAGGGCGCCACCAGGGCGCCGAGCACCCCGCCGACTCCCATGGCACTGAGGAGCAAGCCTGCCTCGGCGTCTCCGGGCACCCGGATCACCACGAAGAACAACACCAGCCATGTCGCCTCGATGAAACCCATCACGAAGTTGGGGACCGCGGCCGCGATGGTGCTGATCCGAAGGCGCGATTCGGACCACAGGTATCTGATGCCGTTGGCAGCTTCGGTGAAGAACGGTGCCCGCTCGTCGGTGGGGGAGCGATGGTGGGCCACAGGACCGACCCACTTCATCGAAATCGCGGCGAAGATGAAGGTGAGGCCGGTGAGGAACAGCCCAACCGAGGGGCCGGCGAACGCTGCCGCCAGGACACCGGCCAACAAGGGGGCTAGGGCGAAATTGGCCTGGATGGTGGCAGTCACCAGCGAATTGGCGCGTGCCAGCTGCGATTTGTGCACGATGGCCGGGATGATCGAGTACAGGGCCCCGTCGAACATGGTGGCCATCGACCCGATGATGAAGGCGAAGGCGAAGACAGTTCCCACCCCGAACTCGCCCAACGAAGCCGAGAGAAAGAAGAAGGCGGACGCCCGAAGCAAGTGGGTGGTGATGATCACCGGGCGGAGGTGCCATCGGTCGAGAAGTACCCCTCCTACCAGCCCGATGAGGAAGGTGGGGGCGGTTTCGAGTGCATAGGCGATCGAGAAGTCGAGGGTCGAGATCTCCTCGCCTGCCTGCAGCTCCACCTGGATGTAGCGGATGAGGAGGGGGATGGTGAAGTAGGCGATATAGGTCCCGAATTGGGCAAAGGCCTGGCCCACCCAGAGGGCCATGTAACGAGGACCGAGGGCACGCAGGGAGGCGATGGAGTCCACTCCAGGCAACCCTAACTTCGGCTGGCGCCCTGTCCAGCGGTTGTTAGATTCACGATTGATGGTCCGACCTCAGGAGATACCCGAGCTCGCCACCGAGCTGTTCGAGATGTCGAAGGAGTACCTTCGACAGGAGACCATCGAGCCTGCCAAGCGGCTTGGCCGCCAGGCCGGGCTGGGTCTCGGAGGGGCGATGGTCATGGCCTTGGGGACGTTTCTTCTCGTCTGGGGCCTCTACTTCGGGCTCAGGATCTGGCTTCCCCAAGGGGACTGGTGGGTGGTGCTGGCAAGGGCACTGACCGGGGTGGGCTCTGCGATCGGTGCCGGCCTGGTGGCCTGGCGTATTGGCAAGGGGGGCTCCGATGCCGGTTAGCAGAGAGGACATCGAAGCCAAGGCCCTGGAGTTGGTTGGAGTCCTCGAGGACACCAAGTCGGCGGCAAGAGACAAGGCGGTTTGGGCCGCGGTAATGGTGGCCGGGGTAGTGGTGGCAGCCTTCGTCATGGGGCGCCGTCGCGGGTCGAAGCACAAGACCATGGTCGAGGTCTACCGGGTCTGAGTCCTCCACAAGCCGGTGCATGCAGTTCACGAAACGCTTCTGGTCGGGTCTCGAGGACGGGTCGATCACGGCGGCGGTGAGGAAATGGAAGCGGCCCTCGATCAAGGTTGGGGGGACGATGCTGTCTCCCGGGGGATTGCTGGCAATCGACTCGATCGAGGTCGTCGAGCTCTGGGAGCTCACCGAGGACGACGCCCGTCACGCCGGTTATGGGTCGCTGGACGATCTGGTCGAGGAGTTGGAGTCCCGGGACGAAGGGGTGATCCACCGGATCCGATTCCATCGCATCGGTGATGATCCCAGGGTTGCCCTACGCAATCGGGATGACCTGGAGTACGACGAAATCGAGGCCATCTCCCGGCGCTTGGCTCGTCTCGATCGGGCGAGCGGCCACGGGCCGTGGACGCGTGCCACCCTAGACCTGATCGACCGCTACCCGGGGCGTCGCGCCCCTGACCTCGCCGGGATGGTCGAACGTGACACCCAGCCTTTCAAGATCGACGTGCGGAAGCTGAAGGCCATCGGCCTCACCGAAAGCCTCAGGGTGGGCTATCGACTCTCACCGCGGGGCACCGCCTTCCGACGGGCGGTTGGCTGGGACGTCTGAGGTTCCGTGACAGGGGGACTGGTTCAGGACCGGCGGCGGCGCTTGGGTTTGACGATCTCGAGTCGAGGGTCGCCGCTTCCCTTGTGGTGGATCACCAGTGCGGTGCCCTCGGGGATGCTCTTACGGTAGATGAGCTCCTTGCGGGGCTTGGTCCTCTGGAGGTAGGACAGGGCCAGTAGCGCCATTCCTGTGTACAGCTGGCGATCGTCGCCTTCTCTCAGCCCCTGCATCACCCGGAGCCGGCCGACGCCCGCCGTGTGGGGTGAGCCGAAAGCAACCCGAATCAGCTTGTCCGTCAATCTCGACATATACCGTTGTCCGCTGCCAACCTTACCGAGATCATGCGCCGGCAGAAATACGTCCAGATCGTGGTGTGGGTCATCGTCATCGGGATGATCCTCAGCATGGCGGTCGCCGCCATCACGCTCCTCTGATGACATTCGCCGAGGGCGACCCCGCCCTCCTCATCGATTCCAAGGGCCGCCACTTCCTCCTCAGGCTGGAACGGGGGAAAGTCTTCCAGTACCACGCCGGCTCGATTCCTCATGAGGAGCTCATCGGGTCGGCCGACGGATCCTGGGTCGAGGCCGGAGGCGGCTCCACCATGTTGCTGCTCCGGCCGCGCCTCGCTGACTACATCCTCCGCATGAAGCGGGGAGCCCAGGTGATCTATCCCAAGGACATCGGCCCGATCCTCGTCTACTCCGACATCGCACCCGGGATGACCGTCCTCGAAGCGGGAACCGGGTCCGGTGCTCTCACCCTCGCCCTGTCGCGAGCTGTGGGGCCAGGGGGGAGAGTGGTCAGTGTCGAACTGCGCGACGACCACGCCGCCCACGCTCGCAAGACCATCGAACGCTGGTACGGGGAGATCCCCGCCAACCTCGAGTTGGTGATCGGGGACGTCGCCGAGGTGGTGGGCGAGGTGTCGCCGGAACGAATCGTGCTCGACCTCCCCGAGCCGTGGCACGTCATCCGGGAGGCGGCGACCCACCAACCGAGCGGGGGGGTCCTCTGCGCCTATCTGCCAACGGTGCCCCAGGTGGAGTCGACGGTCTCGGCCGCCGTCGAGGCCGGCCGCTTCTCCGAGATCGAGGTAAAGGAGTTCCTCTTCCGGGACTGGAATGTGAGAGGGCGCAGTGTCCGCCCTGAACATTCGATGATCGGCCACACCGGATTCCTGGTGTTCATGCGGCGGACCGCTCCGCGGCCTGACACCTCGTAGCACCTCGGGGCTCATTCTGGAGGTAGTCCGTCCCGCCATCCGGTTCGTCCCACCCGAGGTTCACAGCATTGGGAAGGAACCCGGGTAACTATGGCGAGCCGTTCGTATACTGACCGGAGGCGGTCCAGGTAGGAGGAAGCCGTGGAAGAAGGACGCAAGCACGAGGACGTCACCGAGCTGCGCAAGATGGCGTCGGCACTCGAGGAGGAGGTCTCGTATCTGCGCCGGCGGCTCCGCGAGAACCCGGGCAACGTCGACGAGATCCATGTCGAGCTGAACCGCACCCGGGAGCGCCTCGACCGCGCCATGTCCCAGAACGACAAGCTGTCACAGTTGCTGGAAGAGGCCCGAGAGCAACTCGGGGTTCTGCGCGAGGAGGTCGAGAAGCTGACCTCGCCTCCCAACAACTTCGGGACGGTCCTCCAGGTCAACCCCGATGGCACCGCGGACATCCTCACCGGAAGCCGGAAGCTCCGCGTTGCCGCCCAACCCAACGTCGAGGTCAAGCTGCTCCAGGTGGGACAGGAGGTCCTGCTCAACGAGGCGTTCAACATCATCGATGTCCGGATGTTCGAGATCACCGGTGAGGTCCTCCGGGTCCGGGAGGCGTTGCCCGACGGGCGGCTGGTGCTCATGGCCCACGGCGACGAGGAGAAGGTCCTCGGGCGCTCCGAGACCATTGCCGACGTCTACCTCCGTCCCGGCGACTACGTCCGCATCGACCCCAAGACCGGCCTGGTCTACGAGAAGATGGAACGCCCCGAGATGGAGGAGCTGGTCCTCGAAGAGGTCCCCGACATCACCTACAGCCACGTGGGGGGCCTCGCCGACCAGATCGAGCAGATCCGTGACACCGTTGAGCTTCCATACCTGTACCGGGACCTGTTCAGGGACTACGAGCTGGAGCCCCCCAAGGGGATCTTGCTCTACGGCCCCCCCGGGTGCGGAAAGACGCTGATCGCCAAGGCGGTGGCCAACAGTCTGGCCCAGAAGGTCTCGGAGACCACCGGGAACCCCGACGTTCGCTCCTACTTCCTCAACATCAAAGGACCCGAGCTGCTCAACAAGTGGGTCGGGGAGACCGAACGCCAGATAAGGTTGATATTCCAACGAGCCAAGGAGAAGTCCGACGAGGGCGTACCGGTCATCGTCTTCTTCGATGAGATGGACTCCCTGTTCCGCACCCGGGGGACCGGGATCAGCTCCGACGTCGAGTCGACCATCGTCCCCCAGCTCCTCTCCGAGCTCGACGGTGTCGAGTCCTTGAAGAACGTGGTGGTCATCGGGGCCTCGAATCGCGAGGACCTCATCGATCCGGCGATCCTCCGCCCGGGCCGCCTCGACGTGAAGATCAAGATCAACCGGCCCGACCCGGTCGCCGCCAACGAGATCTTCCGCATCTATCTCAGCGACAACACTCCGCTCGACCCCGAGGAGCGGGCAACCTTCGACGGCGACGACGCCACCTTCATTGAGGCCATGATCGCCTCCACCGTCGACGACATGTACGCCGAGTCAGACGAGAACAGGTTCCTCGAGGTCACCTATGCCAACGGCGACCGCGAGGTGCTCTACTTCAAGGACTTCTCCTCGGGGGCGATGATCGAGAACATCGTTCGGCGGGCCAAGAAGGATGCCATCAAACGCCAGATCGCCGGAGGGCCAGGTGGCATCCGGACCATCGACCTCAAGCAGGCGATCAAGCAGGAGTTCCGCGAGCACGAGGATCTGCCGAATACCACCAACCCCGACGACTGGGCCAAGATCTCGGGCAAGAAGGGTGAGCGGATCGTCTACGTGCGCACCCTGGTAGGCGGCGACGACGAGAGCCGTCTCATCGAGAAGGTCTCGGGCGGACAGTACCTCTGATGGGCTTCTGATGGCGATCCACAAGGTACTCGGGACGGAGACCGAGTACGGGATCGTAGTCAGGGGTGACCCCGGCTTCAACCCGGCGGTCGCCTCTTCCCTGGTGGTGAACGCCTACCCGGGGACTCGGGTCAAGGTGCAGTGGTCGTACGAGGAGGAATCGCCTGGACGCGACGCCCGCGGATTCGGGCACGACGGCTACGGCCTGGTGGATGCCGAGGGAGCGGTGGTCAATTCGGTGCTGGCCAACGGGGCCAGGCTCTACGTCGACCACGCCCACCCCGAGTACTCCGCCCCCGAGTCCTACGAGCCCCTCGAGGCCGCCCTATACGACAAGGCTGGGGAGAGGGTGATGAGGGCCGCCAAAGAAGCCGCCAGCGAGATCTCAGGTCGCCAGGTCTCCCTCTACAAGAACAACTCAGACGGCAAGGGCAACTCCTACGGAGCCCATGAGAATTACCTGCTCTCCCGACAGACACCGTTCAGCGAGGTGATCCGATACGCCATGACCTTCATGGTCACCCGGCAGATCTTCACCGGCGCCGGCAAGGTGGGACGGGAGAACGACCGTCCAGAAGTCGATTATCAGGTCACCCAACGTGCCGACTTCTTCGAGGAGGAGGTCGGGCTGGAGACCACCCTGAAAAGGCCGATCATCAACACCAGAGACGAGCCACACGGCGACCCGTCGCAGTACCGCCGCCTCCATGTGATCATCGGTGACGCCAATCTGTCGGAAGTACAGAACCTCCTCAAGTTGGGGACCACCGCCCTCCTGCTCGCCGCCCTAGAGGACGGCGCCCTCCCCGATCCCTTGGACCTTTTCGACCCGGTCGAGGCGTGCTGGCAGGTCAGCCACGACGTAGACCTGCGCCGGCCCATCGAGCTCGATGGCGGCGGCACCGCCACCGCGCTGGAGTTGCAGGGCCGGTATCTCGAGTGGCTCACCAAGTACGCCGAGAAGGAGCTCGACGACCCGGTTTGGGACCTGGTGATCACCGAATGGGAGCGCACCCTCGGCCTGCTCGAGACCGACCCGTCCCGCCTGGCCGACACCCTTGACTGGGTGGCCAAGAAGAGGGTCCTCGACGGTTACCGAGAGCGCGACGGGCTGAAATGGGCCGACCACAAACTGCGCGCCCTCGACCTCCAGTACCACGACGTGGACCGGACGAAGGGGCTGTACAACCGGCTCGCAGACCGCGGATCGATGCGTCGGCTGTTCACCGAGGAGCAGATCGTCGACGCCATGGTGAGCCCGCCGAAACGGACTCGGGCCTACTTCCGGGGGAGGTGCGTGAGCGAGTATCCCGGGGCCCTGGTCGCCGCGAACTGGGATTCGCTGGTCTTCGACGTCGGTGAAGCGAACCTGAAGCGGGTTCCTATGATGGAGCCCCTGCGTGGTGACGCCGAACGGGTAGGTGCCCTCCTCGACGAAGCCGAGGACGCAGCCGACCTGATCGAGCGTCTAGGAGGTTACTGAGATGTCGGACCGAGAACGTTCCCGATCCCACGGGCAGGAAGAGCACAAGGGCCACGACGAAGCCGGGTCGAAGGCAGAGACCGAAGCCGATCTCGAGGCCCTCGACGACCTGCTCGACGAGATCGACGAGGTGCTCGAGGAGAACGCCGAGGAGTTCGTCAAGAACTACGTTCAGAAGGGTGGGCAGTGACCGACCGACCAATCGGGCCACTGCCACTTGACGCACCGATCCCGGGTTCGAGTTTCACCGATCTGCTGGAGTTGGTCGGCGTGGGCCCGGCGCTGACCATCCCTGAAGGGGCTCGGGCTCCCAGCGTTCCCGAGGGGACCACCGTGCTGGCCACCAGGTTTGCCGAGGGAGTAGTAATGGCCGGCGACCGCCGGGCCACCGAAGGTCACCTGGTGGCGCATCGCCGTATTCGAAAGGTGTTCCC
Source organism: uncultured Acidimicrobiaceae bacterium (assembly GCA_964571765.1). Lineage (GTDB taxonomy): Bacteria > Actinomycetota > Acidimicrobiia > Spongiisociales > ZC4RG35 > ZC4RG35. The sequence continues at coordinate 12,553 of CAZNDH010000014.1, forward strand.
GGCTGACGCCTATTCGGCGGTGGCCATCGCCGGTACCGCCGGCCTGGCCATCGACATGGTCCGGCTCTTCCAGGTGGAGCTGGAGCATTACGAGAAGATCGAGGGAGTGCGCTTGTCCCTCGACGGCAAGGCCTCGTTCCTGGCCAGACTGGTCCGCAACCAGCTTCCTCTGGCATTCCAGGGTCTGGCGGTGGTACCGCTGTTCGGCGGGTACGACCACCGTCAGTCCACCGGGCGGGTGTACAGCTTCGATGTGATCGGCGGCCGTTACGAGGAGACCGATTTCGGCAGCACCGGCTCGGGCTCCCGTCTGGCCAAGTCGTTCCTGCGCACCGCCTACCGGCCGGATATGACCGCCGAGGATTCGGCGGAGCTGGCGATACGGGCCCTGGTCGCCGCTTCCCAGGAGGACACCGCAACCGGTGGTCCCGACCTCACCAGGGGGATCCTCCCCAATGTGGTAGTGGTCGGCTCGGAAGGGGTCACCGAGCTCGACGACGCCACCATCCTTCCCTACGCCCAGGCAGCCGTGGAGGACATCCGATGACCATTCCCTTCTACGTCGCCCCCGAGCAACTGGTCCGGGACAAGGCGGAGTTCGCCCGCAAGGGGATCGCCCGAGGACGGTCCCTGGTCGCCCTGGAGTACGCCGACGGGGTCCTCCTCATCGCCGAGAACCCGTCGAGCACCCTGCGCAAGATCAGCGAGATGTATGACCGGATCGCCTTTGCCGGTGTGGGCAAGTACAACGAGTTCGAGACACTGCGTAAAGCGGGAATACGGCAGGCGGACCTGATGGGCTACCTGTACAGCCGGGACGACGTCACAGCCATGGGACTGGCCACCGCCTTCTCCCAGACCCTGGGGATGATCTTCACCCGCGACCCCAAGCCCTTCGAGGTGGAGGTCCTCATCGCCGAGATCTCCGAAGAGGGGGACCACCGACTTTTCCGTATCAGCTACGACGGAACCCTCTACGACGAGCGCAACTTCGTGGCCATCGGCGGGAAGGTCGACCAGTTGACCGAGGCACTCGAAGAGCTTTGGCACGAGGGGATGAGCCTCACCGAGGCGTTCAACGCTGGTGCCGAAGCGTTCCGGCGCGCCGAAGGCCGGGAGTCGGAGGGCTGGGAGGTGGCCGCCCTCGACCAGTCCAATGGCCGCCGCACCTTCCGTCGCATCGACCCTTCAGACCTCGCCTGAGCTCGCTTCGCCTCGGGTCGTTCTGGGGGAGACGACCGACATACGAGATGGCAAGCGAGGAGAGCTGGTTAGCCTGATCGGCGATGGACAGGCGGATCTTCGGGCTGGAGAACGAGTACGGCGTCACCTGCACCCTTCGGGGTCAACGACGTCTCAGCCCGGACGAGGTGGCCCGCTACCTGTTCCGCCGGGTGGTCTCCTGGGGCCGGTCCTCCAATGTGTTCCTGGAGAACGGCGCCCGGCTCTACCTCGACGTCGGTTCACACCCTGAGTTCGCCACCCCAGAGTGCGACGACCTCGAGGACGTGGTGGCCCACGACAAAGCGGGGGAGCGTATCCTCGAGGGCCTGGTCAGGGGGGCAGAGGAGCGGCTCGAAGAGGAAGGGATTCGCGGGCAGATCTTCGTGTTCAAGAACAACACCGACAGCGCGGGCAACTCATATGGCTGCCACGAGAACTACCTGGTGAGCCGTCACAAGGACTTCCACCGCACCGTCGACGTGCTCATTCCTTTCCTGGTGACCCGGCAGATCTTCCTCGGTGCGGGAAAACTCACCCAGACCCCTCGAGGCACCACCTTTTCGGTGGCCCAGCGGGCCGACCACATCTGGGAGGGGGTGTCGTCGGCGACCACCCGCTCGCGACCGATCATCAACACCAGAGACGAGCCCCACGCCGACGCCGAGCGGTATCGACGCCTCCATGTCATCGCCGGCGACTCCAACATGAGTGAGTACGCCACCTACGTCAAGGTGGGGACGATGGTCGCTCTCCTCCAGATGATCGAGCGCGACGTGGTGTTCCGCGATCTCACTCTGGAGAACCCGATCAGGGCTATCCGGGAGGTATCCCACGATGTCACCTGTGAGCGCAAGGTGCGTTTGGCCAACGGGCGTGAGCTGAGTGCTCTCGACATCCAGTGGGAATACCTCGACCGAGCGATGCGCTTCGCCCGCAGTCCAGGGTTCCCGCCCCAGGTTCAGAAAGCGGTGGATCGATGGGAGCATCTCCTGACCGGGTTGGAGAAAGACCCGATGACCCTCGACCGTGAGGTCGACTGGGTGATGAAGTACAGGCTCCTCGAGCGTTACTCGTCGAGTCGAGGAGTAACGATGTCCGACCCGAGACTCTCGATGATGGACCTCTCCTATCACGACGTCGATCGAAACCGCGGCCTCTATTACATGCTGGAGAACCGGGGAATGGTCGACCGGGTGGTCACCGACGAGAAGGTGGCCGACGCCGTGGTCCGCCCTCCACAGACCACGCGGGCCCGGTTGCGAGGGGCGTTCATCAAGGCGGCCAAGGCCCGCCGCCGTGACTTCACCGTCGACTGGGTACACCTCAAGCTCAACGATCAGGCCCAGCGCACCGTGATGTGCAAGGACCCCTTCAAGTCACATGACGAGCGAGTGGACAAGCTGATAGAGAGCCTCTGAGGCCTCCGTCGCCAGAAGCTCTCGCACCTCGTAGCTCGACCTTGGAGGAACTGCCGCCTGAGGGGCGCTGACCTGAACCCGGCCGGACCTCCCGATACGCCGGATTGTGGGACCGAAGCGACCACAATCCCCTCATGCAGAACGTCGTCGAGCGTGTTCTCAACCTCCTCATCTATCTGCTGGAGAGCCCCAGGCCTGTCACCGCCGAAGACGTACGCCGCACCGTCCAGGGCTACGGGGACCAGAGCGATGAGGCCTTCCACCGTATGTTCGAGAGGGACAAGGATGTGCTCCGCAAGCTGGGAGTCCCCCTGAAACGGATGCCGCTCGATGCCTGGGAGGTCGACTTCGGCTACGTGGTCGACCCCGACGAGTACGCCTTGGAGGATCCGGGGCTGACCCAGGAGGAGAAGGTGGCTCTCTCCCTGGCCGCCCGCATGGTGCGGCTCGGCGGCTCTCACCTCGGTATCGATGCCCTTCTAAAGCTGGGCGGGGTGGAGCGTGGTGGCGGGCTCGAGCCGATAGGTGCCGACCTGGGCGCTTCGGCGGACACCCTGGGCGAGTTGTTCGGCGCGGTCACCGAGAGAAGGCGGGTGGTCTTCGACTATCGGGACACCCGTCGGAGCGTCGACCCCTATGGCATCGCGCACCGGCGGGGGCACTGGTACCTGGTTGGAGCAACCCCCGACGGGGAGCGGGTCTACCGAGTCGACCGCATGGAGCGGCTAGAGGCCGCCGAAGAGGCGGGCACCTTCGACAGGCCCCGCCGGTTCGACATCCGCAAAGTGATGGACCTCCACCCCTGGGAGGCAGGTACCGAAGACCGTGTGGAGGCGCTGGTTCGCTTCGACCCCGACGTCGCCTGGTGGGCGGCACGCACCCTGGGACTACCCGAGCCCGGTGTTGGTGAGGAGCTGGTGGCGGAGGTCCCCTTTGTCAACACCGACGCTTTTCTCGGCTGGGTTCTCAGCTTCGGGAACTCGGTGGAGATCGTCGAGCCCGCCGAGATGCGTCAGGAGGTGGTCGAACGTGTCCGGGCGGCCCTCGAGGGGGTCCGATGACCAGCACCCGAACCCTGACCCGGCTCAGCCGGATCCTCGCCCTCATCCCCTATGTCCTCGAGCACGGGACGGTCGAGGTGTCCGAGGTGGTTGACCGGTTCGGCTACACCCCTGAGCAGCTCTCCCGCGACCTGGAAACAGTGTTCGTCTGCGGGCTCCCCGGCTACGGACCGGGCGATCTGATGGAGGCCTACATCGTCGACGACGAAGTGGTCATCGATGCCGCTGACTACTTCACCAAGGCCCCTCGTCTCACCCCGGTCGAAGCCCTTGGCCTTCTCGCCGCGGGGATGACAGTGGTGGGGATGGGTGAGGGGACTCGTGCCCTCCGCTCAGCAGTGGCCAAGCTGGCCAAAGTTGTGGTTCCGGACGCCGATCCGGCCTTGTCGGTCGACGTCCTCGATGAGAGCCCCCACGTCGGCGCACTCAGGTCGGCGGCGTCCGGGGCGAAGGTGGTCCGTATCGATTACCGGTCGGTGGGAAAGGAGGAGAACACCCGCCGCGACATCGAGCCGTGGTCGGTGTTCCACACCATGGGGCGGTGGTATGTCCTTGCCCACTGCCGGCTGGTAGGAGGGGAGCGGACCTTCAGGGTCGACCGCATCCGAAGCCTCGAGGTTCTCGACGAGGAGTTCGAACGCCCTGAGGTGGCACCCGAGCCGGGGGTGGGATACCACCCCTCCGACGGAGACGTATCCGCGGTCATCGAACTGAGCCCGGCCGCGGAATGGGTGATGGAGTACTACCCGGTGGAGGACCTGGGCGCCAAGCGGGGTCGCTCCCGGATCAGGTTCTGGGCACCGGACCCCGAGGTGATCGCCCGTCTCCTCCTTCGGCTAGGCGGCTCGGGCCGCCTGGTGGAAGGCCCCGAAGTCGCGGAGAGGCTCCGCATGAGGGGAGACGCTCTCCTCGCCAGATACGCATAGGGTCGATAGACCTAGCCACACCACTTCAGGTGGGAGGCCCTGGTGCCGATCACCTTCATTACTTATGGGTGACCGGAGACCAGGAATGACGACCATCAAGACCACTTGCAATCACTGTGGGGACATCCATCTCACCCCGGAAGACGTGGCCCTGGAGCTTCGTCCCGGTGGCCGGGAAGGCGACTACAGGTTCACCTGCCCGACCTGCACCTTCCAGCAGCGTCGGCCGGCCAACTCCCGGGTGGTGAGTGTTCTTCTCGCCACCGGAGTTCACTTCGAAGTCATCAACCCCAACCCGATCACAGAATTGGAGATCGAGGCGTTCGCAGCCGCCCTGGAGACGGAACCGGATCCGTTCCGACTCCTGGCCGGATGAGAACGGGCCGGTAGGGGGAATCGACGGGGCGCCCGGGCAGGGGGCCCCACGGCCGGAAGGTGACGACCCTTGGGGGGGTCGTCACCTTCTCCTTTCATCCGTCACAGTCCTTTAGGATCGCGTCCATGCAAGGTGGCGAGATCCTGATCATTCTGCTCGTCGCCCTGGTAGTGCTCGGGCCGAAACGTCTTCCGGAGATAGCCCGAAAGGCGGGGTCGTGGGCATCCGAACTGCGCCAGGCGGCCCGGGAGATAACCCAAGGCCTGGAGGCTGAGGTGGCCGAGGCGAAGAAGGCGGCCAACGAGGCAGTGGCTCCGGTCAGGGAGTTGACCGCGGATCTCGAGAGGGACGTGGCGTCGGTGGACCCGAAACGGTATGAGTGGACCGGGCCCAAACCCGTTTCCGGCCCCACCCCCGAGGACGCCATGGCCGACCTCGAGGAGATCGAGAAGGCGGAGGAACCCCCGAAGGTCGACGGGTGACCCACGACCGCCCACAGTCGATCCTCGGGCATCTCGAGGAGTTGCGATGGCGGGTGCTCAAGGCAGGGATAGGTGTGGTCCTGGGCGGGGTGGTCGCCGTGATCTTCGTCGACCAGATCCGGGACGTACTCCAAGCACCGTTCCACGAGGCCGACCCGAGTGCAGCCCTCCAGGTCTTCGCCGTGGCCGAGCAGTGGGGAGTGCTGATGCGCATCGCTCTGTTTGGCGGCCTGGTGCTGGCCAGCCCGGTGGTGCTCTACCAGATGTGGGCGTTCGTTGCCCCCGCCCTCACCGGCCGGGAGCGCCGCTGGGCTATCCCCATCGTCTCCAGCCTGGTGATCCTCTTCGTCGGCGGGGTGGTTTTCGGGTACTGGGTGCTGCCCCGTGGCCTGGAGTTCCTCCTCGGGATCTTCCCCGACGTGGACAACGACCTTCGGATGGCCGACTACTACTCGTTTGTCATCCGTTTCCTCGTCGCCTTCGGAGTGTGCTTCATGTACCCGGTTTTCCTCTTTGCTTCGGCTGCAGTCGGGGTGGTCTCTTCGGAGAGGCTCGCTCGGGGACGACGCTGGGCGGTGGTGATCGTGGTGATCGCCGCTGCCTTCATAACCCCCACCGGTGACGCCCTCACACTGATGCTCCTATCCGCCCCCCTCTACCTGATGTACGAGGCGACTTACTGGTTGATTCGCCTCGTCTTGAAGAAGTGAGCTACTCGCTGACCGATTTCTGGCGGCGTTTCGACTTCGAACCCGACGCCTTCCAGGTGGAGGCGGCCCAAGCCATAGAGTCGGGGCGATCGGTGGTGGTCACCGCTCCCACCGGCTCGGGTAAGACACTGGTCGCCGAGGCCGCCATCCACCTCGCCATGGCCGAGGGGCACAAGGCCTTCTACACCACGCCGATAAAAGCCCTGTCCAACCAGAAGTTCGCCGACTTCGCCGCGGTCCACGGCGAGAGGCAGGTGGGACTGCTCACCGGGGACAATGTGGTCAATCCCGATGCCCCCCTGATCGTGGCCACCCTGGAGGTCCTGAGGAACATGATCTATGCCGACATCGGCCACCTCGACGAGGTGGGGCTGGTGGTGCTGGATGAGGCCCACTACCTCCAGGACCGGGCCCGGGGGGCGGCGTGGGAGGAGGTATTGATCCACTGCCCCGACCACGTCCGGTTCGTCTGCCTCTCGGCGACCATCTCCAACAACGCCGAGTTCGCCGCGTGGGTGGGGGAGCGGCGCGGGCCAACCAGCCTCATCGCCACCGACCATCGCCCGGTCCCCCTGGAGTCGATGTACATGGTCAAGGACCGCTCCGCGGCCCAGACCCTCCACCTGCTACCCACCTTCGTCACCCGGGAGGGGCGAACCCGTCCCAACCCGGGCATCGAGAACATGCTTCGGCTGGAGAAGGGGAGGCGGCGGAGACTCACCACCCCGACCCGGCTGGAAACCGTGGAGCGCCTCGCCTCCGAGGAAATGCTCCCCGCCATCTACTTCATATTCTCCCGGGCAGGGTGTGACGCCGCCGCCACGCGTCTGGTGGACGCCGGGGTCAGGCTCACCGACCGCGAAGAACGGGAGTCGATCCGGGAGATCGTCGAGGAGCGCACCTCCCATCTCCCCGACACCGATCTGGCGGTCCTCGGATACGACCGCTGGATCACCGGCCTGGAGATGGGGCTGGCCGCCCACCACGCCGGGCTGGTCCCCGCCTTCAAGGAGACCGTAGAGGAGCTGTTCGAGCTGGGGCTGCTCAAGGTGGTGTTCGCCACCGAAACCCTGGCCCTGGGGATCAACATGCCTGCCCGGTCGGTGGTTCTCGAGTCGTTGAGCAAGTTCAACGGGGAGAGCCACGAGATGCTCCGCCCGGGGGACTACACCCAGCTGACCGGGAGGGCGGGACGGCGAGGAATCGACGTCGAGGGCTTCGGGGTGGTGCTCCACTCTCCGTTCGTCGACTTCACCCAGGTGACCGAAGTGGCCTCCCTGGGGGCCCACGAACTGACCTCGAGCTTCCGGCCCACCTACAACATGACCGCCAATCTGATCGCCAACTACCACGAGTCCGAGGCAGAATCGCTGCTCGAGGCGTCGTTCGCCGCCTTCCAGAGGGAGGGCGACATCGAAGAGGCCAGCCGGACCATCGAGGCCCTGGAGCACCAGATCGCACGAGAGTCCGAGTTGGCGCATTGTGAGCGAGGCAATGTCGAGGAGTACATGGGGTTGATCGAAGCTTTGACTCACAAGAGGCACAACGACCGCATCGCCTCCGCGCTGCGCGCCGGAGACGTGGTTCAGGTGGTCGGAGGTCGCAACGACGGTCGCTACGCCGTGCTGCGACGTCTCCCATCCAAAGACGAGGGTGCCCGTTACCTGGTGCTCTCCACCTCGGGCCGGGTGAGCACCCTCCGCTTCCGGGACATCACCGCGGCCAGCCAGTCGCTGGGGAAGATAAGCCTGCCTACCCCGTTCAAGCCTCGGGACCGGCGATTCGTCGAGGAAACCCTGAGAAGGCTGCGCAAGGTCCAGCCGAAGAGATCGGAGAGGTCACCCCAGACCCACAAGCTGGTCGAGCATCCGGTGGCTGACTGCCCCGACGCCTCACGCCACCTGGCGGCGCTGCGCCGAGTGAACCGTCTCACCCGCCGCCTCCAGCAGCATCTCGCCCTACGACGGTCGAGCGGGCACGGCCTGGTCGACGAGTTCAAGGCGATCCGGGCCCTGCTCGACGACCTCGACTACACCGACGGCTGGCGACTCACTCCCAGGGGGGAGCGACTCCGTAGGCTGTACAACGAGTCCGACCTGCTTCTCGCCGAGGCCATCGAGCATGGCGCTCTATATGCCCTCGAGCCCGCCGAGCTGGCCGCCCTGCTCTCGGTCTTCGTCTACGAGCCGAGGTCCGATCAATCGTCGGCGCCGGAGTGGCCCACCGGCGAGTTGTATCGTCGCTGGGAGATGGTCGAAGACCTGTGGGCCGAGCTCAACCGTCGGGAACGCGACGGCAGGCTGTCGCCGACCAGGCGCCCCGACCCCGGTTTCGGGCTGCTCGCCCACCAGTGGGCCTCGGGGGTCGAGTTCGACGCACTACCCACCAAGGGCATGGCCCCGGGTGACTTCGTCCGGGTCTCCCGACAGCTCGTCGACCTGCTTCGCCAGGTGCGGGACGGAATAAGCGAGCTGGCCCCGGAGGCCGGCGCCGCCCTGCGCCAGGTCGACCGTGGCGTGGTCGCTGCCCAAGGGGTCGCCTGATTGAGCCCCTGGTTGGTGGTGGTCAACCGCGCAGCGGGAAGGAGCCCGGTCGCTCCCCTAAAGGTGGGCGAGGCCCTGACGGCTTGGGGCGTGGAGCACGAGATGGCAGTTCCACACACCAAGGTCGAGACCGCCGAGGTCCTCCGCGATGCCGCCTGGCGGGGATTCACCAGGTTCGCCGTCGCCGGTGGGGACGGGACGGTCAACCTGGCGGTCAACGAGCTGCTCGGGCTGAGCATGGACCAGATCCCCACCATTGGGGTGCTGCCGGTGGGCAGCGGATGCGACCTTCTGCGAACGTTCGCCCTCCCCCAGGAGTTGGGCGCCGCCGCCCGACATCTCTCCACCGAGGACACCTACGACATCGACGTGGTCACCCTGGAAGGCTCGTGGGGGCTTCGTTACTACGTCAACGTGGCCCAGGTCGGGGTGGGCGCCGCCGCCGCTCAGACCGCTTCCCGAATAACCCGTCGGATCGGATCGGCTCGTTACCCGGTAGCCTTCGCCGCCCGTCTGCCGCGCTTTCCCAGGGCGCAGGTTACGGTCACCACCGAGCGGCGCACCCACCATGCCGACGCCCTGGCGGTGATCATGGCCAACGCCCAGTTCTTCGCCGGAGGCTGGAACGTGGCGCCACGGGCCACATTGATCGACGGTCTGGTCGACATCCAGGTGATCAGCGCCCGGAAGACCCAGGCTCCTGCCTTGGTCCCCAAGGTGATCAGGGGGACCCATCTCGCCGACCCCTCGGTGAGACGGTTCAGCGCCGCCGAGTTCCACATCGTCACCGAGCCGACATGGCCCCTCGAGGCCGACGGCGACCTGGTTGGGAATACTCCGGTGTCGGGTCGGGTTGTGCCCGCCGCGATACGCCTGAAGATCTGAACAATCGCCCGTATACTCCCGCCGCCCATCGACCCCCAGGTGCACCAGGAATGGCAGCAACCAAGCCGAAGAAGACAACAGAAGAGACTCCTGAGACCGAGGACCTGCTCGACGAACCCGACGCCGACGCAGAGCCAGGTGATCTCGACGAGGACCCGGTCATCGAGGAGGACCTCGACGACGAGGTCGTCGAGGCGACGGCTCTGGTCGACGTCGAAGAGGGGGACGATGAGTTCGAGGAGGATGAGGAAGACTCCGACGAATACGACGATGACGACGATGACGACGAGGAGCACGACGAGGACACCGCCGACGCCCTCGAGGAACTCGAGAACCAGGAGCTGCAGCTTCTCGAGGACGAGGCCAACGAGGCGATGCTGGTGGACGAGGTCGAAGAGCTCAGGGCGATGCGCCGGGCCGAGCTCACCATGAACGTCGACGCTCAGGTCCAGAAGTCGGACGAATTCGTCTGTCAGTCGTGCTTCATGGTGAAGCGAACCAGCCAGCTGGCCAACAAGCGCAGGATGATCTGCCAGGACTGCGTCGCCTGAGCCGGTGGAGAGCTCCCGGGTCACAGTCGTCGTCCCCACCTACAACGAAGTCGAGAATCTCACCGACCTGACCCGGGCAGTGCGAGCCCATGGCTACCGGGTGATGGTGGTCGACGACAACTCCCCGGACGGGACAGGCGCCCTCGCCGATCGTCTCGGCGAGACAGACGACTGCGTGTCGGTGCTCCATCGTCCTGGGAAACAGGGCTTGGGCGTTGCCTACGCCGACGCCTTCGACAGAATCATTGCCTCGGATCGAGCCGACGTGGTGGTGGAGATGGATGCCGACTTCTCCCATGACCCGGCCGACCTGCCTCGGCTGGTGGCGGCGGTCGAGGCCGGCGCCGATGTGGCCATCGGGTCGCGGTACGTGCCTGGAGGCTCCACCCCGGACTGGCCGCCGCTGAGGCGGTTGATTTCCCATGGCGGCAACTGGTACGCCCGGACCATGCTTGGCATGTCGGTCCGTGACTCGACTGCAGGGTTCCGCGCCTTCGCCGTCGACGCCCTACGCCGGCTCCCGTACGCCCAGACCAGGGCCTCTGGGTACGGGTTCCAGGTGGAGATGGCGTGGCGCGCCGGAACGCTTGGGTTGACCGTCGTCGAAGTGCCCATCACTTTCAGAGACCGCACCCGGGGGAGGTCGAAAATGGGTTGGCGCATCGTAGTCGAGGCGATGTGGCTGGTGACGGTGTGGGGTATGGGGCGCCTGCGCCGATCGGTACGGTTCGCCGGCCGATGAGCACGACCGCCCGCCTGGCGACACCGGAAGATGTGGACATCCTGGTCGCCTTGTACCGGGGTCTCGAGGAGGAGATGACCGCCCTTCACCCGATGTGGCCCATGGCCGACGGTCTCGACGAGCCGGTGGAAGCCAGCTTCACAGCCCTGGTCTCCGAGGAGGACGCGGTGACCGTGATCGGGGAACTAGATGGGGTCCCCTTCGGCTTCTTGGTTGCCCGGGTGGAGCCGATGCTCTCACAGGCAGGCGCGGAGCGGATCGGGGTGATCCGGCTGATCTATGTGGACCGGGAGGCGCGAGAGGTGGCGGTGGGGGAGGTGATGCGGGAGGAGGCCATGGACCTTCTCCGGTTGCGGGGGATCACCAAGTTCGACGCCCACGTCCTTCCCGGGCACCGTCTCGCCAAGAACTTCTTCGAGGCAGGCGGATTCGCTGCCCGCTCGATCGTCATGCACCACGATGACCTCCGCTGAACCGCGGCCCGTGGTAGGCGTGGGGGTCGTCGTGGTGGAAGAGGAGGAGATCCTTCTCATCCGCCGGAGTCGCCCACCGGGAAAGGGCCTGTGGACCGTGCCCGGGGGCAAGGTCCGGTACGGCGAGACCTTGAGGGACACCGCCCGGCGGGAGGCCCGGGAAGAGACCGGACTCGAGGTGGAGGTCGGTGAGGTGGCCTGGGTGGGTGAGATCATCGACGAGGGGCACCACATCGTGATCACCGATTTCTTCGCCACCGTGGTCGGGGGGAGGCTGGGGGCTGGCGACGACGCCGCCGACGCCGCCTGGGTGCCCTTGGGGGAGACCCGGAAGCTCCCTCTGACTGGGACGATGCACCAACTCCTGGATACATTGGGTGAATGAGCTCTGAGGTCGTCACCCTTCTCCGGGAGTTGATCCGGAACCGGTGTGTCAACGACGGCACCCCTGGGAGCGGCGATGAGCACCGGTCGGTGGCCACTCTCCAGGAGTTCTTCGGTGTAGAGGGCCGGGTGTTCGAGCCATCCCCCGGGCGCCAGTCGCTGGTGTACAAGGTGCCGGGAGACGATCCCGACGCCCCTGCCCTGGCCCTGGTGCCCCACATCGATGTGGTCCCGGTCGACGCCTCCGGGTGGTCGGTCGACCCCTTCGCCGCAGAGATAGTCGACGGGTTCGTCTACGGAAGGGGGGCGCTCGACATGCTCAACGTCACCGCGGCGTTGGCGATGGCCTCCCGGCCGTATGTGACCGGTGAGCTCAAACCCAGGGGCGACCTGATCTTCATCGCCGCCGCCGACGAGGAGGCCGGCGGGATCTACGGGGCCAAGGCGCTGGTCGACGACCATTGGGACCTGGTGGGGGCGGAGTACGTCCTCACCGAGGTGGCCTATCCCGGGCTCGAGCACGCCGAGCGCCCGCTGGTCCCGGTCTCGGTCGGGGAGAAGGGAGGCTACTGGTCGGTGCTGCGCTCCCGGGGTCAACCGGGTCACGGGTCGGCTCCGTATCAGTCGGACAACGCCCTACGCAAGATGGTGGATGCCCTCAAGGGAGTCTTTGACGCCCCGATGCCGGTGGGGATCATCCCCGAATGGGAGGAGTTCGTCGCCGGCCTCGACCTCGATCCCGAGCTCAGAGATGCCCTGACCGATCCCGATCAGGTGGATCGCGCCATCGACGACTTGGCGGTCACCGACCCCTTGTTCGCTCGCTACGCCCACGCCCTCACCCATCTCACCATCTCGCCCAACATGCTCGACGCAGGTATCAAGGTCAACGTGATCCCCGACTCGGCGGCGGCACTGGTCGACATTCGCTCCCTCCCCGGGATGGATCGCGGGTTCGTCGAGTCACATCTCCACAAGGCGATGGGGCAGGCGGCAGACGACGTCGACATCGAGAACGTCGGCTACGACCTAGGGGCGACGGTGAGCCCAACCGGGAATCCGCTGTGGGAGGCGATCGGGCGGGGTGTCGACGACCTGGAAGGGCATCGCAACCTGCTTCCCACCCTGATGACGGTGGGCACCGATGCCCGGTTCTGGAGGGAAAAGGGGTCGATCGGCTATGGAGTGGGGCTCTTCGACGATCGGATGACCTTCTCGGAGATGCTCGCCCTGTTCCACGGTCACGACGAGCGGGTCTCGTTGGAGTCGGTGGAGAAGACCACTGCACTCTACGAGCGGGTCTTCCACCATTTCCTCTCATCTTGATCGAAGTCGTATGTGACCTCGACGGGGTGATCTACCGGGGCTCGCGGGTGCTCGACGGTGTGCCCCAGGCGATGACCCGGCTCGGTGAGGCGGGGGGGCGCATGGTGTTCGTCACCAACAACTCGATGCGGACCCCGGCCCAGGTGGCTGCCAGGATCGAAGAGATGACCGGGGTGGTGTGTCCTCCCGACGATGTCTGTACCTCGCCGATGGCGGCGCTGGGCATGCTCCGACCCGGAGATGTCCCCACGCTGGTGGTGGGGGAAGAGGGCATCACCAGGGTGCTCGAGGAAGCGGGATGGGCGCTGGGAGGCCCGGGCGAGGCCAACTCGGTGATGGTGGGCCTGACCCCTCGCCTCGACTTCGCCATGCTCGCCGGTGCCGCCGATGCGATACGGCGTGGGGCCCGGTTCATCGCCACCAACGTCGATCCGACCTATCCCATCGAGGACGGGCTGCTTCCTGGTGCCGGGTCGCTGGTGGCTGCGATCTCGGTGGCCTCCGGTGTGGAGCCCGAGGTGGCGGGCAAACCGTGGGAGCCGATGGTCGAACTGGTGCGGGCCCGGGTGTCCGAGGGGGCTTGGGTGGTCGGTGACCGGGTCGACACCGACATGGCCATGGCCAGTGCCGTCCCCGGCTGGCGTTCGGTGCTGGTCATGGGAGGTGTCACCGACAGGGGTCGGGCCGGAGTCGACGCCGACTTCGTGGTGTCCGGATTCCCTGCGGCTGTCGACCTCATACTCGATCATTCCTGATCAGGTCGGAGTACGTCTCCCGCTCCACCACCAGCTTGGCCGAGCCGTCCTTGACGAACACCACGGCAGGTCGGGGGACCTTGTTGTAATTGGACCCCATAGAGTGCCCGTAGGCCCCGGTCACCGGGGTAGCCAACAGGTCGCCGACGGCCACGTCGGACGGCACCTTGGCCTCTTCGACGAGGAGGTCTCCCGACTCGCAGTGTTTGCCCACCAGGCGTACCACACGGTCCCGGTCGGCGCTCACCGCTCTGGGGAGGAATGTCTCGTACCCGCTCCCGTATAGGACCGGCCTGGGGTTGTCGCTCATACCGCCGTCGACCGCCATGTAGGTGCGCACTCCGGGAATCTCCTTGATCGTCCCCACGGTGTACAGGGTCACCGCGGCCCCCGCCACTATGGCCCGGCCAGGCTCGACGGAGAGCTCCACGTCGAGCCGGTGCTCGTCGAGGGCGTGGCGGAGACCCGCGGCATACTCTTCGATGGTGGGTGCCGTCTCACCGTCGACGTAGGCCACCCCGAGCCCTCCCCCCATGGACAACTCCTCCACACGGTGACGTCGGGCGAACTCGGCGACGGCGTCGAGGGCCGAGACGAATGAGTCGACTACGAACACCTGGGACCCGATGTGGATGTGGATGCCCCGGAAGCGGAGTCCTGGATGATCCCGGGCCGCGGCCACCGCCTCGTCGGCGGCACCTGTGGACAAGTTGAACCCGAACTTGGAGTCGTCCTGTCCGGTGGCGATGTAGTGGTGGGTGTGAGCGGCGACGCCGGGGGTGACCCTGACCAGCGTCTCGAACACATGGCCGCTCTCATCATGGAGTCGGCTCACCTTGTCCAGCTCGTCGAAGCTGTCGACCACCAGCCGGCCTACTCCTGTTCGGGCCGCCTGGGCCAGCTCACCGTGGCTCTTGTTGTTGCCATGCATCACCAGCCGGTCGCCGGGCACACCGGCGCTGACGGCGACGAAGAGCTCACCACCGGTGGCTACGTCGAGTCTCATCCCTTCCTCGTGGGCAAGGCGGGCCATGGCCAGGTTGAGGAACGCCTTGGCGGCGTAGACCGAGCCGTCTCCGAAAGCGGCGCGGGTGCGGCGGCAGCGGGTGCGGAGGTGCTCCTCGTCGTAGACGAATAGCGGAGTCCCGTACCGGGCGGCCAGCTCCAGGGTGGAACACCCGGCGATCATCAGCTCGCCGTGGAGCCCGACCTCGGCTGAGTCGGGAAGCAGGTGCCAGGGGAGAGGATTCAAACCCGGCAGTGTGCCACGAAGGCATAATCCGTTGGCAATGGACCTGAGCAAGGAGCAGATCGACGAGCTTGAGGCCGCCCTGGAGAGACTCAACGAGCTAGACCCGGCCCTGGTCCCCGACCCTGCTGCCCAGCTAGCCGAGCTCCTGGGGCGGATCCTCGACAATACCGACCCTGACTGAGGCTGGCCCGTGCCGATAGGGCGCCGGGATTTGTTACGTTGATCGCCTGATGAGGCAGTCTGGCCTACCAGTAGGAACCGTCAGCTTCGTCTTCACCGACATGGAGGGCTCGACCAGGCTGCTCCAGGAGATGGGGGACGGATTCCGGGGGGTGCTCGAGCGGCACAACGCGATCGTCCGCCAGGCGGTGAACAGCCACCGGGGCCACGTGGTGATGAACGAGGGTGACGGGTTCTTTTGTGTGTTCCAGTCGGCCATCGATGCTGTCGCCGCCGCCATTGCCATCCACCGCAGTCTCGCCGCAGAGGCGTGGGAGGCCCCATCGCCGGTCAAGGTGCGGATCGGGGTCCACTCCGGCGAGGCCACCCCGACCGGCTCTGACTATGTCGGGCTCGACGTGCACCGCGCCGCTCGCATAGGCGCAGCCGGCCATGGAGGCCAGACCGTGGTCTCCGAGGTCACCGCCCGCTTGACCGAACACAGTCTCCCCCAGGGGACCCGGCTCGAGGATCTGGGCAACCATCGGCTCAAAGACCTGGCACACGAGGAGCACCTCTATCAGCTGGTTGTCGAGGGTCTGGAGTCTGTGTTGACACCGGTCCGCACCCTGTCGACGGTGAAGGGGAACATTCCCCAGAGCAACATGGCCTTCATCGGTCGGCATCGAGAGCGGGAACAAGTAGTCAAGGCGCTCCAGACGTCCCGGCTGGTCACCATCACCGGGCCGGCGGGCGTGGGCAAGACCAGCCTTGCCCTGGACGTGGCATCCGACCTGTTCGCGGTGTATCCCGACGGCGTGTGGCTGGTCGAGGTGTCCCGCCTCGGCGACGACACTCTTCTGGCCGCCGGCATCGCCCGCCAGCTGCACATCAGCGAAGCTCCTGACCAGGATCTCATCGAGACGCTGACCTCCCGCCTCTCCCAGGCGCGGGCCCTGCTGGTCCTCGACGGCTGTGAGCACCTCGTCGAGGCAGTGGCCAAGCTCACCGATCATCTCCTCCACTGGACCACCGGGCTGAGGGTGCTGGTGACCAGCAGGGAGTGGTTGTCGATCCGCGGGGAGCACCTTGTGCAGCTCGAACCGCTCTCGGCCCCCGGCCCGGAGGCGCGGACCCTCGAGGAGATCACTTCGCATGACGCGGTCACGCTGCTCGTCGACCGGGCCCGCCTGGTCCAGCCGTCCTTCGAGCTCGATCAGGCCGGTGCCCTGATCGCCGCCGAGATCACCCGCCGGCTCGACGGGATACCCCTGGCAATAGAGCTGGCCGCGGCCCGGCTCAAGGTGCTCTCCCTGGGCCAGCTGGTAGAACGACTCGACCGCCAATTCGCTCTCCTCGCCGGCAGGACCCGCGATGCCCCACCCCACCAACAGACGTTGGAGACCACCCTGGACTGGAGCTACGACTTCCTCACCGACGCCGAGAAGGCTCTGTTCACCAGGCTGGCTGTTTTTTCTGGTGGGTTCACCCTGGATGCGGTGGAGGCGGTGTGTTCCGGTGGGCCGGTGGAGACCGACCATGTGATCGACCTCCTCGGCAGGCTGGTGGAGACCTCCCTGGTGATGCCCACGGAAGGCGACACCGGCCGCTACAGGCTCCTCGAGCCGATCACCCACTACGCCAGGATGCGTCTTGCCGAACTCGAGGCTATCGAAGACCTCCACCGGCGTCACGCCGCGTACTACGCCGGTGTCGCCGAAGAAGCCGAGGACCACCTTCTCGGTGCCGGTCAGACCCACTGGCTGGCACGCCTCGACAGGGAACGCCACAACCTGAGGCTGGCCCTGCAGTGGTTCCACGACCACGGGCGGATCGAGGAGCTGGGACGGCTCGCCGCCACCTTGCTCTGGTTCTGGATCGTGAGACGCGACGTCTCCGAGGCCGCCAACTGGCTGAGCCGGCCTCTCGAGAAGCGAGAGGAGATGTCTCCCCGGGCGGTCGCCAGGGTGGTGGGAGCGGTGGGGCTGGTCGCCATGTTCCGGCTCGAGTTCGAGCGGGCGGAGGTCTTCCTCGAGGAGAGCCGCCAGCTGCACCAGGAGATGGGCGACGCCTTTGGGGTGGCCCGGCTCACCTACCACCTGGCCACGGTGGCATGGCTCAACGACGACCTGGACGCTGCGGTCCGCATGGCTGAGGACGCCGAGCGGCTAACCCGCGACACGGGTGATCGCTGGGCCGAGGGCTGGATCCTGGCGGTGCGGGGGACCATCGCCAGATGCACCGGTGACCTGGCCACCGCCGAGGATTACCTCGAGCGGAGCCACCGGGTGTTGACGTCCCTCGGAGGCACCCTGGACATCGGGTGGTCCCAGCTCCGTCTCGGCGCTCTCTCCAGGGACAAGGGCGAGTATCACCTGGCCGCGGAGCGGTACGCCACCGGCGGGGAGATGCTGCAGCGTTCCGGCGACACGCTGGGGATGGCCCATGCCGATGCCGGCTTGGGGGCCCTGGCCTGGTTGTCCGGCGACAATGAGCGGGCCGTCAACCTCTTCCAAAGGGTTCTCGAGGGTTTCAGCCTGTCGGAGGAGGCCTCATACAACCTCTTCGAGCTGAAGACGATGATCCAGGGGAACCAGACCACGGCGACCTTGATCAAAGTGGTGGCGATGAACCGGGAGCGGGCCATCAGGCGGGAGGGCCGTGCCGGGGCAAAGGCGGCCCTGGCCGAGTACTTGTACCACATGGGCAAGACAGCGCACCGCAACGGTGAGCTCGCCCGTGCCCGTCAGGCGCTCGTGGAGAGCCTCCGTCTCTCCTCGGAGGCCGCCGACCAGGCCGGGGCTGCCATTGCGGTGGCCTCCCTGGCGGTGATCGACTCCGAGGAGGGCCGTCACGACGAATCGGCCAGGCTGTTCGGCCTGGCCGCCCGGCTCGCCGATCACCCCGTGGTCGAGGAGTGGCCTCCGCCCGACGAGCCCGGGTACGGGCAGGCATGGAAGGCGGTCCGCTCCCGCCTGGGGGATGACCGCCTCCACCTGGAGGAGACCGCTGGAGCCACGATGACACTGGACCAGGCGGTGGAGATGGCAGCCGGGTGAAGTCTGCCGGATGGCACCCGAGATCCCATCGCCACCGGTGGTGAGACGGCTCGCGGAACGGGCGCGCCGGTCGTTGGAGCGGAACCGGAGCGAGGCCCGCGAGCGGTCCGCCCCCCTGGCTCACCAGGATCTCTGGAGTCACCACTGCGGGCGGTGAGGGGACCTCGAGTACCTAGTGTGGGTGCTCACAGGTGGCGTCAGTCGGCCGGTGGAGGTGCCCGAGTGAGATTCGTCGTGGAGAAGCGTCACGGGGAGGGCCCGGCCGCGGAGTTCTCCAGCCGGCTGGAAGGCCTCATCGAGGACCATGGCGGCGAGGTGGTTGACAACGGGTCACGGCCCGACATGGTGGTATCTGTGGGTGGGGACGGGACCATGCTGGGAGCGGTGCGGCGGGCGCTCGCCTGGGACGTACCGGTGCTGGGCTTCAATCTGGGGACAATGGGGTTTCTCGCCCAGGCCGAGCCGGGGGAGGCTCAAACCGTGGTGGCCCGGGTGATCGCCGGGGACTATCGGGTCGAGGAGAGGATGACGGTGTCCGCCACCTTCGACGGGAACACTGCCACCGGGGTCAACGACGTGGTCGTCGAAAAGGTGGACAGCACTCGGCTGATCAGCGTGGACGTCACCATCGACGGCCAGCAGTTCATCAACTACCGCGCCGACGGGCTGATCGTGGCCACTCCCACCGGGTCCACCGCCTACTCCTTCTCGGCCGGCGGCCCACTTGTAGACCCGAGATTGGAGGTCCTGGTGATGACCCCGGTGGCGGCGCACTCTCTCTTCGACCGTGCCCTGGTACTCCCCGCAACCTCGGTGATCCGGCTGCGGGTCACCCGGGACCGCTCGGTCCGCGCCCACGTGGACAAGACACCCCTCGGCGAGCTGGGTGAGGACCAGATGGTGGAAATCCGCCGGGGGGAGCGCCCAGCGCGGTTCGTCGCATTGGGCGAAGGAGGGTTTCCCACGCTCATCAAGGACAAGTTCGAGTATCCGTGGTGACCCGCCCACCCATCATCGACCACCTCCGGGTGGTCAACCTGGGGCTGATCGGGGAGGCAGCCCTCGATCTCACCCCGGGCTTCAACGTGATCACCGGGGAGACCGGGGCGGGCAAGACACTGATGCTGGGCGGTCTCCGCCTCCTCCTTGGGGACAAGGCCGACTCGGGTCTGGTCGGCGGGGTTGGGGACCAGGCGACGGTGGAGGGCATGTTCACCGACGCATCCGGCGATGAGGTGGCGGTGACCCGGATCCTGGCCCGTGGAGGGAGAAGTCGAGCTTATGCCGACGGGGTGCTGGTCTCCGCAGGGGCCCTTCAGGACCTGGTTGGCCCCAAGGTGGAGGTCGTGGGCCAGCACGACCAGCTCACCCTGAGACGTGGCGCATCGGTGATCGCCATGGTGGACGCCGCCGGAGGCGCCCATGTTGAGGACCGTATCGAGGTTTATCGCCGGGCCTGGGAGCAGTTGGAGGCGGCGGAGCGTGATCTGGAGGCACTTGGGGGCGACCAGATGGCGCTGCGGCGGGAGCTCGATCTGGTCGGATATCAGGCCGAGGAAATCGAAGGGGGACACCTCGAAGTGGGTCTCGACGATCATCTCGAGGTGGAGGCCTCCCGGTTGCGCAACCTCGATGAGATCACCGCCCACCTCGCCGAGTCCGCCCGGCTCCTCGAGGGGATGGTCGACGATGCTGGGGAGGTGGTGGCTCGAACACGTAAGGTCGCCGATCTCGATGTCTCCTCGCGTGGCCTGGCCGGACAGTCCGAGCTGCTGGTGGAAGCGGCCCAGGACCTGATGCGAGCCGTGCTGGTCTCGATGGATGGGCTGGAGGCCGATCCCGCTCGTCTCGAGGAGGTCGAGCAGCAGCTCACCTTGATCGGAGACCTCAAGCGGAAGTACGGCCGGACCCTGGAGGAGGTCATCGGCTTTGGAGAGACGGCCCGGAAGCGGGCTGGAGAGATCGAGAGGCTCCTTGGCCAGGCAGACGGCGTCGAGGCCGCTCGCCACCGGGCGCTGTCGGCGGTCCTCACCGCCGCCGACGCGCTGACCGCGGCGCGGACCGAGTCCGCAGAACGCCTGGTGGGAGAGGCGGTGGCGCACCTCGGCGACCTGGGGTTGGAATCCCCTGCACTGGAAGTCCGACTGGGTCGGGTGGAGCCGGGGCCCTTCGGCGCCGACCGCGCCGAGCTGTGGTTCACCTCCGACACCCGGCTCGACATGGCCCCGGTTGGGTCGGGGGCCTCGGGTGGCGAGCTGTCGCGGCTGGTCCTCGCAATCCGTCTCGCTTCACGGGCCGGCACCCGGTCGCTGGTCTTCGACGAGGTCGACACCGGTCTGGGCGGAGCCACCGCTCTGGCCATGGGCCGCAAGCTGGCCCAGCTGGCCGGGGACGCCCAGGTGGTGTGTGTCACCCATCTTCCCCAGGTGGCGGCGTTCGCCGACCGTCACTTCGTGGTCACCCGCGAGGGGGCCGATGCCCGGGTCAGGGCGGTCGACGGAGAGGACCGGGTTCGGGAGATCTCCCGGATGCTCGCCGGCCTGCCCGAGAGCCTCGCCGGACACCAGGCAGCAACCGAGTTGCTCTCATTGGCAACAGAACACATTCATCGCGGTCAGGGGCGGTGACCTTGTTCTGCTGGGGCGGCCCAATGGCTGTACCTCGTACCACGACTGAACCTGGCTCGGGGGCCAAGGGTGTGGGAACGGACACCGGATACCTGTACTTGGCAGTTCGACTCGCTCTCGTCCTGTGCTTGTTCCCGGCGACCGGGGTTGCGATACAAACGGAGAAGCCGCTGCTACTGTGAAATCCCGTCATGAATGGGGACCTTCAGACGCCGCATCCGACCTCTGAAGCCCGACCGACCCCCTCCCACTCCCGGTTCATCTTTGTGACCGGTGGTGTCGTCTCCAGCTTGGGCAAGGGGATCACCGCGGCGTCCCTGGGCCGCCTGCTCAAGTCACGGGGCCTAAAGGTGGTCAACCAGAAGCTCGACCCCTACATCAACGTCGACCCGGGCACCATGAACCCGTTCCAACACGGTGAGGTCTTCGTCACCGACGATGGAGGTGAGACCGACCTCGACCTGGGCCACTACGAGAGATTCACCGGTGAGAACCTCAAGCGATCCTCCAATGTCACTGCCGGATCGGTCTACCTGTCGGTGATCCAGAAGGAGCGCCGGGGCGACTACCTGGGCGACACGGTCCAGGTCATTCCCCACATCACCAATGAGATCAAAGACCGGATCCGGCGGGTGGCCTCCCAGGACGTCGACGTGGTGATCACCGAGGTGGGAGGCACCGTGGGCGACATCGAGAGCCTGCCCTTCCTCGAGGCGATCCGTCAGTTCGGCAACGAGGTGGGACGGGCCAACACCCTGTTCGTCCATCTCACCCTGGTCCCCTACATCGCCACCTCCGAGGAGCTGAAGACCAAGCCGACCCAGCACTCGGTGGCCGAGTTGCGCAGCAAGGGCATCCACCCCGATGTGATCATCGTCAGGTCGGACCGCGACATCGACGAGGCAGTACGACGCAAGATCAGCCTCTTCTGCGATGTCGAGCCGCGTGCGGTGATCTCCTGTCCCGACTCACGCGACATCTATCAGGTGCCCCTCGTCCTCCATGCCGGAGGGCTCGACGATGTGGTCTGCGACCGGCTGGGCGTGGTCACCGGGCCACCCAATTTGGACACCTGGCGCGCCATGGTCGACAAGGCTCTCGCTGCCACCGAGGAGGTCACCATCGGGATCGTGGGCAAGTACGTCGAGCTTCCCGACGCCTACCTCTCGGTCGCCGAGGCCCTGCGTCACGGGGCTGCAGCCCAAGGGCTCAAGCTCGACCTTCGCTGGGTTCCCAGTGACGAGTTGACCGGTCTGCTCGCCGACTCGTATATGGAGGACCTCGACGGAGTTGTCATCCCCGGTGGCTTCGGCTACAGGGGAGTCGAAGGCAAGATCCAGGCCATCCGGTACGCCCGGGAGCACCAGGTTCCCCTCCTCGGCCTGTGTCTCGGACTGCAGTGTGCGGTGATCGAATTCGCCAGGTCGGTCCTGGGCCACAACGAGGCCAACAGCACCGAGTTCGACCCGTCGACCCCCCACCCGGTGATCGATCTCATGGCCAGTCAGGAGGACGTCGAGGACATGGGGGGAACCATGAGGCTCGGCCTCTATGCCGCCAAGCTGGCCGAAGGGTCGAAGGTGAGGGCTTTGTATGGCGAGGAGCTGGTCTACGAGAGGCATCGCCACCGGTGGGAGGTGAACAATCGCTACCGCCGGGACCTGGAAGCCAACGGGATGCGGCTCTCCGGCCTTTCTCCCGATGACAACCTGGTGGAATACATCGAACTGGTCGATCACCCCTACTTCGTCGCCACCCAGGCTCATCCTGAGTTTCGCTCTCGACCCGACGTGCCCCATCCCCTGTTTGCCGGGCTGGTCGCCGCCGCCGAACGGAGGAGAGGTGGCCGGGTCCTGGTGATCAGCGACGAGGTCACCGAGGTCTCGGTCGACTGAAAGGCCAGTCACCGCTGGCAAAACGGGGGGCGCTGAGCCATTAGACAAGGGTTGGAGCGCCGGGTCTAGCCTGACCCGCAATCGAGGAGGATCACAGTGATCGTCGGTGTGCCCAGGGAGATCAAGACCGCCGAGCATCGGGTGGCGATCACCCCCATCGGGGTGCGAGAGCTCACCGATCGGGGTCACGAGGTGCTCATAGAGAAGGGCGCCGGTGAGGGCTCCAGCATTCACGATGAGGAGTTCGAAGCCCAGGGGGCGACCGTCGTCCCCCTTCCCGAGGACGTGTTCGGGGCGGCCGAAATGATCCTCAAGGTCAAGGAGCCCCAGCCTGTCGAGATCGACATGCTCCGTGACGGTCAGACCCTGTTCACCTATCTACATCTCGCCGCCTACCCCGACTTGGCCGCCGGGCTGATCAGGAAGGAGGTGGTGGCGATCGCCTACGAGACGGTGCAGATGCCAGACGGCTCTCTGCCTCTGCTCGCCCCTATGTCGGAGATCGCCGGACGGATGGCCACCCAGGCCGGAGCCCACTACCTGGAGCGGGCCCACGGGGGCCGCGGGATCCTCCTCGGTGGGGCCACCGGGGTCACGCCGGCCAAGGTGGTGGTGATCGGTGGTGGCATGGCCGGCTCCAACGCAGCGGTCATCGCAATGGGCATGCAGGCCAACGTCTTGGTCCTCGACACCGATGTCAACAAACTGCGCACCCTGGACTCCCTCTATCACGGGCGGATAGTCACCTTGGCTTCCAACAGGCTGAACATCGAGGACCAGGTGCTCGGGGCGGACCTGGTGATCGGCACGGTGCTCATTCCCGGAGCGTCGGCCCCCAAGCTGGTCACCGAGGACATGATCCGCTCGATGCGCCGGGGTTCTGTGGTAGTAGACGTGGCCATCGACCAGGGAGGCTGCTTCGAGACCTCGAGGGAGACCACCCACACCGACCCGGTGTACACCGTGCACGACGTCATTCACTACGCGGTGGGCAACATCCCCGGGGCGGTGCCCAACACCTCGACCTACGCCCTGACCAACGCCACCCTCCGCTATGCCCTGGCACTGGCAGGCAAGGGCCCGCGAGCAGCCATCAGTGCCCATCCCGAGCTTCTCGGTGGGGTCAACGTGGTCGGTGGCTCAGTGTGTCATCCGGCGGTGGCCGACAGCCTGGGCACCACGCACGTCCCGGCCAGTGACGCTCTAGCCGGGATGTGACCAAAGACCCACTCCCTCTCGCGGAGGGAGTCGAGGAGTACCTGGTGTCCCTCCGGGTGGAGGCGGGCCTCTCTCCCAACACTATCGCCGCCTACCGAGGTGACCTGGCGCAGTACCTGGAGTTCCTCGCCAGATCGGAGCCCACTGCCGACGATGTCGAGGAGTTCTCCGCAGAGCTCACCCGTCGTGGCCTGGCGCCGTCGACCCACAAGAGGAAGCTCTCTGCGGTCAAGGGGCTGCACCGCTTCTTGGTCGCCGAGGGCCTTCGCGAGGTTGACCCCACCGTGCTGGTGGCGACACCGAGACGTCCCGACCCATTCCCCAAGGCCCTGGAGGTGGACGAGGTATTTCGGCTTCTCGACGCCCCGGACACCTCCACTCGCGGCGGGCGGAGGGATTCTGCCCTCCTCGAGTTCCTCTACGCCACCGGCTCCCGGGTGTCCGAAACGGTGGCCGTCGACCTCACCGACATCGACCTGGATGACCGGGTGACGCTGGTCACCGGCAAAGGCTCGAGGCAGCGTCTGGTTCCCCTGGGATCGAAGGCGGTCGAGGCGCTGATCTCTTGGCTCCCCGACCGTCTCGCCCTGGTGAAGCGGTCGGTCCGCGGCGACCCGGTATTCCTGAACCTGAGGGGTGGGCGGCTCACCCGTCAAGGCGTCTTCGACGTGGTGAGACGAAACGCTGCCAGGGCGGGGATCGACCCTTCGCGGGTCTCTCCTCACGTGCTCCGGCACTCGGCGGCCACCCACATGGTCGAGGCCGGTGCCGACCTTCGAACGGTCCAAGAACTCCTCGGTCACGCTACAATCAGCACCACCCAGGTCTACACGCGGGTCAGCGCCACCCACGTCATAGAGATCTACACCCAAGCCCACCCTAGGAGTCGGTGATGCCGCTCGACACATCCAAAGCCGAAGAGACGCTCAAGAAGGAGCGGGCTCAGCTGGTTCACCAGCTCGCCGAGTTGGGTGCGGCCGAGACCGGTGACCTCGATGTCGATCTCGACTTCGGGGGGAGCTTCGCCGATGCGGCTGCAGTGACAGCCGAGCGCACCGAGGTGCTTGGGGTTGTCGAATCCCTCAAGAGCCAGGTCGATGACATCGATCGGGCTCTGGCCCATCTCGCCGCGGGCAAGTACGGGATCTGCAACATCTGCGGCGAGGACATCGACCCCGATCGCCTCGAGTTCCGACCGGCGTCGATCCTCTGCGTCGACTGCAAGACCAAAGCCACCGCCTGAACCACCCGATGCGGGTCCGGCCGATCCACCTGGTCCGGCGCTTTTTCGAGGTACTTTTCGCCCGACCACTCAAAGCCGACGAGCTCACTCAGGTGGCCGGCTGGATCGGGCCGGAGCTGTTCACGGTGTTCGTCGCACAGCAGACCGCCGACCAGCGCCACGGTCATCACACCGCGTTGAGAGTGGTCGAAGCGGGTTACACCGATCCGGTTCTGATCTCGGCGGCCGCCCTGCACGACGTGGGCAAGCGCCACTCCGGGTTGGGGGCAGTGGGCCGGAGCCTGGCTACGGTGATGATGGTGCTCGGTCTGCCGATGAGAGGCCGGATGGCCGCCTACCGCGACCACGGCGTCCTGGGTGCTGTCGACCTGGAGAGGTTGGGGGCGCCCAACCTGGTGGTCCTTTTCGCCCGGCATCATCAGGTCGGCCGGCCGGACTCAATCCACCCGTCGGTCTGGGCGGTCCTCCACCACGCCGACCTTGCGACATTGCCCCGTGGCAGGGACCGCGGCGGAATATCCTCGCCATCAGGATGACCTTCCAGGTGAAGACCACGGTGTTCGAGGGACCCCTTGATCTGTTGCTCCAGCTGATCATCCGGCACCAGCTGGAGATCGCCGCGGTGGGGCTCAGCGGGGTAGTCGCCGAGTACTTGGCGTTCCTCGAGGACATGGAGAGGATGGACATCGAGGTGACCTCCGAGTTCCTCCTGATCGCCGCCACCCTGATTCAGCTGAAGACCCGGTCACTGCTGCCGGCGCCGGGTGAGCTCGCACTCGACGATGAGCTTGCCCTGGTCGAGGAGCGTGACCGCCTTCTCTCCCGACTACTCGCCTGCGTCACCTTCAAGGACGTGGCCGCGGTCCTCCTCCGTCGGATCCGGGAGACCAACCGGATGGTGCCCAGGATCTCGGGCCTGGACCAACACATCCGGCCCCGTGCCGAGCTGGTGGAGCTGCCCGTCGAGGCGGCAGGGCTGGCCCGCATTGCCACTGCGGTGTTCTCCCGGGTCGACCGGGAGCCTGATCTCGACCATCTCGAGCTCGATCTTCCCAGCGTGGAGGAGGCCATCGAAGATCTGCGCTCCCGGCTCGAGGAGGTCACCATGACCGGCTTCGACGAACTGGTGGAACATTGCAGCCGCCCCGTGGAGGTTGCGGCCTACTTTCTCGCCCTGCTCGAGATGGCTCGATGGGGGCTGGTCGAGCTGACACAGAAGGATTGGCTCTCCGGCATCGAAGTCCGGCACCGACACGAGGGCGACATCGACCTGACCTCGGAGTGGGCGAGATGAGCCCGTTGGCCGCACTGGAGGCCATCCTCTTCGTCGCCGAGGCTCCGGTGCCCGTCGGCGAGCTCGCCGAGGTCCTCGAAATGCCCAGGTCGGAAGTGGAGGAGCTGCTCGTCCGGCTCCGCTCGGACATGGAGGAGCGATACGCCGGCCTGGTCCTCAATGAGGTCGCCGGAGGGTGGCGGCTGTACAGCCATCCCGACGCATACCACTACCTGGAGCGGTTCGCCGCATCGGCGACGGCACGACGAATCTCGCCCGCCGCACTGGAGGCGCTGGCGGTGGTGGCCTACCGTCAGCCGGTTTCCCGCAGCCAGGTCTCGGAGATCCGCGGGGTCGACTCCGATTCGGCGGTGCGCACCCTGGAACGGCTCGGCCTCATCGAGGAGAAGGAGCGTCTCAGCCTGCCGGGAAGCCCCGCGGTGTACCAGACCACCCCCATGTTCCTCGAGCGGTTAGGGCTGGGCTCGCTCGAGGAGTTGCCGCCCCTTGCCGAACACATCCCCCCTGCTGAGTTCGTTGACTCTCTCGAGGAGAGCTTTCGGCCCGGGACCGGCTGAGCGATGGCGGAGCGGATCCGCGTCCAGAAGGCGATGTCGGCGGCTGGCCTGATGTCGCGTCGCGCCGCCGAAGATGCGATAACCGGAGGGAGGGTCGCCATCGACGGGGTCCCCGCGGTGCTGGGAGACCGGATCGACGTCGCATCCCAGACCCTCACCCTCGACGGGATCCCGGTGACGGTCGACCCCGAGAAGGAGACCCACCTCCTCTACAAACCGGTGGGCGTGGTCTCGACGGCACGGGACCCCCAGGGGAGGACTACGGTTGTCGACCTGGTTCGGTCGGAGCGGCGTCTCTACCCGGTGGGCCGACTCGACGCGGACAGCGAGGGGCTGATCCTGGTGTCGAACGACGGTGAGCTGACCAACCGGGTGACACACCCCGGCTTCGGGATCACCAAGACCTACCTGGTCCGGGTGGTGGGGGAGGTCGCCCCGGCCACGTTGAGACGCCTCGCCGATGGTGTCGGGTTGGAGGACGGTGTGGCCAGGGCGGAGAGGGCCCGACTGGTCGACGTGGGTCGTGGCCGGTCGTTGGTGGAGGTGGTGATGGTGGAAGGGCGGAACCGAGAGGTGCGCCGGATGATGGCGGCGCTGGGTCATGACGTACAGCAGTTGGTACGGACCGCGATCGGCCCAATCTCCGACCCTGGGCTCCGTCCCGGTAGATCGCGCCGGTTGACCTCCGATGAGATCCGTCGCCTCCTCGCCGAGGGGAGCGGCCCGAGATGACGGTGCGCGGTCTGGGCCCGGCCCCTGAAGGGTTCGAGGCTGTGGTGAACCCTCCAGGGTCCAAGTCGGTGACGATCCGGGCGATGGCCGCAGCGGCCCTTGCCGAGGGCCGCTCCCACCTCTATGGGGCCCTAGACGCCGATGACACCAGGGCGATGGGCCGGGTGCTGCGGGGTTTTGGGGTGGCGGTGGCCACCGGCGCCGAGCCATGGAGCATCGACGGGGTGGGGCCACACCTGAGGAGGCCTGCCGAGATCATCGATGCCGGGGAATCGGGCCTCAGCGCCCGCATAGCGGTCGCCTTGTCGGCGTTGGTGGATGGGGACGTGACCGTCGACGGTGTGGGTCGGTTGCGCGAGCGTCCCGTGGTCCCGCTCCTCGAGGCACTCGCCGGACAGGGCATCCCGGTCGCCACCATGCGGGGCCGGCTCCCGGTGACTGTGAGCGGCCAGGGAGGCCTCTGGGGTGGGGAGATCGCGGTGGACTCCACACTGAGCAGCCAGTTCGTCACCGCATTGCTCCTGGTAGCTCCGACGGCCAGCCAACCCACCCGCATCCGGGTCGAGGGAGACCGGGGGGCGGCCGGCTACGTCGAGGTGACCGAGAGGGTGATGTCGGCTTTCGGTGCCGAAGTCATCCCAACCATCACCGGCTACGAGGTACCCAACTCCGGGTACCATCCTGCCGACTTCCCGGTCGAGCCTGATGTGTCGGCGGCGGTGTACCCGATGGTGGCCGCGGCGATAACCGGGGGAGCGGTCTCCATCCCTGGTGTTCGCCTCGACTCATCACAGCCCGACATCGTGGTAGCCGAGTGTCTTCGCCGGATGGGATGCCGGGTGAGCGACGACGACTCCCTGCGCATCGAAGGCCCCGAGCACCTCGAGCCCATCACCGTCCAGATGAGTGATGCCCCCGACGGAGCCCTGGCCCTGGCGGTGGCCTGTCTCTTCGCCGAGGGACCCAGCCGAATTGGAGGTCTCTGGACCCTGCGCCACAAGGAGTCCGACCGCCTCGAGGCGATGAGCAGGGAGATGAACCGACTCGGGGCGCAGGTTGGCGTGGACGGCGACGCGCTGGTCATCGAGCCCCGGCCCCTGAGTCAGGGGGTGGTGAACCCGCACGGAGACCACCGGGTTGCGATGTCACTCGCCCTGGTCGGGTTGAAGGTGGAAGGGGTCCAGGTAGAGCATCCTGAAGTGGTCAACAAGACCTGGCCTGGGTTCTGGGATGCGTTGGGTGACGTGGGGAGTCGATGACTTCCATCGCCGGATGGTGTGCATCGCGGCGTTCGAGTCACTAGGTTGGAAACCCACGAGAGGACCACGGCCCCGACTTTCGCCCCCATTGTCCGAAGAACCCCCCAAGTAGGACAACCCCTCCGGGGCCGGGGGCCTCTCGATATCCTCGCCGGCGATGTCGTTGATAGTCACCATCGACGGCCCGAGTGGCACCGGCAAGAGCACCGTGTCACGGGCTGTCGCCCACCAGGCCGGGCTGCCTCATCTCGACACCGGGGCCTTCTACCGGGCGGCGACGGTGGCAGTCCTCGACGCCGGGATCGATCCCGACGACCGAGCAGCCGTTGAGTTTCGGGTCGAGGGGATCCGGCTCGACCAGGTGGACGGATCGACCCTCCTCGACGGTCGTGACGTCTCGGTGGAGATCAGGGAGGACCATGTCAGCCGGGCGGTGTCAGCAGTGTCTGCTCACCGGGGCGTCAGGGATCGACTGGTCGAGATGCAGCGTCGATGGATCGACGACCACGGGCATCGTGGGGTGGTCGAAGGCCGGGACATCGGCTCGGTGGTCTTCCCCGATGCGGAGCTCAAGGTGTACCTCGACGCCCGCCCCGAGGTCCGGGCGTGGCGGAGAGCCCGGGAGCGAGGGGACGACCCTCACGTAGTGGCCCAGGCGATGGCCCGCCGCGACCACCTCGACTCGACGCGCCTCACCTCACCACTGGCGGTGCCCGAAGGTGCGGTGGTGGTGGACACATCGGAGATGACCTTTGAGGAGGTGGTGACCCGGGTCCTCGAACTGATCGCGGCGAAGTCCTGAACTCCCGGGGTTTCCCTACCATGGCGGGGAAATGACTGTGGAAAGGGTGCTGCTCGCCGAGCCGCGCGGATTCTGTGCCGGGGTGGAGATGGCGATCAAGGCACTCACCTGGATGACCAGGATCTTCGAGCCTCCCGTCTACTGCTTCCACGAGATCGTGCACAACGAATGGGTGGTTCGGGCCTTCGAACGGGTGGGTGTGGTGTTCGTCGACGACATCGAGGACGTCCCCGAGGGTGCACCGGTCATGCTCTCCGCCCATGGCTCGGCTCCGCACGTGGTCGAGGGGGCGCAGCGAAGGGCAGCGGTGGTCATCGACGCCGTCTGCCCGCTGGTCACCAAGGTGCACCACGAGGTGCGCACTATGGCCCGCAAGGGCTTCGACATCATCTACGTCGGCCATGAGGGCCACGACGAGGCGGTGGGGACAGTGGCCGAGGCGCCCGAGGCGATCACCCTCGTCGAGCCGGAGCGCGGGTTGGGGGAGTTCGACCCTTCCGACCCCTCCAAAGTGGCACTTGTCGCCCAGACGACGCTGGGGGTGCACGAGTGGCGTGAGGTCATGGAGGACGCCCTCAGCCGGTTCCCCGAGTTGAAGACCGCCCGCAAGTCGGACCTCTGCTACGCCACCACCAACCGGCAGGGGGTGGTCGACGAGCTGACCAAGGAGTGCGAGTTGATCCTGGTGGTCGGTTCGCACAACTCCTCGAACACCCAAGCCCTGGTCAGGGTGTCCCGGGAGAACGGGGTAGCTGCTCACCGGATCGACTCTGCGGACGACATCGACCCGTCATGGCTCGACGGAGTGACCACCGTGGGGCTGACCGCCGGCGCCTCGGCGCCCGACCACCTGGTCCAGGAGGTCATCGACCACCTGGCCCCAACTCGAGGGTTCGAGTTGTGGTCGACCACCCAGGAGGAGGAGTATTTCCCCCTGCCACCTCAGCTCCGGTCTTTCGTCACCACTCTCCAGGGTCTGGTCGAGGCAGGGGTCACCGCCACACCCAACGATGGAGTGTCACTTCTCGACCGGGATCGCCACTGGACCGCCACCGAAGCCCTCGATCTGATCAGCGTCTGAGGCTGGGTCCTTTGAGCACCCTTCCGGTGGTCGCCGTGGTGGGCAGGCCCAATGTCGGCAAGTCGACTCTGGTCAACCGGATCATCGGCGCCCGGTCGGCGGTGGTGGAAGAGATGCCCGGCGTCACCCGCGACCGCAGGCAATTCGAGGCGGACTGGGCCGGCCGGGACTTCCTATTGGTGGACACGGGCGGTTGGGAGGCGCATCCCGGGGACCAACTCGAAGCCTCGATCAGACAGCAGGCCGAGGCCGCGGTGTCCGGGGCCGACCTGGTCCTCTTCGTTGTCGATGCCACCACCGAGATCGGTGACGACGACACCGGCGTGGTCGGGATCCTTCGCCGCTCGGGTCTACCCGTGGTTCTGGTGGCCAACAAGGCGGACAACCCCGCGGTTGAGGGTGAGGTGTCCCGTCTGTGGTCTCTGGGACTTGGTGATCCCCATCCGGTGAGCGCCTTCCACGGAAGGGGCGTCGGCGACCTCCTCGATGTGGTGGTGGCGGCGCTACCCGAACCGGTCGAGCGGGCGGCGGTGACGCTGCCCCGTCTCGCCATCGTGGGTCGTCCCAATGTGGGCAAGTCGACCCTGCTCAACAAGCTGCTCGGCGAGGACCGGGTGATCGTCTCCGAGCGACCGGGGACCACCCGTGATCCGATTGACGTCGAGGCCAGCATCGGGGACCACCGTTACGTCATCGTGGATACTGCCGGAATCCGCCGCAAGCCGCAGATCACCGAGGACGCCGACTTCTACGCGGTGCTCCGCGCCCGGGAAGCCCTGGCCGATGCCGATCTCGCCCTGCTGGTCGTGGATTCCACCGAGGGCGTCACCCACCAGGACCAGAGGATCGCCGCCGAGATCGTCGAGGCCGGTGCGGGTGTCGTGGTGCTGATGAACAAGTGGGACGCCCTCGACGAGGAGCAGCGGGAACTGACCGAGAAATCGCTTCCCGACAGGTTTGGCTTCATCTCTTGGGCTCCGGTGCTCAGGCTGTCGGCCCTCACTGGGGCACGGGTGGGCCGGTTGGCACCGGCGATCGAGGCGGCACTCGAGGCTCGCCTGGTTCGGGTGTCCACCGGTGAGCTCAATAGGAGGGTTCGGGAATGGGTGGCGGCCCACCCGCCTCCGGTGCGTAAGGGGCGGCGGCCTCGTCTCCAATATGTGGTTCAGGCAGGGGTGGGCCCGCCCACCTTCGTCCTCTTCGTCTCAGGAGGTGAGATCGGAGACGACTACCTGCGGTTCCTGGAGAACCGTCTCCGTGACGCCTATGACTTCGTGGGAACGCCGATCCACTTCGTCACCCGCACCAGGGAGAGACGATGAGTCAGGAAGGTCGGGATCCTCTGGGGCAGGGCTCCGAGGAGGAGGTCCGGGCCCCATTCACCTTCAAGCTGATGATCGTTCTGGTGGTGATCTATCTGGGATACCGGCTGGTCCAGGGTGTTGTCTGGGTGATCGAATGGATCAGGGGCTAGCCCGCCGCGTTCGCTATCTGGCGTCGCTTGCGGGCGAGCCTGCGTGCCCTGGCCACCCAGCCCACCAGCAAGCCCAGTGAGAACACGATCACCAGGATGAGCCAACCGGGGAGCTCGAGGTCGAAGCCGAGCAGGGTCACCGACCGAGTCTCCCGGTTCTGGGCGATGAAGACACCAAACAGAACCAGCGATATCAGGGCGAGCACGACCCCGGGGGTGATTCCTACCCGTGATGGCTCCGGGGAGGCGGACTGTCTGGCGGGGTGTTCGCTCATCGCATCCTTGTGCTGAATTCTCCTACCAAAGGTAGCCTCAGCAAGATGGCGGCGCAGAGCGTCATCCTCGACATCGAGCCCGGGTTGTGGTTGTGGCGGGTTCCCCATCCCGACTGGGAGCCCGCGGAGGGTGGCGACCGTTGGGTCACCTCCACCTGTGTCGAGACCAGAGGAGAGGTGGCGGTCCTCGACCCCCTGGCCCCGCCCAACTCCGACGACCCGGTGTGGAAGCGGCTGGATGGCAGCCCGCCGACGGTGATCGCCGTACTCAAGCCGGACCATGTCCGCAGCGTGGATCTGTTCGCCGACAGATACCCCCAGGCGCGAGTCTTCGGTCCCGACGTCTTCCACAAGGACGACGTGCCGGAGGCCGATATGGAGCCGATCTATCCGGGGGACGTCCTACCCGGTGAGATGGTCGCGCTCTACGACGGAAGGGGGCGGAACGAGACCCCGTTGTGGATCCCGGAGCACGGCACCATCGTCTTCTCCGATGCCATGACAGGGTTGGGCGGCGAGCTCCAGATCTGGACCACGCCATGGCACGAGGGCCGGGTGTTGCCAGCGATGAAGTCGCTGCTCGATCTGGAGTTCGAGCGAGTGATCGTCTCACACGGTCAACCGATCCATGATCGCCTCGCCTTCGAACGCGCCCTGCAGAGGGAGCCATACTCAGAAAGCCCCTGATCGGGAATCGCCGGCGCCCCTCTAACGTCCCCGGGATGGGCGAGCAGCGAAACGAGTGGCTGGAGGTGACCAGAGACGCCCGGGGCGGTGGTCATGTCATGGCTCGCCGCGATATCGAGCCAGGCGAGATCGTGTTCCGACTTCCCAAGGTGTTCACCGATACCCGGGACCGGCACAGCATCGAGGTTGGCCCGGGTCGGCATCAGGCGTTCACCGACGACATCG
This sequence comes from uncultured Acidimicrobiaceae bacterium, assembly GCA_964571765.1. Classification (GTDB taxonomy): domain Bacteria; phylum Actinomycetota; class Acidimicrobiia; order Spongiisociales; family ZC4RG35; genus ZC4RG35. The sequence continues at coordinate 46,248 of CAZNDH010000014.1, forward strand.
ACGACTACGTCAACCACTCCTGTGACCCCAACTTGGAGTTGGTGGCTCTGGAAAGTGATGAGGACTTCGGGTTCAGGGTGGTCAGGCCGATCAGGGCAGGGGAGGAGGTCTCGTGGGACTACGAGACGTACGAAGGCGAGCTCAGCTCACCTTTTCCCTGCACCTGTGGCGCCACCAACTGTCGGGGTTGGATCGGGGGAGCAG
>CAZNDH010000015.1:0-17235 GCA_964571765.1 uncultured Acidimicrobiaceae bacterium
TCAACCGACGAATTTGGCCCAGGCCGCGGCTCCCTCATCGTCGGCGACCGCGATCCACTCGACTGCCCGGGTGACCGCCTCGTCCCGGTTTCGATGGAGTTCGAGAGCCGACTCGGAAATGGCAGCAGGGTTGTCGGCCTCGTCGACCGTGGTCATCTCCCACAAGATCGGATCGCTGCGGAAAACCGCCGAGGTGCGCGACATGAGACAGGGCACACCGGCCAGGTAGGACTCCTGAGGGGTGGAAGGATGGCATTCGGAGAGAGTGACGTAGAGGTTGATGTCGACCGTGCCCTGCAGGGCGACGAAGTCGGGATAAGGCAGCTCTCCATGCTCGACAATTCTTAGCCCGCTCAAGTAGTGGTTCTCCGGTCGGCTCATCACATGGGCGAGAGCATCGCCCATGGCGGCCACTGCAAGCAGTTGGCTGGTGACGTTCTTCCGCCAGAACGGCTCGGCGAAGACCCCGACGTGGAAGCCCGGCCCGAGGTCGGGCCGGACCAGCTCGGGGAGGATCGGGGCCCGGTTGGGAAGGTAGGTCACCGGAAAGCCGAGCGCGGTAAAAGCCTCGGCGACACCGGCCTTGGCCATGCCTACACCGTCGAGAGCACCTGCTTTGGCCAGGCCGAGCACTTCGTCGACCACTGCACGCTCCCCAGGTTCCGCTCCGTGCTGTGCCGGAGACGAATGGAGTAGGCACTTCACCCTGACACCCGCAGCGGTCAGCCGTCGTGCGAAAGCGGCCGCCCCCGGTGGCCACCCCTGGATGACCAAGCATGACACATCCCGGGCGGTGATCCTGTCGGCGAGATGTTCACCCCATAGCGCCAGATCGTCGCACTCCACCACTGGAGCCTGGAACGAATAAGTCACCGTGCGCACTCCCCGCCAGTCGGGATGGCACACCTGTAGAACCGAGCCCCGAGGAAGCGCCTCCCAGGTTCCGAACGACAGGTGAGGGAGGCGACTGCCCGCGGGCTGGCCAACCCGGGCTCGACGCAACCTGTCAAACACCGGCCGCCAACTTCCTGACCGCTGCTGCGATCCGACTCGAGGCGGTTCCGTCGCCGTAGGGGCTCTCCAACTCGGCCAGGGCCCGATGCACCTGGGGGATGTCCCCGAGCCAGTCGGCAACAGTCGCCGCGATGTCATCCGGCTCTACCAGCCGGGCGAAAGTCCCCAGCACTTCGGGCCGCTCGGTGCTCCGTCGCACTACGACGACCGGGCGTTTGAAGATCGACACCTCCTCCTGGACACCACCGGAGTCGGAGACCAGGAACGCGGACTCCGCGGCGAGACCGAGGAACTCCTGGTACCCGATCGGCTCCACCACCCTGATCCGGGCAAGGTGCTCTTCCAAGCCGTGGGCCTCAGCCCGTGCCCGGGAACGGGGATGGAGGGGGAGCAGTACCGGCAACGGCAAGTCGGAGAGTTGGTCGAGGATGGTGCTGAACCGCTCCGGGTCGTCGACGTTCTCTGGGCGATGGAACGTGGACAGGATGTATCCCCCCAGTTCCAGGCGGTGGGAGTCGACCAGGGTCTTGCGAGTCACCTGGTCGGGCATCAGACGTTGGACGGCCTCGACCACAGTGTTCCCGGTGACCATGATCCTCGAAGGGTCGATGCCCTCGGCGCGGAGATTGGCCTCCGCTACGCCCGTCGGGGCGAACAGCAAATCGGAGACATGGTCGGTGAGCACCCGATTGTGCTCCTCGGGCATCCGGCGGTCACGACTGCGCAGACCCGCCTCGACGTGGACAAGCGGTGACTCCTGGGCATTGGCCGCCAAGGCGCCGGCCAGTGTGGTGTTGGTGTCGCCCTGAACCACCACGGCTGATGGAGGCTCTTTGGCGAAGGTCTCGCCAAGAGCGGTTACTGCGGCGCCGATCTGACCGGCGCGAGTCATCCCACCGACCCCGAGGAAGATGGCCGGTTCGTCGATGCCGAACACCTCGAGAAAGGACGCCGAGAGTCCGAAGTCGTAATGCTGGCCGGTGTGGATCACCCTGGCTGCGGGCCCCAGATCGCGAATGACGAAGGCCAGCTTGATGATCTCGGGGCGTGTACCCAGAACCACTGCGACCGAGTCCGGGGCCAGTTCGATGTTGTCGTCTTCCATGGGGTCCGGCTCTAGCCTCATGAGCAATGCTACGGGTCGTCGGGCTCATCGCCCAGGCATCACTGATCGCCCTGGTTCTCTACAACGCGGTGACCGCACTCTGGGGTTGGCCAGATCGACGTCAGGCACCAGCCGGACCCAGGACCCGCCAGTTGAGGGTGGTGGTTCCGGCCCACGATGAAGCGGTGGTCCTCCCCGGGCTGCTCGCAGATCTGGGGGCCACCGAGTACCCCTCAGAGCGGCTCGAGGTCTGGGTGCTCGCCGATCGCTGCCGGGACGACACCGCGGAGCTGGCCCGGGCGGCCGGAGCGGAGGTCGACGAACGCGGCGAAGGTCCTCCGGGCAAGGGACCGGCCCTGGCCTGGCACCTGGACCGTCACCCCCTAGGACGGGGGGAGGTCTTGGTCGTGTTCGACGCCGACAACCGGGTCCCACCCCACACCCTGGCCCGGATCGCCGATGAGATCGACCAGGGTCACACCGTGGTGCAGTGTTACCTCGATGCCACCAATCCCGGTGCCTCACCGCTTGCCGAAGCGGCAGCGCTCTCCTATTGGGCCGGGAATCGCATGGTTCAATTGGCCCGAACAAACCTGGGATGGGCAGCCGATCTCGGAGGGACCGGGATGGCCCTCACCACCGAGGCCATAGAGGCAGCGGGAGGTTTCGCCGACTCGCTCACCGAAGACCAGGATCTCGGTGTCCGGCTCCTTCTCGCTGGGCACCGGGTGGAGTGGCTCCACGATGTCAGGATCAGGGACGAGAAACCGACCACCCTGGCCGTCACCGTCCGCCAGCGAGCCCGCTGGATGGCTGGGAAGAGAGCGGCCCGGCGACGACACCTCCTTGCCCTCCTCTCCAGGCCAACTCCCGCCCGCATCGACATGGCGGTCAGGCTGGTCCAGCCAGGAAGGTCCTTCGTTGCCCTGCTCACTGCCGGGCTCACCCTGGTCGCGGCCCTCTTCTCCCCTCAATGGATGCTCCCCTGGCAGCTCTGGGCCGCAGCCACTCTCGTCCAGGTTCTCCAGCCGCTCCCGTTCCTGGCTCGAGACGGGGTCCCGGCCCCGCGGATCGCCCGCTATCCGCTCCTGGTGCTGCTTGCTGCCTTATGGGTGCCGATCCGGGTGGTTTCGACCCGGGTCACCGGGTGGTACCACACCCCCCATACCGGGCCTACCTCAGGTGGCGAACAGGAGACGGGCCCTTGACCAGGCCCCACAGACCACCCAAGCCGTAGGCAAGGTGCATCACCCCAGCGGCCAATACCGTCAGCGGTGTCGGCCCAGACCCGGGGACCGCAGCCAGAACCATCATCACCAGCCAGGACACGAGCACGGCCCACAGCCCCCACCACCAGTCCCAGATCAATCCCAAACCCAGCGATCCCAACAACCCCGAGACCAGGAAAATGGGTGCCAAAGGCCTCCACGATGGAAAACGTCCGTTGGCCCAGAGCATCTCCGATTTCCCCTGCCCGTAGCGCCAGTACTGGCGCCACAGCGCCCCCAGCCGGTTACGGGGCGCGTACCACGACTCGATGGACGGGTCGACGAAGACCCGTCGGCCAGACCGACGCCAGCGGTAATAGAAGTCGGCGTCCTCCGAGGAGCCGGAGGGAAATGCGCGAAACCCTCCCAACTCGAGGAAGTCTTCGCGACGGAACGCCCCCAGATAGACGGTGTCCGCCGGTTGACGTTCCACGGCGTGGTGAAAGCGAGCCGGGCCCATGGTCAGCGGGCTGTTCATCGCGGCTGCCACTGCCCGGCTGAAGGTGTCGAACCCGACCGGGTTCATTCCCCCGCCGACTGCACCGTCGACCTCGGCAAGCGCCTCCACCGACCGGGTCAGGTAGTTGGAGGCATACCTGGAGTGACCGTCGGCCCTGACCAGCACCACACCGGTGGCGATACCGGCCGCAAGGTTGAGCCCGTGGGCCTGGCGTCGCCGGGGGTTGTCGATCACCCTCACCCGACGATCCTCACGGGCCAGGGAGTCAACCAGCCCCCTGGTCCCGTCAGCAGACCCTCCGTCGGCGACCACGATCTCGTATTCGCCCGGGTAGTCCTGGGCGAGCAGGTCGGTCATGGTCTCCATGATGTGGTCGATCTCGTCGAGCACCGGAAGCAACACGGACACCGAAGGCCAGGACATGTGCCCAAGGTTTTAGTCCACGACAGCCGGATTCACCGTCACCACGGTTACCTTCGTCACCATGAGCGACCACCAGTCCCACGATGGGGCCGCCTACACCAGACGCCTGGCGGACACCGACGCCCGCTGGAAGAGGCTGATCGGGGCACAGATCCCCTATCGGTGGAACATCCGCCGGATAGTCGTCGGGCGGGTACTCGATGTCGGTTGCGGAGTGGGGCGAAACCTTCTCCATCTCGACGGGGAGGGGATCGGGGTCGACACCAACCCCCATAGTGTCGAGGTCGCCCGCCGGCGGGGCCTCACCGCCTACACCGCCGATGAGTTCGCCGCGACCGCCCATGCCACCCCTGAGTCCTACGACACGCTGCTGTTCGCCCACGTTCTCGAGCACATGACCAACCGGGAGGCAGTCGCCCTGGTCGGTAGCTACCTGAGGTATCTGTCGTCCGGTGGCCGGGTGGTGGTCATCGTCCCCCAGGCGGCCGGATTTCGTTCCGACCCCACCCATGTCGACCCGGTCGACGAGCAGGTGCTGTCCAGGGTGGCTCGGGACAACCAATTGGAGGTGGAGAGGATCTATTCGTTCCCACTCCCCCTGATCTTCGGCAGGGTGTTCAAGCACAACGAGACGGTCGCCCTGCTCCGTAAGCCCTCCTGACTGAGGCACAGCCGGGTGCAGCCGTAACCTGTCCCGATGGTCCTTGGTCGCCCGCCCCGCTACTGGCTGGCGGCCCTCGCCCTGCTGCCCATGTTGGTGTGGTGGCTGGGCTGGTACCCCGGTTTCGCCTCGTCCGACACCATCGACCAATGGAGCCAGGGCGTCACCGGCGACTACCGCAACAACCATCCCCCGGTCCACACCTTCTATCTGTGGGTGATGAGCCTGGGCGGCACCCGGCCCGGGCTGGTGACCCTGATGCAGATCCTGACCCTCACCGGCCTGTTGGTCTATGCGACACGTCGGCTGATCGAGGCCAGGGTCCCGGCTTGGCTTTCGGTGGGGGCGGCGTGGCTGCTCGGGTTGGCGCCGGCCATCGCCCCGACCACTCTCGCCTTGTGGAAGGACGTGCTCTTCGGGCTGTTCATGCTCTGGGCCTGGGTCGAGCTCCTCGGGCTGGCGGTGAGACCGGAGCGTTGGGAGAAAAAGGCGCCTTGGGCCAGGCTGGGGATAGCCGTGGCCGGCATCTGGGTGTTACGGGGCAATGGACCGATCACGGTGCTCTTGATCCTGGCGGTATTGGTATGGGCTCGTCGGGAGTATCTGCGTCAACTCGTCGTCACCGTGGGAGCGTTGGCGGTGGTGGTGTTACTGGTGGCGTTTCCCCTCGGCGCGGTCCTCGAGGCCAGGGGCCCGGGCATCGACCCTGCCCAGGTGTTCCTCCCCGATATCGCCGCTTCGCTCAACCATCGGCCCGATTCCTTCACTGGAGAAGACATCGTCCTGATCGAGGCGCTCGCCCCGCCCAGGGTGTGGACCGAGCGCTACGACTGCTACGACAGCACTCCCCTCCTCTTCGATCCCGCTTTCGATCACGAGCCGGTGAGGGAGTCTCCGGGCGACTACAGGCGCCTTGTGCTCGCCGTGGCCACGAGGGACACCGGGAGTGTGATCGCCCACCGGGTGTGTGCCGCCGACTTCGTCTTCTCCCCGCCCCAACCAGCCGCGGCTTACTTCCACCGTCCCCCCTACGACATCCCCCCCAACGATGTCGGCTTGAGCCGTAGACCCATCTCCGACCGGGCTTTCGCCGTCACCGACCGGGTCTGGCGCTGGGCCGAGGAAAACCTGTGGCTGGCCTGGCGTCCGGCGATCGTGATCCTCCCTGCCCTGGCCGCGGTGGTGGTGTTTGCCGTGGTCCCTGCGGGTCGACGGTTCCTTCTCCCCTCGTCGCTGTTGCTGGCCCATGTCGCCAACGTGGCGGCGACCTCGCCCGCCCAGGAGTTCAGATATGCCTACCCCCTCTACCTGATGGCATTGCTCACCCTCCCCTTGTTGGCCCCCACCCTGCGGGGCGGTCGGGGGTCACCATGACCATGCGTGTGCACAACCCGGCGTGCAGGGTCGGTCCGCGCACACGGGACACTCCCTCGTGTGCACATGAGCCCACCACCGAACCGCCCATGCACACGCCAGGTCAAGGTCCCCGGAGCGTGGCCGCTCACCCTGAGACCCGGACCGCCCCTTCGAGGTAACCCACGTCGAACACCGCGTCGGCAGCGCCGCCGCTGTTGGAGTTCTTCACGTAGAGGAGGCCTGAACGTGGTCGGTAGACCGCCACCGTGTCCCGTCCGTCCCCGTTCCAATCGCCGGCCACGAGCTTGTCCCCCGGATTGCCAAAGACGAACTCGATATCGGCGGGCCCGCTAGTGAGGCTGTTCTTGATGAACACCCGTCCGGTGGAGGACCGGTAGAGCCCCACGGTGTCCACCCCGTCGCCATTGAAGTCTCCGACGAAGGGGACATCCCCCGGCGCGCCGAACTGGAAGGAGAAGTCGGCCGCGCCTAGACCACCGCCGTTGGTCCCCAGCTTGTTGATGATGTAGAACCGCTGCTCGGAGGGTCGGTAGATCGAGACCGTGTCACCACCGTCGCCGTTGAAGTCCCCGGCGATGGGCAGGTCACCCGGGTTCCCGAAGTAGAAGGTGATGTCGGCGATCCCCTGGGTGTTGGTGTTTCTCAGATAGACGAAACCGTCCGATCTCCGATACAGACCGAGGGTCTTGGTCATATCGCCATTCCAGTCACCGGTGAACGGAGCGTCCCCCGGGTGGCCGTAGAACATCGCGGTGACCTGTGGAGTGTGCGTGACCTGGTCCCAGAAGTAGAAGCGACCCCCACGATCGTTGAAAGCGATCCGGTCACAGTTGCCGTGGGCACAACCGGTCGAGCCGCCCACCCCGAGGGCGCCACCGGGGGCGAAGGTCGGGCCCACCCCGGAGGGCTCGTGCCAGACGTGCACCGGCATCCCGACGGCGAGTTGGGTCTCCAGCCAGTCGCTGTCCCACATGGTGAGGCGGACACAACCGTGAGACGCCGGGTGGGCGGGAACACTGGATGATCCGTGGAGGGCATAGCCATCATGGAAGTACCAGGGGTTCCACAGGAACCCGAGGTAGGAGATCCGCTCCCCCCTGATATGGCGTTGAATCTTGAAGTTGCCGGTGGGGGTGTTGCCATTGTTGAACGAGCCGAAAGAGTTCTTGTATGGCAGCCCGTTGCCCGAGCTGATCGGGAAGATCTGATGGATGGTGCCCCCTTTGAACAGGTACATCACCTGTCGGGTCAGGTTGACTTCCACCCGATCGAGGGCAGAGTCCATTCGAAAGGGCACCCACGGCCGGGCGTAGTTGGCCAGCTGGGAGTCGAGACTGCTGCTCCAGGAAAAGGTTCGCGCCGCTCCGACTTCCTTGCGGAAGGCCATTACCGCCTGCTGGGTCTGGGCTCCGTTGATCCCGTCGACCGGGCCCCGGTAGAAGCCCTTGGCCTTCAAACGAGACTGCAGGTCGGCCACCGAGGTCGAGGCTTCTGCCTCCATCGGGCCCAGGGCGACAGAAGACAGGACGAGGGTGAACAGCAGGGCGAGGGAGGTGAAGCGTCGACTCAAGGCCAGGCCAGCCTATCCCAGGATCGCCGAAACACCTAACGGTCCATTCAACCCACCGGGACCAGATCCCGATTAGCGGTGTTGAGCTCGTCCGCTCCGTTGTCGCCGCAAACGACGATGTCTTCAATCCTCACTCCCAGCCTTCCGGGTAGGTAGATCCCAGGCTCCACCGAGAAGACCATCCCCTGGACCAACTCCTCGGTGTTCCCCTCCACCATGTAGGGGTGTTCGTGAACCTCCAAGCCGATGCCGTGACCTGTGCGGTGGAGGAAGTGCTCCCCGTACCCGGCCTCGGCCACCACCCGCCGCGCCGCCCGGTCTATCTCTTCGCAGGCAACTCCGGGTCGGACCGTCCCACGACCGGCCCGGTTGGCCGCCTCGACCACTCCATGGACCTCCAACGCCTCACCGCTGGGCTCACCGACGACAAAGGTCCTGGTGACATCGGAGTGGTAGCCGTCCCAGGTGCCCCCGAAATCGCAAACCACCAGGTCGCCTTGGACCAGCACACGATCCCCGGGATCATGGTGGGGTGATGCCCCGTTGGGCCCACCGGCCACGATGGCGAAATCGGCCGTCTGATGGCCCTCCTCGACGATCATCGACCGCAGGTCGGCGGCCACCCCACTCTCGGTCCTGCCACCGAACCTCACCTCGTCGGGGATCCTCTCCAGCACCCGGTCGACGGCTGCCCCCGCCCGCCTCAGGGCATTGACTTCTTGTGGTTCCTTCACCGAGCGCAACGACCTGGTCAACTCCGAGGCAGCGAGCCAGGACACCCCGCCCAGACGCCCGAGGAGACCCACCAGGAACACCGCCCAGGTGTGGTCGCCGATGGCGATCCTGGTCGCTCGGCGACAGTGGGCCGCTACCAGCTGCACCGGGTCCTCGTGCTCACCCCAGACCACCAGGTCGGCGATGTCGCCCGGAACCCGGGGCGCCTCGAGGCGGGGGACGAACAGGGTGGGCTCGCCCTCCACCGGCACCATCAACATGGTCAGCCGCTCCGAAGGCACGGTCTGGTAGCCGGTGAGATAGAAGAGGTCGGGGCCAGTGGAAAACAAGGAAACGTCGACACCGGCAGCCTCCATGCCATGCTGGAGCCGGCTCACCCGGCTCGACGCCGTCATCCCGGATCGAGCTGGAGCGTCGACAGGACCTGGTTGACCTCCGGGACCAGCTCCCGTCGCCGGGCATGCGACCCCAAGGCAACATAGAGGCAGAAGGCCCGACCCTGGTGGTTGAAGAAGTATTGCGCCCCCGACTGACCGGGAAGGGGCCGTTGCATCTGATCGGGAGCGAAGTCCTCGGCGGCGACCCGCGGGATGCCGCTCCTGGAGAACAAGGCGGTCCCGACCGAGGAGCGGTCGAACTCGAAGAGGACGATGAAGACGCTGTCCGACTTCATCACCTCGACCGCGCCCGAACCGTAGTCACCTCTGGATGTGGGCAGGGGGAAGTTGCCCAGATGCATCACCGACGGGTTGACCTCGGCGACCCCTCCAGCCTGGGGCCGGAATCCGCCGGAACGGCGGTAGATCTCGCCGTCCCAACCCTGGGGGACATCGACCCCGATGCCACGCGCCGACATCTTCATCCAGCCCTCCCGAGAAACTCATGGCGAGTCATTCGGCATCCTCCACCGGCGGAGTCTCCGGGTAGAGGCTGGGATGTCCCCGGGTTATCCCGGCGCGGCGCAACTCGGCGTCGGCCCGGACCTCGGTGTCGCCGTCCCGTCCGCTGGCGAGGACTTCGCGGTCGGCGTTGGCCTGGGCCATCAGAGACCGAACCTGGGTCCATGACGATGCCGAGCCTTCGCCGACCACCTCACCTGTGGGCCCGTCGATGAGGACGAAGTACGGGGTGACCGGTACCTCGTAGTCGTGCCAGGCCTGTGTGGATTGCACCACGTTCACTTCGGGTGGCGCCAGCTCCCCGAGCCGTGACCGGCTCTCGTCTTCGGTCCCCTTGGTGACCACCACCAGCCTGACGTCGTCGAGCCCGGCGGTGTGATCACTCCTCAAGTCGTTCCACAGGCCGATGCATGCCGAGCAACCCGACGAGAGGAAGGCGAGCAGGGTCCGGCCGTCGATCCCCGACACCCCGATGTGGACCGCCGATCCCCGGAGGGTCTCGCCAGCGACATCCGACGGTGCATCCGCAGACAATCTTGGCCGGGGACTGATGGAGAAGGCATGCTCGTGGCCCCCACCAATATCCCCGGCTCCCAACTGGTGGAGCGAGCGAAGGATCTCCGCATGACTGCGGAGCAAGCCGACCACCAGGACTCCGAGCAGGATGATGGCCAGGCCTTCGATGACGAGCAGGGCGGTCATTGGTAGGAGATATCCGCGCCGCCCGCCGAGTTGTGGTTGCGCAGGTAGAAGGTCCCGCTGCGGAACACACCGGGGGTGTCGGTGCCGTTGCCATTCCAATCCCCCACCAGGGGACGGTCCCCCGGGTCACCGTATGCGTAGGAGTACTCGGCCGCTCCCAGGCCGCCTTTGTCCAGGCCGAGGCGATTGATGATGTAGAAGCGCTGTTCCGAGGGGCGGTAGAGCGAAACGGTGTCGCGCCCGTCGCCGTTGAAGTCACCGATTATGGGGATGTCACCGGGGTTGCCGAAGAAGAAGTCGATGTCGGCTATACCCGTGGTGGTCGAGTTCCTCAGGTAGACCCGGCCATCGGAGCGCCGATGAAGACCCGGGGTGTCCTGTCCCGTCCCGTTCCAGTCGCCGGCGAAAGGGGTGTCACCGGGATCGCCGTAACCGAAGGTGAAGTCGGCGGCACCCGACGTGTTGGAGTTTTTCAGGTACCAGATGCCGTTGCGGACCACACCAGGGGTGTCCACCCCGTTGCCGTTCCAGTCCCCGACTACGGGGAGGTCGCCGGGATTTCCGAAGTTGAACACCATGTTGGAGCCACCGTCCGATCGGCGCAGGTGCCAGGTTCCGTTGGCGAACATGCCCGGGGAGTCGATGCCATCGCCCTCCCAGTCCCCCACGATGGGGATGCCCAGGTTGGGCAGAGGGGTGGAGCCACCCAAGCACGGGGCGTTGTGGAACCGGGTGTTGTTGTCGGTGGCCGAGGTGGTGGTGCACGATGCGTCCCAGATCCAGGGCGGGGTACAGGTGACCACCCGACAGACGATCGGGCCGACACAGGTCATCTCCTGGTTGCACTGCCCGTAGCGGAACCCGGTGCACCCTACCTTGCGAAGCCCGCAATTGCCGTTGGCGCAATGGCAGCCGAAGACATGTGGATCCTGGCAATTGCCCGAGCAGATCCCGCTCCCCCCGCACCCACACGAGCCGCAATCGCTGACGTTGCAGTCCAGGTAGTAACGGGGTTGGGGCCCGGACGCGTTGTCACAGACACCGGATCCGTCTGCCTTCCACCAACCTGCCGGCACGGTTCCGCTGGGACAGACATTCTGGCCGGTCATCGAACAACAGAACTCGGTGTACCCGTCGCAGCACAACGAGCCACACTCGCAGGCCTGACCGGAGCAGGAGCAGATCGCGGCGTAGGCCGTCCCCGGCTTGAGGGCGTAGGCCACCGGGGCGACAGCGAGGGCGGTTGCCCCGTAGGTCAGTCTCCGCAGGAAGCCGCGACGGCTGATCGGGCGGTCGAGGAGGTCGGTGGCCCGCCTCACCAGGGTGCGGCTCAACTGCCCGCCCTCCGAGGGGTGGGGAGGAAGGTGGCGTCGGTCGACCGGGCCTTCCTCCCTACCAGTGGCAGCACCGCCAGTAGGGCGTAGAGGAGGTATACGGCTGCACCGGTGAACAGCATGTAGGGAAATATCACCTTCGATTCCTGCCCAACGAGCCCACCCATCGGTGCGATCGGGATTATGACAGCCGTGACGAGTAGGGCGACGGCACCGAGATTCATCACCACGTGGATCATGGTGGGAGGAGTCTCGGTGGCCCCTAGGCAACCACAGCTCGAGATGGGCAGCCGGCGGACTAGGGCGTTGATGACGAACCAGGCGAAGCCACCGTAGAACGCCGCCCCGGCCAGGGCCGGAAGGGGCCCACCCCACACCAGGAAGGAGACCACCACGAGGACCTCGGCGGCCCCGACGAAGCGGACGATTGGATGTGACGAGGGCAGCCGCGCCACCCGCAGGGCGCCCGCGGTCGAAGACGGATCGACGATCTTCTGTGCTCCGGCGAACAGGAGTAGCACCATCACTGCCGTCACCGGACCACTGTGAACTGGCATCGTGGCCATGGTATCGGTTGCTCCGGCCACCATGATCCACCGCCCGAGTGGGGATGGCGCCGCCTCGAAGCGAAGCGAGGCCGCCCTCCGCCCAGCGAAGCGAGCCCCCTGGTACAACGGGGTCCAGGGGGTATCCTCTCCCGACGACCGGTTCCGCAGAGGTCTTTGGGGAGCGTGAGAAGGGCACTGATAACGGGGGTGACGGGGCAGGACGGATCACATCTGGCCGAGTTGCTCCTCGATAAGGGATACGAGGTGCACGGCGTGATCCGGCGGGCGTCGACCTTCAACACGCACCGCATCGACCACATCTATCAGGATCCTCACGATCCCGATATCCGCTTCCGTCTCTACTACGGCGACCTCACCGACGGATCCCAGATCGCCCGTCTGGTGAGGACCATCGAGCCCGACGAGATCTACAACCTCGCGGCCCAGTCCCACGTCGCGGTGTCTTTCCACCAACCGGAGTACACCGGAGACGTCGACGGGCTCGGTGTGATCCGCCTCCTGGAAGCCATACGCGACGCTCAGATCGACACCAGGCTCTACCAGGCCGGGACCTCGGAGATGTTCGGGGATTCCCCTCCTCCTCAAAACGAGGGCACCCCGTTCCGGCCCAGGTCGCCGTATGCCGCGGCCAAGGTCTACGCCCACTGGATGGTCTCCAATTACCGCGAGGCCTACGGCCTCTACGCAGTGAACGGAATTCTGTTCAACCACGAAGGGGAGCGGCGAGGTGAGACCTTCGTCACCCGGAAGGTGACCCGCGCCGTGGCCCGGATCGCCGCGGGCAGCCAGGACGAGGTCTACATGGGCAACCTCGACGCCGCCCGCGACTGGGGGTACGCCAAGGACTACGTCAAGGCGATGTGGATGATGCTCCAGCCGGACGAGCCCGACGACTACGTGATAGGTACCGGCGAGGCCCACACCGTCCGCGAACTGTGTAAACGCGCCTTCGCCGTGGTCGGCCTGGAATGGGAGCCTTTCGTCAAGATCGACCCCACATACTTCCGACCCACCGAAGTCGAGTACCTGCGGGCCGACTCCACCAAGGCGAGGCAGACCCTCGGATGGAAGCCGGAGACGACTTTCGACGAGCTGATCGACCTCATGGTGCGACAGGATCTGGTTGCCGTGGGCCTCACCGTAGATGAGGCTCGGGAGGCTGCGGCTTCCCGGTTCCCAGAGGCGGCTAAGAAGTGACTCCGCTCTACGACATCGCCGGCAAGGACATCTGGGTGGCAGGCCACCGGGGCATGGTCGGCGGTGCCGTGCTGCGACGCCTCGCCGAAGAGCCGACCGGAAGGCTGATCACCGCAACCTCGTCGGAATTGGACCTGCGGCGCCAGCAGGACACCGAAGACTTCGTCCTGTCCAAACGGCCACAGGTGGCGGTGATCGCCGCCGCCCGGGTGGGAGGTATCCACGCCAATCGCTCGGCCCAGGCCGACTTCCTCTACGAGAACACCATGATCGCCGCCAACACCCTGCGCGCCTGCCAGATGGCGGAAGTGGAGAAGGTGGCCGTGCTCGGCTCGTCGTGTGTCTACCCGGCCCAAGCACCCCAGCCGATGCGGGAGGACCATCTGCTCACCGGCCCCCTCGAGGAGACCAACGAGGGTTACGCCATCGCCAAGATCGCCGCACTCGAGTACGGGAAGATGCTCCGCCGCCAGTACGGCATGGACGTGATCTCCTTGATGCCAACCAACCTGTACGGGCCAGGTGACAACTACGACCTAGCGACTTCTCATGTCCTGCCTGCACTGCTCCGCAAGACCCACGAGGCCAGGATCACCGGGAGCCCAACCATCACGCTGTGGGGGAGTGGGCGTCCCCGCAGGGAATTCCTCCATGTCGATGATCTGGCCGATGCGGTGGTGTTCGCCCTGGGCAACTACAGCGGGGAGCAGCATCTCAACGTGGGAACCGGTGAGGACATCTCGATCGTCGATCTGGCGACGATGATCGGCGAAGTGGTTGGTTGGGAAGGCGAGTTCGTCTTCGACACCACCATGCCCGACGGTGTCATGCAGAAGCTCCTCGACGTCTCCCGGCTCGCCGAGCTGGGCTGGAATGCCTCGATCCCTCTCGACGAGGGCATCGAGATGACATACCAGAGCTTCCTCGCCGAGACCGAGACCGGCGCCCGCCGCTAGTACTCCGGACTGCTTCCGGTACCGGGTAGGGGCATCGGGCCGTGATGGCCCGATCGGATCATCGCACCGGCCGACTTCAATGGCGCAGCCGCGCGATGAGTGCAGGAGCGAGGCGACTCAGGAGTGGAGCGACTGCGTCGCTTGGCGACCCTGGCCGATGGAGACCGGGACCGCTTGGCGGCTCTCCTTGGCGTGGTAGCTGGAACGGACCAAGGGGCCCGACTCGACGTGGGGTATGCCGATCCCCTCGCCGAACTCCTTGTAGCGAGCGAACTCGTCGGGGTGGACGTAGCGGTGGATCGGACGGTGGCGGCTGGTGGGCCGAAGGTACTGACCTATGGTGACGATGTCGATCCCGATGGCCCTCATGTCGGCCAGGGTTGCGAGCACCTCGCCTTCGGTCTCCCCCATGCCCACGATCAGGCCCGACTTGATCAGCCCTTCCGGGTACATCTGCTTGGCGCGCCACAGGAGGGCGAGCGAGCGCCCGTAGTTGGCCGCGGTGCGGATGTCGCGTTGGAGGCGGATCACCGTCTCGGTGTTGTGGTTGAGTACCTCGGGTCGGGCGTCCATCACCGTCTGCAGAGCGGCGCGATCGCCTTTGAAGTCGGGGATGAGGACCTCGATCTCGGTGCCCGGCGACCGGCGGCGGGCCTCGACGATGGTCTGGGCGAAGATCCCCGAGCCACCGTCGTCGAGGTCATCCCTGTTGACCGAGGTGATCACCGCATGGGTCAGGTTCATCGCGGCGATCGCTTCGGCAGCTCGGAAAGGCTCGAGAACATCGAACTCGGTGGGCTTACCGGTGGTGACGTTGCAGAAGGAACAGGCCCGCGTGCACTTGTCGCCGAGGATCATCAAGGTGGCGGTGCCCATCCCCCAACACTCATAGATGTTGGGGCAGTTGGCCTCCTCGCACACGGTGTGCAGGTCTAGCCCCCGCATCAGCTTCTTCAGCTCCAGGTAGTCACCGTCGAGCCGGGCGGTGACCCGCATCCACTCGGGTCGCTCCGGCTCGCCGGGAAGCCTCCTCTCGATCAGGACCGGCTCGGCGCTTCTCTTCTCCGCTGAGAAGGTGCCTTCGGCGAGGAGTCGGTCGACCTCGAATGTCGAGTCCCTTCCCTGGCCTCTCACGAAGGCAGCCAGGCGCACGTCAGGATCCGTATGGCCGAAGACCTCGGCGAAATGGGGGACCACCAGGTCGACCGCCTCCTCAACGGTGACTCTGGTCCCGGTCAGCTCGGAGAGACTGGTCACCGGACGATCGGCGATCCCGCAGGGATTCATCATGCCGAACCAGGACATGTCGGGGTGGAGGTTGAGGGCGAAACCGTGCATGGTGACCCGTCGCGACACCCTGACCCCGATGGCGGCCACCTTGCCCCTCCCGGTCCACACCCCGGTTAGGCCCTCCTCACGCCACGCCTTCACCCCGAAGTCGGCCATGACCCGGATCAGGGCCTCCTCGAGACGTCTCACGTAGGGAACGACCTGCATCGGGTCCTCGAGGGTGATGATCGGATACCCAACCAGCTGACCCGGGCCGTGGAAGGTGATGTCGCCGCCACGGTCGATGTGGTGAACCTCCGCGCCCCGGGATCGGACCGCGGCGGGATCGAGGAGGTTGGACCCATCGCCGTTCCGTCCCACGGTGAACACCGGCGGATGTTCGAGGAGGAGCAGATAGTCGTCCGAGGTGCGGCCCTTCACCTTCCCGTCGTGGAGCGCCCGCTGCAGGTCCCAGGCCTCCTCGTATGGGAGCCTGCCCAGCCACCTGACTCGCAACGTCTGTCGCCTCACGCTTTCCCCCCGTACACGGGCGGACACGAGATCCGTCATGCCAGCTCTTGCTCCCAGTCCCACGTCTCCAGGTTCTCCTTGATCCTCTGCAGGAAGAGGACCGCGGTCGACCCGTCGAAAGCGCGGTGGTCCCAGGAGAGCCCCAGGTAGCCGATGTGACGGATGGCGATCATGTCCTGACCGTCGGGGGTCGTCACCACCGTGGGCCGCTTGGTGACGGTCTCGGTGGAGAGGATGCCCACGTTGGGCACGTTGATGATCGGCGCCGACATGAAGGACCCGAACGGGCCGGGGTTGGTGATGGTGAAGGTCGATCCGGTGAGGTCGTCGATGCTCAGCTTTCCCGCTCTCGCCTTCTCGGCAAGGTCGCGGATCTCTCGAGCGATCCCCACCAGCCGCAGCCCGTCGGCGTTGCGGACCCGGGCCACCACCAAGCCCTCCTGGCTGAGGTCGATGGCGATCCCCAGGTCGACCTTCCTGTGGAACACCGCCTTCT
Organism: uncultured Acidimicrobiaceae bacterium; assembly: GCA_964571765.1. GTDB lineage: Bacteria > Actinomycetota > Acidimicrobiia > Spongiisociales > ZC4RG35 > ZC4RG35. The sequence goes on from CAZNDH010000015.1 coordinate 16,567, forward strand.
TCTCCTCGAGCAGGAAGGAGCTGTTGACCACCGGGTATGCCTTCAGGGCGTCGATGGTCGCCCGGGAGATGAAAGGCAGATATGTCAACGAGAAGCCCTCTTCGCTCTTGAACCTCGCCTTGTGGGCCTGGCGGACCCGCTCCACCCTCTCGTAGTCGACCTCCACCGAGGTCCAAACGTGGGCCGCAGTCTGCTTCGCCTTGATCATGTTCTCTGCGGTCCGGACCCTTATCCGATCGAGCTCGACCTCCTCGGCCGGAGCGGTAGTCGCCGCCGGGCGTGGTGCCGCCGCGGCTTCGTCTGCTGCCGGCGTCGGTTCGGGCGCAGCCTCCTCCTTCTCCGGCCCGGCGGCGGCAGGCGCCACCTCTTTCGCCGGTGGCGGCTCCTTCTCCGCAGGAGTCGCCAGATAGGCCTCGACGTCCTTGCGGGTGACTCGACCGCCCTGTCCGGTGCCCTCGACCTTGCTCAGGTCGACCTGATGCTCCCTTGCCAGGCGACGTACCACCGGGGAGAGCAGCCGGGTTGACGCCTCCTCGGGTGAGGGCTCGGCGAAGAATGCCTCGATCTCCTCGTCGCTGGGCTCCTCGCTCATCTCGGCTTCGGCGGCAGGTGATCCCTCGGCTTCCGATTCCGGTTCAGCCTCCGATTCCGGTTCGGCCTCCGGTTCCG
>CAZNDH010000015.1:17335-45459 GCA_964571765.1 uncultured Acidimicrobiaceae bacterium
CCCTCGGCTTCCGATTCCGGTTCAGCCTCCGATTCCGGTTCGGCCTCCGGTTCCGCCTCGGCCTCCGGTTCCAGTGCGGGTTCGGCCTCCGGTTCCGGTCCGGCCTCCGGTTCCGGTTCGGGCTCGGATTCCGGCTCGGCCTCCGGTTCCGGCTCGGCCTCCGGTTCCGGTTCGGGCTCGGATTCTGGCTCGGGTTCGGCCTCCGGCTCGGGTTCGGCTTCGGTGGCTGGTTCCTCGGGTTCTCCCGAGTCGGTGCCGGCTTCTTCACCCTCGTCGCCGATGACCACCAGATCGACCCCGACCGCGACGGTCTCACCTTCCTCGACCAGGATCTCGAGAATGGTCCCCCCCACCGGCGAAGGGACCTCGGTGTCGACCTTGTCGGTGGAGATCTCCACCAGGACCTCGTCCTCGGCGATGGTGTCTCCCACGTTCTTGGCCCACTTGAGAATGGTCCCCTCGGTGACCGTCTCCCCCAACTGGGGCATCGAAACCGTAGTTGCCACGTCAATCTCCTCTCAATGCAGTTCCCTGCCGGCTGCGCTCATCAATGTCTCGCCGATCGTCTCGGAAAGCGTGGGGTGGGCATGGATCATCGCAGCCGCCTCGGCGGGCAATGCTTCCCAGCCCACGGCAAACATCAACTCGTGGATCAACTCACCTGCCTGGGGCCCGACGATGCTGGCCCCCACCACCGGCCCGTCCTTGACCGAGACAACCTTGACATGGCCCTGGTTCTGCCCGATGATCATCGCCCGGGCGACGCCGTTGAAGAAATGCTTGGAGGATTCCACCTCCAGACCCCTCCGAACCGCTTCGTCCTCGGTGATGCCCACCTCAGCCACTTCGGGATGGGTATAGGTGACCCGGGGAATGGCGTCGTAGTCGATGGGAGTGACTTGGCCGGTGGCGATGTGACTCATCGCGGCAATCCCCTCGGCGAAACCGACGTGGGCCAATTGGGGAGTGCCGGCGACGATGTCACCCACCGCGTACACCCCTGGCTCAGCAGTCTCCATGGTCACCGGGTCGACAACCACGAAGCCCCGGTCCACCTCAGCCCGGGTCGTCTCCAGGCCGATTCCCTCCGTGTTGGGGCCCCGTCCCACCGCCACCAGGACCACGTCCACCTCGACCCTGGCGTCACCCGCCTTGACCACCACTCCGTCGCCTCCCACCTCGGCCGGCTCGACTGCGACCCCGATGTGGAACTCGACACCGCGGCGCTGCAGCTGCCGCTGCAACATCCGAGCCGAGTCGGGATCCGACCCAGGGATGATCTGGTCCAGCATCTCGAAAACGTGCACTTTCGAACCCACGTCGGCGAGGAAGCTGGCGAACTCGCACCCGATCACCCCGCCACCTATGACGGCCACCCGATTTGGCTGGGTCTCCCAGTCGAGGGCATGGTCCGAGGTGACGATGCGCTGCCCGTCGATCTCATAGCCGGGGATGGTTCGGGCATGAGATCCGGTGGCCACGATCACCCTGTCCGCCTCGACCGTCCTCGCACCGTCGTCGGTGGTGACCTCGATCGACCGCGGCCCGGTCAGTTTGCCCACCCCGTCGACGACGTCGACTCCGCGCTGTTTGAGCAGCCCGCCGAGGCCGCGCACCACGGCCTCGACCGTCTTGTTCTTCTTGGCCAGGGCCGCCGGCCAGTCCAAGGTCGGCTGGGAGGTGACCACCCCGTACTCGGCGGCGTCACCCACCGTGGTGAACACATCGGCGATGTGAAGCCACTGCTTGGCAGGGATACAGCCACGGATGAGACAGGTGCCTCCCGGTCGGTCCTTCTCCACCAGGGCAACTTCCAGCCCAAAATTGTGGGCGTAGAGGGCGGCGGCGTATCCCCCCGGTCCGCCTCCGAGTATCGCGACGTCGACCAATGCCTGCCTTTCCTTGGAAACCTCGACCGGAGCCTAGTTTGGCCGCTGGCTACCCTCTCTGGCCCATGCCCACCCGCTGGCTCCTGGTCACTTCTGCCGTGCTGGCCGTGGTGATCCTGGTGGCTGCGGCGGTGTGGCTCTTCAGGATCCTTCTGTGAGCGAGCGGATCTCGATCGAGACCGACGACGAGGTGGTCCTCGAGGCCAGGGTGGACACATCAGACGACCCGGTGCGGGCAACGGTTCTCTGTCATCCCCACCCCCTCGAGGGCGGGACGATGAACGCTCCCCTGATGATCGCCATCACCAGGCGGCTGGTGGAACGGGGTCATACCGTGGTCCGCTTCAACTTTCGGGGCTCGGGATCGAGCACCGGCACCCACGATTACGGGAAGGCCGAGCTCACCGACGTCACCGCGGCCGTCGACCACGCCCGAGGAGCCGGGCTGCCGCTGGGCCTCGCCGGGTGGTCCTTCGGGGCCGGAGTGGCCCTCAACTGGCTGGCCGAGACCGGGGAATCGCTTCCCTACGCCGGGGTGGCCCCTGCCCCCGAGCACCTACCCGAGGAGCTTCCGGTCGGTCCCAAGCGGATCATCCTGGGCACCCGGGAACAGGTGGTCGACGCCGATGCGCTCCAGGAGTACGCGGTGAGGATGGGCATCGACCTGGTCCTCACCCCCGGTGACCACTTCTTCCACGGCCGAGGCGAACGTATCGGCGACCTCGTGGCCCAGGGCCTGGAGACCTGACCGTGTGCACTGGCCGACCTCTCGGGGTCGGCGGTGCACACAGCAGGCCGGGGCGTGTGCACTCCCGGACCTACTGGGGCGGGCTGTGCACACGCATGGGCTCGAATCCCCGGTTTCGCGCCTCCTCAACAGTGTCCGGTGAGAATGCCTGGAGTTGGAGACGATCGAGGAGAGCCTCCTCCTCGATTCGCCGACGAAGGCTCTCCAACTGCTCCGGGTCGTCGCAGTCGTAAACCCGCATGGTGTCGCGAGTGCCCACGAACCGGTAGGCCTCGAACCTGTGGAGCCGGCTCACTCGTCCTCTTCCTCGAGCCCGGTTGGCACCTCAGCGGTACACATCGGGCAGGTCGCAACCGCGATCTCACCAACGATGAATTCGAAACCGCACTCCGGGCAGGTGATCTTGGGAAGGACCGGAGGGGGCGGCGGCGGGGGTGGAGTCGGAGGAGGAGGCGCCCCGGGGACACCCACTCCTGGTGCGGCCGGATAGCCGCCCACGGTCGACGGGGCGCCTTCGGGAGCACCGGCTCCGTTTCGCACCACGTTCACCGAGCCGCACACGGGACAGGCGAACCGGCCCGGCCCTGCTACTTCGAACTGGGTTCGACACGCTCCGCAACGGACCCTCATTCCTCATCTTCTCCCTGTTCTACCGGGTCTCCTACCGCCCCGATGGCCATGAGGTAGTCGGCCTCGAGACGGAGCACCTCTTCGATGTCCTGCTGAGAGTAGGACACCCCGTGACGTGCTTCGATCGCCGAGGCTATGTAATCGACGGAGGCTTGATGCCCGCCGGCGACGGTTTCCACGGGATTTCGCCGATCCTCCTGGGCCAGACCCTGCAGGTAGTAGACCTCCCACTCGAGGATCCTCCTCACATCGGGACGTCCCAGGTTCGAGTTCTCGCCGAGCCGGGTTACGACATGTCGCACCGCGTCCTCGACCACGTACTCGAGCGCCTGATAGGAAGGTCGGCGCCTGGCTTCCTGCCAGACCATCAAAGCCACCACCACCAGGAACACCCCCACCAGCAACCCCACCAACCCGATCACAGCAACAGGCGACACCCCCCGAGTATCGCCGACTTGGTCGGTCAATCCACCACGAACCTCAGGTACTGGGACCCGGATGTGGGCAATATCCTCTCAAGTTCAGATGGCTGTTGCCATCCTCCGGCGAACCTGAGAGGAATTGAACCATATATGGGTCTGGGTACCTGAGGTTCGCAGTATTCAGAACGCCTCGACCGGGAGCTCCATGAGGGAGCCGTCCTCGGTGGTTGCTGATTGGCGGCGGGCGGCGATCTTGGGGGCGACATCGCTGATCAACCAGCGGGCGGCGGCCACCTTGCCACGGTAGAAGGGGTCCTGGTCGACCTTGGCGAGAGCCACTTCGGCCTGACGGAGCATCTGCCAGGAGATGACCACCTCGGCCATCGACTCCAGCAGCGGGTTGGCATGGAGACCGGTCTTGTAGATCTCCTCGCGATCACCACCCAGGCTGGCCATCAGGTGCTCCACCATCGATCCGATGTGACCTTGGACGTCGTCCAGCATTCTCCCCAGGGTCTCCCGCTCGGTGGCGAACGGGTCGTCATCGCCTCCGCCTTTGACGAACTCGGTGATCTCGGCTGCCAGAGCCGCTAGTGCCGCACCCTGGTCTCGGGCGATCTTGCGGAAGAACAGGTCGAGAGCCTGGATCCCGGTTGTGCCCTCGTAGATGGTGTCGATCTTGGCGTCTCGGATGTATTGCTCGATCGGGTAGTCCTGGGTGTAACCCGACCCTCCGAACACCTGCAACGAGGTGGACAGCAGGTGGTAGGCCCGCTCCGATGAATACCCCTTGACCAGGGGGAGGAGGAGATCATTGCGCCGCTCCCACCTGTCGTCTTCGGGGTGCAAGCTGGCCTGATCCTGCACCCAGGCGGTGTAGAGGACCAGCGCCCGCAGACCTTCGGCGTATGCCTTCTGCATCATCAGCATGCGCCGCACGTTGGGGTGGCGAATGATCGGCACCCGGGGAGCGGTCTTGTCGGTGGCCTCGGTGAGGTCGGCTCCCTGCACCCGCTCTTGGGCATACTCCAATGCGTTGAGATAGCCGGTGCTGAGAGTTCCCATCGCCTTGGTCCCGATCAGCATCCGGGCGTACTCGATCACCCGGAACATCTGACGAATGCCGTCGTGGCGATCGCCTACCAGATAGCCGATCGCAGGATGATCCATGCCGAAGGTGAGCTCACAGGTGGTCGACCCCTTGAGACCCATCTTTTTCTCCAGGTTGGTGGCTACCACACCGTTTCGTTCGCCCAGGGTTCCATCCTCGTTGACCAGGAACTTGGGCACCACAAACAGTGACAGCCCCTTGGTGCCCGGACCTGCTCCTTTGGGACGGGCCAGAACCAGATGGACGATGTTCTCGGCGGCATCGTGCTCACCACCGGTGATGAACCGCTTCACTCCCTCGATGTGCCAGGTCCCGTCTCCCTGATCGATCGCCCTGGTGGTTCCGGCACCCACATCCGATCCGGCATCGGGCTCGGTGAGGACCATGGTCCCCGCCCATCCCCGATCGACCCAGAGGCGGGCCAGGTCCTTCTGGGCGTCATTGCCTTCGTCGAACAGCACCCGGGCAAACAGCGAACCACCGGCGAAGAACTGCACCGTGGTGTTGGCCGCGAGCAGCATCTCCGACACAGACCAGCCGACCGTTGCCGGTACCGGTGTGCCGTCCATCTCCACAGGGAGCCCAAGCCGGTTCCAGCCTCCCTCACGGAAGGCATCGATGCTCTTCTTCACCGAGTCGGGGAGCTGGATCTCGCCGTCGATCAGTTCGAGGGGGATCCGGTCTTGGTCCACATAGGAGGCGGCATACTCCTCACGGGCCAGTCTCTCGATCTCGACGAGGATGTCTCCGATGGTGCTCCTGTCGATCCCCGGCCAGATCGAGTCATCGAGATAGTCCTCCACACCCAGTACTTCGAAGAGGTTGAACTCGATGTCCCTGAGATTCGACTTGTAGTGGCTCACCATGCGACTCCTTGTGATCTCCACCCGGAAGTCTAATTTGAGCGATCGCTCAAGGAAAGTGAACCCCGCTCGTGGTTTGCTGGAGCTTCCTCCTCGACCGCTACCGTGGGCCCATGCGGTACCGATCGGGCTTGGAGACGCAGAGCCGCATCCTCTCCGCCACCCGCACTCTGATTGGCGACTACGGGATGGAGGGAACCACCATCAAGGCCATCTGCGAGCGCGCCGGCGTCCTACCCGGGAGCTTCTACAACCTGTTCGACTCGAAAGAGCAGGCGATCCTCACGGTGGTACGGGAGGCCATCGACGCAGTCGACCCCGACCCTCACCACCTGGGCACCGACACCCTGGCCGAGCTGGTTGACGCCTATGTGCGATTTGTCACAGAACAAGGCGCCCTGGCACGGGTGTATATCGCCATCGCGGTGTCGGGGGGAAGGAACAACACCGAGCTCAAAGGACGCGTGATCCGCCACCATCAAGGCCGGGTCGACCGGTTCACCGCGGCCATCGAGAGACAGCGACCGTCCGTCGAAACCGCCGAGGCCCGCCGGCGCGCCGAAACCCTGGTCACCGCCCTCAACGGGATGACCCTCCACTACGTCCTCGACCCCGAGTTCGATGTCGAGGTCCATGCCCGGGCCCTGCTCGAGGACACCATGGCGGCAACCTGATGGAGTTCGGTGTCCAGTCCCGGGGGGATTGGGATCGGGTCCGCTCAGTGGCGACCTGGGCCGAGGACAGGGGCCTGGTTGCTTTCGCTCTTCCCGACCACTACCTGCTGCGGGGTGACGACCCGGAGAAGCCTGCCTGGGACCACCTGACCCACCTGGCCGCTCTGGCCACCCACACCGACCTCGAGCTGGTCTCGCTGGTCAGCCCGGTGACATTCCGACACCCCGCAGTCCACTACAAGATGGGGGTGACGATCGATGACATCTCCGGTGGTCGGTTCACCCTTGGTCTTGGAGCGGGGTGGATGGATCAGGAGTTCGAGTTGTTCGGAATCCCCTATCCCGACCTGGGGGAGCGCATCGAGATGCTCGAGGAGGCGATGGCCTATCTCAGAGCGGCAATCACGCCGAGCCGTTCTGGGTTCGAGGGCAAGTACTACACCCTGGCCGAGTTCGACCCTCTCCCCCACCCCACCAACCTTCGTCTGCTCGTCGGCGGGGCCGGGCGCAAGCGGGCCCGACGGATCACCGCTCTCTATGCCGATGAGTACAACCTCTACGCTTGCGCCCCCGAACGCTTTCGCCACATCCGGAAGCGAACCCGTGAGGAGGCCCAGTCTCTCGGCCGGGACCCGGACGAGATCGCCTGGTCCTCGGCCGGGCCCGCGCTGGGCGCTCGCAAGGAGTCCGACTATCGGTCGCTGCTCGATGAGCTCGCCGAGATGACCGACCAACCCACCGAGCGGATCGAGCAGGTCTACGAGGAGCGCCGCTACCCCCACGGTTCGGGATCCAAGGCTGCCGAGATGATCGCCGAGTTGGAGGAGGCGGGTTGCACTCGCTACTACCTCCAGATCTTCAACACCCCGATCTCCAACTTCGACCTCATACTCGATGCCTATGCGGGATAGCACTCACAGACCGTGAGTACTTCGTCCTGCGTATTTCGACATCGAGGGACGGGCACCGGGATGCCGCAGCCGGACGACCTCATCGCCCCGAGCCGAGGTGGTCCCGACCAGGTTGCTCCGAGCAATAGGGTGACGCCGTGAGGTTCTCGCTGATGACCGAGCCCCACCTGGGGGGCACCTACTCCCAACAACTCGAAGCAGCTCGCTGGGCCGAGACCGAAGGCCTGGTCTCCTTCGCCCGATGTGACCACTACATGTCAGGTGGCGATCCGACTCCCGACGCCACCGACGCCTTCGCGGTCCTCGCCGGTCTCGCCCGGGAGACCGAGCACATCCGGCTGTGCATCCTGGTGACCCCGATCACGTTCCGCCATCCGGCGGTGATCGCCAAGAACGCCGCCACCATCGACCAGATGTCCGCCGGCCGCCTCGACCTCGGGGTAGGCACCGGATGGATGGAATTGGAGCACGAGGCATTGGGGATCCCCTTCCCGGAGTGGTCGGAGCGTTGGGCCCGGTTCGAGGACGCCCTCGATTACCTCGACGCCGTCTTCGGAAAGGATCCCGCCGACCATGAGGGCAGCTTCTATCGAGTCAAGGGCGATGTCGTGCCCAAGCCCACCGGGTTACGGCTCATCGTCGGTGGCAGCGGGTCCCAACGCACACCGACTCTCGCCGGAGCCCGGGCCGACGAATACAACTTCTTCATCTGCCCCGCCGACCAGGCGAAGCAGAAGATAGGGGTGATGCGGGCGGCCGCAGGGGACCGAACAGTCGAGGCCACGGTGATGGGTGGCGCCCTGGTGGGCAGCACCCAAGCCATCTTCGAGGAACGTCTAGCCACGGTGGCGGCGCGCAGGGGCATAACTCCGCAGGAACTGGAGCAGCGATACTCCCAGAACGGCTTTCCGGTCGGGACCCCGGGCCGGGTGGCCGATACCGTGGCCGCCCTGGAGGAGGCGGGAGTCGACAGGATCTACGTGCAGTGGCTCGACCTCGACGACCTCGACACGATGAAGGACACCGTTGACATCATCCGCGGCTCCTGACCTCCCCGAGGCCAGCCTCCGCCTCGCCCGGGCAATGCCCGGCATGGAGAGGTCGATAAGGGAGTTTCCTGACGGAACCAAGACCGCCGAGGACGCCGCCAACGCGATCGGATGCCCGGTGTCGGCCATCGTCAAGTCCCTGGTGTTCGTGATCGAGGATGACGACGTGGAGGAGCCTGTGGTCGCTCTGGTCCCCGGTGACCTTCGCCTCGACACCGCCAAGCTGGCGGCGGCGGCTGGGGCCAGGTCGGCACGAAGAGCAACCCTCGAAGAGGTGAGATCGGCCACGGGATACGCTGCCGGTGGTACCCCGCCCTTCGGTCACGCCACTCCCCTCCGGGTGTTCGCCGAGCCCCGGCTCCGACGCACCGATCCGGTGTGGGCCGCCGGCGGCACCCCGACCACGGTGTTCCCCATCTCGATCGCCGACCTCGACCGACTGTCACACCCCACCTGGACCGACATCACCCTGAGCTGAGATCGCTCGAGTCCGCTGTCCCTCTGCCCAACAGGGCGCCATGGGCCTTTGGGGCAGGCAGCAAAGGCTCCAGCATTTTCACTACGCCAGTAGTGGAAATACCATTGTCCTGTGAGCGAAGCCACCGCCCCACTCCTCCACATCGAGAACCTGCATGTGTCCGCCGGGCACGTCGAGATCCTAAAGGGGGTCGACCTGACGGTTCGTGCCGGCGAGATCCACGCCCTGATGGGGCCCAACGGCTCGGGCAAGTCGACCCTGGCCAACGTGCTGCTGGGGAATCCAGGGTTTCAGGTCACCGCGGGGTCGATCCATTACAAGGGTGACGACATCACCTCGTGGCCTCCCACCGATCGGGGTGCCGCCGGCATGTTCCTCGCCTTCCAGCACCCTGAGGCCATTCCTGGGGTGTCGGTGATCCAGTTCCTCCGTCAGGCCCTCTCCAACCGGACCGGGGTCGACCTCACCGTCCTCGAGCTGCGCCTCAAGGTGATGGATGCCATGAAGGAATTGGGCATGGAGAGCTCGTTCGGTGATCGCTATCTCAACGAGGGGTTCTCCGGCGGAGAACGTAAACGCAACGAGGTGCTGCAGATGGCGGTGCTCCAGCCCGACCTGGCGATCATGGACGAGACCGATTCGGGCCTCGACATAGACGCCCTGCGCACCGTTGCCGAAGGGGTCAACAAGTTGACCGGACCGGAGCGAGGCTTCCTCATCATCACCCACTACCAGCGGCTCCTCGACTACGTCACCCCCGACTTCGTCCACATCTTCCTCGACGGCCGGATTGTGGAGAGCGGCGGGCCCGAACTGGCGGCAAGGCTCGAGGAAGAAGGATACGAGGCCTCCCGCACGGTGTCGAACACCAAGTGACCGACCTCTCCCACCTCAAACACGACTTCCCCATCCTCACCGACGGGTACCACTTCCTCGATTCCGGGGCTTCGTCACAGAAGCCGATCCCGGTTCTCGAGGCCATGGACCGATTCACCCGGACCTCCTACGCCAACGTCCATCGCGGTGCCTACAAGCTCTCGATCGCCGCCACCGAGGCTTACGAGGCGGCACGGCGGCGGGTGGCCGAGTTCATCGGTGCGGCCAATCCCGACGAGGTCGTCTTCACCCGGGGGACCACCACCGGGCTCAACATGGTGGCCTTCGGGTGGGGAATGGAGAACCTGAAGCCTGGCGACCGGATCCTCACCACGGTCATGGAGCACCACGCCAACCTGGTCCCCTGGCAAATGGTGGCCAAGAGGTCGGGGGCGGTACTCGACCACGTCACGATGACCCCCGGGTTTCGCCTCGACATGGCCTCCCTGGAGGAGAAGGTGATCGAGGGAGTCAAGGTGGTGGCGGTCACCGGCATGTCCAACGTTCTGGGGACCATTCCCGACATGTCCGAGATCACCCGCCTGGCGCATCGGGTGGGGGCCCGGGTGGTGGTGGATGCCGCCCAGCTGGTTCCTCACGCCGGGGTCGACGTGTCCACGCTGGGAGCCGACTTCGTCGCCTTCTCGTCTCACAAGATGCTGGGCCCCACCGGAATCGGCGTGCTGTGGGGTCGGATGGGGGCTCTCGAGGAAATGGAGCCCTTCGAGGGTGGTGGAGAGATGATCTCCGACGTCACGCTGGACCACGCCACCTGGGCCCCGATCCCCCACCGATTCGAGGCGGGGACTCCGCCGATCGTCCAGGCCGTGGGTCTCCATGCCGCCATCGACTACCTCGAGTCGGTGGGGATGGACCGGATCTTCGAGCACGACCGTGAGCTCACCAAGGTTGCCCTGGCCCAACTCGCCGACGTCCCCGGTGTGACCCTCTACGGGCCTTCCGACCTCGAAGACCGGGGCGGGGTGGTGTCGTTCGCCATGGAAGGCACCCATGCCCACGACCTGGCCACCATCCTCGACGAGCATGACGTGGCGGTTCGCGCCGGGCACCACTGCGCCAAGCCCCTGATGCGTCAGATGGGGGTGACGGCCACCGCCCGAGCCAGTTTCTACCTGTACAACAACGATGAGGACATCGAGGCCCTGATCCGAGGTCTCCGTCGGGCCGGCGAGTTGTTTGGGGTCGGCTGATGGCGCTCGAAGACCTCTACCGTGAGGTGATCCTCGACCACTACCGGAGCCCCCGGAACCGTGGGCGGCTCGACAGCCCCGACGCCGCCGCCTCCGGGGTGAACCCGTTGTGTGGCGACGAGATCACCGTCGAGCTCAGGCTCACCGACGACCTGGTCACCGAAGTCTCGGTCGACGGGCAGGGGTGTTCGATCAGCCAGGCCTCGGCCTCGATGATGACCGAGGCGATCAAAGGCAAGAGCCTCTCCGACATCGCCGACCTGGTTGCCCGGTTCCGCCGGATGATGTCCATCGACGGTCCTGAGGACCCTGGTCTCGATCCCGAGCGCCCCGGGGCGGTGCTCGGTGATATCGAGGCCCTTCAGGGCGTCCGCCAGTATCCGGTGCGGATCAAGTGCGCCAGCCTGGCCTGGACGGTCCTCACCGAGGCGCTACAGCCGAAATGAGCCTCCTCACCAGGTGGGCACATACGAGGTGAGCGTCTTCATGTAGTTGGCCCGCTCGAAGGCGGCAGGGTCATCGACCGCTAGCTGGCTGAGGCTCCCTCTCGCTTGGGTTACCGACGTATACCCGTTCGCCTCGAGCCAGTCGGCAAGACCGTCTCGGACCCGGGTCAGCTGGGAGGGGCCATGGCGAAGCAGCCCCGAGGCCATCATCATCACATCCGCCCCGGCGAGCAGGGCCTTGGCGGCGTCCTCGGGCTGGTGAATACCCGTGGTAGCGGCCAGATCGACGGCGACCCGCCCATGCAGAATGGCGATCCAACGGAGCACGAGACGCAGCTCCTCGCTGGTCGAGAGCACCAGATTGGGCACGACCTCCAGCGAGTCGAGGTCGATGTCGGGCTGGTAGAAGCGGTTGAAGAGGACAAGGCCATCGGCGCCGGCGTCGGCCAGACGGCGGGCCATTGATGCCATCGCCGAGAAGTAGGGACCGGTCTTCACCGCCAGAGGGACCTTCACCGCGCTGCGGACCGCCTCGACCAGTCGCAGATAACCCGACTCCACCTCCTCGGATGTCTCTTTCGTGCCGGCTGCCACCCGGTAGATGTTGAGCTCGAGCGCATCGATCCCCGCTTCGGCCAACTCCTCCGCATAGTGGACCCAACCTCCGGCAGTTGCCCCATTGAGACTGGCGATCACCGGGACCCCGGCCTCGTCCTTGGCCCTGCGGATCAACTCCAGGTAGGCGGCGGTGCCGGTGTTGTAGGTGTCGAGGCTCGGGAGGTAGCCGGATGGCGCCTCCCCGAAGGCTCCGGCTCCGATCTCGGGACCCTCGGTCATGGCGATCATGTCGTGCTCGAGCTGTTCCTCGAAGATGCTGAGTAGGACCACTGCGGGTGCCCCTGCTGCCACCAGCGCCAGAATCCTGTCGATGTCGCCGGTGAGCGGTGACGCCGAAGGAACGACGGGGTGCGCCAGCTCGAGCCCCAGGTAGCTGGTGGACAGATCGATGCTCACTCCTCGACCTCCCCGTATTCGGCGGTCCTATGGACGTGGACCATCTGCTCGTAGAGATTCCAGCGGTCGTCGATGTCGCGTTGTGCCCGGTTCATCAACTCCCCGGCCCACTCCGGATTGACCCGGGCCAGCATGGAAAAGCGGGCCTCGGTGGCGGCCAGATCGCGGAATGGAACCGTTGGCTTCCGGCTGTCGAGACGCAGGCCCGGCTCCCCTTCGGCCTCCCGGGCCGGGTCGTAGCGGTACAACGGCCAGTACCCGGTGTCCCCGGCCAGCTTCTGATGGTGGATCTGGTTGGAAAGGTCGTACCCGTGTGCGATGCAAGGGCTGTAGGCGATGAGCAGGGAGACCCCGGGATGCTCCTCGGCCTCGGCGAAGGCTCGGACCGACTGGGTCGGGTTGGCACCCATCGCCACCTGGGCGACATATACATCACCGTACGACATGGCTATCTGGCCCAGGTCCTTCTTGCCGGTTGCCTTCCCCCCGGCGGCGAACTTGGCGATGGCTCCCCTGGCGGTTGCCTTGGAAGCCTGCCCGCCGGTGTTGGAGTAGACCTCGGTGTCGAGCACCAGGATGTTTATGTCCCGCCCCGAGGCGAGGACATGGTCGAGCCCCCCGAATCCGATGTCGTAGGCCCAACCGTCACCGCCGACTATCCAGATGCTGGTGGTGATGAGCGCATCGGCGACCCCCTCGAGACGACGGGGCAGCGGGCCTTCCAGCCGGGCCAATCGGTCCCTCAGGTCGGCGACCTGCTCTCGTTGTCGGTCGGCCAGGGCATCGAGATCGCTTCGGTCGGTCTCCTCCGCCGCCTCCAGGATCCTCGAGGCCAGGTCGCCCAGCTCCGGGGCCAGGGCAGTCACCAGAAGGAGGGCATCGTCGCGCTGAGTCTCCAGGGCCAGGCGCATCCCCAACCCGAACTCGGCATTGTCCTCGAACAGGCTGTTCGACCAGGCAGGCCCACGCCCCTCGCGGTTGGTGGTCCAGGGGGTCGTTGGCAGATTGCCCCCGTAGATGGAGGAGCATCCTGTGGCGTTTGCCACGATCACCCGATCACCGACCAGCTGTGTCAGCAGCTTGAGGTACGGGGTCTCTCCGCATCCGACACAGGCGCTGGAGAACTCGAACAGAGGCTCGAGGAATTGCGAGCCCTTGACCGTGGGGCGGTTCACCTTGGTCTTGTCGACTTCGGGGATCTCGAGGAAGTAGCTGAAGTTGCGTCTTTCCCGCTCCAAATGGGGCCCCTTTGGCTCCATGTTGATCGCCTTGTGCTTGACCATCTCCTTCGACTTGGCCGGGCAGATGTCGACGCAGATCCCGCAGCCGGTGCAGTCGTCCGGGGCAACTTGCACCACAACCCTCATCCCGACGAAGTCCTTGCCCGTCGGCTCCTTGGAGAGGAACCCTCCAGGTGGGTCCAGCCCGGCGTCGAACGCCTTGAGCCTGATGGCGGCGTGGGGACATGCCAGGGCACAACGGCCGCAGTCGATGCACAGTGACGGGTCCCAGATGGGAATCTCCTCGGCCAGGGAGCGTTTCTCCCACTTGGTGGTTCCGGTGGGGAAGGTTCCGTCGACAGGAAGGGCCGACACCGGGAGGAGGTCCCCCTTGTCGGCCATGATCATCGCAGTGACCCGCTTCACGAAGTCAGGGGCGATCTCAGGTACCACCAGGCGAGCCTCTTCGAGGTGACCCACATCCACCGGGGTCACCCGGTAGAGCCCGGCGAGGCCCGCCTCCAGAGCGGCGACATTTCGGCGAACCATCGTCTCGCCACGCTTCCCGTAGGTGATCTCGATCTGGTGCTTCATCTCCTCGAGAGCCCGGTCGGTGGGAAGGAAGTCGCTCAGGTGGAAGAAGCAAGCCTGGAGGACGGTATTGATCCGGTTGCCCAGGCCGGCCTGGCGAGCGATTGCCAGGGCGTCCACCGCCCACACCTCGAGCTCCTTCTCCACGATGACCCTCCGAGCAGAGGACGGGATCCTGTCCCAGGTGTCCTCCGGAGGATGAGGGCTGTTGATCAGCAAGGTGGACCCGTGTGCCGCCCGCTCGAGGGCATCGGTGCTCCCCAGGAACTCGAAGTGGTGGACCGCCACGAAGTCGGCCCGGTCGATGAGATAGGTCGACTCGATGACCCGGGGGGAGACCCTCAGGTGGGAGACGGTACGCGCTCCCGACTTCTTCGAGTCATAGACGAAGTAGCCCTGGGCATGCAGCGGTGTGGACTCCCCGATGATCTTGACCGAGGACTTGTTGGCACTCACCGTCCCGTCGGAGCCGAGCCCGTAGAACAGGGCACGATCAACGTCATCCGGCTCGGAGTGCCACCCGCGCTCGTAGTCCAGGGAGAGACCGGTGACATCGTCGACGATTCCGATCGTGCCATGGCGACGAGGAGCGTCCCGGTTCAGCTCGGCGAACACCCCGGCCACCATGGCCGGGGTGAACTCCTTGGAGGAGAGGCCGTACCGGCACCCGAAGACCTCGACGCGACGCCCATTTTCGGTGAGGGCGGCAACTACGTCGAGATAGAGCGGCTCACCCGGCGCTCCTGGCTCCTTGGTCCTGTCCATGACCATGACCCTCGTGGTGCTGGGAGGGATGGACTCGGCCAAGGCTGCTGAATCGAAGGGGCGGAACAGTTTGACCACGACCACCCCGACACGCTCTCCCTCGCCGATGAGTCGGGCTACCGCCTCCTTGGCAGCCCCGGCGGCCGAGCCCATCAGCACCAGCACCCGGTCCGGATCGGACGAGCCGTGATACTCGAACAGTCGATGATGTCGCCCGGTGATCTGGCCCACCCGATCCATCACCGATAGGACCTTCCCGGGGAGGTCGTCGTAGTAGACGTTGGCCGCCTCCCGGGCCTGGAAGAAGACGTCGGGGTTCTGGGCAGATCCTCGAAGGACCGGCCGGTTGGGGTTGAGAGATCGGCGCCGGTGGGAGGCGATGTGACGTTCGTCGACCAGTGCCCGGAGCACGTCGTCGCCGATCATCTCGATCTTGGCCACCTCATGGGAGGTCCGGAATCCGTCGAAGAAGTGGAGGAACGGCACCCGGGACTCCAGGGTGGCCAGATGGGCGACCAGAGCCAGGTCGTGGGCCTCCTGGACCGAAGCCGACGAGAGCATGGCAAACCCGGTCTGGCGGGCGGCCATCACGTCTGAGTGGTCGCCAAAGATGGACAAGGCGTGGGTGGCCACCGTGCGGGCGGCGACGTGGATCACCGCAGAGGTCAGCTCGCCTGCGATCTTGAACATGTTGGGGAGCATCAGCAGGAGACCCTGAGAGGATGTGAAAGTGGTGGACAGTGAACCGGTCTGTAGCGCCCCGTGGAGAGTGCCTGCGGCGCCTGCTTCCGACTGCATCTGCACCACCTGGGGCACCACCCCCCATAGATTGGGACGTCCCTGGTGCGACCAGGCGTCGGCCAACTCGCCCATGGGGGACGCCGGCGTGATCGGGTAGATGGCGATGACCTCGCTGAGCCGGTGGGCGATCAGCGCGGCGGCCTCGTTCCCATCGATGGTGCCGTATGTCGGGTTCGAAGTCATCTGGAGAGGGTAGGCGGGGCTGGCCCTGGTGGGCAGAGCCTGGGACGGCACAACCTGTTCCCCCGGGCAGATCCCCGGGGTCGAGAGTCCTTGGGGCACCTTGACGTCGGACTGGCCTATTCGAATTCGGTCAAGACCTCTTCGAGACGCTCGCCTACCTGTTCGAGACGCTCACGACAGAAGGCGAGCAGCTCGGCGGCTCTCTTCACGTCGTCGAGGAGGGTGTCGACGTCGACCTCGTCACGGGTCAGGCGCCCGTGGATCGCCCGTAGCTCTTCCAGGGCCGCCCGGTAGGCATGCTGCTCGTCGGTCATCACTGTTCCTCCACTCTCATCGGGACCGACCCGTCGGCGAACCGTACGGTGACCCTCTCCCCGGGAGCCAGTGAACCTGCCGAAACCGCGGGGCGGCCGTCGGCGAGGGTCACCAGGGTGAAGCCCCGTCTCAGGGTGGGCTCCACGCCCAAGGCGCTCAGGGTCTCCCCCAGCGAAGCCACCACGCCCCGCTGGTCGCGTAGCCCGCGTCGGGCGGAGTCGGCGATGGCCTCGCCAGCCCGGGTGAGCTGATCAAGCTGTCGGTCGAGGCTGGTTCGGGCCGAGCCCACCATCCGGGCCAGATTCGCCAGATCCGACCTCGACCGTCGCGACGCGTCCAACGCCCGGTCCCTGATGTTGACCCGGGCCGTCTCGATGCGGCCGGCAAAGTCGGCGACCCGGTGGACGATCCACTCGCCGGCTGCCGAAGGGGTCTTCACCGAGATCGCGGCGGCCTCGTCGGCGACACAGCGATCGGTCTCATGCCCGATGCCGGTGAGCACCGGGACCGGCATCGTCGCCACCGCCCGGCCAACCTCCTCGGTGTCGAAAGCCATCAGATCGAGCTTGGAGCCGCCCCCCCGGACCAGGGCCACCAGGTCGACCTCCTCGGATCCAAGCAGCCTCAGGCCCCGCGCCACCGCTGCAGGAGCCCGCTCCCCCTGCATCACTGCCTGGACCGTCCTCACCCGGAAGCGGTAGCCGGAACGTCCCAACTGATCGATGAAGTCGGCATGGGCAGCCGAGCCCCTGCTGGTGACCAGCCCCACCTTCAGCGGCACCAGAGGCAGCGGAAGGCTGCGGTTGGCCTGGAGTGAGCCGTCGCCGGCGAGGCGGCGCAACACCTCCGCACGATCGATGGCCAGCCTTCCCACCGTGAATGTGGGGTCCACCTCCAGCAGTGACAGGCGGATCTGGCTCCGTCCCGTGGCCAGGCCAACCACCCCACGCAGCCGGACCTCGATCCCGCTGCGCAGGCTCCCCACGCCGGCCCCCTCCAGGGAGCGATCGACGTCGGCCATCACCCGGCCCCGGGCAACCACATCGACGGCGTGGTCCACCGAGTCGGTGTCGACCAGCCGGAAGAACCCGGCCCCATGACTGGTCCGGCGGAACCCGGAGACTTCGCCCCGGATCCATACCGGCCCCGGGAACGCCGAGCTGATCGCGGTCTCCAGCCGACCCAGCAGCTCGGCGACCCCGAAGGTCGGGGCCACCTGCTCAGACGATTCCACCCTCTGTCATCTTCTTGAGGTCGAGGGCCTTGTCCAGCTCCTCGGCGGTCATCAAGCCGGCCTCGAGCACCAGTTCCCGCACCGGGCGGCCGGTGGCTGCCGACTCCTTGGCGATCTTCGCCCCGTTGTCATACCCGATGTAGGGGTTGAGGGCAGTGACCACGATGGCGTTCTGCTCGAGCAGTTGCCGGGCACGCTCGCGATTGGCCTCTATCCCGTCGACGCAACGGGTGGCGAAGGTGGCCGATGCCGTGGAGAGGAGATGGATCGACTCGAGGAGGTTATGGGCCAGGACCGGCATCATCACATTGAGCTCGAAGTTGCCGTTGGCGCCGCTCCAGGTGACCACGGTGTCGTTGCCCACCACCTGGGCGGCCACCATCATCATCATCTCCGACATCACCGGGTTGACCTTGCCCGGCATTATCGACGACCCCGGCTGGAGGTCGGGGATGCGGATCTCAGCGAGACCGGAGGTGGGCCCCGAGCCGAGGAAGCGAATGTCGTTGGCGATCTTGAACAGCGACACCGCCACGGTGCGAAGCACCCCCGAGGCGGCCACCGCGGCGTCCTTGGCTCCCTGGGCCTCGAAGTGGTCATCGGCCTCACGGAATGGGATCCCCGAGCGCTCGGCGATCAGGTCGATCACCGCGGCAGCGAAGCCTTCTGGCGCGTTGATCCCGGTGCCCACCGCAGTCCCGCCCAGGGCCAGCTCCTCGAGCTCGGGAAGAACCTTGTGGAGACGCTCTATCCCCTTGCGGACCTGGGCGGCATAACCCCCGAACTCCTGGCCAAGGGTCACCGGAGTGGCGTCCATGAGGTGGGTGCGACCCGACTTGACCACGTCGGCGAACTCCCCGGCCTTGGCCTCGAGAGCCCCGCCCAGGCTGGCCAGGGCCACGATCAGGTCGTGACGTATCCCGGCCACCGCGGCAATGTGGATGGCAGTGGGGATCACGTCGTTCGACGACTGGCCGAAGTTGACGTCGTCGTTGGGGTGGACCCGGAGGTCTCCGAGTATCTCCGACGCCCGGCCGGCGATCACCTCGTTGGCGTTGATGTTGGTCGAGGTGCCCGAGCCGGTTTGGAAGATATCGAGTACGAAGTGGTCGTCGAGAGCTCCCTCCATCACCTCGTCGGAGGCGGTGCGGATCGCCGCGGCCAGGTCGGTGTCTTTGAAGCCCATCTCGGCGGCCACCGTGGCCGCCGACCCCTTGACGAGACCCATCGCCCAGATGAAATGACGGTCGAAGCGCAGGCTGGAGATGGGGAAGTTCTCCACGGCCCGCTGGGTCGAGGCGCCGTAGTAGGCGTCGGCGGGCACCTGGACCTCACCCATCGAGTCGCGTTCGATACGGTATTTCGCTTCGCTCATGTACCTCGTACTCCGTGCTTGGTGCCTCGACCGCGACTCTCATTTGCGATGCCATCGGGGCGATTCAGCTTATCGACCGGGGAGCTCCCACCTTCACCCGGGCAGGCCAAGGACACCCTTCTCCTGTTGGTACAGCTCTTCCAGACGCTCGGGTAGGGGGTCGGGGTGGTCGGCCGCTCCCGCGGCGAGAACTATCAGGTCGACCAAGCCGTGGAAGTCGGAGAGCGAGATCTCCTCCAGCATGGCGATCGCCGCGCCGCGGCCCGACTCCACGGCGTCCAGGTTGCCCCGGTTGTGCCAGTTGCGCAGGGCGACACACAGCCCGCTGGCTCGGTAGCCATGGGCACCGAAGGCCGTTGCCTCGCAACCCCCACCCGACATCAGCTTGCGCTGATAGGTCATCCCTGAGGCGGCAGCGGCAGTGCTGATCCGGTTGGTCAGCTCGCGGTCGAAGACGGTCACCCGGTCACCGGTGCGGACGATAGGCCCCGCCCCCGCCCGAGCTTCGGGCAACTCGCGGGAGGTTTCGATGGAGAGCACCCGTGACTCCTGGGGAATCGTCCGGTTCCTGGCGGCGTGAAGTGCCCCGATCAGCCCTACCTCCTCGGCCCGGGTGAGAAGGACCCCGAAGTGGCGGAGGGATGGGTCCCTCCGGGCTCGGTCGAGGGCTGCAAGTGAGGCAGCAACGCCGGCCAGATCGTCACATGCCGGCGCCTGGAGCATCCCCTCCTCAGCAGCCGACGGTGGGGGGAATACCCACATCCCGACGTCACCGACCTCGACCTTCCCCCGGGCCACCCCACGAGACATGATCCCGGTCTGGCTCTCCGGGTCGTAGGAGACCACCTCCAGCCACCGGGCCCCACCCATGCCAGGGATGCTCACCCGTGCACCGGCGAAGTAGGCGGCATCGACCCCACCGCGGAACTCGAACGATATGGAATCCTCCTCGACTCCGGTGACGACGAAGGCGGGATGGTCCATGTGGGCCACCGCAATCACCGGGTCGCGCCTCTTGCGCCCTTTCTGACTGATCAGCAGGTTTCCCCCCGAGTCACGGGTCACCCTGAGGTCGTCCCGGCGGGCCGCCCAGGTTTCGACCCATTCCACCACCCGGTCCTCGATTCCGGGAGCCGTGGTCAGGTGAGTCAGCTCGCGCAGCCACTTCTCAGCGTTGGCCCGGTCAGCCATCCCGGTCCTCCCTTCCTCGGATCAGACGTCGAATGGGGTCTCGGTGAAGAAGTCGGAGGGGCGCCTCTCCTCGGGGGTCACCCTCTTCTCGATCCCGAGTCGGCGTCGAACCGACTCGTAGCCACCAGACTCCAGTTCCTCGGCGAGTTCTCCGGCGCCGCTGTCGACGATACGGCCGTCGATCAGGACGTGTATCCGGTCTGGGGTGAGATAGCGGAGGATACGGCTGTAGTGAGTGATCATCACCACCCCGAGCTGGGGAGAGCGCATCTGCTCGACCGCCCCGGCGACCTGCCTGACCGCGTCGATGTCGAGACCCGAGTCGATCTCGTCGAGGAGGGCTACCTTGGGCCTGAGGACTGCCATCTGGAAGATCTCGGACCGCTTCTTCTCACCCCCTGAGAGATCGTCGTTGAGCGACCGGTCGAGAAATCTGGTCACGCCGAAACGCTCCGCCTCCTCTTCGATGCGCCGGACTGCCTCGTCGGCTGGCACGCCCCGCTCCGATGCTGCCTCGAGCATGAACTCCCTGAGCCGCACGCCCGGGATCTCGGTGGGGTACTGGAAGCTTTGCAGCAGCCCGAGACGCGCCCTCTCGTCGACGTCGAGGGCGAGCAATTCGGTGCCGTTCAGCGATGCGGCCCCCTCGATGCGGTAGCCGCCCTTGCCGGTGAGCACGTGACACAAGGTCGACTTGCCCGAGCCGTTGGGGCCCATGATGGCGTGGGTCTCTCCGAAGGGGACCTCCAGGTCGAGACCATCGAGGATCTGCTTGCCGTCGACGGCAGCACTCAGCCCAACGACACGGAGAGCGGTGCTCATGACTCCTCCACGGTGACGAAGACCGTGCCGTCCTCCACTGTGACGTGGTAGGTGGGCACCGGCTTGGTGGCCGGGAGCGACATCGGCTCACCGCTGCGGAGGTCGAATTCCGAGCCGTGACGGGGGCACTCCACTGCGTGGTCGAACACTTCGCCTTCGGAGAGCGAAGCCTCTGCATGGGAGCAGCGGTCGCCAATGGCGAACACCTCCTCACCCACCCGGAACACCGCGATCCGGTGACCCTCGAACTCGAGCCGAAGACCCCCAACCTCGGGCAGGCTGTCGACGGTGGCGACCTCCAGTCTCATGCCACCCGACCCTCGGCCTGGGCGGTGACGAACCGGCGCAACACCTCTTCGGAGATCACCGTGTCGAGCCCTTCGATGGGAAGCCGGTCGATCACCTCCTGGAAGAAGCCTTTGATCAACAGGCGCTCTGCCCGGGGTCGGGTCAGCCCCCGGCTTTGCAGGTAGTAGAGGCTCCCCTCGTCGAGGGGTCCCACCGACGACCCGTGACCGCAGACCACGTCGTCACAGAGGATCTCCAAGTTGGGGACCGAGTTCGCCTTGGCGGTCTCCGAGAGCACCAGGTTCCTGTTGGTTTCGAAGGTCGAGGTCCTGGTGGCCTCCTTCTCGATGCGAAGCAGACCGGTGAAGACGCTCTGCGCCTGGTCCTCGACGGCTCCCTTGAGGAAGACGTTCGAGGAGGTGTTCTTCCCGGAGTGGCGGATCAACATCCGGTAGTCCAAAGTCTGCCTGCCCTCGCCGAAGTAGAGGCCGACGGTCTCCGCCGAGCATCCGTCACCCTCGAGGTCGATACCGAGGTCGAGTCGGGCAAAGCCGCCACCAAGACCGACCTCGCCGATGCGACCGGTGGCATCCCGGCCCAGGGTCATCCGCTGGTGGGCGACCAGGGTGGCCGCCTGATCGGCATTCTGTACGGTGAGGAACCTGAGGTTGGCCCCCTCGTCGAGATGGAGGTCGACTTCCGGGACCATGAGCAGGTCGACGTCCGCAGCGCTCCGGTAGACCAGGACCACCTTTGCCTCGGCGTTGCGTCCCACGCCTATTGAGACGTGGGGGAAGGAGGCGGTGCCCTCAGCGGTGGCCTGCACCTCGACCAGCAGGGGCTGCTCCACCGCGGTGCCCGCAGGGACGTCGATGAAGACACCGTCGTGGGCGAATGCCCGGTGGGCAGCCGCCAGCTTGTTGTGGTCGGGTGCCACCCGTGAGCGGAACCGGTCGGCGGGAACCGCGGCCATGGTCGCCACCGAGAGGACGTCACTGTCAGCCTCGAGCACGGTTCCGTCGACGATGCGAACCCGACCCGAGGTCTCCCCCAGGGCCGCACCGAATCGGCCCGGGGGGAGGGCGGTCCCCGGACCGCTGATCGGCTTCAAGCCGGCGAAGGGCTTCTCGTAGTCGACGTAGCGCCAGTCTTCCTCGGCAGGGGATGGCTCGTCCAGAGCCTGGAACACCTCGAGGGCCGCCTCCATTTGGGTGGTCCTCCACGAAGGAAGCCCCGTGGTGAATCTGGTCAATGCTTCTCTGTCGAACGCGGTCAATCACGGCTCCGGAAGGGTCGACCCGATCGTATTTGCCCTATCCCGGTACGGCGAATCCCGTCATTCCGCGGTGCGGAGGGCATCCACGGTGACATTCGACCGGGAATTCCACAACATCCACCCCAGGCCGAACTCCTCGGCGGAGTCGATCTGGGCTCGAACCTGACCGGGGTTGTAGCCGAAGTCCTGAAGCCAGGGCCGAACCACGACGTTGCGGGGCAACCGGCCCAGGCCGTCGTCGAGTGCGTTGCTCACGACCTCGGCGGGGTGGTCATTGGGGACCTCGAACCCGTACCAGCCGGTGGAGTAATGGCTGGGGTAGACCATTGGAGAGACCACATCGACGATCGAGGCCATGTCCTCCCACTTCTGGCCGATGGCGCCATCGTCGATGGCCTTGGTGATGAACCCGAAAACGTCGGCAGCCACCGCACAGCCCATCGGATGGAGCAGGGTCACCGCCTCGGCGAGGAACCCGTTGATGGTCGACATCCGAACCTCGGCGGAGACCCCCTCGTCGAAGGTGGCCGAGTGCCGGCGATTGTCGGGAAAGCGGACATAGTCGAACTGGACCTCATCGACACCGAGGGAGCATGCCTCCACCGCCAGGTCCAGCCCGTACCGGCGGGCATCGGGATCGGTGGGATCGAGGAAGTACTGGCCGTTGGCGTTGTACGGGCCGTCGGTCTCGGAGTCCCACACCGCCATCGACGGCTTGCGGACCGCGGCGATCGGGTCGTTGAACACCACCAGTCTCCCGATCAGGTAGAGATCCTGGTCACGGGCTTGTGCCACCACCTCGGTGAGGTCGTAGGCGTCGACGTTGGCCCTCACCTCGATGGCGGTAGGGTCCTGGGTCCGGTACCACACCTGGCCGTGCTCGTCCTTGAGATCGATCATCAGGGCGTTGAGTTCGGTGTCGTCGGCCATTCGGAGGAATTCGCCGAGACGGTCGCGGACCGCATCCCCGGTGATGTGCACCGCCCTGGCGGTGAATTGTTGGAGGGTGATCGAGATGTCACCGGGGCCACCGTCCCAGTCGAAGGTCTCGGTGAGCCAGGCGGGTCGCCGCACTGTCACCTCACCGGGCTCGCCGCCCCGAATGGAGAAGCGTCCCTCCCGGTCGGTGACACCGATACCGGCGGCGGTGTTCACCCGGGCTGCTGCCACCGGTTGCCCGTCAGCGTCTACCACCCGCCCCCTCAACACTCTGGCGGTGAGCACCACATCGACCGTCGGGTCGGGCTTCTCGGAGAGGGTCACCATTTTGGTGACATGGCCCGGTGCGCCCACCTCGATGACCGTGGCCGACCTCCACTCCAAGGCGATCCGGCCGTCGGCGCCCGATGTGCCCAGCTGGGTGCCGTCCGAGTCGGCCACCGCCGAAGCAATCGGGGAGCCCAGGTCGTCGAGCACCCTCAGGTCGTAGGGCGTGGCCTGACCGATCAGGGACCAGCCGGCCCACGCCGCCCAGGCGATGGTGAAGGCGACGAGAAGCCGGAACTGGGATCGACGCGACATCTAGGAGGACTCCACGATCGGTGTCAGGGGTGCGGCCTGGCGCCGTGACACGGGCATGGCCCGCCTGCTCGCGTTGGGGGGCACGGTCCCGATGAGGTTACCCAGCGGCCCGCGAAACCCAATGTTCCGGTTGCCAGATTGCCTCGTGAGGGTTAGTTTTCCACAGGGGGACAAGGAGACCGCCTTGGGCAAGGCCATGAGGGCCCGAGAAGCCAGACAGGAGCGGGGCGCCAGTCCCGCCGACACCGTTGGGCTATACCTCGACGAGGTTTCCAGCCACGAGTTGCTCACCGCCGAGGACGAGGTTCATCTCGCCCGGGCCATGGAGCGGGGCAGGAAGGCGAAGGCACTACTCGACTCCGGCGACCACGACCGGGCCGAGCGAGCCAGGCTGATGAGGGCGGTCGCCGAGGGCGACGAGGCCAAGATGACCTTCATCCGGGCCAATCTCAGGCTGGTCATCTCGATCGCCAAGCGTTACACCGGGCGGGGCCTCGACCTGCTCGACCTGATCCAGGAGGGCAACCTGGGCCTGATCCGTGCGGTGGAGAAGTTCGACTGGCGGAAAGGGTTCAAGTTCTCCACCTACGCCACCTGGTGGATCCGCCAGGCGATCACCCGTGGCCTGGGCAACAACGGACGGACCATCAGGCTTCCGGTCCACATGGTCGATGTGGTGCGCACCGTCCACGACACCCGGCAGAGTCTCCACGATCAATTCCATCGCGCCCCCACTCTCGAGGAGATATCGGAGGCATCCGGTCTCGACACCGAGAGGGTGCTGGCTGCCCTCGAGGCCCCGGCGGAGACGGTGTCCCTCGACCGCCCGGTCGGCGAAGACGGCGATGTGTCCCTACAGGACTTCGTCGAGGACCAGAGTGCGGTCGACCCCGAGGTTCGGGCGGCCTCGGCCTGGCGCCGGGAGCGTCTCATCCAGGCGATACGCCACCTCGACCCCGATGAGCAACAGGTTCTCTGGCTGCGCTTCGGTCTCGACGGTGACGAGCCCTGGACCCTCTCCGACGTGGGCAAGGTGATCAACTCCACACGGGAGCGGGTCCGCCAGATCGAAGCCCGCGGCCTCGCCAAGCTCCGCCACCCCTCCTGCGACATCGACCTCCAAGGGCTCCTCTGACCCTCAACGAACCTCAGGTGCCCGGTCCCGATGGCGCGACCTGACTTCTCTCGGGAATGGGGCAGGACGATCAGCCGCGGTCGCGGGTGTAACGGAGGAACAGCGACCGATCCCCTCGCCAAAGTCGGCTCAGACGCATCGTGGCCGGCACCGGGAGGGCGACTCCATCGACAACCCGCTTCGACTCTCCGGAAACGACGAGCGGAGCGAGCGTCAGGTTGATCTCGTCGACGAGGTCGTCGCCCAGGAGGGTGGCGTTGAAGCCGGGCCCACCCTCACAAAGGATCAACCCGGGCTCATCGAGTGCCTCGATGATCGATCGGCCGGAGAGGCTGCCAAGGAGGATCATGTCCGCCATCGTGGACAGCGAACGGATGGGGTCGGGGGGCGCACCCTCGGAGGTGACGATGGTGGGCCGTCGCTCCGGGTCGCCGAACATGCGGGCGCTTGGATCGAGGTCGAGACGCCCGCTGACCACCACCAACCGAGGAGCGTCGGCCTGGCCCCGGGCCCTGCGCTCGGCGAGCCACTCTGGGTCGGGCCGGATCGGCCGGTAATTCTCGGCCCGCACCGTGCCCGCCCCGACCAGGACCACGTCGGCCAGGGAACGGAGGGCCCGGAACAGTCGGCGGTCGTCACCGTCACTCAGGTCGGTCGAGCCCCCGGCGACCGTCGTCGCCCCATCGACCGAGGCAACCATGTTGACCATCACCCATGGCGGGGCCGTGGCAGTCCGCTCCTCGGCGGCAACCGCAGCACCGATGTCGACGATCGGCTCCCCCATCTCGGTTTCGTAGATCACCTTGGTGACGCTACCCCGGGACGGTGGCAGTCCGTTCTCGAGAGAGACTGCCGCGCACTGGGGGTCGCCCTATCTGAGGGTCGATGGAGGAGCCAGGTTGGATCGGATGGTGGCGATGTCGCCTTGCCAGGCGTGGACCAAGAGGATGGGTTGAAATCCCATCTCGATGTTGATGCCGAGCATGGCGTCGTTGGAGCCGGCGTTGGCGGTGTCGATCCGGGTCACCTGCGGATGCTCGTCGGCGATCCGCCTCATCATGGTGGCCTTGATCCATCTCCCCAGACCCTTCTCCCGATGCGCCGGGTCGACCGCGGTGTCCTGCTGGTAGGCCTGGTGCGGCTGGTGTCGGGGCACAGAGACGTCGGTGAAGCCGACGAAGTCTCCGCTGGGGCGATGCATCGCCACCACGGCGAGGAGCCGGTCGCCCCGACCACGGTGCATCACCTCGATCTCTCGCCACCGGGTCGGGGTCATCCTCCTGTCCGCCAGATCGAGGTTCTCCAGCGGGGCGGTGTTCATCACGTCCTTGACCCGGCACCAGCGGTCGAGGAGCTCTTCGGGGATGGGGAAGTCGACCGAAATCACCTGGTAATCGGCAGCGCGCTCCTCGGCTCGCTGGATCCACCGGTCCATCAAGTCCCAATCGACGTCGGCGAGATGGAGCCGGCTGTACTTCTCATTCAGCGACCGGGCCATCCCCCATCTCTCCAAGGTCCCCTCCCAGGGCCGGTCCACGGTGCAGTCGACGATGACCTTCTTCGACCCGGCCTCCTCGATGTCGGCGAGGAGCCGGTCGAAGAGCATGGTTCCCATGCCGCGGCGGCGGTGTGGGGGCGCAACGGTCATCCACACGAAGGCGTTCTCCGGATCCTCCTCCGGCCAGCGTTTGCTGTACCCAACGGCCACCACCGAACCGTCCTCCTCGAGGTAGCCCCGTCTCGCCTCGACATGTGACGGCACCGGGGCCTGCCACTGGATGAGCCGCTGCTCGAAGGGCATCGGCGGGTCGTCCGGCAGGTCCTCGGTCTCGGCGGTGGTAGTCACCTGATGAACCTGGCGGAGAACCGCATCGGGTGCCTGGTGGGGGTCGAAGTCCCGGTAGGTGCTCACCGAGCCAGGCTAAGCCTGCCGCGGTCTGCTACGAGGTGGAATTAACCACCCGGTCAGGACCCGGTGGTCGTGGTCGTGGATGGGGGAGGTGAGGGCACCTCGATCTGGTCGAGACCGCCGCTGGCGGCCCAATAGGCGATGAGGACGATGGTCAGCACCACCAGGGCCTTGAGGATTTTGCTCCCCGATGTCGACGGCTCTCCTTGAAAGGTCAACCGGCGCTCCTGTCGAAGCCGCGGTCATTTTCGAGAGGGTTTGTCGGATGTATGGGATGTAGAACCTGAGGTTCAGGGTGAGGGTGCGCAGGGACCACCGGCGCAGAGTAGACCGGGGCCGGGTCAACCGGCCATCATCGCCGGTGGTGGCCCGCCTCTCCCCTCACTTGGACTCGTCAACCAGATCGGCGGCCTCCTCGGCGGCCTTCCCGGCGGCGCCGGTGAGGTCGGCGACCGCACCCTCGAGGTCGCTCTTCACCAGGCCGCGGTCACGGAGTACGGGCACCACCTGATTGGCGATCTCCTCGGCCTTCTCGTCGCCGAATCGAGGAGCCAGCTTGGCCTCCATCTTGGCCCTGGCCTCCGACTCGGTGAGCCCGGCGTACTCGTCCTTCTTGGAGATCAGGAACCTCCCGGCCGCGGTGATGATGCCGGCGAACACCAGCAGCTTGAACATGAATCGGAACGGATGTCTCCCGTTCTTGCCTTCTGAACCCATGTGACACCTCCTGGCTCCGACTCTAACCAAACGGCTGAATCGTTTTTTCGCGGTCGTTAGGCGGGGTCTTCCCCGACGGGAGCAGATCACGTAGGTTCGGGCCGTGGCGCGTCTGATCGTGGCCGCGGTGGTGGTGATCGGCCTGGCGTTGGGTGTGTGGTGGCTGTGGCCCAGTGATCCGGCGGGGCCTTCCACCACCGTGCCCATGGCCCAGCCCCCCACCACGCCGCCCACCGCCACATCCTCCACCACCGCCACCACCACTCCCGACACCCACGTGGTCGAGACCGTCGAACAGGCCGAGGCGGTTCTCCGCGACCTGTGGTTCGGATGGTTTGAGGGGATCTACCTAGGGGATGAGGATCGGATCCGGGAGGTTGTGGCCACCGAGGAACAAGTGGAGTCGGCCCGGGAGCAGTTCGGGGTGATGGAGTTCACCGCCGCCCCCACTCCAGAAGC
>CAZNDH010000016.1:0-43615 GCA_964571765.1 uncultured Acidimicrobiaceae bacterium
TTAAACCCCCTTGAGCCGACACGGCTCGTGTGGGTTCGAATCCCACCCCGGGTACAGAGAGAAGGCTGTAGCACCTATCGACACCAAGAGCCCCTTCTACTTTGTCTAAACCAGACTGGTGTGTTCATGCGTTGGTAACACATGAAGTGTCGGTCTGACGGCGAGGTGAGATGCCCGGTTGGGACACCCAGGGGGAGGTCGAGGTACCTGACCGATTCGTCACGTTCTACCGGTCGGAGTACCCGAGCGTGGTGGCTCTAATCTACGCCCTGACCGCAAGTCCCTCGGTGGCCGAGGACCTTGCCCAAGAGTGTTTCCTGCGGGCTCATCGTGAATGGACCCGCGTGGCAGCGATGGACTCGCCCACCGGATGGGTCCGCCGGGTGGCGGTGAACCTGGCGAGGTCGAGATGGCGCCGGGTCCGCGCCGAGGCAGCAGCCCTCGCCCGACTGAGCCCTGCCCCGACCTTCATTGAGCCGCCCGCTGAGTTCCAGGACTTCTGGGACGAGGTGAGGCGGCTCCCCGCTCGCCAAGCGCAGGCGATCGCGCTCCACTACCTCGACGACCTGTCTGTGACCGAGATCGGGCAGGTGCTGGACATCGCTGATGGGACTGTCAAGGCCTTGCTCTCCCAGGGTCGGGAACGCCTGAGACGCGAACTGGCTCGGAAGGGGCTGATCGACGATGAGGTTTGAGGATCTCGCTAGACAGTCCGTCGACGCCCTGAGAGAGGTGGCCAAGCAGTCAGTCCGGCCAGTGGCCGAGCTCCTGGCGCCGAGACGGCAGCTGTTGGTCACGCCGTTGGTAGCCGCGACGATGGGGCTCCTGGTGCTGGCCGCCGTGGGCCTGCCGGCATGGCTGCAGAGGAGAGAGCCCCCACCCGATCCTGGATCGCACCAGTCCTCGCGGATGTTCGCTCCGCCCTTCGAGATCGAGTCGGGGATCCATCGGTACACCGTGCAGCTGCCGAATGGTGAGTGGGTGACCTTGTCGCTGCCCGGCTCGATCGCCGGGGAGGTTGCCGGGTTCGTCCCCGGTGCCACTGTCGGCCCTTCGCCTGAATCGGCTCATCCGCTCGAGGTCGTCTACGGCACAGTGAAGTCGGTCTTCGCCGACGCCGAGCTGGTCGAGACCTTGACCGATGCCACCGGCGAGCCGGTCCTCCGATACCGGGCAGAGGCCGGTTGGCAGTTCTCTGCGGTGCAATACGGGCCGTGGGTGGTCCTCTTCTACGAAGAGGGCGATGTGTCGGTTGCCGTGACGCCATTGGCCAACCTGTCGGGTTCGGTGACCGAGGACGGCTTCCTGCTCCTGAGGCCTCGAGCGGGGATGTCCTTCCAGCCACCTCACTCCTCACCCGACGCCGCCTTCCTCTCGGCGTCCGGCGAGACCTTGTTGTGGTTGTGGCATCCCCACGCAGGGAGCTGTGAGGGTGACGAAGTCGGACGGCTTCGTCTGGACGAGGGCCCGGATGTCACGACCTTGTGTGACCCGGCTACCGGCGACGCGCTGTTCGTTGCCAACGCCGCCGGTTTCCCTCGTGACGACATGTCGCGGATCGACTTCCATGTCGGCCCGCACCCGACCACACCCACGGTTCCGCCTGATACGAGGTGACCACGGTCGGAGGCGGGTCTGAGGTCTTCCGAACACCCTCCGAGACTCTGCCCGGGCTGGGGTGGCTGGCTGTGACCCTTCCCGAGCAGGTGGCGTATCAGCACGAAGTGAGGGTGTGGACGGATGCCGATCTCGTCTTCTGGGGTGGTCAGACGCTATCGATTGATGAAGTTCCCACCGGGGACCCCGGGGTCGCCTACAGCCCGGACTCGGATACCTGGCGCGAGCTGCCCCCAAGCCCGAAGCCGGCCGCAGTCGGGAGTGCTGCGGTCTGGACCGGCAGCGAGGTGATCATCTGCTGTGGCAACTATCGGTCGCAGGGAATGCGGGTCACTGCTTCCTACGACCCGATCACGAACACATGGCAACGACGAGAAGACTCACCGCTCTTTGGGGACTTCGCCTCCGCGGTTTGGACCGGGTCCGAGATGCTGGTCGTTGTCCGGGATGGTGTGATGGGGTATGACCCGGTCTCCGACACATGGAGGCATTTTCCCGACCCCCCAGCATTGCTGGGAAGACTCAACGCCACTGCCTGGACGGGCAACGAGATCGTCATCTGGCCGAGAGATGTGCAGCGGGGTGTACGCCGAGGACTGGCGATGGATCCGGAGATCGGCTCTTGGCGACTTCTCCCCGACCCGCCCGCCTGGCCGGCGGTGCCCGACATCGCCGTTACCAACGACTCCCTGATCATTTGGGGCGGGATTCCCGGGGAATACGAGTTCGATTCGGAGCGAGCCGTCGGTTCGCGGCTCGACTTGACTTCCAATGAGTGGGTCAGACTCCCCGACGCCCTGCCGGAGCCGGAGGGATGCGAGTGCAATCTCGGCAGTCAGACATTGCTCTGGACTGGTCGCCACCTCTTGGTTTCCACCGGCTTCTTCGCCTCGGGTGTTAGCGACGAACCACTTCTGCTCGCCTACCACCCCACTGAGGACAGGTGGTCACAGGTCAGCGCCGTAGGCCCGGTTCACGGATTCGACCTTTCATCCGGGTTGATGACGGGGGATAGGGTCGTCTTTCGCGGGGATCGGCTCTATCTCAGCCCACCAGGATGGGTACCCGAGCCTCGATAGCATGACGTCGGTTTCTACAAAGGGTGAGTTCAGGGGGCGCGGCTGGGGGGTCGCCGAAACCGGATGCGTCCGTGGTCGGGATGGTGGTAGATCTGATAGCCCCACTGGTGGACGACGACGTGATGGTGGAACCAGCACAACAGGATGAGCTCTTCGAGATTGGTCTCCCCGCCTTGATGCCAGGGGGTGAGATGGTGGGCTTGGAGCCGGTGTCGGCTGGAGCACCCGTCAGCAGCGCACACTCCCTGATACCGGTGTAACAAGGCTTTGACCTGGCCGGGGGTGGCGGTCCGATAGCGACGCCCATACCGCATGTAGTTACCGCTGCCGGTCACTCCGAACACTCCGACTCCGGTGTCACAGAGGATGGCTTCCAGGGCCTGGCGTCCCAGTTTGGGCCCGGATTCCAGCATGACCCCGGCATGACCATTGCTGGTGGCGGCAGTGTCGGCGTCGACGAACACCGACATTTCAGAGACCGGAGCTTCTTTGCCCATGCACAATTGGGTCAGAGCGGTGGCTTTCCTCCAGGAGCCATCAACGGTCATCTCCTCGGGGACCGGGAGCAGATCGGCAGCCTCGGTGAGCGCCTTGTCGACAATGGCACCGGCATAACCGTCGAATCCACCCCAGATCCGCCACCACGACTCATCCAGACTGGGCTGGATGACCAAGAACCGGTCCTGTTCGGTGCGGAATTCGGCATCAGAAGTGAGCACCGACCTCCGGGCCGCCTCCCACAGCACCCCAGCCACATCCCAGTCCAAGCCGAGACCGACGTCCTCGGTGATCTTGGAGAGGGCCGACACCCGATCGAAAGACACCCCATCGGCCAGCGCCTCCCGAAGGTCGGGACGGGACTGGGTGCGGCGCATGGTCCGGACCAGGTCCCGGGCCTGATCCAAACCGGTGTCCAAGACCAGGGAAACCCACTGGGCCAGACTCCGACAACCATCCCCGGTATCCACCTGACGACGATCCAACACCTCCAACAGCACAAGCTGTTCAGCGAGGATCTGCGAGATCGACTGCTGATTCGCCACCAACTGCTGCTGCAGAGAATCAGTCGAAACCTCGCCGGTTGTTTGTTCCAACTCCATACCCGGAAAGTAGGACGAGCCTGTGACAGATTTGGCTCCGCCTGGGACCGATCCCAGAGATTCTTGGAGGGACGGTTCGGCCCCGGTTCGAGCCTCAGACACAGGCGACTGTCGCCAGCTACCGGTCGAGTCGATACTCGAAGAAGGCAGTGTCCTCGCTGTTGATCCGGACGAAGCCATAGAGGGCAGTCGGCGCCACTGCCGGCATCGGCCATCCCAGGTCGGGCACCGACTGCCAGGTTCTGGTCGACGACTCGAACCAGG
The DNA here is from genome assembly GCA_964571765.1 of uncultured Acidimicrobiaceae bacterium. Taxonomy (GTDB): domain Bacteria; phylum Actinomycetota; class Acidimicrobiia; order Spongiisociales; family ZC4RG35; genus ZC4RG35. The sequence continues at coordinate 4,061 of CAZNDH010000016.1, forward strand.
CCACACCACAGGCGATGCCCACGTTTCCGCCCTCGGTGGGATGCGACCGTGGATAGCACTCTCCAATTCCCATGGGCACGACGGGGAGGGTCTCCCACCCGCCGTCTCCTACCCAGAGTGCAGACTCGAGGTCGTAGTTCCACGCCAGTAGGCCGACGCCTTCGACCCAGGAGATGGTGGAAGCCTGTCCATCCACGGGGATGCTGGGGAGCTGTTCCCAACCGGCCCCTGGCGTGTACTCGTAGAGCAGAGGGTGGCGGTCCCCGATGACGTTGTTGCCGGGACCCTGGCGGACGCCAGCGACGAATAGCCTCTCGCCGTCGGTGGCGACACCGCCCACAGAGATTGGAGAGGGCACCGCCTCGATCGACCCCCAGGTTCCGTCGTCGAAGTCGAGCACGGCCACGGAGGACACCGCGCTCCCGGTTCGGGCTGCCGCAGTGACGAGATAGAGATCGTCGCCGATGACCGCCGAGCCGAGGACGTAGCCCGGTGTCGGCCGGGGCTCCGTCGGAGACCAACTCAAGGTTCTGGGTTCCAGGATCCACGCCGCGGTACTACCGGTGACCAGGACCAACTTGTCACCGGCAGGCAGCGCGCGGGCATCGCCACAGCATGCCGAGGGGATCTCGACCGGAGACTCCTCACCGGACCGCCAGGTTCCGTCGAACCCCACCAGGTAGGTGCCCGACCGGCCGACCACCACCACGCCGGAGTCGACCACCTCGATGATCGACGCCTCGGACACCGGGAAGGGAAGGTCGGCCAGGTGCTCCCAGCCTTCCGGGATGTTCACCGGGCCGACTTGGTGGCTGGTGACGGCGACGTGGACGTCCGCCAGTCGTCCCAGACCGGATGCCCATTCCTCGACCGGGCTGTCCTGGAATCGGGGAATCAGCCCATAGGCCACCCACTCACCTTCGAGCTGCGCCGTCCCTGCCGAGCCGGCAACCCTGGCCGCCGCCTCGTCGACCTGGTTCGAGGAGAGATGAGAAAACCCGTCAAGTCCGATCAATGAGTGGATTCGTGACTCGACGACCTGCTCGCGCTCGGCCGCGGCAAGCACCACCACGGCTATTCGGCCCGAATCTTCGAAGGCCCCATCGAGCTTGGTCTCCAGGAAGGCATCGATGTCGAACCCGGCGGGCGGTGTCCGCGGGGGCAGGTTGAGCAGGGCGAGGGCGCCCAGGAACAGGACAGCTGCCGCCGCCATGACTCCGGTCCTCCAACCGGGCCGGGACCGGGGCCCGGGGACCGAGACGGCGACATCGGTCACTTCGGCGAACTCCGGCCCTGGGGGCACTTGCTCGAGAAGCGGGGCCAGCGCGGTGCGGAACGCGCGGCGGATGCGGTCGTCAGTCACCGATGAGGTCCTCCAGTTTCTTGCGGGCGTCGTGTAGGTACCGACGCAGGGTGCCTGGCCTCACCCCGATAAGCCGGGCCGCCTCGGCCGGCGCCAGATCCTCCCAGTAGACGAGGTAGACCGCGGCCCGTTGCTGGACGGGGAGACGGCGCACCATGCGCGCCAGGTCGATCGAGGAGTCCACAGCCGGCTCCACCGCGGTCGGGTTCGGGTCGAGACGGGTCAGGGCCCTCTGTTCCCGGGCGAGGCGCCGGCCCGCGGAACGGGCCCGGTTGAGCACGGCGCGCATCAGATAGGCCCTGGGATCATCCAGAGAGACAAGACTTCGTTGCTGCAAGGTCGACACCATCACTTCCGACACCAGGTCGGCGGCGTTCTGCCAGCCCACCAATGAGGAGGCGAACCGCATGAGAGGCTCCCGAACCTCGTCGTAAATCTCCCGGTCCGTCATTCGCTCATCATGAGTAAGACGCCACGGGGATGGCCGGCGTTGTGTCCGATTCAATCACCCGCAGGCTCAGCGGAAGGCATCGACCAACAGCAGGAGCCCGAACAGGGGAACAGGGCCGCCGAGCCGATGCGAAACCGGGTGGCCAGGCTGAACGCCACAGCTGGGTCTTGTCACCCGGTTCGGCGACGAAGACGATGCCGAACGCTAGGAGAAAGTGCTCCATGGAGACCGAAAAGGTCGTGGGACCCGGACCGGTGGGTGGGGGAGGGGAGAGGAACCGGGCCCGGGCCCCACGAGGCAACAGGGTTTAGCGCAGATCCTTCCTCTCAGCAGCACTCGGTGCATCCACCTGGATCACCCTTGATTCGAAGTCTACCCCCGCACTAGCGCGATCCACGGGAACCTAAGACAGGGCGCTAGGTTCCGCACCATGGCGCATTACCCCTCCGAGTACGAGCTCGACGTGATGCTCCGCGATGGCGGTGTAGCCCGGATCCGGCCGATCAGGCCTGAGGATGCCGCCGGGGCGCGCGCTTTTTTCGAGCGCCTCGGGCCCGAGTCGAGGTACTTCCGGTTCTTCAGCGTCAAGCAGTCTCTCAGTGACCGGGAGGTCGAGAACTTCGCCAATGTCGACTACGACGACCGGATGGCGCTGGTAGCACTGTCCGGAGGGGAGATGGTCGGGGTGGGCCGGTACGACCGGGAGTCTCCCGGCGACGACACCGCCGAGGTGGCCTTCGCCGTCGTCGACGAACACCAGGGCCGTGGGATCGGGACCCGGCTCCTCGAGTTGTTGACCAACCACGCCCGGGCCAACGGGGTAAAGCAGTTCCGGGCCTACGTCCTAGGGGAGAACCGTCAGATGATGCGAGTGTTCCGCAACTCCGGGTACGAGCTCACCCGGACCATCGACCGTGGGGTGTTCACCGTCGACTTCCCCGTGGAGGTGAGCGAGACCTCACTGGGGGCCGAGTCGGAGCACGAGCGCCGGGCCGTGGCCGCGTCGCTGCTCCCGTTGTTCTTCCCCGGGTCGGTGGCGGTCATCGGCGCCTCCACCGACCCGACCTCGATCGGGGGCCGGCTGTTCGCCAACCTGCTCGGCGCCGGCTTCACCGGCCCCCTCTACCCGGTCAATCCGTCGGCAAAGGTGGTCCGCTCGGTCAAGGCCTATCCCTCCATCCTCGATGTGCCCGATGACGTCGACCTGGCATTCGTGGTGGTACCGCAACGGCATGTCCTCGAGGTGGTGGAACAGTGCGGGGACAAGGGGGTGCGTGGCCTCGTGGTGATCTCGGCCGGGTTCTCCGAGGTGGGACCCGAAGGGGCTGCCCGGGAGGCCGAGTTGCTCGAGCTGGTGCGGAGCCGGGGGATGCGGATGGTGGGGCCCAACTGCATGGGCCTGCTCAACACTGTCGACGCGGTTCGGCTCAACGGTACCTTCGCTCCGGTCTACCCTCCACCGGGGAACGTCGCCATGTCCACCCAATCCGGAGCGCTGGGCATCGCCATCCTCGACTATGCCACCAAGAACAACATAGGTATATCGCAGTTCGTGTCGGTGGGTAACAAGGCCGACGTCAGCGGAAACGACCTCCTCCTCGCCTGGGAGGATGATCCGCAGACCGACGTGATCACCCTCTACCTGGAGTCCTTCGGCAACCCCCGGAAGTTCTCCAGGATCGCCCGGCGCATCGGGCGCCGTAAGCCGATCATCGCGGTGAAGTCGGGGCGGACCCAGGCGGGGAGCCGGGCCGCCTCGTCCCACACCGGCGCCCTCGCCTCGTCAGACGTCGCGGTGAACACCCTGTTCCACCAGGCGGGGGTGATCCGTGTGGAAACCATCGAAGGGTTGTTCGCCACCGCCAACCTGCTCGCCAACCAGCCGATTCCGGCCGGGCCCCGTGTGGGGATCGTCACCAACGCCGGAGGCCCCGGCATCCTCGCCGCCGACGCTCTCGAGGCCCACGGCATGGAGATCGTGGAGCTCAGCTCCGCCCTGCGCGACCGGATCGCCACCGCGCTTCCCGAGGAAGCCTCCACGATCAATCCGGTCGACCTCATCGCCTCCGGAGGCCCCGACCAGTACGAGCATGCCACCTCGGCGCTTCTCGAATCGGGTGAGGTCGACGCGGTGATGGTCATCTACGTTCCTACCACGCCGGAGGGAGCCGAGCAGGTGGCGGCGGCGTTGCGACGATGCCAGGATGACCACGAGGGTGACGTCTCCCTGCTCTCGGTGTTCATGCACTCCGCCGGATCGCTGGAGCTGCTTGCCGGGGGTGCCGGCCAGCGCACCGTCCCCAGCTACGCCTTTCCGGAGACGGCCGCGGTCGCCCTGGCCCGGGCGGTGGGGCACGGGCAGTGGCGGGACCGGGACCCCGGGGTGGAGTCCCGTCTCGATCCCGCCCAGGTCGAGGCCATAGAGGAGGTGACCACCCGGGCGTTGGCCCGGCTGGGCACAGCCGGAGGCTGGCTGGACTCCGATGAGGTCGATGCCGTGCTCGAGGCTGCCGGGCTGCGAACACCGGCCACCCGGGTGGTCTCGAGCCTGGGCGAAGCTCAGGAGGTGGCGGCCTCGATCGGAGGCTCCGTCGTGCTCAAGGTGGTGTCTCCGTCGGCCCTCCACAAGTCGGACGTCGGTGGGGTGATCCTGGGTGTTGAGGGCCCCGAGGCGGTCTCCGACGCGTACCACAAGGTGACCTCCGCGGTGCCCGACCCTGAAGCCGTCATGGTCCAGGAGTTCGTCCCCGGAGGTCACGAGGTTCTCATCGGGATGACCCAGGACCCCAACTTCGGCCCACTGGTCGCCTTCGGCCTCGGCGGCGTCTACGTGGAGTTGCTCAGGGACGTCTCATTCCGCATTCATCCACTCACCGACGTCGACGCCGCCGAGATGATCCGGGAGACCAAGGGGTTCCAACTCCTCGAGGGATACCGCAACCAGCCGGTGGGTGACGTCGCCTCCTTGGAGACCGCCCTACTCCGGGTATCGGCGATGATCTCGGCCATGCCCCAGTTGGCCGAGATGGACCTCAACCCGGTCAAGGTGCTCGGGCCCGGCTTCGGGGTGGTGGTGGTCGACGCCCGGATGAGGGTGGAACCGGTGGCCCCGACGAGCCGCCCGGCGATGAGAGACCTGCCGGCGGTGCCCTCTCGGGCACGCAGCTGAGTCTCTAATGTCGCCGTCATGGAGTTCGTAACCCTGGAGTCACACGGGCCGGTCACTCTGGTCAGGCTGAACCGCCCACCGGTCAACGCTCTCTCCGCCCGGATGGGCGAGGAGTTGCTCGCCGCTTTCACCGAGTGCCAGGACCCCTCGATCCGGGCGGTGGTAGTGACCGGTCAACCCCACTTCGCCGCCGGAGCCGATATCAAGGGTTTCAAGGAGACCCTCGACTCGGGGAGCAAGGAGAGGACGGCCAACACCTTGGTTGAAGCGATCGCCCAGCTCGAAGCGCTGGAGAAGCCGACCTTCGCTGCGGTCCACGGCTTCGCCCTTGGAGGAGGGTGCGAGCTGTCGATGGGCGCCGATTTCCGCTACGTGGCCGACGACGCCCGGATCGGCCAGCCCGAGATACTCCTCGGACTGATACCAGGTGCGGGTGGCACCCAGCGCCTCCAGCGGCTGGTCGGCTTTCAGAAGGCCAAGGACCTGGTCTTCAGCGGTCGCCACATCGACGCCGAGGAGGCCCTGGCGATCGGCTATGCCGACAGGGTGGCTCCGGTCGCCGATCTGCTCGACCTGACCATGTCGGATGCCGCCGACTGGGCCACCAAGGCGACGTTGGCCATCGCCGCGGCCAAGCGGGCTCTGGCCGCGGGCAGGGGAGTCCCGCTCCAACAGGCGATGTCCATCGAACAGGAGGAGTTCCAGCGAGTGTTCGGCAGCGAAGATGCCGGTGAGGGCATCGAGGCGTTCATCGACAAACGTCAGCCAGTCTTCAAGGGGCGTTGAACCGGGCGGCGAAGCGGTCGAGGTTCCCCCGCCAGATGCGGGCGAGTATGGGGCGGGTGAGCCAGGCGGTCACCGGGCCGCCCAGCCACCAGGGGAAGTGGAGATGTTCCACCCAGCTCACCATGGTGGATCCGTCCTCATCGGAGGCCAGCGAGAGCACACCCTCGCCACGGACCAGGCCGAGGTGGGTCACGGTGATCGACCGCCCTTCATCCCAACCGATCACTTCGAGCACATCGTTGGTGCGGAAAGGCCCCACCCGGGTGCCAACTTCCATCCGGGTGCCCACGCCACGTCTTTCGGGACCGGTGAAGTGGAGCGAATCAGCGTCCTTCATCCATTCGACATGGGTCTCGAGCGCGGCCAGGATCGGCCACACCTCCTCGATCGGTGCCTTCACCCGGTGAGCCACTTCGATTCGAGCCACTGCGGCCACGGTACACATCGGGGAGCCTGCGACAATGTGGCCCTGCATGATCTATCTCGACCACGCCGCCACCACGCCGATGCGCCCCGGGGTATGGGAAGCCATGGCCCCCTATGCCGCCGACCGCTTTGGCAACTCCTCGGGCCTCCACGAGGTGTCCCGGCACGCCAAGAACGCCCTGGAGGAAGCGCGGGAGCGGGTGGCTGCCCTCATTGGGGCCCATCCCGCCGAGATCGTGTTCACCTCGGGCGGCACCGAGTCGGACAACCTGGCGATCAAGGGGCCGGTCCTGACAGGGTCGAGCCGCCGTGGGGTGGTGACGGCGGCCACCGAGCACGAGGCAGTCAGGGAGACCGTTGCCTTCCTGGAGCGCAGCGGTCATCCCGTGGAGTTGGTCGAGGTCGGGCCTGACGGTGTGGCGCCGGTGGAGTCGATCCTTGCCGCGGTCGGGCCGAAGACCGCGGTGGTGTCGGTGATGATGGTCAACAACGAGACCGGGGTCTGTCACGACATTGCCGGGCTGGCCGCAGCAGTCAAGGCGGTCGACTCCAACGTCTTGGTCCACACCGACGCGGTCCAGGCCGTGGCCTCGGATGACATCGACATCGACACACTCGGCGTCGACCTCTTGTCCATCACCGGTCACAAGTTCGGAGGTCCCAAGGGTGCGGGGTTGCTCTACGTCCGCCAAGGCACCCGGCTCGAGCCGGTGCTTCACGGGGGCGGCCAGGAGTTGGGGCGTCGCTCCGGGACCCACGACGTGGCCGGCGCGGTGGGGCTGGCCACCGCCATGGAGATGGCCGTCGACGACCGGTCCCGATTCCAGGCCGTGGTGTCGGGGTTGCGCGACGAGTTCGAAAAGAGAGCACTGGCCCACATCGAAGGCGCCCTGGTCAACGGAGCAGCCTCCCCGCGGTCACCACACCACCTCAACCTCCGCATCCCGGGAGTACGTAACGAGACCCTCCTCGTCAGGCTGGACCGCTCCGGGGTGGCCGCCTCGGCGGGCTCGGCCTGTCAGTCGGGGGCGGCCCGGGTCTCCCACGTCCTCGAGGCGATGGGCCTCGACGCCGGGGAAGCACGGGAGAGTGTCAGGTTCAGCTTCGGGTGGAACTCCACCCACGACGAGGTGGTGGAGGCCTCCGAGGTCCTCATCGACCTGGTGGGGCGGCTGCGATGAGGGCCCTGGTCGCCATGTCCGGCGGGGTCGACTCGTCGGTGGCCGCCGCGCTGATGGTCGAGCAGGGCCATGAGGTGATCGGGGTGACACTCAAGCTCTGGTCGGGCCCCGACGGGGAGGCGCCCACCGCCGGGTGCTGCACGATCGCAGACGCCGAAGACGCCCGCCGGGTCGCCGCCACCCTCGACATCCCTTACTACGTGCTCGACTACACAGAGGAGTTCCGTGGCGGGGTGGTAGACCGCTTCGTCAGCGATTACGCCACCGGTCGGACGCCCAACCCCTGCATCGAGTGCAATCGGACGGTGAAGTTTGACCGGCTCCTCGGCCGCCTTCCCGACTTCGATTGTGATGTCCTGGTCACCGGCCACCACGCCCGGGTCTGCCGGGGACGGGATGGCTGGGAGCTGTTGAGGGGGGCCGACCGGGCCAAGGACCAGTCCTATGTGCTGTCGATGCTCACCCAGTCGGAATTGGCCTCGACCCGGTTCCCGGTGGGGGAGATGACCAAGGGCCGGGTGAGGCGTATCGCCGCCGGGATGGGATTACGCACCGCGGCCAAGCCGGAGTCGATGGACATCTGCTTCGTCGGCCAGGGTGACTACCGCTCCTTCCTCCGCGGGACGGCGCCGGGCGCCTTCGCCCCTGGGCCCGTGGTCGACACCGCCGGTCGGGTTCTTGGCAGCCACCAGGGGATCGCCGGGTTCACCGTGGGCCAGCGGCGCGGTCTGGGCATCGCCGTGGGCGAGCCCCGATATGTGGTCGACATCCATCCCCGGCGTTCGACGGTGGTCATCGGGACCAGGCGGGATCTCGAAGTGGCCTCGGTCGAGTTGACCGGTGTCACCACCACCGGCCCGCGGTCTTCCCTGGAGGGCCCGGTCCTCACCCAGTACCGGGCCCACGCCGAACCGGTGCCGGGAGTGGTCGGCGGCTCCACCCTGGTCTTCGATGAGGTTCAAGAAGGTGTCGCCCCCGGTCAGACCATCGCCTTCTACGAAGGGGACCGGGTCCTCGGCGGCGCGGTGATCTCTGCGGTGGGCCGGGCCGCCTGATGGGCCCTGGGGAACGAGCACTCTCCTTCGGGGCCGAGGCCGATTCTTACCACGCCGCCCGACCCGGATATCCGGCTGAGGCAGCCCAACATGTGCTCCGCCTGACCTCGGTGTCCCAGGCGGTGGAGGTCGGGGCGGGGACGGGCAAGGCGACGGAGGTGTTCGCCCGCCCCGGAGTGGACACAACCTGTCTCGAGCCTGACCAGGCCATGGCCGAGGTGCTTACCAGGCGGGGCCTGCCCGGAGTCGAGGTCGTCGTCGACAGCTTTGAGGGATGGCCGGGTCCCCTCCGTCCCGTCGACCTGGTCTTCGCCGCCCAGACCTGGCACTGGCTCGACCGGGACACCGCATGTGCCCGGGTCAAGGAGTGGCTCCGTCCCGGTGGGGTGCTTGCCCTGCTGTGGAACATCCCCACCGACCGTTACCGGCGCTTCGAGAGTGTCTACTCGGCCCATGCCCCCCACCTCCTCGCCGAGACCGATCGCCGGATCGCCCTGCGCGACTCCCTGGTGTGGCTCGACGACCTCGAGGCCGCCGGGTACCACTCCGTCCAGTTGTCGGTCCTGGAATGGACCCAGGAGCTGACCCCAGCCGCCGTGCGTCGTCTCTACACCAGCTATAGCGATCACATCGCCCTGGACCCGACGACGAGGGAGACGGTGCTCGGTGCCCTCGAGGACGAGGTGAGGCGGGTAGGAGGAGTCATCGAGTTCGGCTACCTGACCCGGATCTTCACCGGCATCCGGGGCTGACCGGTGGCGACGGGGAATGCCCTGTCATCGCCCGGGGTAAGGAGGGGCGATGAGCACCAGATTCGGAATGACACTCGGTAGTGAGCTCCACGGCCCGGAGAGGTTGGTCGAGCTTGCGGTCAAGGCGGAGGAGCACGGGTTCGACTTCGTCTCCGTCTCCGACCACTACCACCCCTGGATCAGCGAGCAGGGTCACTCTCCCTTTGTGTGGACCGTCCTCGGCGCCATCGCAGCGAGGACCGAGGAGATCGAGGTGGGCGTTGGCGTCACATGTCCCACGGTGAGGATCCACCCGGCGATCCTGGCCCACGCCACCGCAACCACCGCGAATCTGCTACCTGCCCGGTTCGTCTGGGGTGTGGGGACCGGTGAGGCGCTCAACGAGCAGATCCTCGGTGACCCGTGGCCACCCGCCGACGAGCGTCTGGCAATGCTCGAAGAGGCTCTCGAGCTGATCCGGGAGCTGTGGAAGGGGGAGAGCACCACCTTCCGAGGTGAGTACTACCTGGTGGAGGATGCCACCATCTTCGATCCCCCACCCGGCGAGGTCCCGATAGTCATGGCCTCCTTCGGGGAGAACTCCGCCCGCAAGGCTGCAGGGATCGCCGATGGCCTGTGGACCACCGGCACCGGCGACGACGTCATCGCCGACTACAAGGATGCCGGCGGCGACGGGCCTGTGTACTCGCAGCTCACCCTGTGCTGGGCCGAGGACGAGGAGGAAGCGGTCGAGACTGCTCACCGGCTCTGGCCCAACACAGCCCTACCGGGCCAACTCGCCCAGGACTTGCGGACCCCGTTCCACTTCGAGCAGGCGGTGGAACTCGTCACCCCGGAGATGATCAGAGAGTCGATGTCCTGTGGGCCCGACCCCGACCCCACGATCGAGGCCGCGGCCAAGGCGATCGAGGCCGGTGTCGACAACCTCTACTTCCAGCAGATCGGCCCCGACCAGGATGGGTTTCTCGAGTTCTGGGACCGAGAGCTGCAGCCGGCCCTGGCAGAGCTGGTCTGACAGAGCATCCGACAAATAGGAAAGGGGCTCTCATGGGAGCCCCTTTCTCATCGACTAGTGATTGGGATTACCGGTTATGGATGTCCCGATCGATATCGCTGTCCATTTCCCGGTCGAGGCGCTCTTCGATCGCCTCGGCGGTCTCGCCGGTACGCTCCTTGATCTTCCCGATCAGCTCGTCGTAGTTGCCCTCGGCAACGTCGAGGTCGTCGTCGGTCAGATGGCCCCAGGCCTGCTTGGCCTTGCCCTTGAGCTGGTCCCAGCGGCCTTCCCACTTGGTACGAGTGCTGTCCATGATGAGTTCTCCTTTCAACTCTGGACTCCGTCCTCACATACCCGACTGACCCGGTGTTGAAACCGTTCAGCCCTTGTAACCTGAGGCTCGAGCCGCCCGGCCCTGCCGCTCGGCCTTCTTCTTGGCGGTCTCACGACTCGACTTGTCACCGGACTCGTAGTGGTATTTCTTCCCACTGTCGCCCCACTGGTAATAGGGCCCTTTGGAGTCCTTGCCACGCTTCACCGGCATGTGCCCTCCTCGCTCGACTTCACGCCGAACTACCCCGGTGACAGGGACGACGAAACCGGTGTTCAGAGGGTGGCCAAGGCAACGTTGTCGATGGTGTTGCCGTAGGCGCCGCGGAGGGCTGCCTTGCGCTCGATCGCCTGGATGACCGCGTCGGCGAAGTCGACTTCATGCAGCAGGCTGGCACTGCCCAACCCGCCTGGGCTGAAGACGTTGACCTCCATGAGAACGTCGCCGATCACGTCCAGACCGACCAGGAACATCCCATCGTTGATCAGCTTGGGGCGAACCATGTCGACCAGCTCGAACATCTCTTTGGTCACCGTGGCGGTCTCAGCCTTGCCTCCGACATGCATGTTGGAGCGGGGGTCCCCGGTCTCGTTTCTCCTTCGGAAAGCGGCGTACTTCCCATCCACCTGGAGGAGCCGGCCGTTCATGACGAACAGCCGGACGTCGCCTTCCTCGGCGCCCTTGAGGTATTCCTGGGCGACGACGAATCCGTCGCGGGCAATCGACTCGATGATCTGATTCAGATTCTGTTGTTCCTTCCCTCCGACCACGAAGACCCCTTGCCCGCCCGAGCCCTGAAGGGGCTTGAGCACGGCTCGTCCTCCATGGTCGGAGACGAACGCTTTGAGGTCGCCGGGATCGCGGGAGATCATCGTTGCTGGGCGCACCGCCTCGGGGAAGTGCTGGAAGTAGGTCTTGTCGATGGCGTCGGCGAGGTGGACCGGGTCGTTGACCACGACGACACCCCGGGCCGCGGCGAGTTGGCCAAAGAGGACCCCGGCGCGCTGGGCCCATGGCCGCTCCTGGGCGTCTGCGGCCGGGTCGTTCCGCAGCATCAGCACGTCCAGTTCGTCGACCCGGATCTTCTCGGCGACCCCGCCATCGCCGAGGAGGTCCTTGGCGAAGCTCTTGAGGGACCGATATCTCTTGTCGGCAGGCCCGTGGGCATGTCCGGTCACGGTCCCGTCGGGATCCTGAGCGAGTTCGGCGACTCCGATGCTCCATACCTCGTGCCCTCGTTTCCGGGCGGCGAAGGCGAGACGGGTGGTGGTGTACCCGGGTTGTTCGGTGGTGATGTCATTGACGACGAACCCGATTCTCATGAGACGAGACCTCCAAGGTCGCGGACTGTGGCCCCGTCCCTGACCTTGGCGATCAGTGGGCGGCTGACGTCGGTGCCCAACCAACGGGGTGTCAAAGGGGGAGGGGTGAGCACTTTGCGGTCGAGCAGCTCGGTGATCAGCGGCCCGTCCTCGAGAGTCACCTTGCCAACCAGCAACGGCTCTATTGCGCCGCCGTCGGCCAGGTGGTCGAGGAGGCGGACAAGGCCGCGGAGGTATCCGGCGTCCTTGGGGATACCGCCGGCTCGGTGAGCTCGCATCGCCACGGTGAATGCCGAACGCTGCCCTGCGCCGAGGCGACGCAACTCGTCCACCGTCTCGACAAATGTCGCCTGGTTGCTGCGGAGGTTGGCAGCGACCGCCCGATAGGCCAGAGTGCGAAGACGCGAGACCGCCAGGCCACCGGAGAGAAATTCGGCGAGCACGCCGAGGGCTTCTTGGTTTTCGTCGTAGCCGGCCAGGCCGGCAGCCATCACATGGAGCGGTTGGGCGCTCCCGTTGGCGTAGGTGAGTATGTGAACCCCGACTTCGTGGTGGAGAAGGGGCTCGACCATGTCGAGGGAGACGGTGACGTCGATGCCGATGTAGAGGTCGCCGTTCTCCACCCGGATGCCGGCGGTGGTCGGACTGACCACCACGATCGCGGCCAGCTCGGGGTGGTGCCCCCGGTAGTGCTCGATCTCCAGCCGTGCCGCCTGGGCGAACTCCTCTGCGGAGAGCCTGTTGGAGCTGATCGGAGCCGGTTCGATGGTAAGGAGGTCGAGGGCCAGGTCGACGAGCCATTCTTCGACATGTCCGTAGACCTCTACCGCGGCCAGGAAGAAGCGGTCGGTGTTGCGGGCGTCGAGCAACTCGAGTCTCTGCTCGAGCTCACGCTTCTTGTCCCGGGATATGTGTGCGACCAGGGGGTCGTTGGCTCGTCCCGGATCGACATCGTCTAGCCGTCGGGCCACCTCGGTGAGGTCGGGAAGGGGGAGATACTCGAATTCGGGCTCGGACGGCTCGATCGAGAATGCCTCCCTCTGTTCGGGCACGTTGATCGGTGTGATGTAGCGAAGCAGGGGCAGCAGGCCCGATATCTCGGCAAGCTCACGATCCACTGCCAGGTCTTCCTCTGTCACCGGCATCTGAGGTAAGCATCCCATACCGGGTCGACGGACTCACCGAGGGCGCCGGCCAGGTCACTCAGGTGATCGTCGGCGACGGCCCCGGTCCACTCGTCCATGAATACCTTCTTGAACTCGATCGCCAGGGCACAACCGACTTCGCCGTAACTGTCGTGGAGCCACGCGGCCAGGTAACCCCCTTTGAATCGGACGTCGGTCCGGGCGTCGATCTTCTGACCCCCGAAATCTTGTTCCGCCATCGAGGCGAGGAAGACGTCGGCCACCGGTCTCCAGCGTTCGGGGAGGGAGCCGGTACCCAGGTTGACCAAGGGGTTGTCGGCGGCGGGTTCGGGCGCAGAGGTCGGCCCGGCCCGGCGGTGGTTGTAGGAGTGCACGTCGTAGAGGACGAACCCCCGGTGCTCGGCTACCAATTGGTCGAGGACCACGGCGAGGTCTTGGTAGAACAGGTCGTGAAGCTGTCGAGAACGCTCGACAATGCCTGGGTCGGGGGCGTCGGCCCACAGGTCGAGTCCCCAGGCATCTGCAGGGTTCAGGTAGACCGACTGGTCTCGACTGCGGTTGAGGTCCACCTCGAACCTCGACCTGTTGACCCTCACCCACGAGCCGACGCTGGCAGCTATGTGGTCGGTCCATGGGTCTTCCTCGCGGCGGCGCACCGACGACTCGAGAACCATGACCTCCTCGACCTCGGGTCGGAGATCGTGGCCGCTGTGGATGGCCGTGGCGACGATGGGGTGGGCGGCATCGACCAGCCACTCAGCGAACTGCATGGGAGATTGATACCCGATCGACCACCCTCCAAACTCAGAGTGAGCGGCCTTGGGGAAGCGGAGTGGAACTGTCCGGGGGCCTGGGTATCGTCGCCCCGGTCATGAGCGACGTTTCGGAGAGGATCGAACAGCTCCGCGCCGAGATCCGGGAGCACAGCTTTCGCTATCACACCCTCGACGACCCGACCATTTCCGATGCTCAATATGACGCCATGGTCAGGGAGTTGACCGTCCTCGAAGGCGATCATCCGGAGCTTGTGACGCCCGACAGCCCCACCCAGCGGGTCGGGGGCCCCGTGGCCGACCTGTTCCGCCCGGTGACCCATCTGCGGCCGATGTTCTCGCTGGACAACGCGGAGAGGCGGGAGGACCTCGAGGCCTGGGAGCTACGCATGGAGCGTCAATTGGGATCGGCGCCCTCGGGCTACGTGTGCGAGCTGAAGATCGACGGTCTGGCTGTGGTATTGGTCTACCGCGATGCGCTGCTGGTGAGCGGGGCCACCCGGGGTGACGGGACCACCGGTGAAGACGTCACCGCCAACCTGCGGACCATCCGTTCGGTGCCACTGCGGCTCCTCGGTGACCCGCCTGAGCTGCTGGAGGTACGTGGCGAGGTATATATGCCCTATCCCGCCTTCGAGGAGCTCAACTTGCGTCAGGCAGAGGCGGGCAAGCAGATCTTCGCCAACCCCCGCAACGCCGCCGCCGGCTCGGTCCGCCAGAAGGACCCGTCGGTCACCGCGGCCCGCCGTCTCGACATCTGGGTCTACCAGCTGGGGCTGATCGAAGGCGGGCCTGGGTTCGACACCCATTGGGAGACGATGGAGTACCTCTCGTCGCTCGGTCTCCGCACCAACCCCGACAGCAGGGCGTTGGGCACCATCGGCGAGGTGTACCACTATGTCGCCCAGGCGGAGAAGGGCCGTCACGACATGCCCTATCAGACCGATGGGGTGGTGATCAAGGCCAACTCCCTGGCCGAGCAGTCAAGGCTGGGCTACACCTCGAAGGCGCCCCGATGGGCGATTGCCTACAAGTTCCCGCCGGAGGAACAAGTCACGGTGCTCAAGGACATCATGGTCAACGTGGGGCGGACCGGGGCGGCGACCCCATTCGCGGTGCTCGAGCCGGTGTTCGTCGGGGGGGCCATGGTGGGTATGGCCACCCTCCACAACCAGGACCAGATCGCCCTCAAGGACATCCGGGTCGGCGACCGGGTGGTGGTGCGGCGAGCCGGCGACGTCATCCCCGAGGTGGTGGGCCCGGTGCTGGCGGCCCGGACCGGTGAGGAGAAGCCGTGGACGATGCCGGTGAAGTGCCCCTTCTGCGGCAACCCCATCATCAGGCTCGAGGGCGAGGCGGTGGCCCGCTGTACCGGCGGCTTCGAATGCCCTTCGCGGGTTCGGGAGTGGTTGTTCCACTTCGCCGGCCGGGGCGGGATGGACATCGAGCATCTCGGCTACAAGACCATCGACCTGCTGCTCAACATGGGCCTCATCGTCGACCCCGCCGACATCTTCACATTCGACGCCGACCGGCTGCTCGACCTGGAGGGCTGGGGAGAAGTCTCCGTGGGAAACCTGAAGGCCGCAATCGACGCCGCCAGGGACCGGCCGGTGGCCAGGCTCTTCACCGCCCTGGGCATCCGGCACGTCGGAGGCACCGTGGCCCGGACACTGGCCCGCCACTTCGGTGGCCTTCCTGCCCTCATGGATGCCACCGAGGAGGAGATCTCAGCAGTGGAGGGGATCGGCCCGGTCATCGCCGCCGAGGTGAGAGGCTGGTCCACCGACCCGGCCAACCGTCAGCTGGTGGAGAAGTTGGGCGCGGCCGGAGTCAGGCTGGCCGATCCAGTCGAAGACACGATGGTGTCAGACCTGCTTGCCGGGTCGACCTTCGTGGTTTCGGGGACATTGGAGGGGATGACGCGGGAAGGTGCCGAGGCTGCTGTGGAAGCCCGTGGGGGCAAGGTCACCGGGTCGGTGTCGTCGAGGACCACGGCTCTGGTGGTGGGTGAGTCGCCGGGTGCGTCGAAGAGCCGCAAGGCCGAGGAGTTGGGGATTCCCATCATCGACGCCTCTACCTTCCGGAGGGTCCTCGACGAGGGTCTCCAAGCTCTTCCGTCGGTCTGACCGAACCGGGTCAGCCGAGGTACTCGTCCTCGGTCACCTTCTCCCGCCACCCGGCGTCCCCCGAGATGATGGAGAGGTGTGTCATGGAAGTGTCGGGTGCCGCCCCGTGCCAGTGGACCTCCCCCGGCGGGGTGGTTACGGTGTCGCCCTCCTCGACCTCGGCACGGGTGCCGTCGGCGGTGACAACATGGCCTCTTCCGGCGACCACGTGGAGGACCTGGCCCCAGGGATGCGAGTGCCAGTCGGTGCGGGCACCAGCGGAGAACCGGACGGCCGAGACCTTGATCCCCTCACCGGGATCTCCGAGGGGGGCTATCGACACCTGGCCGGTGAAGTGCTTCTCCGGGGCAGGGAACCAGCCGGCTGACAGATGCGACGACTTCTCCATGCGTCGACCTTAACCGGGAGAGCTGCCACCCCAGGTGGTCGCCCTTCCCGGACGGGGCGAAACCACCAGGAGTCCTGGTGGGACGGATTCGTCTCCTCACCACCGCTCAGCCGACGCGGAAAGTCCACTCGAAGGAACCGGGGTCGGGGAGCCCCGTGTAGGTGTCCCAGACGATCCGCACCGTGTGCTCGCCCGGGGTCCAGTTCTGGATGCTGGGATGCGACGGGGAAGGCGACCAGCGATACACCCCGGTGGCTTCGACGAAGGTGGCGTCTGTGATCGGCCACCCGTCGACGAAGATCTCCGCCGAGTAGCCGACGGGGAGGACGATCTCGAGGACCGTCTGCGGGGGCACCAGGTCCCCGGGCTGGGGCGAGACCGAGACCAGGGCGCCGGACAGCTCGATCGGATCGCCTTCTGTGGCGAAGACGATACCGAGGACGATGGCGGCGACGCCGACCAACCCCAGCCCGATGTAGATCAGCCGGTAGGGCACCGGGAAACCGTAGTGACGACCCGGGTGTGTGCCCAGACGGGACATGCGTGACCCTGACTGGGATGGTCACCCGGTGCGGAGGGCCTCGATCGGGGCAGTGGGGACGACTCCCTCGACCTGACGCGCCAGATCCCGATCCAGGGTGACCAGCGCGTCGGCCTGAAGCTGGGTGAGGGCGACGTACTCGGCGTCGTAGGTCCCGTCCCATCCGAGCGTGTCGGCGACCTTCCAGGCGACATTGCGGAGGACGGCGTCACCGAGGAGGCGGATCGGCATCCTTTGAATGCGGGTGAGCAGATCCCTTGCCTCGTCGGCGGTCATCTCGCCACGGTGGGCCGCTTCGTGGAGGGTTGACAGAACCTGTGAGCGGAGAAGGGTGGGAGCCAACAGCTCGTGGCCATCGGGGACCTGGTAGTCCTCCCTGGCGAGACGGATCGCCACGTCGCAGTCGATGACGAATCTGGTCATTGGGGCGAACATACCTCGCCTGTCGTTTCAGTCGTGCCGATCACCGCCGTTTCGCCCCTGACCGGCCTTGTCAGTTGGTGTGTAGCGCCTCGTTGAGGCCGCCCCAGTCCCCGAGGCGGGGGAGGGCCTCGACGGCGCCGGTCACGGAGTTGCGACGGAACAGCATGTTGGAGATGCCCGACACCTCACGGCCTTTCGCGGTCTCGCCGTCGGGGAGGGTGATCACCGTGCCCGCGGTGACATAGAGACCCGCCTCGACCACACATTCGTCGCCCAGTGAGATGCCTATCCCGGAGTTGGCCCCCAGCAGGCAGTTCCTCCCGATGCTGATGACCTCGGCACCGCCCCCGGACAGAGTGCCCATGATCGAGGCGCCACCGCCGATGTCGCTGCCGTCACCGACCAGGACACCGGAGCTGATCCTCCCCTCAACCATCGACTTGCCCAGGGTGCCGGCGTTGAAGTTGACGAAACCCTCGTGCATCACGGTGGTCCCCTCGCCGAGGTATGCCCCGAGGCGGACCCGATCGGCATCGGCGATGCGTACCCCGTTGGGGATCACGTAGTCGGTCATCCGGGGGAACTTGTCGACCGCGGTCACCGCCGGGGTGCGGCCTTCGGTGATCAGCCGAGCCCGGGTCAGGGCGAAGCCATCGGTGTCGCAGGGCCCCTGGGTGGTCCACACCACGTTGTTGAGGACGCCGAATATCCCGTCGAGGTTGATCTCGTGGGGCCGGTAGAGGCGGTGGGAGAGGAGATGGAGTCGGAGGTAGGCATCCTGAGGTCGCGAAGGGGGGAGGGTGATGTCGTTGATCGTGGTGGTCACCATCTTGCGTACCACCCCACGGGCCGAGTCTGTTCCCTCGAGATCGGCCACCGGTGTGGCGTCGGTCGAGGTCGGGTCGGGATACCACACGTCGAGGATCTTGTCCCCGGAGAAGGTGGCGATGCCGGTGGCCGATGCGCTGGTCAAGGATTTTGAGGCTAGCCCGCGGCGCGGCTCCGACCGCGTCGGGGGCGGGTTAGGGTTCCGCCATGGCGGATCGTGATGTGATGGCCCTGGTGATGTCGGCCGAGAACCGGTGGATGCAAGGCTGGCTGGCGGGGCCCACCATCGAAGGCCGCCCACTGAGGAGGGGGGACGCCGCTCCCCACGTCACCCTGCTCGACACGAATGGTGCCGAGGCGCAGCTGTCCGCCATGTGGGAGGAGGGCCCGACCCTGATGCTCCTCTGGCGTCATCTCGGTTGCGGGTGCGGCCGGGAGCGGGCCCGCCGTCTCGTCTCCGAGGTCGACGACTACAGAGCGGCCGGCTTGCGGGTGGTGGTAGTCGCTCCCGGCGAACCGGAGCGGGTGGCCGCCTACGTGGAACGCAACCTGCTGAACGTGGAGGTACTCGCCGACCCCGGCTACACCGCCCATCGCGGCTTCGGCCTGGGCCATTGGTCGGTGGAGCAGGTCCTCTACGACGCTCCGGCCGAGTACTGCGACCTGGGAGCCGACACCGGGGCCGCCTTCCAGGAGCAGCGCCGTGCGGAGGGCAACAACCTGGTCGACGACCCGTGGATGCAGTCCGGCGAATTCGTGGTCGATTCCACCGGCATGATCCGGGTGGCATACGTCTACAACTACTGCGAGGACTATCCCGATCCCAAGGTCTTCCTCACCGCGGCCCGATTGGCCGGCTGAGTGACACTGGCCGACACCCTGGCCTGGCTGGTTGAGATTCCCTCACAGACCGGTCAGGAACAGGAGATTCAAGCCGCCATCGCCACCAGACTCGGAGAGCAGGCACCGGTCACCCTGATAGAGGATTCGGTGGTGGTGGGCTTGCCGGAGAGAGGAAAGGTCCTTCTCGTGGGTCACACCGACACCGTCCCGCTCCAGGGGAATGTCGGGGCGCGGATCGAAGCCGGGAGGCTCCACGGTCTCGGCGCCTCCGACATGAAAGGCGGCTTGGCGGTGATGATCCACTTGCTGGAGGACCTGGGGACCCAGCACCTGGTCGGGGTGTTCTACGCCGGTGAGGAAGGGTCCTTGGCCCGCAACCAGCTGGCGGCGATCCTCGACCACTTCCCAGCTCTGGTCGAGGCTGAGGCGGCGGTCGTCTTGGAGCCGACCAATCGAGAGGTCCACGCCGGCTGCCAGGGCTCGATAAACGCACTGGTGTGGTTCGAGGGTGAGGCCGCCCATTCCGCTCGTCCCTGGGCCGGGGTCAACGCCATCACCCGCGCCGGCAGGTTCCTCACCAGAATGGACTCGCTCCGGCCCGAGGTCCACCCCATCGAAGGCCTCCAGTTCAAGGAGGTCATCTCGGTCACCAGAGCGGAGGGGGGAGTGGCCAACAACGTCATTCCCGCCCGATTCGAGCTCAACATCAACTACCGCTACTCCCCCGATCGCACCATGCCCGAGGCGATCGCACACCTGGCCGAGGTCTGTTCTGAGGCGGACGGCTTCGAGGTGACCGACGCCGCACCGGCGGCCTACCCGGCGATGGGCCATCCGATGTTCTCTGTCCTGGCCGAGGTGGCCGGAGGGAAGGTTTCGCACAAACAGGGCTGGACCGACGTGGCACAGCTGGCTCAACGGGGGGTGCCGGCGATCAACTTCGGTCCCGGGGAGACCGCGCTGGCCCACAAGCCGGGGGAGTCGGTGGCCCTCGATGACCTCGAATGGGCCTACAAGGCCCTGGCCCAGGCGCTCCAGGCAATGGAATGGGGTCGGTGACCCTTACGATGGGTGGGTCTTGACCTTCCAACCCAACGCCGACGAGTTGTTGGCCAACAACGCGGCCCAGGCCGCCGGTTTCGAAAGCGCCGGCCTTCAGGTGGCGCCCACCAGGCAGCTGGCGGTGGTGGCCTGCATGGACTCGAGGATGGACATATTCGAGATCCTCGGCCTGGAGAACGGTGAGGCCCACATCATCCGCAACGCCGGGGGGATCATCACCGACGACGTGATCCGATCCCTGTGCCTGTCCCAGCGGTTCTTGGGCACCCGGGAGGTGATCCTCGTCCACCACACCGACTGCGGTCTGGAACAGGTCGACGAGGCCGCCTTCGAGGCCGGGCTCGAGGAGGAGGTGGGCGTCAAGCCGAACTGGGCCCTTGGGGCCTTCGAAGACCCGTACCGCGACGTAGCCCAGTCGATCCGCAGCCTGATGATGAGCCCGTTCATTCGGGACAAGGATCACATCCGGGGCTTCGTCTACCAGGTGACCAGCGGCCAGTTGGCCGAGGTGACACCCGACCCCGACTGACGGTTCAACCGCTACGGACCGCGGTGCCCAGGCGGACGCCCTCGTTCGACTGGGGTAGTGGTGGCTCGGATACGGCTGCCCTCTCCTCCACAGCCCTGGCAAGGAGCGTGGTGAGGGTCTCGACTTCGCGTCGATGATTCTCCTCGTAAGCGGGGCGAAGCGACTCGATGAATTGGAGTTCGTCCTCGTTGTCTGGCGGGGCGAGCCTCTCGTAGAGCACCGAGCCTCCGTCGACGGGCTCGACCTCCTGGGTCATGACCGACACCATCCCGTCGGGCAGAGTGAATCGGGAGGTGAAGTACCGGGGGGGTTGCCAGTCGACGAACTCCTGGAGTATCACGTCCTGTCCGTGCATGCAGTGGTTGAGGGTGCCCGTCCGCCGTCGGCCGGCTGGGTCCAGCTGGTCGAGCCGGTCGAGCCCGGTGTTCCACAGGACCCGCAACGTCGGAACCGAGATGTGCTCCCAGACCAGCTGGGGTGGCGCGGGGAAGAAGGCCTGGAACGACATCACCGCGTCGTCATCGCCGACGTAGACCCGGTTCCTCTCCATCATCTCCGACCAGGCGCGTTGAAGGTCGTGTACCCAACCCGTCACCTCTCCGATGTGCTGGTAGCTCTCGGTATGGCGGGCCATCCCCAAGGCCTCGGGGTCCAGCGACGAGAGCTCGATGCACCGGTCGGTGATGAAGGCATATGCGGGGATGGACACCTCGTTCTTGAGCATGCGGTGGACCACGACCACGTCGGACCCGACCAACTCTGTCACCCCGACCATGGTCTGCTCGACGACCTCCCCGTAGTGGGCCACGACCTTCAAGTTGAGTTCGCCGATCATCACACACGCCTGGCACTCGCAGAGCGAGGCCTGTCGAATCGACACCAACCTCCTTTGGAAGGCGAAGTAGGCACCCTCGATGACGTCGAGGAGAACCGATCCATCGACCGCTTCGTCGAACCGGTAGAGGAACACCGCATCGCCCTCCAGCTTGGAGAGGGTGAACGTGGGCCGGAAGGCATCGACGACCGTCCCGAGGAGGTCGGCGAGGATGTCTTGGGCGTGGTCGAGCTCGACACCGGCCAGGTACCGGGTGTACCCGGAGATGTCGGCGAGGGTGAGACAGGCGCCGACCGGGGCAGACATCAGGCTCCCCGAGTCTAGGTCTAGGGGGAGTGAGCCGTCGGCGCCGGCAATACAATCCCCCCCGATGCCCGTTGAAATCGACATCGCCCATGTTGCCCGTCTCGCCCGGCTCGACCTCTCCGACCAGGAACTGGACACCTATCGTGCCCAGCTGGGGTTGATCCTGGAACATGCTGCCAGGGTGCAGACCCTGCAAGGTGAGCCCGAAGTGGAGACCTCCCATGGGCTGAGCCTGGAAAACGTCTTCCGGGAGGACGAGGTCACGCCGTCCCTCGACCGTGACGAGGTGCTCGCCGCGGCCCCCGAGGCCCGCGACGGCTACTTCGTGGTGCCTCCGGCGCTGGGGACATGACCACCCCCACCATCACCGAGGCGGGGGTGATGCTGCGCAGCGGGGAGATCACCGCCGCATCCCTGCTCGAGTCGGTCCTCGACACGGCCCATCGCACCGAGAGCCAGATCCACGCCTACCTGACCATCGACCACGAAGGGGCCATGGAGTCCGCGGCAAGGGCCGACACCGAGTTGGCCGCAGGTCTCGACCGGGGGCCGCTCCACGGCATCCCCATCGCCTTGAAGGACAATCTGTGCACCAGAGGCCTCGAAACCACAGCCTCATCACAGATCCTCTCCGGCTATCACCCTCCTTATGACGCCACCGTGGTCGGCCGGCTGCGCCGGGGTGGGGCGGTACTGGTGGGGAAGACCAACCTCGACGAGTTCGCCATGGGCTCCTCGACCGAGAACTCGGCGTACGGGCCCAGCTTCAACCCATGGGACATAAGCCGCATCCCCGGGGGGTCGTCGGGTGGGTCGGCGGCCGCGGTGGCGGTGGGGTCGGCGTTGGCCGCCCTCGGCTCCGACACCGGCGGGTCGATCCGCCAGCCAGCGGCCCTCACCGGGACCGTGGGCCTCAAACCGACGTACGGGACGGTGAGCCGCTACGGGCTGATCGCCTTCGCCTCCTCTCTCGACCAGATCGGCCCGCTGGCCCGTACCATCGAGGATGCCGCTCTGGTGCTGGAGACCATCTGGGGCCACGACCCGGCCGACTCGACCTCCTATGCCGGCGATTACCCCGACCCCCGGGCAGAGCTGAGCACCGGCGTCGGCCGGCTCAAGATCGGGGTGGTCGAGGAGCTCGCCGGCGAGGGCTACGAGCCGGGCGTCGAGTCGGCGGTCACCGCCATGGTGGAGAGCCTGGCCAGGTCGGGAGCCGAGGTGGTCGAGGTCTCCCTTCCCTCCTTCGAGATCGCACTCTCCGCCTATTACCTGATCGCCCCTGCCGAGGCCTCGGCCAACCTGGCCCGCTTCGACGGGGTCCGCTACGGGCTCCGGGTCGACGGGGACACCACGGAGTCGCTCATGGCCCGTACCCGGGCCGAGGGGTTCGGGCCCGAGGTCACCCGGAGGATTCTGCTCGGCACATACGCCCTCTCCGCCGGCTACTACGACGCCTTCTACGGGCAGGCGCAGAGGGTACGGGCAGCCATCAGACATGACCTCGCCAGGGTCTATTCGGAGGTCGATGTCCTGGTCTCCCCGACCAGCCCGACGGTGGCCTTCGCCGCCGGCGCCCGTACCGCCGACCCGTTGGCGATGTACCTCTCCGACATCTGCACCATTCCCGCCAACCTGGCAGGTGACCCCGCCATCTCGGTGCCCATTGGCCTCGACGGCGACGGTCTGCCCATCGGTTTCCAGGTGATGGCCCCCGCGTTGGGAGAGACTGTCATGTTCCGGGTAGCCGCCGAGGTGGAGCGTCTCGCCGGGTTTGGCCGCCGGCCCCAGATACCGGTGGTGGCCGGTTGAGCTGGGAGCCGGTGATCGGGGTCGAGACCCACGTCGAGCTGTCCACCCGGTCGAAGATGTTCTGCGGTTGCGCCGTCGACTTCGGGGCCAATCCCAACACCAACGTGTGTCCGGTGTGCCTCGGTCTGCCCGGCGCACTCCCGGTTACCAACCGCAAGGCGATCGAGGACATCATGGCGATCGGCCTTGCCCTGGCCTGCGAGGTGTCGCCCCGATCGGTGTTTCACCGCAAGAACTACTTCTACGCCGACCTTCCCAAGAACTACCAGATCTCCCAGTTCGACGTGCCGGTATGCCGGGACGGCTACCTCGACGTGACACATGACGGAGCGACCAGCCGTGTCGGCATCGAGCGGGCCCATATGGAAGAGGACACCGGCAAGTCGAGCCATGTCGGTGTGGGGGGGAGGATCCATTCGGCCTCGGCCACGCTCCTCGACTTCAATCGCTCCGGGGTACCCCTGGTGGAGATCGTCTCCCGACCGGATCTGCGCAGTGCCGCCCAGGCCCGGGTCTATGCCCAGGAGCTCCGGTCCATCGTGGCCGAGCTCGGGGTATCCGACGCCAGACTCGAGGAGGGATCGATCCGCTTCGACGCCAACGTCTCGGTCAGGCCGTTGGGGAGCGATCCCTTGGGGACCAAGGTGGAGATCAAGAACATGAACTCCTTCCGCTCCCTGGAGCGTGCCATCGACTTCGAGATCAACCGTCAGGTCGCCGTTCTGGAGAAGGGTGAGACCCTGGTCCAAGAGACCCGTCACTGGGACGAGGAGTCCGGAGTGACCCATTCGATGCGGGGCAAGGAAGGCTCGTCGGACTACCGGTACTTCACCGAGCCCGACCTGGTGCCAATGGCCCTCGACGCCGTCTGGGTGGAGTCGGTCCGCTCCCGACTCCCCGAGCTGCCAGAGGCGCGCCGCGCCAGATACACCGGAATGGGGCTGGACCCCCGTCAGTCCGGGGTGCTCGCCGCCGCCACCACGGACCTGCGCCGGCTGTTCGACGAGGCGATAGCCCAGGGCGCTCCACCGGTCGCCGCGGCCAACTGGGTGACCGGTGAGGTGACCGCCGGCCTCCGTCGCCGCGGACTCGACCCGGCGTCGTCGAGCCTCACCGGAACCCACCTTGCCCAGTTGGTGGCCATGGTGGAGGACGGGGTGGTGTCGGCCACCGCGGCCAAGGAGGTGCTCGAGGGGGTCATCGACGGAGAAGGCACCCCCTCGGGAGTGGCCCAGGCTCGCGATCTGATCCAGGTCTCCGACCGGGCCGCACTGGACGAGGTGGTGGGGCAGGTGATCGGGTCCAACCCCGATGCGGTCGGCAGGTACCGGGAGGCCGCCGAGGAGAAGGTGGTCGGCTTCCTGGTGGGACAGGTGATGCGGGAGACCAGAGGTAGGGCCGACCCCCGCCTGGTCAACGAGTTGATCAGGGAAGCCCTCACCGGGTAGCCGCATCGGGACGCATCCACCTGGCTACCTTGTCCCGGTGCAGCGCCAGACCAAGATCATCGCCACCCTGGGGCCCGCAGTGGCCAGTCACGAGGCGGTGGCTGCCCTGGTGGACGCGGGCATGGACGTCGCCCGGATCAACTTCTCTCACGGCACCACCGAGGTTCACCAGCAGATGTGCCGGTGGGTTCGGGAGGCCTCCCGGGAGGCGGGGCGCCCGGTGGCGGTGATGCAGGACATCCAGGGACCCAAACTGAGAGTGGGGGTGTTCCCCTCTGGGGAGATCGTGCTCGAGCTCGACCACGTGGTCGATCTGGTCGGTGAGGCCTGGGAGGGTGGGCCCGGGGTGATACCGGTGGGACATGCCGACATTCTCGAGGACGTCGAGCCGGGCCATCGGGTGATCCTGGCCGACGGTCTCATCGTCCTCGAGGTCGTCGAGGCGGGGGACTCCTCACTGAAGGCGCGGGTCCTGGTTCCCGGGACCCTCGGCGACCACAAGGGGATCTCCTTCCCCGACAGCGTCCTCAACATGGGCAACGTCACCCCCAAGGATGAGACCGACCTGGCCCTGGGGCGGGAGTGGGGGGTGGACTATGTGGCCGCCTCATTCGTCCGCACCGCTGATGACGTGGCCGCGGTGGCCGAGCTGGCAGGGGGTGCTCCGGTGATCTCCAAGATCGAGCTGGCCCGGGCCCTCGACAACCTCGACGAGATCATCGAGGTCTCCTTCGGGGTGATGGTGGCCCGGGGCGACCTGGGAGTCCAGGTACCCCTGGAGCGACTGCCACTGATCCAGACCGACATCCTCGACCGGGCCAATGGCGCCGGCCGGGTGACGGTGACCGCCACCGAGATGCTGGAGTCGATGACCCACAGCCCGCGCCCCACCCGGGCCGAGGTCACCGACGTGGCCAACGCGGTTATGGCGGGCACCGACGCGGTGATGCTCTCAGGTGAGACCGCGGTTGGCCAGTACCCCGTGGAAACGGTGAGGGCCATGGCGCGCATATGCCACACGGTGGAGGAGGGAACCCTCTCCGGCCGGGGGGTCCACCCGGTGGAGTTCGTCGGCGACGCCAACCAGGTGGCCTCGGCGGTTGCTCAGGCTGCCACCCAGATCGCCCTCAACGTCGGGGCCCGGGTGATCGTGGCCTTCACCGAGAGCGGGAACACTGCCCGGCTCATCTCCAAGTACCGCCCGGAGCAGAAGGTGGTGGCCTTCACCCCCGCCGAGTCGACCCTCAACCGGATGGCTCTGCTCTGGGGTGTGGTGCCCCGCCGGTTCGCCAGACAGGCTTCGACCGACGAGGAGATGGCCTCTGCGGCAGGCCTCCTCGAGGAGGCGGGTGTGGTCGAGCACGACGAGACGGTCGTCATGGTGGCGGGAGTGCCTCCCAACGTGCGGGCCTCGACCAATCTGGTCAAGGTGCACCGGGTGGGCGAGCCCACCGGGCTGCTCGGCGGCTGAGCTCGGGGGTTACGATCCCGCCATGGGCCAGGACGTCGAGATCAGGGCGGTGACCGAGGTGGGCGAGGTCATCATCGTCGACACAGATCGGAGCTTCACCGGACAGGATGGCGAGGCGATCACCCCTGACACCCCCGGGAGAGGTGTCCCCGGTATCCTCGCCGAGCGACTCTTCGACCTTGGTGTGGGCATCGACTACGTGTTCGTCCAACAGAACCAGGTCACGATGCGGCGACAGGGGTCGTGGGATGCAGAGTCGGCCGCCAGGGTGACCGAACTCACCCAACGCTTCCTCCGCTTCTACGACGAGGAGGAGTAGCGCTCCTACCCGCCGTCGTTCGACCCGGTGGTGGTAGTGGTGCTCGTAGGAATGGTGGTGGTCGTCGGGCAGGTGTGCTCCTGGCCGGGGACCCTGCAGGGGTGAACCTCGTAGATGGCCCCCTGGGGGAGGTAGGTGACCGGCCATGTCTCCTCGCCTATCAGCTCGACGCCGCCTCGCAATCTCTGGCGAGTGACCCGCACGCTCCATCCGGCCCGTTCGCTCTGGACGGTCTCCACCCTTTCGGGGGGGAAGGCCGGGTTGGTCTGGTACTGGGGCGGTGGGGGAACGGTCTCGCTGGTCCGCTCGGAGACGATGCCCACCACGTGGATGGCGTCAGGCCCTCCCCCGGACACGACCTGGATGACGGTCCGACCTTGAACCTGTTCTCCCTTGACGGTTCGACCGTCGTTGTCGCCGAAGATGCGGACGGTGATCGAGGTGCCGGTGTACCGGGTGTCGATGAGGATTCCTCCCTGGCTGTTGTTGCGAAAGACGAGGTCGGGTGTTCTCCAGTTGACTGTGGCCTCGATCCCCTCGGGGTACCGGGAGAAGTAGAAAGAGTGGGGTCGATGTTCCACATCCTCGTAGCCGCCCCAGAACACCGCGTTGTACATGGTGGTGGCGAACTGGCTCACCCCGCCGCCGACGGTATCGACCAGTTGGCCGGCGACGATGGTTCCCGCGGGCAGATAGCCCTTCTCCAGGGTGCGCTCACCGACGTGGTTGTTGATGCTGAACTCCTGGCCGGGGAGGACGATCGCCCCGTCGATGGCGTCGGCCATCAGTTGGATGTTGACCACCCGGTCCTGACAGCAGGCGTAGTGGGTGGTGAACTGACTGACCAGGTGCTTGACCCCCAGTGATTCCAGCTGTTGGGTGGTCACCGCGGGGTCGGCCGCCTCGACCACCGGGAGCACCCCGACACGGCTGCTGGTCCGTCCGGCCTGGAGGAGTTTCTGGGCGGTCACGCCTTCGTCGATGCGGGTCCCCCTCCTCCCGGGGACGATGGAGATTTCGTCACCGACGATGCGGAACTCGGCGTTGACCGGCTCATCCTCGTAGTCCCCCCGGATCGGGCTCAGATAGGCGTCGACCACCGCCGGGTCAAAGGTGTGGACGATTTGGGGTGTCCCCTCGGCGACGGTTACCGCCACGTAGGCCTCGGTCAGCTGGTCGGGTGTGAAAACCACCGACTGCCCCCCGTAGACCAGGCTGATCGGGCTGGCGAGGAGGTCGACGGCTTCGGCGACCGCAGCGTCGATGTCCTCCGGACTCAGTCTGGGGACGATCACCTGGGTGGGCAGCTCGTGGTTCTCGGGTTCGATGGCAAGCAGGCCCGTCTCGATCAGGGGTCGCGAGGCCCGGCGATCGACCCCCACACCGGTCTCGGGATACACCGGCTGTGGAATGCCGTCGCCGATGACCACCGCTCCCAGGCTGGCCGGGTTGGCGATGACCTCGGCGTCCCATCGATCGAAGATGGCGGTGAGGGCCTCGTCGTCGACCGATCCGGTGAGCGGTATCTCCTCGGTCCGGAATATGTGGGAGAGCCACCAGAGGAACTGGTACACCGCGTTTCCCTCGCGGCCAATGGCCATGGCCTGCTCGAGGATGGCCTCCTCGTCGAGGTCGAAGCCCGCCTCTACCGGGTCGAGGGTTACCGGTCGACCCTCGATGGTGAATCGGGCGGGGCGGGCCAGATGCCGTTCCTCGAGGGCGAGCAGCTCAGACCGGGCCTCGTCCTCGATGAGACCTCCCAGGGGGGCGTCACCTGCGACCACCCGACCCATCACCTCGCCTCGAGACACCCAACGGGTGAGCCCGTACAGCCCGACCAGCATCGCCAGGATGGCGCCCACCACGATGACGGCCGCGAGCAAAGGGTGAATGCGGAACAGGAAGTCTCTCTTCATGGGGACGGTCGTCCGGTCCGACCGGGTCCTAGGCCAGCGGATGGTAGTTGCCCATCGAAGTGTTACAGAACCTCATCTCGGCTGAGCTTGCTTATACCCTGACCGACGATGCCACTGGCGATGCCTCGTCTGACGCCGGGTGATCCCTTGCGGATATCCGCTTCGACCTTCGTCGCCTGGAGACGGTGCCCGGATCAGGCCGGCGCCCAGCTCAGGGGGATCTACGGCCCCGACACCCGGCCCGCCTTCGTGGGTAGCCTGGCACACAGGGTGTTCAATCGTCACCTGGAGAGCGGTCCGATCCGGAGGGAGGAGTTTGCCCAGGTCTGCCGGGAGGAGATCGGGAACTCCACGCTGAACTACAAGATGGCCGGTCTCGAGGTCAAGCCTTCATCGCTCAACGGGATGATCGAGGAGGTGCGGGCTCTCTACGACCGTTTTGTCCGGCTGCCCACCGCCGGGTTCGAAGGCTCCGAGGTGTCGTTGCACCACCACGCCGGTGAAGACGTTGAGCTGGTGGGCAAGGTGGACGCGGTCTACCGGGAAGGTCAGGAGGGGGTGCGTCTCGTCGACTGGAAGACCGGGGGGCTCGGTGAGTCCAAAGAGCAGATGGGCTTCTACGCACTGCTCTGGTCGCTGACCCATGGCGAGCTCCCGATGTGCCTCGAGGCGATCTCGGTGAAGACCGGTGACGTCAACCGCACCCAGCCCACCGAGGCCACCGTGGAGAAAGTGGCCGGGGAGATCGCCGAGATGGTTGCCGACCTCCGTACCGCCTGGCATGAAGGGGGATCGCTGGAGCGGCGGGCCGGCCCGTGGTGTCGGCACTGCCCGGTGCTGGAGGAGTGTTCCGAGGGTCAGGCGGTGGGGATGCTCCTCGATTGAGTGATGGCCTCCCGGAAGGCGGCGAAGACCTCCTGGTGGTCGCCGTCCATCCGCTCGGGGTGCCATTGGACGCCCAGGGCCCACCACGCGCCCGGCCATCTGGCACCCTCGATCAGGCCGTCCTCGGTCCGGGCTTCGACTACGAGTTGGGGAGCCAGCTCGGCGAGCCCCTGGTGATGCAGGGTGTTCACCTTGGCCTCGTCTGCCCGGTATATCTCCCGCAGGGTGGAGCCCTCTTCGAAGCGGACCACATGCCGGCGGGCGTTCATCTCCTCCGGAGTGGTCTCCGGGGTGAAGGGTGGGTGTATCCCGTCAGGATCCCCGGTCACCTCCTGCCTCAGGGTCCCCCCCAGAGCGACGTTGAGGAGCTGTAACCCCCGGCAGATGGCGAGGACCGGCTTGCCCTGGGCCCTGGCCGCCTCGACCACGGCGATCTCGAAGCGGTCGACCTCCCGGTCGTAGTGCTTGCTGGCGGTGGGCTCCTCGCCATAGCTGGCTGGGTCGAGATCGTCTCCCCCCGAGAGGAGGACCCCGTCGACCTTGGCGACAAGGTGCTCGGCGGCCTCCGATCCCTGGCCGCCAGGGAATATCAGCGGCACCATGCCGGCGGCGATCACCGAGTCGGTGTAGTAGGTGGACAGGGTGTGGAGGCGATCAGGCCCGTAGAGGGTGTCGAGTGTCCTCCTCCATCCGGTGATCCCCACCAGAGGTCTCATCCGTGGGCCTCCATCTCATCGGTGGCGGGTGGTACCTGGGGCGAGCGTATCCCCCGGAACTCCCAGTCGCCACCGAGAGCGGTGGATAGCACCTCCTCTGACTGCGAGGGCTGGGCGCCAAAGTCATAACGGATCTCGTGTTCTCCCTCCACCACGCGGTTGGTGAGCTCGCCGAGCCCTTCGACGGCGACGGTCACCTCGTCGCCCGGCTCCACCGGTCGAGACCCGGCGGGAGTGCCGCTGAGGACGACGTCGCCGGGGAGCAGGGTGATGGTCCGCGCCAGGTCGGCCACCAGGTAGTGCATGTCCCACTCCATCTCGGAGGTGTTGCTCCTCTGACGGACCTCCCCGTTGACCAGGGTACGGATCTCCTTGTGGCGGAAGTCCCAGTCGGTGACCAGGCCGGGGCCCAGGGGGCACAACGTGTCGGAGCCTTTCACCCGGAGCATCGAGCCGGCGTCGGTGTCGCGGAAGTCGTGGAGCCCGAAGTCGTTGGCGATGGTGTAGCCGGCGATGTGGTCGGCAGCTTCGGCCGGTGAGATGTCGAAGGTGGTCTTCCCGATGACGATGGCAATCTCCCCCTCGAAGTTGAGATACTGGCAGCGACGGGGGCGGACCACCTCGCCACCATGGCTGTTGAGGGCGGTGGTCGGCTTGTGGAAATAGGTCGGGGCGGCGGGGAGCCTGGTCATGAACTCCTCGACCCGGCTCCGGTAGTTGAGGTGGACACAGAGGATCTTGGTCGGTTCCACCGGGGGCAGGTGTTGGGCATGGGTGACGAACACCTCACGACCGTCCTCGGCAACCAGGCGCTCGCCATCTAGGTTCACGGCCACCGGGTGGCCCTCGATGAGGATGCGTCGCGTCTCGCCCATGGCTCAACGGTATACCAACAATGCACGAGAGGTCACCGACCGCGAGGCAACGGCGCGCTGTGAACCTCGAAGCCGTACTCCTGGTGGTTCTTGAGGTGGTACCAGGCGACCACCATCACGATGCGACCGTCGGTGACTTGCAGCGACATCGGGTAGGCCCCTCGGTCCTCACCACCGAAAGATATCTCCTGGGCTGTCCATTCGATGAGGTCCTCCGACAGCACCAGGACGTTCATCACGTCGCCCCCCTGGTAGACGCCCACTCCCAAGTCTCTATCGATCTGCTCCAACTCATCGACAGTGAACGTCATCAGGATCTCCCCGGTATCGGTGTCGACGAACGCAACCGATCGGGTGTCGTGCTCGTATCTGACCCTGTCGCCGGCCGAGGTCGACCATCGCGACACGTAGAGGACCATGCGGTCGGTCCCGGCCTTGGTGACATTCAACGAAGACTCGTTGACCCTCATCACATGGCCCGAACGCTCCACCTCGATCGGCTCGGGAGCGATATACGCCCAGTTTCCTGTATCGGAGGTGAATACTGCGGCCGTCCAGGTCTCGTCGGCGGTCATCTGGGACACGTGCCACGGTCGGCTGCTTCCAAAGAGTTGGTTGACACCGACGCTCTCCCACTCCTCCATGTCGGTGGAGAACAACAGGTCAGGGGTGTGCGTCGAGACCCCCCACCAACCCTTGCCGATGTGCCTGACGCTGTGCAGGGAGCTCTGAGCCTGGCCCATGTCTTCCCAAGACTCCCCGTCTGTGCTGGAGAACCAGATCAGCTGACCACTCCGCGAATGACCCACCAGCCGAATCCCCCCGCCGGGTTCGGAAGTCACCTGCTCGATCCAATCCAGCTCGGGGACGAGGGTTCGCTGCCAGGTGACACCGTCCGACGAAGACCAGACCGTGACCCGCGAAGGCGAGGTGGGTTGGGAGATCAGCTCGTCGGGTTCGATGCCCAGCTCACGCGTGTTGGTGACGACCAGGGGGACCCCCAGGGGTCCCCACCAGGTGACCGTGTACACGCCGGCCTCCGTGGTGTCCTGGTAGTCGAAGTGCCCGGAGTCGACCTCGTACCGCGCCTTCATGGCCTTGGAGATCGCATCCCAGGCAGTGTCGCCGTGGCCACCCTCCTGGCCGACGAGGACGAGGAGCCCTCCACTGGAGTGCACCGCCAAGAGATGGACTGTCTCCTCGGGCTCGAGAGGAACGGTGACCGGTTTCCAGTCGATGCCGTCATCGGACTCCCACAAGACAATCGACCCTCGGTGAGGGCCGTAGGGATGGGTGAGGAACCCGTGATCGGTCCCGACGACGCTCCCGACTCGGATTGGAGCGGTGAGGCCCACTCCCCGGCTCTCCCAGGTGACCCCGTCGGGGGAGACCAGGGTCTCCACTCCCAAGGCCCATCCCTCCTCGTCGTTCCCCATGGAGAGGAACAGGTAGTGGGCCCCGTCGCGCACCACGTGCCCCAGGGCTGCCCTCCCTTCCTGGGTGAGGACCACCTCGAAGTCGAGGGGTTCTCCCTGAGCGGTGAACGCCGCGGTGGTTGTGGGCTGGCCCAGGGGGACGGTGGTGTCCGGCGGCACGTCAGGCGGGTCGACCTTGGTCAGGTTGCCCAGGACCGCCAGGGCCACGATCGCCACCCCGACCCCCGACGCCACTCTGAGGGCAGAAACCTGTCGCCGCGGCGGTGACTGATCGGGCTCGCCGGTGACTACCACGGTGACCCCAACGTAACCCCGCCCGTCCCCTACGGGGCCCGGACCGGTGCGGTCCAGATCTCGAGTGTCGGCTCGCCGGGACCGAGCAGCGGCTGAGGGTCACGCATCACAGTGAGGACCAGATGCCCCGGGGCCAGGTGGACCGTGCTCACCAAACCATCGTCCCCGACCATCGGCCCCAGGTCTTGCACCGTCCACCGCGTCCCGTCGGTGACCACCAGCGCCCGATGTTGGCCCCCGGAGGGTTTCCGCCACAGTCGGTCGTCCAACGGGGGCATCAGGACCCGATGTTGGCCCCCGGAGGGTTTCCACCACAGCCGGTTGCCCAACGCGGTGAGCTCGTCAAAGCCGAAGGTGACCAGGGGGTCGCCGGTCTCGGTGTCGAGAAAGGTCACCCTCTCCTCCTGGGCATCGACGTCGAGGTGGTTGGTAGGCGTCGAGGAGTGGCGGACGATCCGGGTACGGATCTGGCCCTCACGCCCCACCACCACCTCGGAGTCCGACACGGTGAGCAGGTACCCGTCCCGTTCCACCGAGACCTGGGGACTGACGAACTCGATGGTTTCCGCCACCGCGGCCAGCAGGGAACCGTGGACCGTCACCGGGTACAACTCCCACTGGAGGGTGGCGAACAGGTCGCTGGGCACCAGCGACTCCCATTCCTTGAGGTCGCCGGAACGGAGTATCCCCCAGCCACCGGTGGGGGCAAACCCCACTGCCACGTAGCCATCGCGCCAGGGCTGGATCCCTCTCAGCGCTCTCTCACCGGTGCCTGCCAGCACCCAGGTGTCGCCGTCGAAGACGACAACGTTCCCATCTCCCATCGCCCAGGGGCGCCCATCCGGGCCGGTGTACAGCTCATCGACATAGACCTCTTCGCCGAGGTTGATCCTTTCCCACGAGAGCCGATCCTCCGAACGCCAGACAACGGAATAGGGGGGTGCGAACCCGCTCGTTGCGGATTCCAGATCGTCACGGGTCAACCCGAAGTCCTCGGGCGGTCGCACCGAAATTGGCATGCCCAGTGGCACGTTGAGGACCACCCCAACCCGGGGGTGGACCGAGTATCCGTACTGCTCTTCGTCGAAGGCTTCGTCGAGGATGCGCCACACCCGGTCGTCGCCGCGAGGCGACCCGGTGGCCACCAGGAAGCGATCGCCCCCCATGTCCAGGATGGAGATCCGCCAGACATCCAGTGGGTGGTCGGGCTGGGTCAGATCGGCCCCCTCCCAGATGAGGCCGTTCATCGACGTCCAGACGTGCACCGTAGACCAAGCCGGGTCGGTGCCGGCCGCCAGCCATCCGTCATAGGTAAAGATCGTCCTCACCTGGTTCTCCGCCCCGATGCCGGTGCCGGCCGCCAGCCAGCCGTCGATGGTGGGGATCACCTTCCTCACCTGATACTCCGGCCCGATTCCGGTGCCCTGCAGTTCCCATGCGGCGCCGGGCTCCCAAACCCAGGTCTCCAGGCCCTCCCCGTGGAAGTTGGTGAGGTGGTCCGGTGCGGTGAACAGGTAGACCCGTTCGCCCTGGTTGGTGGTGGCGATCACCCGGCGGTTTCCGATCGAGGCGGAGAGCTCGAATTGGAGCGGGTTGCCCTGCTCGATCTGGGAGACCGAGAAGGGTGCGGTGGTGCTCGGTCGATCGAACTGTGCGGTGGTGTCGGTGGCCTGCGGGTCGGCGGTAGTCAGTCTGGCGAGGACGAAGAGGCCGACGCCGGCCAGGCCGATCGCGGCGAGAACGCCCAACCTGGATACGTTCCCCCGGACCGGTGTGCCCTCAGGACGATCGGGCTGAACCACAACCACCAGAACGTACACCGCTCGAGACAGGTTTCTCGCCGCCCCGGACCGGTTTGGTCTAACTTCGATCATCAGTGATGGCAGCCACCCTCCTCGAGCAGGTTCCCGGCGATCCCCACGCCGACATCACCTCACACGACACCTATGTGGAGGGGTTCCCCCATGGGACCTTCCAACGGCTCCGTGATGAAGCGCCTGTTTCCTGGTTCGAGGAGCCCGACGGCTCAGGGTTCTGGGCAGTCACCAAGCACGCCGACGTAATCGAGGTGAGCCGGGACTATCACCGCTTCACCGCATCCCGGGGAATCCGCATCGAGGAGATGGACGAGGACGAGTTGGAAGCCCGGCGCTCGATGATGGAGCATGACCCGCCGGAGCACACCCGACTCCGCCGCCTGGTCCAGCCCGGATTCACCCCGAGGGTGGTGTCCACCTACGAGGACGCCTTCCGCCGACTGGTCGGGGTGGTCTTCGATGGGGTGCTTCCGCTGGGACGTTTCGACTTCGTCACCGAGATCGCCCGCGAGTTGCCGATCCGGATGTTGTGCCGACTCCTCGGGATACCGGAGGCCGACGCCGGGAAGATGGTGGCCTGGGGCGACCAGATGATCTCCAACGCCGACCCGGAATACACCCCGGTGGTCATCGACCGGGTCGACACCGAGGAGTGGCGCCTCCTGCCGTTCCGGTCGCCGGCCGCCCTGGAGGTGTTCCGCTATGCCGAAGAGATCGCCCTGGAGCGACGCAAGGGGCCCCGGGACGACATCATCACCACCTTGCTCACCGCCGAGCCCGACGGTGAGCCGCTCACCGACCTCGAGTTCAAGAACTTCTTCACCCTGCTCATGGTGGCGGGCAACGAGACCACACGACACACCATCAGCCATGCCCTCACCTTCTTCCAGCATCATCCCGACCAGCTCGCTCTGTTCCGCGAGAACCCATCCGGCCTATCCGAGCGGGCCACCGAGGAGGTCCTTCGGGCATCGGGGGTGACCATGCACTTCCGGCGGACCGCAGCCGCGGACACCGAACTGCGCGGGGTGCCCATCGAGAGCGGGGACAGGGTGGTCATCTGGTACACGTCGGCGAACTTCGACGCCGACGTCTTCGCCGATCCCTACCGGTTCGACATCACCCGTCATCCCAACCCCCATGTGACCTTTGGCACCGGGAGACATGTCTGTCTCGGCGCGTCGCTGGCCCGGCTGGAGGTGAGGGTGTTCCTCGAGGAGTTCCTGGCCCGGGTGGGGGAGTACCGGGTTGGCGAGCCCGATCGTCTCCGCTCCAATTTCATCCGGGGCATCAAGCACCTCCCCATCGAGATCTGCTAGCGGTCCGGCTCAGCCGACCAGGGACTTCTCGATCAGGTCGATGGCGTGGTCGACGTGCTCCCGGGTCGTCCGCCGGTTGAGGATGGCGAGACGGAGGACGAAACGCCCGCCCACCATGGTGGGGCTGAGGTGGACCCGGCGGTCGGAGTTGACCGCCTCCAATGCGGCCCCGCCGACGTCGTCGTCCTCGAAGCGGAAGGCGACGATGGAAAGGTCGGGGTGCCAGGCGGCGTCTATCCCATGGATGCCCTTGAGCCGCCGGTAGGCGTGCTCGGCCAGATCGAGGGTGGTGTCCAACGCCATCCGGAATGGGGCCACGCCGTGGAGATGCAAGGGGAGCCACACCGCCAGTCCGCGGAAGGGTCGGCTCAGCTCGGGTCCCAGGGAGGCGATATCCCGGATCCCCTGGTAATGGTCTTCGTCGCGGAGGTAGGCCCCTCTGCCGAGATGGGCGTCGACCAGAGCGGCTTCGTCCCGAACCAGCAGGGCACCAACACCGAAGGGGATCGAGAGGCCCTTGTGGGGGTCGAGGGCGATGGAGTCGGCTCGGTCGATACCGGTGAGAACCTCCTGGCCTCGCTCGGTGAGGATGAAGAAGGCCCCGTAGGCACCGTCGACATGTAGCCAGAGACCCTCGTCCTCAGCCACCGAGGCGACGTGGTCGAGCCGGTCGACGGTCCCGGTGTCGGTGGTCCCCGCCGAGGCGACCACCATGAACGGCCTCTTCCCTTCGGTCCGGTCGGCGGCCACCTGTTCGGCCAGCGAGTCGGGAACCATTCGGAGGTCATCGTCCACGCTGATTGGGACGATTTGATCGGCACGGAAACCGGCGAGCCGGGCCGCCTTGGCCACCGAGTGGTGAGTGTGCGGGGTGACGTAGATGGTCCCCTTGGTGAACTCGTCGCCGAGCCTCGAGGTCCGGGCGGTCACCACCGCGGTGAAGTTGGCCATCGAGCCGCCGGAGAGGAGGAGTCCCGAAGCGTCGGGGCCCAGTTCGAACAGGGAGGCCATCCAGTCGACCACACCATGCTCCATCGCCGAGAAGCCGGGGGCGGCCCCGGCGATACCGGTGTACCGGTTGAGCCCGGCGGCGAGGAACTCCCCCAAGGCCGAGGAGTAGAGGCCGGCGTTGGGGATGTAGGACAGGTGGCCCCCAGAGGGATGGAGGATGCCGGCCCGGCCCGCCGCCTCGACGTCGCCCAGGATGGAGTGGATGGGACGCCCCTCCTCCGATGGAGGCTGTCTCAGCATCTCGACGGTATCGGGGTCGAGGTCGGCACCTGAGGCGTCCATCTCGGCGGCTCGGTCGTACCAGTCGGTGAGGTAGTCGGAGACCAGGCGGGTCAGCTCGGCTCGGGTGGCCCGGTCCGGTTCGAGATGATCGGTCATCTGGTGTCAAGCTAATCGTCTCACCGGGTGTGCGAGAAGTTGTCGGGATCTACGATCCAGACAACATCGAACCAGGAGAGAAGTGAACTACGACCGTCTCCGTCTCCTCTGGCCCGATCACCTCGGGTTGGCCCGCGGAAAGTACCTTCCCCGTGAGAAGGCCGAGGAGGGGACGGCCCACTGCATTGCCCTGTTCACCCTGGGCTTCGACCGGGAGATGACCCCCCACGACGGAGGCTTCTTCTGGCAGGGGCTCCCCGACTGCGACGCGGTTTTCGACCCGGGGAGCGTGCGGGAGGGTTGGGAGAAGAACACCGCGGTGGTCATCCCCGACATCAAACGTCTCGACCGACCGGTACCGCTGGCGCCGAGGCACAGCCTGGTGGACGCGATCAGCCGATGGGAGGCCCACGGGCTCAATCCGATGGTTGGGATCGAGTTGGAGGGGTTCCTCTTCGAGCCCGACGGGGAAGGTGGGTGGAGGCCAATATCGACACCCGGGGCTTATGTGTACGGGACGGGGATGGCGGTCGACCCCACCGGAACCATCGACGAGATCATGGAGACAGCGCGGCGGGTGGGTCTCCCGCTCGAATCGGTGAACAGTGAGTACGACAACGGGCAGTTCGAGTTGACCCTGGCCTACACCGATGCCCTCAAGGCGGCCGATGACGCCTTCCTGTTCAAGGTGATGGCCAAGGAGATCGCCGCCAAACACGGGATCCTCCTCACCTATCTGGGTAAGCCGATCAACGGCCGGGGAGGGTCGGGAACCCATGTGAACCTGTCGATTCGCGACGAGGAGGGGAACAACGTGTTCGCTTCCGAGGAGGCAGAGGACGGCCTGAGCGATATCGCCCGGGCGGTTATCGCCGGGCTGCTCCATCATCACGTCGGTCTCACTGCCCTGCTCGCGCCCACGGTCAACTCCTACAAGAGACTCCAGCCGGGCTCGCTGTGCGGGTACTGGGCCAACTGGGGGTACGACCATCGGGGGGTCACCGTCCGGGTCCCATCGGCACGTGGCCAGGCGACCAGACTGGAGCACCGGGTGGGCGACGGTTCGGTGACTCCGCACCAGGCGATCGCCGCAGTCCTCACCGCCGGGCTCCTCGGTTACGAGAAGGGTTATCGGCTTCCTGAGGTGGAGACCCTGGACTGCATCGAGAACGCATCCACCGATGTGGTGGTCCCCGCCTCTCTGAAGGACGCCCTTGACGCCCTGGAGGCCGATGTCGACCTGGTCGAGGCGTTCGGGCCGGCATTCGTCGACGGCTTCGTCACGGTGAAGCGAGCCGAGTGGGACCGCTACGAGAAGTGGACCACCGACTGGGAGATCACCGAGTACCTCCCCTTCCTGTGATGTCCGGGTTCCTCTTCCCCCGCACACCTTCGGGCCGTTCCTCGCTGATCCCGGCTCCACCGTGGCACTACTCGGGGGAGATGATCACCGTGGAGTACCGCGCTGATCCCGACCGGGTGGCCGAGCTCCTCCCCGAGGGGGCGGAGCTCGCCGAGGACGACCCGGGGGCGGTGGCGCTGATCTGGGCCGACTGGCAGAGCTGCGGTGACAACTTCGCCGAGCTGGTGGACCCGGTGCGGAGCCAGTACAAGGAGTGCTTCGCCGTGATCCGGTGCCGGTGGGATGACCGGGTCTGGTCCCGCAGCCCCTTCATCTGGGTGGACAAGGACTTCGCATTGGTCAGGGGGTACCACCAGGGATATCCCAAGAAGCTCGGCGAGGTCTGGATGACCCGGCCGGTGACCGTGGGGAGGGCCGGCCCCCGTCTCGAGACGGGGGGACGTTTCGGAGCGACGCTCTCCGTCGCCGGTAGGAGGATCGCCGAGACGGTGGTGACCCTCACCGGGCCGGTGCCGGTGCCGGGATTCGTCAATGCCCACCCCATGCTCCACAACCGCTATTGGCCGGCGATCGAGTCGGATGGGTCGGCCTCGATGGACGAGCTGGTCACCATGCGGGGCTACGACGGCGAGGTCGCCGACGTCTGGGCTGGTGATGCCGAGGTCCGGGTCTTCGACTCGCCCTGGGACGAGCTCTCCCTGCTCGAGCCGGTGGAGATCATCGCCGGCTATTACCACCGGGTTGGAGTGTCTTGGCGCTCGGGGGAGACCCTCAGGGACTGAGTGTCGGTCCACATCAGTTCACGGCGGGGGAGTTTCTCTACCGATCAGTTGGAGCAGCAGTTGCTGGCCCACCGGGAG
>CAZNDH010000017.1:0-43339 GCA_964571765.1 uncultured Acidimicrobiaceae bacterium
ACCCCGGCTCGCTTCCAACGCCTCAACACTCAACGTCGAAACCGTTTCACCCCCAAGGGGCGACCACCATTCTACCGGGTTTGAAGGTGCACTCGCTACGGCGCGGATCCTTCCCTAGGCACGGCCGGCGATCCGGTACGGGAGCGGCACCCATGAGGAAGCTCTCGCCCTGGTGCGGGGATCGGCCGCCGAGAACCCGATCAACGTCGGCGGTGGGACCTGGCCCGCTCCATCTCACGTTCGGAATCGCGTCGCTTCAACGTCTCACGCTTGTCGTAGGTGGTCTTGCCTTTGGCCAGGCCCAACTCGACCTTGGCCCTTCCGTCCTTGAAGTACACCTGGAGCGGGACCAGGGTCAGACCCTTCTCGGCAAGGGCACCGCCGATCCGGTCGATCTCCTTCCGGTGCAAGAGCAGCTTCCTCGGCCTCTCCGGGTCGTGGCCGCCTTCACGGGAGAAGTCGTAGGGGGAGATGTGGGCCCCGACGAGGAACGCCTCTCCCCTGTCGACCTGGGCGTAGGAGTCCTTCAGCTCCATCTTCCCCGCCCGCAGCGACTTGACCTCCGAGCCGACCAGGACCAGCCCTGCTTCGAAGGTGTCGACGATGGTGTAGTTGCGCTTCGCCCGCCGATTGGTCGCCACGACTTGGACCCGCCCGGGCTCCGCCGAGCCCACGGCTAGAAGCCCCTGGGGACGTCGGGCCCGGTGCCGTCAGAGTCACGGAGATAACGGCTCAACCCGAGCAACGACCCCAGCACCCCGGCGACGGCCCCGAAGATGAGGAAGAGCAGGCCCCAGCGGAAGAACCATTGTTGGGCCACGTCGAGGCGGAAGAGGCTGAAGCCCTGACCGGCGCGGGCCAGGTTGGTGGATGCCAACCACACAGTGAACACCGCCAGGGAAGCGCCCACCACCCCCTCGATGAGACCCTCGAGCAAGAAAGGCACCCTGATATACCAGTTGGAGGCGCCGACCAACTTCATGATCGACACCTCGTCCCGCCGGGCGTAGATGGCGAGACGAATGGTGTTGGCGATCAGCACCACAGCGGCCATGCCCAGGATCACAGCCAGGCCGAGACCGAGGACGTTGAGCACGCTCGACAGGTTCTGCAGCTGCTCTATCGACTCTGACGCCGTTCGAACCCGGAGCACCACCTGCTGCTGCTGCTCGAGACGGAAGCGGGTCGACTCGTGGAAAGCTACGTCGACCAGCTCGATCCGCAACGATGCGGGAAGCACCGTGGGATCGATCTCCAGCATCTGTGGTTCGCTGGCGAAGATCTCCTGGTACTCGACCCATGCCTCCGCCTTGCTCACATAACTCACTCCTTGGACCTCATCCCAGGTCTCCACCTCCGCCAGCAAGGTCTGGTGAGCGTCGGCGGGGAGGTTGTTCTGTCCGGCGTCCCGAAGGAAGGCGATGACGTGGACCCCCTCCTGCCAGGCGATGGTGTTGAGCCGGAGCACTTCGTTGACCACCAGGGCGCCGAAAGCCAGGGCAAGCGAGATGAACACCGCCAGGATCGCGCCAACCACGATCAGGGCATTGCGCCGGAGACTGGAGAAGGCCTCCCTGAGGAGGAAGACGAGCCGGCTCACTCTTCTTCGACCAACTGCTCGTAGCGGCCCGCCTGCTGGTCGCGGGTCACCTTCCCGTCTTCGAGGGCGACCACCCGGCGCTTCATGGCGTCGACGATGGCGTGGTCGTGGGTGGCCATGACAATGGTGGTCCCGGTGCGGTTGATCCGGTCGAGAAGCTTCATTATCCCCACCGACGTCTTCGGGTCGAGGTTTCCGGTGGGCTCGTCACAGAGCATGATCGGGGGTCGATTGACGAATGCCCGTGCCACCGAGACCCGCTGCTGCTCGCCACCGGAGAGCTGACGGGGATAGCGCCCACCCTTGTCGGCGAGACCGACCAGCTCCAGCACCTGGCCCACCTGGGGGCCGATCACCGACTGGGGCCTCCCCAAGACCTCGAGAGCGAAAGCCACATTCTCCTTCACCGTCTTGTTGGGGAGCAGTTTGTAGTCCTGGAACACCGTGCCCACTGAGCGGCGCAGATACGGGATCTTCCACCTGGGGAGGGTGGTGATGTCCTTGCCCGCCACCCAGATCTTCCCCCGGGTGACCGGCTCGTCTCGGAGGAGCAGGCGGATCAGCGTCGATTTGCCCGATCCCGAGGCACCCACCAGGAAGACGAACTCCCCCTTCTGCATGTCGAGGGAGACGTCGTTGACGGCGACGGTACCGCCGTCGTAGACCTTGGTGACGTTTTCGAGTCGGATCATTCGATCGGGGGGGTCATCTCGGAGCGCAGGGCAGGACCGTTGACCCTGGAACGCTAACGCCCGCCACCGTTCTAGCTGGAATCTCCGCCAACTTCGTGTTGGGCGCGGCGCCACCGCAGGTAAGCCTCGACGAACCCCTGGAGATCACCATCGAGCACCCCCTGCACGTTTCCGACCTCGTGGTCGGTCCGGAGGTCCTTGACCATTTGATACGGCTGGAGGACGTAGCTGCGCACCTGACGTCCCCAAGCTGCCTCACCCTGCTCCCCGCGTATCGACTCGAGGTGCGCCAGCCTTTCCAAGCGGGCCCGCTCGGCGAGCTTGGCCCGGAGCATGGCCATCGCCCTCGTCTTGTTCTGTAACTGGGAGCGCTCGTTCTGGCACTGGACGACTACTCCGGTGGGGAGATGGGTGATACGCACCGCGGTATCCGAGGTGTTGACATGCTGGCCGCCAGCTCCCTGCGACCGGTAGGTATCGATACGCAACTCCTCTTCGTCGATCTCCACCTCGGCAGCCTCCCCTAGGTCGGGAACCACATCGACTCCGGCAAAGCTGGTGTGTCGCCGGGCATTGGCATCGAAGGGGCTGATCCTCACCAGCCGGTGGACACCCCTCTCCGACTCCAGGGTTCCGTAGGCATTGTCACCTTTGACGGTGAAGGTGGCCGACTTGATCCCGGCTTCCTCACCTTCGGTCACCTCCTCTACGGTCACCGAGAACCCCTGGTCGGCGAGGAAACGCTGATACATCCGGGCGAGCATCTCCGCCCAGTCCTGGGCGTCGACTCCCCCGGCGCCGGCGTGGACGCTGAGGATGGCGTCGGTCTCGTCGTACTCGTCGAAGAAGAGAGACTCCAGCTCGAGTCGGTCGAGGACCCCAGCCACCGTCTCCAGACTGCTCACCGCCTCTGCCCGGGAGGAGGCGTCGCTGGCCTCGTCAGCCAATTCGAGGAGCACTTCGGCGTCTTCGATCTGGGAGGACAACCCGTCCACCTTGTCGAACAGCGACTCGTACCGGGCCAGCTTCTGGCTGACCGCCCTTGCCTCATCGGGGTCGTTCCACAGGTCGGGAGAAGAGGCCCGCTCCCGGAGCCCGTCGAGCTCCGACGCCTTCCCCTCCAAGTCGAGGAACCGCCGCGCCTCTGAGAGCCGGGATCTGAGGTCGGCGGCAAGCGAATACGGATCCTGGACTTCGGTGCTCAAACCTCGGACCGCTCCCGGTGCCCCCGTTGACGAGGA
This sequence comes from uncultured Acidimicrobiaceae bacterium, assembly GCA_964571765.1. Classification (GTDB taxonomy): domain Bacteria; phylum Actinomycetota; class Acidimicrobiia; order Spongiisociales; family ZC4RG35; genus ZC4RG35. The sequence goes on from CAZNDH010000017.1 coordinate 3,534, forward strand.
GATATCAACGCGCTCCCCCGGAGGCTCGGGGAGACACGGTCAGGCCGCACCGTGGCACCTCTTGTACTTCTTGCCGCTCCCACAGGGGCATGGGTCGTTGCGGCCGATCTTGTCGGAGACCGCCGGAGTGCGCGATCCCGAAGAACCTGGAGGAGCCGCCTCGACACGCTGGGGTTGGCTCTCGGGCTGGGCGACCTCGACGTGGAACAGGTAGCGGACGGTGTCCCGTTTGATCGAGTCCACCATGTCGGTGAACATCTCGTAGGCCTCCCGCTGGTACTCGGCGAGCGGGTCCCGCTGACCCATCGCCCGCAGCCCGATCCCGGCTCGCAGGTAGTCCATCTCGGAGAGGTGCTCCCGCCACTTGTTGTCGATCACCGAGAGGGTCACCGACTTCTCCACCTGCTTGAGCACCTCGGGGCCCAACTCTCCTGCCCTCCTCTCGTATGCAGCCAGCGCCTCGTCGACGACGAAGTCGATGACGTCGTCGACCGAGAGGCGCGACTCGAACTCGGAGACATCGACCTCGGTCGGGTAGTAGAGCGACATCTCCTGCTTCAAGGCCTCCCAGTCCCAGTCCTTGCTGGATGACTCCTCGGAGATGGCCTGCTCGACGGTGACGGTGACCACCTCGCCGATCCAGTCGGCGATCAGGTCCTCGCTCGACATGTCTTCGAGGATGTTCCGCCGCCAGCGGTAGATGTTCTCCCGCTGGGTGTTCATCACCTCGTCATATTTGAGAACGTTCTTCCGGATCTCGAAGTTCTGCGACTCGACCTGGCGCTGCGCCCGCTCGATCGACTTGGTCACCATCTTTGCCTCGATGGGCTGGTCCTCGGGGAGCTTCAGCCGTTCCATGATCGACGACACCCACTCCCCCTGGAACCTTCGCATCAGGTCGTCTTCGAGAGAGAGATAGAACCGGCTCTCCCCGGGGTCGCCCTGGCGTCCCGAGCGCCCTCGCAGCTGGTTGTCGATCCGGCGCGACTCGTGGCGCTCGGTGCCGATCACGTAAAGACCCCCGGCCTCGAGGACCAGCTGCTTGTCGGGGCGGATCTGCTCCTCGAACTCCTCGGTCAGCTTCTTCTCCAGCTCCTCGTAGGAGGGATCGTCGAGGGTGACCCCGCGACGCTTCAACTCGGCGCGGGCCATTCCCTCGGGATTGCCTCCCAGCTTGATGTCGACGCCTCGTCCCGCCATGTTGGTGGCCACGGTGACCGCCCCAGGTCGTCCTGCCTGGGCGATGATCTCGGCCTCCCGGGCGTGGTGCTTGGCGTTCAGCACCTCGTGGGTGATCCCCTGCTTGGAGAGGAGGCGGGAGAGGATCTCGGACCGCTCGATGGAGACCGTGCCCAGCAGGACCGGTTGGCCGCGCTGGTGACGTTCCTTTACGTCTTCCACCACCGCAGCGAACTTGCCAGCCTCGCCCTTGTAGACCAGATCACCCTGGTCGAGACGGGCCACATCCCTGTTGGTGGGGATGGCGAGCACCTCCAGCTTGTAGATCTGGGCCAGCTCGGCAGCCTCGGTCTGGGCGGTCCCAGTCATGCCGGCCAGCTTGTCGTAGAGCCGGAAATAGTTCTGCAGGGTGATGGTGGCCAGGGTTTGGTTCTCCTGTTTGATCGCCACCCCCTCCTTGGCTTCGATTGCCTGGTGGAGCCCCTCCGAGTAGCGGCGCCCCTCGAGCACCCGCCCGGTGAACTCGTCGACGATCTTGACCTCACCGTGATCGAGGAGATAGTCGACGTCCCGCCTGTACAGGGCCTCGGCCTTGAGCGCCGTCTCCAGATGGTGGACGAAGTCGACGGCGGCGTGGTCGTAGAGGTTCTCGATGCCCAGCACCTGCTCGACCCGGGCCACACCCTCCTCGGTGGTCAGGATCTGTCGCTTCTTCTCGTCGACCACATAATGGACCTCGGGCTGGAGCCGGCGGGCGATCTTGGCGAAGTCTCGGTACCAGCGGGCGCTATCGGAGACTGCGCCCGAGATGATCAGCGGCGTTCTCGCCTCGTCGATCAGGATGGAGTCGACTTCGTCGACGATGGCGAAATGGTGGCCCCGCTGCACCCGGTTCTGCCCCGACATGGCCATGTTGTCCCGCAGGTAGTCAAAGCCGAACTCGTTGTTGGTCCCGTAGGTGATATCGGCGGCATACGCCGGATGGCGCTGCTCGGTGGGCATGTTGTTCTGGATCAGGCCCACGGTGAGGCCGAGGAACCGGTAGATGGTGCCCATCCACTCGGCGTCGCGAGAGGCCAGGTAGTCGTTGACGGTGACCATGTGCACCCCAGTGCCGGCGAGGGCGTTGAGGTAGGCCGGCATGGTGGATACCAGGGTCTTGCCCTCACCGGTCCGCATCTCGGCGACCATGCCCCGATGGAGCGCGGCGGCGCCGATCACCTGTACGTCGTAATGGCGTTCCCCGAGGACCCTCCTGGCGGTCTCCCGCACCACGGCGAACGCCTCGACCTTGACGTCGTCCAGGGAGGCCCCGTTGGCGAGGCGCGCTCGGAACTCGCCAGTCTTGGCTGCCAGTGAGGAGTCGTCGAGGGCAGAGACCTCGGGCTCGACCTCGTTGACCGCGATCGCTATCGCCTCGAACTCTCTGAGAGTCTTGCCCTCGCCGGCGCGGAGAACCTTCTGGAGCAGAGCCATTGAGTGCCTGATTCTACCGGTGGGACCGAATAGACCCGAGGTCGACCTTGGTCAGCGTGTGCTGAGCAGCCCTTCGCGGTAGGCCCAGTTGACCGCCTCGAACCGGGAGTTGAGACCCAGCTTGTCGAGGATGTTCCGCACGTGATTGCGGACCGTGTTCTCTGAGATGTAGAGCTTGTCGGCGATCTCCCTCGAGGTCAGGCCGCCGGCCACCATCTCCAGGATCTCCAGCTCGCGGCCGGTGAGCTCGGTTCGCCGGGCCGCCGAGGTGCCGTTGTGTCGTAGCAGGTCGCGCAGGGCCGAGAAGAGCTTGCCCCCCATGGCCGGCGATACTGCGGCGCCACCATCGAGGACGTCGTTCATGGCCGCAACCAGCCGGGGAAGTGGGGTGTCCTTGGTCATGTAGCCGGAGGCCCCGGCCTTGACTGCGGACAGGAGATCCTCGGCCGACTCACTGGTGGTGAGGAGAACCACCCGGGTCCTGGGACTGGTCCTGACGATGGTGCCCACCACCTCGAGACCGGACATCCCCGGCATGAGGAGGTCGAGCATGACCAGATCGGGCTCGTGCTCCCGGGTCATGTCGATCCCGGTCATGGCGTCGGCAGCTACACCAACCACGTCGAAGCCCTCCTGGGTGAAGGCGGCGCGTAGGGCCTCGCGGAAGAGCTCGGCGTCGTCGACGATGAGAACTGATGTCACTGGTGACTAGTTATCGGCAGATGTCCCTCCAGACTGGAACGCCTGTTCAGGAGGTTTTCGCGAACCTCGGCCCGCTGTGAGGGAACTGGGTTCCCCTTGCCCTCAGTGCGTTCGGGCTGTCTCCCTACGTTCGAAGGGGACCGGCGCTGGCGCTCCGATGAGCCTCTGGTCATCTGCTTTCGTGGAACGTACGGTCGAGACATGATCTGTCAGGGGTGTCAGCGGCCCGGGCCGGGGCTGCTGTGCGGCCGGTGCATGTCGCTGCTCCGCCCGGCGCCCGAGCGAATCCTCAGCGGTGGGGTCCGTCTGGTGGCGGCGTTCGAGCATTCTGGACCGGCAAAGACCCTGATGCACCATCTCAAGTACCGGGGTATCCCGGGGTATCCGAGCATCGTCGCCGCCATCCTCGCCGAGAGACTTCCCTCCGCCCCGGTCGTGCCGGTGCCGCGGGCGCTGTCGAGACGAATTCGCTACGGCGTGGATCCGACATCCGAGCTCGCCCGGGCTCTCGGCGCTCGGATTGGGGCCCCGGTGCTATCCCTGCTCCAGCCGCCGTTCCACACCGCACGGCGCGCCGGCAGTGACCACGATCGTCACGTCGACAGGTTCCCGGTGCGAGGCCTGTGCCCCGAGCATGTGATCGTGATCGACGACGTGGTGACCACGGGAGCCACCCTCGAAGCCGCTATCGCCAGCCTCGGGCCGGACACGGTGGCGCTGGCCGCCGCAGCCAACCTCGTTGTGTGAGGAGTCGGCCCCGGCTACGCGAGCGCAGATGAACGAGGCCCCTCAGTGGAGGTATGTTCATCGGCCCGAGCAGCTCTAGTTTGGCCGATTCGCGTACGAATTACGGGCCGAGAGTCGTTCGGGTGTGGGCGGTGACCTCCGGAGTCACCTCCTGCGAAGTCAGCCCGCGGAGCCAAGTTCCCCGAGCGAAGCGAGGCTAAGCGGTTCCCTCCTGCCAGCCACTGAGGTAGGTCACCTGTTCGTCGGTGAGCTTCTCAAGCGATCCACCCAGATGCTCCAACTTGATCGAGGCCACCATGTCGTCGATCTCTGGGGGGAGGGTGTAGATCCTCGGCTCCAGATGATCACGGTTGGCAACCAGGTATTCGGCGGCGAGAGCCTGGTTGGAGAAGGACATGTCCATCACGTCGGCGGGGTGACCCTCGGCGGCACCCAGGTTGACCAGTCTCCCTTCAGCGGCCAACAGGATCCTCCGCCCGTCGGCCATGTCGAACTCTTCGAGATTGGCCCGCACCGGGCGTCGGGCGGTGGCCATCGACCTGAGGGCATCCAGGTCTATCTCGATGTCGAAATGACCTGAGTTGGCCAGGATGGATCCGTCCTTCATCTTCTCGAAGTGCTCCTGGCGGAGCACATGCTTGTTGCCGGTGACGGTGATGAACACGTCTCCGAGGGCGGCTGCCTGCTCGGCTGTCATCACCCGGAAACCTTCCATCGCCGCAGAGAGCGCCCTCACCGGGTCGACCTCGACCACGATCACCTTGGCGCCCATTCCATCGGCCCGGTCGGCGATGCCACGACCGCAGTCGCCGTAGCCGACGATCACCACGTTGAGACCGGCAAGGAGGATGTTGGATGCCCGGATGATCCCGTCCAGGGTGGACTGGCCGGTCCCGAAGCGGTTGTCGAAGAGGTGCTTGGTCGCCGAGTCGTTGACCGCGACCACAGGTACCCGCAGGGTTCCGTCGGCCTGCATCGCCTTCAGCCTGATGACACCGGTGGTGGTCTCCTCCGTGGATCCGATCACCTCGATATCGCGGCGGTCGGTGTGGAGCAGGGTGGCCAGGTCGGCCCCGTCGTCCATGGTTATGGCCGGGGCATAGTCGAGCACGGTGTTGATGTGCTTGTAGTAGGTGTCCGAGTCCTCACCCCTGATCGCATACACCGGGATACCCTCCGCTACCAGAGCGGCGGCCACATCGTCCTGTGTCGATAGCGGGTTGGAGGCGCACAACAGGGGCTCGGCCCCTCCGTCACGAAGCGCCAGCATCAGATTGGCGGTCTCGGCGGTGACATGCAGGCATGCGGCCACTACATGACCCTGGAGCGGCTTGTCGGCGCTGAAACGCTCCCGCACTGTTCTCAGCACCGGCATGCGCCGGCCGGCCCACGCCAGCCGGCGGGCTCCTTCCTCGGCTAACCCCGGGTTGGCGATGTCATAGTTCATCTCGGTGTTCTCTCCTCGGCGAGCAACTTCTTGAGACCCTCGATGGTGGCCACCGGCACCGGGTCGACCCCGGCCGACTCGGCAAGCATCCAGGAGACCATGTCTCCGACCACGGTCAGCGACACCAGTCGGGCCAGGATCGACGATCCGTCGGACCTGACCTGCCCCACCCAGGGCACGGCATCTTGGGTCAGTTGGGCAGTGTGGGCAAGTCGGGGCTTGATCATGTCGTGGTCGCTCCGGTCGGTGAGGGCGACTATCCCCAGATGCTGGGAGGTGACCTCGGGCATGGTTTCCCACCCGGTGATCTCGTTGTGGTCGAGTTCGGGGAGATGGGCCCACCAGGCGGGCATCTTGGCGTTCTCGTTGATCTGGGTCTTCCATCTCTGGGCCACCACCGAGCTCACCGGCCCTCCCCCGTAGACGATCGCGATGCGCCCCGCCAGGCCGTCGGCGATTGCCCGTGCCTCCTCCCATCGGGCACCGCCCTCCTCGGCGGCAGTCTCGGCGAGGTCGGCCGCCTCGTGGAGGTTGAAGCGCTGGTCGTCCACTGCGTGTGCCGCCTCGAAGAGTTTGAGCACTGCGCCCACCATGTAGCCTGCCGCCGCCCTGGGCTGGAGGCCGGGAGGCACCTCGACCATCGGCCACGACCGCTTCGACCCCATCTCGGCCAGGGCCCCGCCTGTGGTCACGACAGCGATGGGCAGACCCTGCTCGTAGGCCGACAGGGCGAAGTCGAGAGTCTCCTCGGTGTTCCCCGAGTACGAGGCGGCGACCACCAGGGGCCGCTGCCTGATGGCCCAGGCCGGCACCGGCCCGTAGCCCTTGTGCACTGCGACGCGGGTCCCGGTTGGCCCGGCCACCGCTCCTGCGTAGTCGCCGGCGATCCCCGAACCTCCCATACCGGCGAAGAGCACGTCGGCATGGGTTCCGATGTGGCGGGGCCGAAGCTCGGCGGCCCAGCGAAGCTGGTCGGGCAGCGAGCGGATCTGCTCGAGCATGTCAGTCATCGGGCCCTCCCTCGGCCTCCTCTACCAGCATCACCGGGATGCCGTCCCTCACCGGATAGCGCCGCCCGCAGACGGTGCACACCAGTCTCGAAGCTGCCTCGTCTTGGGTCAGGGAGCCCTTGTCCACCGGGCATACCAGGATCTCGGCGAGCAGGGCATCGATCAGACTCATCTTTCCTCCAGCGTTCGGCTGACACGCTCCACGATGGCCGCCACCCTTTCAGTGGTCGCCGCCTCGACGTTGAGCCGGAGCAGAGGCTCGGTGTTGGACGGCCGCAGGTTGAACCATTCCGCTCCGAAGTCGACGGTCAATCCATCGAGATGGTCGACCTCGGCGCCCTCGATGGCCCCTTCTACCTCCTCCACCCGGACCAGGGCAGTCGAGGTGTCGTCCACCTCGAAGTTGATCTCACCCGAGGAGGCATAGCGCTCCACCGAGCGTCGGAGCACTGACACCGGGACCGGGGAGTCGCTGACGATCGCCATCAGGTAGAGCATGGCCAGCATCCCGGAGTCGGCTCGGAAATTGTCCCGGAAGTAGAAGTGGGCGCTGTGCTCTCCCCCGAAGACCGCTCCAGTGTCGGCCATCACCGTCTTGATGTAGCTGTGCCCCACCCGGGTACGCACCGGAGTGCCTCCGGCCGCCCTCACCACCTCGGGGACTGACTTCGAGGTGATCAAATTGTGGACCACCTTCGACCCGGGATGCTCTTCGAGGAGACGGCGGGCGATCAGAGAGGTGACCGTGCTCCCGCTCAGCGGCTCACCGGTGTCGTCGAGGAAGAAGGCCCGGTCGGCGTCACCGTCGAAGGCCACGCCCAGGTCGTAGGTGCCTCCCCGGATGAGCCCCTGGAGATCGACGAGGTTTTCCGGGACCAAGGGGTCTGCCGGATGATTGGGGAAGGTGCCGTCAAGCTCCAGGTAGAGCCCGGTGAGCGTGGCGGAGATCCGATCGAAGACACGATGGATGGCGACACCGGCCATGCCGTTGCCTCCGTCCACCGCCACCGCCAAGGGGCCGATCAAACCGGGGTCGACGATCGAGAACAGGTGGTCGACGTAGCCCTCGACGGCGTCGACGGTGGTCACGGCACCTGGGGAGTCGGCGACCAGCGGCTCGCCGGCCTCGACATGTGACCGGATCTCGGTGAGCCCTGTATCGGCCCCGATCGGGGCGGCGCCGGGGCGGCACAGCTTGATGCCGTTGTACTGCGGAGGGTTGTGGGAGGCGGTGATCATCGCACCCGGCACCTGGTGGCGGCCCGAGTAGAAGTAGACCGCGTCGGTAGGCACCTCACCGAGATCGATCACGTCGACCCCTGCAGCGGTAATCCCGCGTGCCATCGACTCGAAGAAGCCCCGTGAAGTGGGACGGCAGTCGCGTCCCACCGCGATGGCAGGCCCACCCACCAACGAGACGAGGCCGGAACCGACCAACTCGTAGAGCCGATCGTCGAGCTCGCCGTTGTCGGTGCGGCCCCGGACGTCATACGCCTTGAAGACGACTTCGGGTTTCATCGAGAGCCCGAGTGTAAGGGCATGCCCCCGGCTTCCCGCCAGGCGCCAGTCACCCGACGAATAGCGAAGACCGCCAACTGTCTCTCTGGGAACAGTGGGGGAACCCCCCAACGAGGGGAGGGCGAGGGGATGCCCGCTCACCACCATCCGCGGGAACCCACCGCGTCTTCTTGGGCGTCGGTCTCCCGTAACAAGGGGACGGTCAGCGGGGAGGGCACCACCTATCCCTAAGATCGCCAACCCGTGAGCCGTTCGGTCTCGATTGTCGTCCCCGTCTACAACGAGGCGGGGTTCATTCCCGACGCCCTCCCGCGAATGGTGGAGGTGGTGGTGGCCGCTGCCCCGGACGCCGAGATCGTCCTGGTGGAGAACGGATCCGGCGACGGGACTGCAGAGGTGGCCCGGGCAGTAGCCACAGGTACTCCGGTTCGTGTGGTGTCGCTCCCCGAGCCCGACTACGGGGCGGCGATGCGTCACGGCTTCCTCGACTCGGATGGCGATTGGGTGGTCAACTTCGACATCGACTACTTCTCCGGCGACTTCCTCACCAAGGTCCTCGCCCAACCCGATGGAGTCGACCTGGTGATCGCATCGAAACGCGATCCCGAGTCTCGCGACCGGCGACCGCCGATAAGGAGGCTGGCCACCTGGGTTTTCAACCTGCTCCTCAGGTGGATCCTCGGTTCCCATGTCTCCGACACTCACGGAATGAAAGGCTTCCGGAGGCGCCTTGTCGATGACATCGCCCCCCAAGTGGTCAGCAACCAGGACCTCTTCGACACCGAGCTGGTGGTCCGGGCAGAGGGCGCCGGCTACCAGATCGTCGAGGTTCCGGTGGAGGTCGCCGAGATGCGATCGGCAAGGAGTTCCCTGGTGCGCCGAGTCCCGAGGACCGTGGTGGGACTGTTCAGGATCCGGAGGATCCTGCGCTCCGAGTCCTCCGCCAGATGATCGAGGCCGCCACCACCCCGGCGATTCCGAGCACGCTTAGGACTTTCCCCATTGTCTCCGGCCAGGTGTCGACGAACTCGATGACCACCTCGCTCTGGGTGGGGACCACCACCATCAGCGACGGGGTCGCCCGCCAAGGCCCGTCGGCGCCGGTCGCCTTCCAGTTGGGGAAATAGGACACCTTGACCAGGTGTGGCTGGCCCACCGCGTCGGTGGTGAACGAGATCCTGTGGTGGTCGACGAGGATGTCGGAGACGTCTCTGGGCTCGGCGAGGGGGGTGTTGGGGAGGTCGTCGAGGTCTTGAATCCGCGGCCAGGCTTCGGGGCCGTCGGCCACCACCCATCGATGCATGTTGTCGACGTCCTCATACCAGTCGAGGGCCAGGTCGTGGAAGGAGGGCAGGACCTGCCCCTCGGGGCCGGTGACGGTGTCGGAGCCGATCATAGAGGCGAGGAGCCCACGTTCGGGGACGTCGTAGACCCCAGGCAAGTGGGTGGCCACCTCGACCAGCTCGGTGTGGGGCATCCTGAAGACGTGGAACGGCTCGGTCACTTCCACCAGCTCGAACCCCTCGATCCCCTGCGCCTTCTCGGCAGCCTCAGGGGTGAACGAGACGTAGTAGTCGACCCCGTAAACCGCCATGTGACGCAGGCCGCGCTCCATGTTGAAGGTGTGATAGCGAAGTCCAGGGATCGGGTTGGACGGCCGGTGCGACATCTCCGAGTGATTGATGAAGTGGAACGGAGTGGTGATCGACGACTCGAAGAACAGCCCTTCCATCGACTTGTGCGATCCGAAGGTCCAGTACGGTATGAGCATCGGGGACATCGGAGTCCCGTACTTGTTGAGCTCGGAGTTGCTCTCCCACATCACCCTCCCTTCAGGGAGCCCGGCGAGGGTGACCATCAGTGCCTCGTACTCGGGCCAGGGCTCCTTCGACTCGTAGCCCTCATAGTTCCACCGGGCCCAGCCGTCGATGAAGGTCACACTGGAAGCTGCCCCCAGCACCAGGAGAGCGGCCGCGGTGAGTGTGAGGACGTTGCGGGTATTCACCGTCGAAGGCAGGTAAAAGGTGAGGGCGAGGATCAGGCCCCCGGCCACCGCCACCGCCATTGCCGCCGCCACCCCGTTGGGGACCTTGGCGGACACCGCCACCAGTCCCGCGGCCACCGCGGTCCCGGTGAGGATCACCAAACGGGGAACATGGGTCGACAGCCTGCTGGGGAGGCGACGCGACATCCACATCACTGCCGCGCCCAATGCCACCGCGGCGAAGAAAGCCAAGCCAAAATACCAGTAGGGCAGAAGACGCCCGTTCCACAGCTTCCATCGCTCCCCACCGAACAGGTCGGGAAAGAGGTTGGGTAGGAGGTTGGGCAGAGGGAAGTAGATCACCGGGAGCAAAGTGGCGCCGATCATCGGACCGGCCCGTCGGGTGACCCGCATCGCCCAGATCGCGCCGGGGATCGCCAGCGGCAACAGCAGCCACACCTCCACAGGGAAGATCTCCTCCCACCGGGTCAAAGGGTTCCAGCCCATGTCCGAGGTCAACCCGATTCGGGCCACCAGGGGCAAGGCCCAGAAGGCGGCGATGGCGAAGCCCCACCCCCAAACCGCCACGGTGCGGGCCACTCCTTTCTTCCAACCCATGACGAACAGTGAGGCGAAGATGGCCACGATCGTGGTGAGCACGTGGGTCAGTGCGGTGGCGGCCAGGGCGAGGGCGGCCCACTTCAGGTACCGGCGGTCGTCGGCCACCCCCTTGATCAGCAGGCCCAGGTAGACCAGGGACAGGGAGAAGGACCAGGCGAAGGAGAACTCGCCGGCGAGGGTGGAGGCCATGTTCCCCCCGTAGATCGAGAAGCTCTCGAAGAAGATGAACACCGGGGCCGCCCCGGCCGCCACCACGGCCACCGTCTTGTTGAGATTCACCGCCCGGCCGTGGAAGTAGATGGCCGGCGCCAGCCCGAGGAGCCCGAGGGTGGTCACGACTTTGAAGGCGGCACCGTAAGGGATGATCAGGTCGAGGGCCACGATGACCAGGGAGGGCAGTGGGAAGTAGAAGTAGAAGGCGGGGAAGCCGGCGAACCAGTCCTGTGACCAACCCATTACCCGACCTTCGGGGAGGAGGTGGTCGCGGAGGAAGGCCGGGCCGAAGACATGGGCCCCCATGTCGCCGCCGGTCGGGGTGGTCGGCGACAGCACCCACCAGGGCTGCATCACCAGGAGGACCACCAGCGAGGTGAGCGTGACCACCAGCACCGGGATTGTGGGGGTCTTCTTCAGGCTCCCCCAGAGTCTGGTCACTCCCGATTCTGCCGGACTATCTCCAGGACCTGGGCGACATCGATGTCCACACCCTGGCGGTTCCACCACTTCTCCTCACAGGAGTGGCACCAGAAGAATCGGACCTCGATCCCGTCGGGTAAGACGTGGTCTATCTCGAGGACTTCAGCCTGTGAACAACGAGGGCAATCCATGGTTCGATGGGGATGATCGACAGCCCGTCCATAGTACGTCGCGGGTGAGGACTACGACAACGACTCCTCGTCGAGCAACCTGCCGACGTACCTGCTCCTCCGTCTGCCGTCCTCGGTCCAGTAGGCATACCAATACGGGCCGTGGGGGCATTTGGTGCAGCCCCGCTTCCCACACCGCACCATCTGGCTGCGTAGACCGACCCGAGGCTCGCTCCCCGCGGAGATCTCTCCATCCCTCTCTAGCTGGGCTCGGGTGAGGATCTGGAGCCGTCTCAGATCATGGCTATCCAGTTCCCTGACCGCGTCGAGGAGGTCGCGGTCGAGGGCCATCTCAGGCCACCTGGACCGGGGCGAACAGCCGGGTGACCGACCTGCGGTCGGTGAGGGTCCACCCCTGCGGGGGTGTCATCCGGTCGGCATGATCGGCGCAGAGCTGGTAGCCATGGGGTTCGACCGTGTCGATGATGTCGTCCAGCCAGACCTGGGCGTCCTGATATGCGAAGCTCATCAGGACCGAAGCCGGGGAACCACAGCGCGCACAACCGACAGTCATCGTCGGCACGCTAGGAGTGCAGGAGTGCCGATTCAAGGACCGCCGCCTTCGACGATGCGATTGGGGACCCCGCTGTGCCACGTCGCCAACCCGTTCCCCGTCACCACCAGGGTGCTGGGCACCTCGACGATCCGGAGTCTCTGGAAGGTCTCCGCGTGGTCGTCCCAAGTGAACTCGGTGTAACCGCCCGGCCCGACCTGTAGCTCCAGTCTGGCGCGTGCAGCCTCACAGGGGCCGCAGCCGCCCGAGGAGAGAAGGTAGATCCCGGGTTCCAGCCCGGTGTCGGTGATAATCCGAGTTGGCCGACGTCTTCGAGCTCGGGCGAGCGTCAGGGCAAAGACCACAACCAGCGTGCCGGAAAGGACCACCAGCAGGCGGGTCAGGGTGTCATCCATCGTCGAGGGGGACCCCGATCGCGGCCGCACCGACTTCCTCACCCAACAAGGTGAGCAAGGCGACCACCGGAGATGCCGAGTCGACCAGGTAACCGTCTGCGGCGTCGAGGGCAACTTCGACCACGCTTTCGGCACCCACCGTCAGGGTGACCTGGGATGGCGAGTCCCGCAGCGACCGTAGGGTCACCGTGGCGTCCTCGAGCCCCGGGTTGAGCAGGATCAACCGGCCTGTCTCCACCCCGGGAACGAGAGCGGCCGGGATCAGCCAGCTTCCGGCCGGCTCGTTTGCTCCGGCGGTGACTGCCAGAGCTGATCCAGTCTCGATCCACAGGGTGGCCACCACGGGTGTGGCCGAGATAACCCTGACCGCTCTTGCATCGGAGAACTCGGACAGGTCGAGGATCTCCTGGCCGAACGCACCAATGGTCCCCGATACAGCTGCCGCCTCGAAGCCACCCGGCCCGTACAGGTCGACCTGGTATTCCACACCCGAATTGGTCGGGTTCCCGATCAGAACTCGCTTGGAGAGGTCGCCGACGGGGTAGGGGACGAACCAGTCCGTCGCCGGGGGCAGTGCGTTCCAGAGCGCCCCGTCGACGGGGCCACTCTGGCGAGCGGCGGCGATCACGCGGCCCTGCGAGGTGTCGATCAGCACCGAGAGCCGTTCGCGGCCTGGTGCGAGTTGGGAGAATGCCAGAACGGTGGACCCCCGGGCGGGGACGATGACCGACTCGTAACGAGGATTCGACTCCAGGCCGACCTCCGAGCTCACCATCAACGAGACCACTGCCTCGCCGGCGAATGGGTTCATCAGATGGAGGGTGAACTCGCGCTGCCCGGCGGTTACGCCTCCGGTGACGAAGACCTGCGGAGGGATGCTGCTGACACAGCGCTCGACCGCCAACGTGGCCGCGCCACGCACCGATGAGCCCGCGGCCGAGGTTCCTGCGGGGAGCTCTACCAGCCCGCCCACGGTCCCTACCGCAGCCACGTCGATCACCGGGATCACCGTCGACCCGGTGGAGCCGGTCGATACCCCGATGGTGCCCGCGGTCGCCCCGCTAGCGAAAAGCGTCAGCTGGACAGGCCCTTCCACCGTCGACAGAGCGGCGATCTCGGTGGTGCGTCCACTTCCTTCCTCGACTGGACAGACGGCGAAGAGCGGGGAGGCGAAGGCAGGTGTCTCACCGGGCGTGGGCTGGTCGAATCGGGGTGCAACCAGGGCGATGACCACCAGCCCGGTGATGACGAGAAGCCATGAGTACTTGATCACCTGTTCCTCCTCCCCCACACCGCCAACCCCAGGGCCGCCACCAGGATCAGGGCCGGGACGAGGGCAAGGACCAGGTCGGTGCCGGTGCCGCGATAGGCGGCCATGCCCGAGGAGCCGTCGACCGCCACTGCCCAATCATCGGCGGCGCCGTCAGGCCGCCACCCTTCGGCATAGTTGACCGCGAGCCGCACCGACCCGGTGGTGGGCTCACCGACAAAGCCGGTTCCCGATGCCAGCCAGGTCCTGTCTCCACCGTCGGCAAGAGGCTGCGCACTCAGGTTCTCGAACACTCGGGCATCCGGGGCGAGCGGGGTTGGCTTCAGGTCGAGCTGGCCGACCAGGGCCTCGTCGAGCCGGAAGGAGGGCCCCTCCAGAACCACCCACGCGATGGCGAACGGAGCGAGCAGCTCCCCGGGGCGGAGCTCGTCACCAGAGGAAATGGTCACCAGGGCTTCGAGAAGGCGCCGATCGCCTTCCAGGCGCGGGGGGAGCAGGATCTCGTCGTGGGTCACCCCCGACCCGTCGACCAGGCGATACCAGAATCCGGGACCGGAGCGAGCCTCGCCCGGGATATCGGACCTCTGGGTCGATGCGATCAGGATCCGGCCCGGGCCCGACTCATCGGCGAGGGCGACGCCGAATCCCAATCGATCGTTGACTTCGCCGGTGGGAAGGCCGAAACGCCCGTTCGCCAGTGGCCCTGCCCCCATCACCAGGACCACCACCGTGGCGAGGAGGGCCGCCACTCTCACCGGCTCGAGGGTCACCCTGTCGATCCCGGCGGCCACCACCAGTGCCGCCCCCAAGGAGGCAAGGATCAATAGGCCCTCTTCGACTCCGGGACCGCCGACGGGGAAGCGGAGGACGACCATCGACGCCAGGGAGATGATCCCACCGATGACCCCGGCGGTACGGGACCTACCGCCGAGGAAGAACACCGCCACCGTGGCCACGCCGACCAGGACGACCCAGGTGTCGCTGGGGACTACCGCCAGTCGGCGGGAGATGTCGAACAGCCATCCCGGATCGCCGAGAACGAACGGAATGGCAATTGCAGTGGCGGCGAGCGTTGCCGCCCCCACGCCGACACGGCGAAGCCGGAGCGATCCCGGAGACACCACCGCGGCGACCACGAGCGGCACCACGATCAGCACCGGCGAGAGAGCCGCCAAAATCAGGCCGACCAGGATCGCCCAGCCATGGTCGCCGATCGAGGGCTTGCGGTGCTCGGGCCCCGCCACCAGGACCGCCCGCACCGCCCAGGGTAGGAGGGCCGCTGCCCCGAGACCGGCCCACGACCCCGCTCCGGCGAGGAGGGCGGTGCCCGGCCCGCCCATCAGGACCAGACCGGACAGGTAGCGGCCCGGGCCTCTGAGCCCGAGCCGCCCTCCGAGACGTCCCACACCCACGATCCCCAGCAGCGCGAAGGCCAACATGGAGATGACTCGGGCGGCGCCCCCTGACCCGAACGACAGCAGGGTGGCCAGGGCTGTCACCAGATTCGAAGGATGGATCGGAGCCGGTGAGCCCAGGCCGGACGAGTTCCAGCCGGCGGCCCATCGGTCGAGTGTGACCCCAACACTCTCGAAGGGGAAGGTGAACCCGGCGTCCGGCATCCCGGTGAAGATCAGCGAACGGGCTGCGAACAGGGCGAAGATGACGGCGACCAGTGCCCCCCAGATCCCGGGGGCGAGCCACACCCGCCGTGCCTGGCGGCTGAGCCCCTGGTCCTCGTCGAACAGGCCGATGATCTTGGCGGCCAACTCGCTGCCGATCTCCCTGAGACGCACCGAGCCCCGTGCCTGGAAGCGGAAGAGCTCTTCATCCCCCGCAACCCGGATCCGCCTGTTGCGGACCCTGTGCCGGATGGTGGAAGGCAGGTGGTAGACGTTCCACAGCCAGGAGAGGAGGTGGCGCCCCGCCGGCCTCCACCTGAGCAGAAGGAGGTTGGCCAGCGAGTCTGTCACCGAGACCAGGATGTCGTAGGGGATCACCCAAAGCAGGGTGAGGGGGCGATATGCGGTCAGCATCGCCCGCATCCGGCCTGCCTGTTCCCGCCAGCCCCCTAGTCCCTCGTTGCAGCGCCCTTGGTGGTAGACCTCCGAGGAGGGGACGCTGATCACCCTACCCCCGGCGAGCCGGCTCCTCTGAGAAAAGTCGAGACCGGCGGCCACCGGCGGCAGGAGGATATCGAGGCCGCGGAGACCCTGGGCCAGGTCCCTTCTCACCAGCATCGAGGCCGATCCGACGAAAGCCACCTCGCGCACGACGTCGTACTGCTGGAGATCGATCTCGCCCTCCTCGAGACCGGTGTACGGCTCACCGAAGACATCGGTGGCGCTGCCTACCGACTCCAATCGGTCCCGGCTACCTGCCACCAGGAGCTTGGACCCCCCCAGGGAAGCCTGGTTCCGCTCCACCTCGGACACCAGGGCAGATAGGGCATCGGGTCGTGGGCGGGCGTCGGAGTGGAGAATCCACAGATAGTCGGTTCTCTCGTCGGCTTCCCTGATCGCCTGCTCCAGGCTGGTCACCGACTGATACCCCTCCGGAGCCTCACCGCGGGCGCCCACGATGACCACCTCCGGCTCGGGTTGGTACGCCTGGCGACCGACCACGGCCAGGGCGGCGGACAGATCGGCGCCTTCGACCAGCGTGAGTAGGACCCGCACTCGTGGCGCGCCGACGAGAAGCTCTTCGACTGGGGTCTCCGCGCTCTGCGGAGTGACGGGAGCGGTCATGCGGGATGCCATTGTGAACCGGAGCCGTCCGCTGGGCAATATCTTGGGCCCTATGAAGGTTGTCGAACTCGCCGGAGGCGTGGGTGGTGCCAGGATGGCCCGTGGTCTGGACGCTACCTCAGATGTCGACCTCACCGTCGTGGTCAATGTCGGTGACGATGAGCAGGTTCACGGTCTCAACGTCTCACCCGACATCGACACGGTCATCTACACACTGGCCAGGATGGAGGGCCCCGAGGGATGGGGACGCTCCGGAGACACCTTTGCCTTCAACGACGAGCTTGCCCGGTTCGGGGTGGACAATCGGTTCCGGCTCGGGGATCTCGATCTGGCGCTCAACGTGACCCGAACCATTCGGCTCGCCGCCGGTATGCCGCTGTCCGAGGTGACCGCCGGAGTGGCCAGGTCGTTCGGCATCGGCTGCGCCGTGGTCCCGGCAACCGACGATCTGCTGAGGACCGAGGTGCGCACCGACAGCGGCTGGCTGGCATTCCAGGACTACTTCGTGCTGCGCCAAGGCCGGGACGAGGTCCTCGAGGTCGCCTACCGCGGTGCGGAGACCGCCCGACCGGCACCCGGAGTCCTCGAGGCGATCATCGGAAGCGATCTGGTGGTCATCGCCCCCTCCAATCCCCCACTGTCGATCTGGCCGATCCTGGCCGTGGCCGGAATCGAAGACGCCGTGGCCTCACACCGCCGGGTTGTGACTGTCAGCCCGCTGTTCGGCGGGAAGGCACTCAAAGGCCCCGCCGATCGGGTAATGGCCTCGTTGGGGCTTCCCCCCGGGAACCGTGGGGTGCTCGCTGCCTATCGGAACCTGATCGACGTACTTGTGGTCGACTCCGGCGACACCACCGACGGCGGGGAGATCGACGGGGTGAGGGTTGTGGCGACCGACACCAGGATCGCCGAGCCCGACGCCGCTCGCCGGCTCGCCGAGGAGCTGGTCAGCCTGTGAGCCTGGAAGTCCACCCACTGCTCGGCATCGGCCCGGTCACCCGTGGTGAGGACGTTGCCTCCGTGCTGGTACCGGCACTCGAGAAGCTCGCTCCCCGCACGGGCGACGTCGTGGTGGTCACTCACAAGATCGTCTCCAAGGCCGAAGGGGCAGTCCGGAAGGTGGTAGGGGACGAAGAGGAGTTCAAACGGGGGTTGGTGGAGGACGAGGCAGCGTCGATCCTGCGGCGCCGTGGTGACCTGATCATCGCCGAGACCAAGCACGGGTTCATCTGTGCCAACGCCGGAATCGACCGCTCCAATGCCGACCCCGGGACCATGATCCTGTTGCCCGAGGACCCTGACCGCTCGGCACACCGGATCAGGTTGAGACTGGAACGGGTGTTCGCAGTCGGTCTGGCGGTGATCATCTCCGACACCTTCGGCCGTCCCTGGAGGCGAGGGCTCACCGATGTCGCCATAGGGATCTCGGGCATGGCTGCCCTCCTCGACCTCAAGGGCACCAGCGACTGGACCGGGAGGGAGCTCGTGGTCACCGAGGTGGCGGTGGCCGACGAGCTGGCAGCGGCCGCCGACCTGGTCATGGGAAAGGCCTCGGGCATACCCGCCGCCCTGATTCGGGGCTACGAGGCTCCCCCCGGCGAGGGCCGCGCCGCCGACCTGGTCCGTCACCCCGACGGGGACCTCTTTCGCTGATCGCAAGCGTTGGGAAGGCCGACCCGCGCCGGGCGACAAATTCTCGAGAATGTGGCGTCGTGGTCAGGAACCGTCACCACCGGGGAGTCGTCGAACCCGCATGACCAAGAACATCGGCATGATCACCTGTGCCTTACTGACTACAGTCGTCGCCTGCGCCGACGCCGGAAGTGGCTCCACGACCACGGTGACCACACCGCCGGCCTCCACCACCGCCCCAACCGCCGACTCGGTGATCGCCGAGTTCCGCACCTCCGACGGCGTCACCTACAGAGTGCTTCTCGCCGGTGAAGCCGCGATGCACATCCGCCAATTCCAGCCCGGCGACGAGCCGGGCATCCCCAACGGGAGGGTCAATCCCGGCGACGGCGGAGTCAACACCGGCCACGAATGGCATATCACCGAGGTCGAGTTCGCCGACCTGGCGATCGAAGTGTGCGACGGCACCGTCTCCTATATCGACGACTTGGGGTACCAGGAATTCGTCAGCCAGCACGGTGACCGCTTCTGCCCGTGGACCGTGGAGCTGGTTCAATTGATCGAGCCCTAGCCCGGGGCTTCGGAGCCGGATCGGGTCGGCCGGGCCGGTCCGCCTCGACCCAATCTCGGCCAGGGTCAGGCTCCAGGCCGACCCAGACCCCAGTAGTCGAGACCGGCCCTGCGGACCGCTGAGGGGTCGAGCAGGTTCCGGGCGTCGACCACTCGGTGACCCTTCATGGCTTGTGCCACCTCGACCATGTCGACCTGGGCGAAGTCGGCCCACTCGGTGGCCACGAGGAGGACGTCTGCACCTCGGGCCGCCTCCACCGGGCTGGAGGCCATGGTGACCGAGTCCGAGACGGCCTCGGGGTCGAAGGCCACCACCTCGGCACCTTCCTCCTGGAGCAGCGAGGCGACACGCAGCGCCGGCGACTCCCTGACGTCATCGGTCCCTGCCTTGAAGGCGACCCCCCATAGAGCGACTTTCCTCCCCCGCAACCCGCCACCGGCGGCCTGGCGGACCTTCCCGGCGAGGCGGCGCCGTTGCTCCTCGTCGGCGGCGATCACCGCCCGGAGCAAGCCGAAGTCGTAGCCGGCGTCCTCCGCAACGGCGATCAGGGCGATGGTGTCCTTGGGGAAGCACGATCCGCCATAGCCGGGCCCGGGCTTGAGGAAGTGCGGCCCGATCCGATGGTCGAGACCCATCCCCTCGATCACGTCCATCACGTCGGCCCCCACCGCCTCACACAGGTTGGCCAAGGTGTTGACGAAAGTGAGCCTGGCCGCCAGATAGGAGTTGGAGGCGTACTTGATCATCTCCGAAGAGGTGGGATCGGTGATCACCACCGTGGTCTCCACGTCGGAGTACAGCGAAGCCACCGCTTCTGCATCGGCGCGCTCGTAGGCACCGATCACGATTCGATCGGGATGGAGGAAATCGGGGACGGCCCGACCTTCCCTGAGGAACTCGGGATGGGAGACGATCCGTCCCGGGCTTCCCCGGTCGGCGAGGCGCTTGGCGAGACCGGCGACCGAACCGGGTGGCACGGTCGACTTGACCACGAACACGGTCCCGTCGGCCACCTCCGCGGCCAACTCGTCGACTACCCCGTCGATGTAGCTGAGGTCGGCCCGACCATCTGCGCCTTCGGGGGTCGGCAGACAGAGGAACACGAAGCTGGCCCCGTCTATCGCCTCGATGTTGGAGTTGTGAAAGGAGAGGCGTGCCGCGGCGGTCGCCTCGGCGAGCAATTCGGGGAGTCCTTCCTCGAAGATGGGCACCTTCCCCCCCCGCAGGGTCTCGACCCTCTCTGGATCGACCTCCCCGACCCTGACGGTGTGTCCCAGGCTCGCCAGGCCGGCCGCGGTGACCAGACCGACGTATCCGGCCCCGATGATCGCGATGTTCATTTCACCCCCGGAGGCGTTGGGCCGGCTCCCCGCTATGCCGCGTCGGCGCCGACGATGACCACGGCATCGTACCCGGCAGCGACCTCGCCAACCTGCACGACACCAAATCCGAGTGCATCCAACACCAGCCCCCCTTTGTCACTTCCCGCGGGGACGATCACAGTGGTCTGCTGGTAGTCCTTGCGGGCCGCGTCGCCGATACCCGCGATGTGGAAACCGCCGGCCTCGAGCTTGCCCGACATGGAGGCGGCGGCGCCGGAGACCCCATTCCCGTTGAGCACCTGGAGCCTGATCGGCTGCTCCGCGAACGGCCGCCCGGCGCGGAAGTTCGCCAGCATCTCACCCGCCTCCGGCTCCTTGATGACCACCACCGAAGCGCCCCTGATGGTCCTGCCGCTGACGGGCAGGGTGGCCCCGTCGATGTCGCCAGTGAACAGGCCCCGGTAGTCCCAGGCCATCGATGCCACCGAGGCCTGAGCCAGGTTGGCATCGATGGTGACGTGGCGGGCGAGGCCGCGAGCGATGTCTCCCGCCTCTGGGATAGACGACGGTGACCTCATCTTGCGAACGATCGCCCTGATCACCTCCTGCTGGCGGGAGGCGCGGCCGATGTCGTCGGCGTCCACCGATACCCAACCCCCGTCTCGTTGTTCTTGATAGCTGCGGGATCGGGCATAGGCCAGGGCCATCCCCCCGTCCAGGTTCTGGTCCCCCGCGGCGACGCTCAGGCCGGACTTGTCGTCCTTGGCAGGATAGGGAAAGGCGATCTCGATGCCGCCTAGATGATCGACCAGGCCAATGAACCCGACGAAGTCGACTTCTACGTAGTGGTGGATGGTGACGTTGAGGTTCTGCTTGACGGTTTCCACCATCAGCCTGCTTCCCCCGAAGGCATAGGCGGCGTTGATGCGGTTCTCACCGTGGCCGGGGATGTTGACCCAGAGGTCGCGCGGTATGGAGAGGATCTGGGCGTTGGAGGTCTCACCGTCGATGCGCACCAGCATGACCACGTCGCCCCGGGCGCCACCGAATGATCCGAAGAAGGTGAGGTCGTCGAGTCCTTCCCGGGAGTCGGACCCGACGAGGAGAAAGGTGAGGTCCTTGCCAGTGGGACGGTCGAGCACCTCGGTGACCTCCTCGTCGGTGTCCGCAGACGAGAGGAAGTCCTGACCGGTTCGCACTGCCCAGAGGATGGCCAGGATCACCAGGTTGGCGAGGACGAGCACGGTTATGACCGTCACCTTGAACCATCGGGACGGCCTGCGACGCGCCGGAGCAGAGGGGGATGCCTGGGACATTGTCGTCTTAGACGTCCCACAGACTACCGGTGGTTCCGTCATTACAACGGTCTGGTCGCTTCGCTCCGTACCCCGTACCGTGACCGGGTGGTGTTGCTGGGAGGCAGGGGCGAAGGCCTGGCCGCGGCTAGACGGCCCGATGCCCGTACTCTTCTTTCTTCGATCGACCCCCCCTTCCGCTTGTGGGAAGATCACGACAACCGCCGGATTGGTGTCGAGGCAGGACCGAAGAACATCAGACCAACGGTGCCCCCTTCGCCCTTGCTTGGCAGCAGGTGGTCCCACCGCTCCACAGGGGGACATGGCTCATCGCGGCTACTGTCTCACCGTCTCGAGCCCAAGGAGGTCGGAGAACTTGGCGGTGCTGTCCCACGAGGGTGTCTACCCGATCATGTTCGGCTCATGGCCGATCCCGGTGGGGGCGACACATCGAGACGGGTACATCGCCCGGCCCGACGAATCGGGAACCTTCCCGGTGGTGATGGTGGTGCCCGACCTCACCGGGTTGGACAGCTTCGAGAAGGACCTGTGCCGCCGGCTCGCCCGCAACGGCATCGCCGCGGTGGGCATCGACCTCTACCGGTCCGCAGGCGACCCCCTGGCTGCCTACAACCAACTGTCTGACAAGCGTGCCCTCACCGATCTCGACGAGGTGTACGAGTTCGTCATGTCCGACGACGTGGACTGGAACGCCGGGGACAGGATGGGCCTGCTCGGACTGGACGTGGGCGGAAGGTTCGCCCTGCACAAGGCGGCCCGAGCCCCGTGGGTGGCATCGGTGGCGGTGGCCTACACCCCGCTCACCGGTGACGAGACACGAGAATTCCAGGTCGCCGACTCCTTGAGCCACCTTCCGGTTCCGGTACTCGCAATTTATGGCAACGAGGACGACCTGATCGACGGCTCCTCGGTGGATGAGGCCCAGTCGCGCAACGGGCACGGCCAATGGCTCCTCTACGAGGGAGCGGGACATGCCTTTCTCGACCCCACTGCCGACGGCTACCACGAGTCTGCGGCCGAAGACGCCGTCGCCCGTCTCATGACATTCTTCGCCCAGACCCTCCCCACGGCGACGGTGGAGGACCTGGGATAGCCCGCCGAGTTCGCCGGTCCCAACACCCGGTCACCAGGTACCGCGATCTCCACCGGCTCTTCGACAACTAGCGGAGGTGTCCCACCCCGCCGGAATGGAGGGTCCGGCGCCCGCCGGCGGTCTCGACCACCAGTCCCCCGTCCTCGTCGACGTCCACGGCCCGGCCGGTTCCGTCGGGGTCCCAGGTGATCTCCCGGCCCAGGGTGGTGCACAGTGTCCGATACTCGTCGGCCGGCCAGCCCGCCGAGCCGACAAGCCCCACCATGTGGGCCCCCCAGAGAGCTCCCGCCTCAGCATGCTCCCCGGTGCCGGGGTCGTCGACATGGAGGCCAGACATCCCCGAGGGCGAGTCAGGCCACCACAGGTTGACTCCCAGCCCGACAACCACCAGACCCTCGCTCCGCTCCACCAGGATCCCCCCCACCTTGGCCTCGCCGACGAGCAGGTCGTTGGGCCACTTGAGTCGGGGGCTCCCCAGGGCTCGCACCGCGGCAACGGCTGCCATCAGGGAGAAGGGACGGAGGTCGTCGGAGGCGGCAGTGAAGGCCAGAGAGACCGCCAGGGCCCTCGGGGCGCTCACCCACCGAGCACCGGAACGACCTCTCCCCTCGGTCTGCACCGGGGTGATCACCAGCACCGGGACGTCCCGGTGGGCGTCGCGGGCCACGTCCTGGGTAGAGGTGGCGGAGTCGATTCGGAGCTGTCGATAGGGTGTAGCCATCTCGTCCTCGGGCGAGTCAGAAGAAGTCAGGATACGGAGGAGACTTGGGCACCGAGGCGCGCATAGAGCAGTTACGAGAGCTGCGCGAGCAGGCCCTGCATGCGGGCAACCAACGAGCCGTTGCCCGCCAGCACGAGGCGGGCAAGCTGACCGCTCGGGAGCGCATCGATGCCCTCCTCGACAAGGGCACCTTTCAGGAGATCGACCAGTTCGTTCGTCACCAGACCGTCGGTTTCGGCATGGAGGACAAGAAGCCCTACGGCGACGCGGTGGTCACCGGCCACGGGACCATCGAAGGCCGACCGGTCTTCGTCTTCGCCGAAGACTTCACCGTGTTCGGGGGGAGCCTGGGCACGGTGGTCGCCGACAAGATCTGCAAGATCCTCGACCTCGCCCTCGACACCGGGTCACCGGTGATCGGGCTCAAGGACTCTGGGGGGGCCCGCATCCAGGAGGGAGTCTCCTCGCTCGACGGCTACGGGCGGATATTCGAGCGCAATGTCAGGGCGTCGGGTGTCATCCCCCAGATCTCGGTGATCATGGGTCCCTGCGCCGGCGGAGCGGTCTACTCCCCGGCGCTGACCGACTTCGTCTTCCAAGTCGACCAGACCTCGCACATGTTCATTACCGGACCGGATGTGATCAAAGCGGTCACCGGTGAGGACGTCACCATGGAGGCACTAGGCGGAGCCGACGCCCACGCCAGCAAGTCGGGGGTGACCCACTTCGTCTACCCCAATGGCAAAGACGCCCTGGAGGCAGTCCGCTACCTCATGTCGTTCCTCCCCCGGAACAACATGGAGATGCCCCCCTATTTCGCCCCCACCGATCGGGCCGACCGGCTCGATGACGAGCTCGACGCCATCATCCCCGACTCCGCCAACCAGCCCTATGACGTGAAGGAGGTGATAGAGACGGTGCTCGACGACGGCGAGTTCTTCGAGGTCCACGAACGCTGGGCGGGCAACATCGTCATCGGTTTCGGCCGTCTCGACGGTCACTGCGTCGGGGTGGTGGCCAACCAGCCGGCGGTCCTCGCCGGAACCCTCGACATCCGGGCTTCGGAGAAGGCGGCGCGTTTCGTCCGCTTCTGTGATGCCTTCAACATCCCGTTACTCACCTTCGTCGACGTGCCCGGGTTCCTCCCCGGGGTCGACCAGGAGCACGGGGGGATCATCCGCCATGGCGCCAAGCTCCTCTACGCCTACTGCGAGGCGACCGTGCCTCGGATCACGGTGATCACCCGGAAGGCGTACGGGGGCGCCTATCTGGTGATGAACGCCAGGGGGATCAGGGCCGACCTGGTTTTCGCCTGGCCTTCGGCCGAGATAGCGGTCATGGGCGCCCAGGGTGCGGTCAACATCATCCACCGAAGGGAGATCGAAGCTGCCGAGAAGCCCGAGGAGACCCGGGCCGAGCTGATCGCCGACTACGAGCACCGGTTCAACAACCCCTATGCCGCAGCCGAGCTGGGTCTGGTCGACGAGGTCATCGAACCCCGCGAGACGCGGGTGAAGCTGATCAGGGCGATGGAGATGCTCCGCACCAAGCGGGAGACCCTGCCACCGAAGAAACACGGGAACGGCCCCCAGTGACCCGGCTGCAGCCGGGTCACTGGGGACCGGTACTTGACCGATGAGGTCGGTCCTCGTGGCCAATCGCGGCGAGATCGCGGTTCGGGTCATCCGTACCGCCCGGGAGATGGGTCTGCGCACCATCGCCATCTACTCGGAGCTGGACCGTGACGCCCTACACGTCGACCTGGCCGACGAAGCCTGGAACGTCGGCGGCGCTCCAGCCGCCGAGTCCTATCTGAACCAGGACCGGATCCTGGAGGTCGCCCGGGAGTCGAAGGCGGAGTCCATCCACCCCGGATACGGGTTCCTCTCCGAGAACGCCGGGTTCGCCGGGAAGGTGTCCGACGCCGGGCTGGTGTGGATCGGCCCTCCGGCTTCGGCCATCGAGGCCATGGGCGACAAGATCACTTCGCGTCGCAACGCCGAGAGCCACGGGGTTCCCACAGTCCCGGGCATCACCGAACCGGTCTCCAGTGCCGATGAGGTCGCCGAGATCGCCGTCGGCTTCGGGTTCCCGGTGGTGATCAAGGCGGCTCATGGCGGCGGGGGCAAGGGTCTGCGGGTGGTCCATGGTCTCGACGAGCTCGCCGAGGCGTTCGAGGGGGCGCGTCGGGAGGCCGACGCCTACTTCGGCAACCCCGAGGTCTACGTGGAGAAGTACCTGGAGAAACCGCGTCACATCGAGGCCCAGGTGCTCTTCGATGCCCACGGACATGGCGTGTTTCTGGGCGAGAGAGATTGTTCGGTACAACGCCGCCATCAGAAACTGATCGAGGAGACCCCGTCCCCCGGTCTCAGCACCCGGCAACGGCGTGCCCTGGGAAAGGCTGCTCTGGCCGCCGCCAAGTCGTGCGGCTATGTCAACGCCGGCACCGTCGAGTTCCTCCTCGACCGCGATGGTGAGTTCTACTTCCTGGAGATGAACACCCGGCTGCAGGTGGAGCACACCGTCACCGAGATGGTCACCGGCCTCGACCTGGTCGAGTGGCAGATTCGGATCGCCCGCGGCGAGATCCTCGACATAGGCGAGCCAGAGCCCCGGGGGCATTCCATCGAGTTCCGCATCAACGCCGAGAACCCGTACCAGGCCTACTTGCCCACCCCAGGCCAGGTGGTCGAGTGGGTCGAGCCCGCCGGACCGGGAGTCCGGGTCGACTCATGGATAACCCAAGGCACAGTGGTCTCCCAGTACTACGACAACCTCATGGCCAAGCTGGTGGTGTGGGGGCCGACCCGCGAGGCGGCCATCGCCCGGGGCCGGCGTGCCCTACAGGAGTTCAGGGTTCGGGGGGTGGCCACCACAATCCCCGCCCATCTCGCGGTGCTCGACCACCCCGACTTCGTCGCCGGTAGCCACCACACCAAGTGGATGGAGGAGACGATCGACCTCGGAGTCCCTTCGCCGACCGCCTACCCGGCGCTCCCCGAAGAGGAGGAGGTGTCGAAGCGGGACATAACGGTGGAGATCGGTGGCCGCCGGTTCCAAGTGTCCTACTGGGCACCGGAGCCCACCTTCTCCGGTCAGCCTCGGAGGCGGCCGCCAAAGCTCTCCCCGACCGGCCGGTCCTCGTCGAGCGACGGGGTGGTGACTGCCCCGATGCAGGGCACCATCGTCAAGGTCCACGTCAAAGCAGGTCAAGCCGTTGAGGAGGGCGATCCGATATGTGTCCTCGAGGCCATGAAGATGGAGAACGAGGTGACCAGCCCCAACGGTGGTGAAGTAGTCGACCTCCGGGTCGAGCCCGGCGACACCGTCACCGCCGGCCAGGTGATCGCGATCGTCAGGTAGAGGCACCACCTCACCGAGGTGCCCTGCCGCAAGCCCGTGCTTCTTGTTTTCGACTGTCGAAGTGCGGGCCGGCTAAGCCCGCGCCCTATTCGGCAGCGTCGGTGATCGCCTCGGACATCGAGGGGTGGGCCATCAGCGTCTCCAGCAGGGTCTTGGCGGTGACCCGAGCCTGGACCGCCAGGGCGATCACCGAGATGAGCTCCGAAGCCCGGTGACCGACGATGGTGCCACCGAGGATGACACCTGTCGCCGGATCGGTGGTCACCTTGACGAAACCCCGCTCGAAGTGCTGGAGGACGGATCGGGCATTGGAGGCGAAGGGCACTTTGGTGGTGCGCACCTTGCGGCCGACCGCCGCCGCCTCCACTTCGACAAGGCCGACCGAGGCGATCTCCGGCTCGGTGAAGATGGCCTCGGCCACCCGGGAGTAGTCGAGCGGCTCCACTGGGAGACCCAGGGCATGTCGGGCGATCTTGCGACCCTGCATCGAGGCCACCGAACTGAGCAGCATCTGGCCGGTGACATCCCCTGCGGCATAGATGTGGGGAGCGGTGGTCCTCTGGTACTCGTCGACGGTGATGTGCCCACGGTCGGTCTCGACGCCGGCCTCATCGAGACCGAGACCCTCGGTGTTGGGTATCGAGCCCACCGCGAGCAGGGCATGGGTACCCCGGATTCGTCGTCCGTCGTCGCATGCCACCACCAAGCCGTCCTCGTCGACCTCGATCGCCTCGGCCCGGGCCCCGATCACCAGCCGCACCCCCCTCTCCTGAAAGTCCTCCTCGAGGACCGCGGCCACCTCCGGGTCACGGTGGGGAAGGATCTGCCTGCGAGACACCACCAGGCTCACCTCGGATCCCATGCTCTCGAAGATGTGGGTGAACTCGACCCCGGTGACTCCGGAGCCGATCACCACGAGATGCTCGGGCGCTGCATCGAGGTGGTAACAGTCCCGTGTTGTCAGAACTCGCTTGCCGTCGACCGGCGCCCAGTCGGGGACTCGGGGTCGCGACCCGGTTGAGACCAGGGCGTTGTCGAACCTGACCCTCCGCTCACCGTCCTCGCTCTCGGCCACAACCTCCTTTGGGCCGGTGAAACGCCCGGTCCCCCTGATGATGTCCACCTCCTGCGAGGTGAGCAGGTCGGTCCAGTCTTGGGTGATGTCGGCGGTGATCTCGTCGATCCGGGAGGAGAGAACCTTGGGATCCACTCGACCGGGGTCGTTGACCATCCCCAACTTGACCGCGTTGCGCACCGAGGTCCTGCGTAGCGCCGAGGCGGCCATCGTCTTGGAGGGAATGCAGTCCCAGAGATGTGCCGCCCCACCAATGATGTCCCTTTCGATCAGGGTGACCCGGCCCCCCTTGCTGGCGGCGATAGTGGCCGCCTGGATCCCTGCCGGGCCCCCACCGAGGATGAGCAGGTGGTTCATCAGAGGAACACGACGCTACCTGCCGGGACGGTGGACGCCGAACACCGCCCGAAGCGCATCGGACACCTCCCCCAGGGTGGCCCCGACGGCGAGCGCCTCCCTCATCGGGTGGAGCAGGTTGTCTTCGCCCCGGGCCGCTTCCTCGACTTGACCCAGCCATCGGGCCACTGCCTCGCCGTTCCGCTCCTCACGCCATGAAACCAGCCGTTCGGTCTGTGCCTTCTCCAGAGCGGGGTCGACTTCAAGGATCGGAACCTGCTCCACAGTGTCGGCGACATGACGGTTCACCCCGACCACGACCGACTCGCCGGTCGACTGCATCCGAGCCTCCCGGTACGCCGACTCCTCGATCTGGGACTGCATCCAGCCCTCCTCGATGGCGGCCACAGCACCCCCCATCGCGGCGACCCTCTCCAGCAGCTCTTCCGCTTTCTCCTCCAGGGCGTCGGTGAGGGCCTCGACGTAGTAGGAACCGCCCAGAGGGTCGGCGGTGGCCGACACCCCCGACTCGTGGGCGATGACCTGCTGGGTGCGCAGGGCGAGTAGGGCGCTCTCTTCGGTGGGAAGGCCCAGGGCCTCGTCATACGAGTTGGTATGGAGCGACTGGGTGCCGCCGAGCACCGCGGCCAGAGCCTGGAGGGTGGTGCGGACCACGTTGTTCAGCGGTTGCTGGGCGGTGAGGGTCGATCCCGCGGTCTGGGTGTGGAACCGCATTGACCAAGAACGGGGGTCGGCCGCCCCCATCGCATCACGCATCTGGAACGCCCAGATCCGCCGGGCGGCCCGAAACTTGGCCACCTCCTCGAAGAAGTCGTTGTGGCCGTTCCAGAAGAAGGAGAGCCGGGGAGCGAACGAATCGATGGACAGACCGGCGTCCAGGGCGGCCCGGACGTAGGCCAACCCGTTGGCGATGGTGAACGCCAGCTCCTGGGCGGCGCTGGCACCAGCTTCGCGCATGTGATAGCCGCTGATCGAGATGGTGTTCCACTGGGGCACCTCAGAGTCGGCGTAGGCGAACAGGTCTGTGACCAGCCGCATCGACGGTTGGGGCGGGTAGATATAGGTTCCCCGGGCGACGTACTCCTTGAGGATGTCGTTCTGCACGGTCCCGCGGAGGCGAGCACCATCGACGCCCTGCTCTTCCCCGACCAACTGGTAGAGCAGGAGAAGGATGGCGGCGGTGGCGTTGATGGTCATCGAGGTGGATACCTCGTCGAGGGGTATGCCGTCGAATAGCCGGCGCATGTCGTCGAGGGAGTCGATGGCCACCCCCACCTTGCCCACCTCCCCTGCAGCCAGCGGGGCGTCGGAGTCGAGGCCCATCTGAGTGGGCAGGTCGAAGGCGACGCTCAACCCGGTCTGGCCCGCTTCGAGCAGCTCCTTGAACCTCCGGTTGGTCTCGGCGGCGGTGCCGTACCCGGCGTACTGGCGCATCGTCCACGGCCTCGCCCGGTACATCTGAGGGTGGATGCCCCTGGTGTACGGATACTCCCCCGGCTCGCCGATCCGTTCCCGGTCGGGCTCCCTGGAGTACACCGGGGCGACCTCGATCCCGCTCGAGGTGCTTCGGGTTTCACTCATGGCGGCTGTATCCTGACACTCCCGGGGATGCTAGGTGGGAACTCCGCCTCCCCCGGTGACGTCAGATATCCCCAGATGGCCAGGAAAGCGCTCATCCACCAGGTCGAGGCGCGGGAAAGGCGAGGACGCTGGTTCGGCGCCTTGGCCACCCTCCTCTCCATGTCCCTCCTCCTTTCGGGGTGGGTCGGTCTGTTCGCGTTCCTCGGGGTCAACTCGGCGTATGGGATATTCGAGGAGATCAAGGAGGAGTGGGTCCCAGACACCTCGGGCATGCCCCTGGCCCTGCCCGACCTGAGCCGGGTGAGCCGGATCTATGCCGACTCTGGCGAGGTCCTCGCCGAGTTGCACGACGGGCGCAACTCTGAGCCGGTTCCTTACGACACCATCCCCGAGGTGATGGTCCACGCCATGTTGGCCGCCGAGGACTCCGGCTTCTTCGAGCACGAGGGCGTCGACTTCTCGGCCATCGCCTCGGCCGCCATCGACAACCTGATCTACGACGTGACCCGGGGAGGATCGACCATCACCCAACAGGTGGTCAAGAACGCCTTCGTCGGCTCCGAAGTCAGCATCCGGCGGAAGATCAACGAGGCGTTCGTCGCCGCCGAGGTGGAGCGGCGCTTCTCCAAAGAGCGGATCCTGGAGTACTACATGAACTCGGTGTACTTCGGCTCAGGGGCGTATGGCGTGAAGACCGCGGCCGAAGAGTTCTTCAACAAGCCGCTGGAGCAACTCCAGACCCATGAGGCCGCTGCTCTCGCCGTCCTGGTGCGCAACCCCAGCCTGTACAACCCCCGGACCCGGCCCGAGATCACCTTGCAGCGGCGCGACCAGGTGATCGACAACATGCTGGAGAACGAGTGGCTCACCGAGCGCCAGGCGTCCCAAGCCAAGCAGCAGCCGCTGGGAGTGGTCGACACCCCGCTACGTAGAGGGCTCGCCGACCACGTGGTCGCCGAGGTCAAGAAGCAACTCCTCCACTCCGACGAGTTCGCCTTCCTCGGAGCTACCTACGAGGATCGCAAGCGAGCGGTGTTCGGCTGCCCGGCAGACGACATCCAATGTGAGGGTGGTGGCGGTCTCCAGGTCTTCACCACCATCGACCTCCGTCTACAGAACGAGGCCAATCGGGTGCTCGGAACCTGGCTCCCCCTGGCCCCCTACGAGGAGAACCTCCAGGCGTGCGCCGCGCTGTTCCCCGATTTCGAGGAGAAGGCAAGCTTCTACGCCACCTACGCCGAGACCCACTCTTGCCGGCCAACCGGGGCAATCAGCATGGTGGACAACTACACCGGTGCGGTAAAGGTGATGGCTTCAGGGCTCCCCTTCGACTTCAACCAGTTTGACCTGGCAATCCAGGGCCGGCGCAACACCGGGTCGGCGGCCAAGCCGTTCGGGCTGGTGGCCGCCCTGGAGAACGGGTTCACCATGGGACACCACTTCCCCAGCACCAGCCCCATGCGGATCGAGTGCCCCTTCGTCTGCTCACCGCAGGGCACCAACGTCTGGACGGTGCGGGGAGGCAACTCTGCGGGATCGGTGAGCCTGGACACTGCCACCTTTGCCTCGACCAACGTGGTCTACGCCCAGTTGTCCCTGGCAGTCGGTCCGGAGAAGATCGTGGACATCGCCCAGCGGATGGGGATCACCGAGGCCCCTCTCGAGCCGGTGTTGTCGATCGTGCTCGGGTCCTCGGCGGTCTCCACATTGGAGATGGCCTCGGCCTTTACCAACTTCGCCACCAACGGGGTACACGCCGACGACTACATCGTCGACCGGATCATCGACCAGACCGGCTCGGTGATCTACCAGCACACCCCGAAGATCTCCCAAGTGGCCGACCCGGCGATCTTCGCCGCGGCCCGAAAGTCACTCGAGAAGGTCCCCACCGTTGGCACCGGGACCCGGGCCGACATAGGACGGCCTGCCGGGGGCAAGACCGGCACCCACCAGAGCTATCTCGACGCCTGGTACGTCGGGTTCACCCCCGAGTACAGCACCGCGGTGTGGGTCGGGTACGAGGCGGAGCAGATCCCGCTGAGGGACGTGGTGATCAACGGTCAGCGCTACGCACAGGTGTTCGGGGGCACCGTTCCCGCTCCGATCTGGGCCGACTTCATGCAGGCGGTGATGGCCGACCTCCCGGTGAGCCAGTTCCCCGAGGACCCGCCCAATATCCGTGACTACCAGACTCCTCCGCCGACCATCGTCCCGGTGGTGGTCGGGCTTGGCCGGGCCGACGCCGAAAGGGCCCTCCGCCAGGCCAGGCTCGGGGTCCAGTCGATCGAGGTGCCCTCTCTCGATCCGGCGGGGACGGTGGTGAGCCAATCGGTGAGCCCGGGCTCCTCGGTGTCACAGGGGACGGTGGTGACGATATACGTCTCTACTGGGGAAACCCCCCGGGCCGAGCTTCCCAACCTGATCGGGATGACCTTTGACGAAGCGGTGGCGATCGTCCGGGACCTCGAGCTCAAGACCGGGGTGCGGATCAACCTGTTCCAGCAGCGGGTCGACGTCCTCGATCCCAACCATGTCGGCCGAATCGTCTCGACCAGTCCTCCGCCCGGGACCGCCATCAACGCATCGGCCACGGCGACCGTGTTCATTGGTCAGCTCGCCTCTGCAGAAGACTGACCGAGGGAAAGGAATGTTTCGCGGTCTGCTTTGACGTTGCTTGACGCTTACTAGCAGTATGTCGTATACCACGAGACATGAGAGCAGAAGCGCCCGTCAATGGCCAGAGTCGTCCTCCGAAGCCAAGCGCAGGGCAGACGGGCGCTGCTCTCCGACCGACCGCCCGGATCCGGCCGACTGTGCCGGTCACCCTGTCTGGCGGCGAAGGGACTTTCGACCCGTCCGACCCTTACGTGCGTAGGTTCTGGGTGGCCGCGCTCGGCCCGGGAGCCGTCGCCGAACTGCTCCGTCTGGCACGAGCCGCCCGGAGGGGGGAGGAGGTGCGGCTTCCCAGGCACCTTCCCCTTCTGCTCAAGTCGGGCCTGGTGTCGATCGAGAGGGGCCGCATTGCGGTGGTCGAGCGATTCCCGGTTGTGCCCACCGAGATGAGGTGGCGGTTCCCTCCAGCCGTCGCCGCCGAGCACAGCAGGCTTCTCGCTGAGCTGAGCAACTAGCCCGCAGCCGAGGAGGTGCGTACCCCCGGGTGCCTTGTGGCGAGGACCGCCATCAGGCCGAGTGCCACTGTCTCGCCGGCGACGAACCCGAGGGCGACACGGGTATCGGGTGACCCCGCGACCATCAGGGTCACTACCGCTGCCACCAACAGGCCACCAGACCAGGCGAGGCCCAACAACTTGGTCCGACCTTCAGCCACCAGTACTTGGGAGGTGATCTGGGCGGTGGCAGCCGCCACGACACCGGCAGCAGCCAAGGAGGCCACGCGGACTGTCGGGGCGTAGCCCTCCCCGTAGAGAATGGAGACCACGTCCGGGCCGACCAACCACCCGACCGATCCGCCGAGAAGGGACAGACCGCCACCCACCAGGACGACATTGCGGGCGATCCGACCGAGACGGCCCCTGTCGCCGACGTTGGCGAGTCCAACGAGGTAGGGCAGCATCCGGCCCTGCAATGCGTAGATCAGGGTGAGTGGAGCCCGGTAGAGGGTGAAGGTGATGAAGGTGATCGAAATCAGCTCGGGACCTCCTCCGAGCGCCCACACCGCCAGCGGGGCGCCGGCCAGGAGGATCTGGGCAGGGGCGCTCCCACCGACGTAGCCCAGTAGGAAGGGGCCCGCCGGCGATGCGGCCATCGTTGGGTCGCCGTCATCATGACGCCACCACCTCATGGCGAGCACCGCGACTGCTCCTGTCACCATGGCCCAACCCATCGAGGTGGCATCGAGGGCCAGCCAGAGGAGGACGATCCCGGCAACGAACCGAACCATGGTCTCGGTGATCATCACCCAACCGACCGAGGCGAACCTCCTCGAACCGGCGAGCACCCCCTTGCCGACGAACAGAGCCCCATATCCCACACACAGCAGCAGGATCTGGGCGATGTATTGAGGGTTGCCCTCGAAGAGTTGGTCCAGGGTGGCGGCGACGAAGGCGCCCCCGACGATGGCGCATGCCAGGACCACCACCGACGCCGGTCTGATATCAGCCGGGAGAGACTTGCGACCCCGGGCAACCTCGCGGGTGACGTACTGCTCGACCGGGACGATCAGGATGGTGGCGAGAATGAAGAACAAGGTCCACATCGCGCTGATCGGGGCAAAGGCCACTTCGTCGAGCCTCTGGGTCCCGTACCACTGGAAGAGGTAAGCCCCCAGAGCACCGACCAGGCTCCCGCCGACCATGAACCCCGTGCCCGGAGCGCGAAAGCCCCGCTTCTCGAGGTCGACCACAGGTGCGCTCACCTCGCCCCGGCGCCGCTGAGCACGGTCCAGATGCTCTTCCACAAGATCCTGAGGTCGAGCACCGGCGACATGTGCTTGATGTAGTAGAGGTCGTAGGTGAGCTTCTCCACAGTGTCCGCTTGATCATCGGCATACCCGTAGTTGACCTGAGCCCAACCGGTGATACCGGGGCGCACCATGTGGCGATGGTCATAGAATGGGATCACCCGGCGGAACCTCTCCACGAAAGGCACCTGCTCGGCTCGTGGCCCGACCAGGGCCATGTCACCCCTGAGCACGTTCCACAGCTGAGGTATCTCATCGAGGCGTGACTTTCGCAGGAACCCTCCCCCTTTGATCAGCCTGGGATCATGCTCCGAGGCAAACCTCGGTCCCTCCCTCTCGGCGTCGAGATTCATGGTCCGGAACTTGTACATGGTGAAGGTTGCTCCGTTCAGACCGACACGTTCCTGCCGGAATATCGAGAAGCCGGGGTCGGCCACCTTGACGTAGAGGGCCACGCACAGACCCAGCGGAACCCACAACGGTGCCGCCAGCGAGGTGAGGAGGATGTCCACCACCCGTTTGCCGGGCAGCCAATGGGCCACTTCGAGAAGTGGCGCCGATATCTCCCAGCCCTCGGCGACGTGCACCAGCGGCACCCGACCGGTGTGTTCCTCATAGATCGAGGAGAACGGCCTGATGGTATAACCGCCGACATCACAGGAGGAGAGGTATTGAGCCACCCTCTCGGAGAGGATCGTGCCCAGGTCGACTGCGATGGTCACTCCCCGTTCCGGAAGCTGCATCTCCCCGTCGAAGTCGGGGGTGATGACCCAGACCACCTCGGCGTGATCGGCCAGGGTCAGGTCGTCGGCGAGCTGTTTCTCCCGGGTGATCACCCCGATCCTCTCAGTCCAAGGGCGTCGTCGCCTGACGATCCGGTGAAACGTCGCCGGAGCCAGCCAGAGGAGGAGACTCAGGGCAAAGAGCGACCTCGAGTAGTACACGTCGCGGAAGATCACCAGGAGCGCCGCAGTGATCAGCAGGGTTCCGGCACCTATGACGCTCATCCGCCCATAGGTCGGCCGCGGGACTCCCGGGCCCGACATCTGTTCGGTGAGGAACGACATGACGATCATCGCACCGATCATGAACCCGAGCAGCGGCCAGACCGGGCCGGGTAGTTCAGCCTGCCACGGCAAGGGGGTCTCGAAGACCACGATCGAAGCTGCAGCCACTGCAACGGCGAGGGAGATGAGGTCGGTGATCGCCACCGACAGGACGAAGCGAGTGCGCACGACCCGACGATGCTAGGGACTCGAGCAGGCTTTACGGTGATCCGGAGCGGCTCAAGAGAGTCAGGTCAATCGACGCCCAGAGAGACACGGGGTGTGTCTACCCTTGGCAGTGGAGGCTGAAAGTCGGAGGACGGTTGACCCTCGAGGCCGGATCGCTGCTTAGGTACGTCCCGTCCGTCGCGCTCGAGTGGGACGCCCGTGCTGGCAGCCAGCGCCATCTCCAGGTGGAAGGGACCCTCGTGTTCGCCGACATCTCCGGGTTCACCAGCCTCTCGGAGCGGCTCACCGCGCGGGGCCGCATAGGAGCGGAAGAGCTGACCGCGGTGCTCGATCGGGTGTTCGGGCTGATGCTCGACATCGTGCATGCACGCGGTGGGTCCATGATCAAGTTCGGCGGTGACGCGCTCCTCCTCCTATTCGAGGGTGAGTCCCACGCCATCCAAGCGACCAGTTCGGCCATCGAGATGCGAAGCGCGCTGAGAGATGTGTCCCGGGAGCCAACCTCGGTGGGTCGGATGAACCTGCGAATGTCGACAGGGGTCCATACCGGTGTAGTGGACCTCTTCCTGGTCGGCGACACTCACCTGGAGCTGATCATCACCGGGCCGGTGGCCTCCATGACCACCGAGATGGAGGCGATTGCCGACGCCGGGGAGGTCGTTGTCAGCCCTGTCACCCGCCAGCTGCTGCCCCGCGACTTCACCGGCACGAGCAAGGGAGAGGGTTGGCTGATTCGAAAGAGGAAGGTGTCGACGCCACCTCTTGGCGGTAGAGAGGTGGCAGCAAGAGATGGCAACCCCGCCAGTCTGCTTCCTCATGGCATTCGCGATCACCTCTCGTCAGGAGTGGCCGAATCCGAACACCGAATCGCCAGCGTCGGGTTCGTCAAGTTCACCGGGGTGGATGCGCTTCTCTCCGGGCCGGGCCCCGAGGCTGTGGCCGCCGAGCTCGACGGGTTCGTCCGGGGCATACAGAAAGTGGCCGCCGACGAGGAGGTCACCTTTCTCGGGACCGACATCGACAAGGACGGCGGGAAGGTCATCCTGGCCACCGGTGTCCCCACCGCTCGCCACGACGACGAGGGACGGATCCTGAGGGCGTTGCGCCAGATCGTCGACACCCCGTGTCTTCTGGCGGTGCGGGCCGGGGTGAATCGCGGCCACGTGTTCGCCGGCAACGTCGGAGGAACCCGAAGGAGCACCTACACCGTGATGGGAGACACGGTGAACCTGGCCGCCAGGCTGATGACGGCGGCAGGGCCCGGGATGCTCTACGCCAGCCCTGGGGTGTTGGACCTGTCGGCGAGCATATTCCGAACCGAGTCCCTCGACCCGTTCCCGGTCAAGGGCAAGGCAGACCCGGTTCGGGCCTACTCCGTCTACGAGGAGACCGGGGTCAAGCCGCCCGAGACCAAGAGCGAGCTGAAGTTCCACGGACGCGAGGCCGAGCTCGATTTGATCGTGAGCATCGTCACCACCTGTGCCCGGACCGGTCGAGGGGGGATGCTTACCATCTCGGGCGACACCGGGGTGGGGAAGAGCCGGCTCATCGCCGAGGTCTTGGAGCGCTGCCCGGACATGGCGGTGGGAAGGGTCCAGGCCGAGCCCTACGGCAGAGACAACCCCTATTGGGCGCTGCGCGATCCGCTGCGCAAGCTTCTGGATGTCACCGGCGCCGATCGAGAGAGTCTGGCGGCAAGCCTTGATGAGCGGGTGACGGCACTCATCCCCGCCCTCAGGTGGGCCCTTCCACTCCTCGGAGACCTGGCCCACATCCAGATTCCCGACAATGAGGAGACAGCCGCCATCGACCCCAGGTTCCGCCCCACCCGCACCGCAGAAGCCTTGGTCGACCTCCTCGAGGCCGCCTTTCCGGGGCAGTTCGCCTGGGTGGTGGAGGATGGACAGTGGCTCGATGCTGCCAGCTTCGAGGTTCTCCGCCGGGTGGGAGAGGCAGCGGAAACGCGACCGTGGACGGTCATCCTGACCGTCCGCGACGAGGAGGGGGTGGTCGAGACGCTGGGGACCCGGGTGGCGTTGCCCCCGCTCAGCGACGAGGCGATGCGCTCGATCGTAGTCGATGCCACCGCCAGCACCCCGCTCCGACCCCACGAGCTGCAGGCCATAGTGTCCAGAGCCGGAGGGAACCCCCTGTTCCTCGCCGAGATTCTCGAGGTGGTGCGCGAGACCGGGAGCGCCGAGCAGATCCCAGACTCCTTGGACGCGGTGGTCTCCAAGCAGATCGACACCTTCCCTCCACTCCCCCGCCAGGTCCTTCGCCACCTCTCCGTGCTCGGTCGGAGCTTCCGCGCCGACGTCAAGGAACAGTTCCTCGATGAAGCGGGGCTCCATCTCGACTCGGCCACCAGCAAGGAGATAGATCGCTTCCTCGAGGCTGAGGATGACGTCAGGCTCCGGTTCCGGCACACCATGATCCAGGCGGTCGCCTACGGCGGGCTCTCCTACCGGAAGCGCCGTGAGCTCCACGCCCGGGCGGCAGAGGTCATCGAGCGGTTGGCCGGGGACGATCCCGACGACGCCGCCGAAGTCCTGGCGCTGCATTTCTTCGAGTCCGGCAACCCGGTCAAGGCGTGGCACTACTCGAGGGTGGCCGGAGACAAGGCGCTCCGCACCTACGCCAACGCCGAGGCGGCCTCCCACTACCGCCGTGCCCTGGAGGCGGGCCGGGGCCTCGACGGCTCGAACAAAGAGGAAATGGCACAGGTGTGGACCCGGCTCGGCCAGGTGCGGGACCTCCTTGGGCACTATGAGGAGGCTCGTGACGCCTTCGGGCGCGCCATCAGGCTGGTCGACGACCCCTTGCAGGTTGCCGACCTCCACCTGCGCCGCGCCGAGGCCTGGTTCGGCTCGGGGAACCTGGTCCAGGCCAAGCGCAGCCTCTCCTTGGGCCGTCGCAGTTTGTTGGGGGCCGGATCCGGGTCGTCGGGGATCCTGGCCCGGCTCGACGCCTACGAGTCGAGCGTTCATGCTGCCAACGGCGACCCGGGGCGAGCCTCCATGGCTGCCCACAGGGCAATCGAAAATGCCCTCTCCAGCGGCCAGGACGAAGCCCTGGCACGAGCCTATGGCTCGCTCGACTGGGCCAACTTCATGATGGGCCGCGACGAGCCCCGCCGCGGCGAGGAAGCGGTGGAGATCTTCCATCGCCTCGGACTACTCGACCGCAGTGCGCTGACCATGAACATGATGGGTGCCTTCTCCTACTTCGAAGGCGACTGGAACGGCGCCGTGGAGTGGTACCAGCGCAGCGTGGTGGCCGCCGAAGCTTCCGGGAACACCTTCTACGCCGCCACGACCAGGGCCAACATCGCCGAAGTGCTAATCAGCCAGCGACGGATCGAGGAGGCCATGCCGTTGCTCCGTGAGGCGGACCGGATCCTTCGGGCATCCGACTCCGAGACCATACGCCCCTTCGTGGACTTGCAGATGGCCAGGGTTGGGGTCGCTCAGGGAAACGTCGAGGACATACTCGAACAGTTGGAGAGACTGTTCGCCGACCAGCTCAGGGCAGGGGACGGATTCGAATGGCCCGAGACGGCCCTGGTTCTCTCCGAGGCGCTGGTCCTGGCGGGTCGGCCCGAGCAGGCCCTGGGCCGCCTTCAGCAACTCGAGACGGAGATGCCGGAGAGTGCCCGTCGCCTACGACCCGGCGTCGAAAGGGTTCGGGCGCTGGCAGCCATGACCGGTGACAACAAAGGCTTGGCTGCCAAACATATCGCCGACGGGCTCGACGCTGCCGCCGCACAGGGAGATCTCTTCGGCGAGCTGCTCCTCCTCGAGTTGATGACACGCGGCGGGGTCGGCAGAACCTCCGACCCCGCCCACCAGTCTCGTGCCACTCAGTTGGCTGACCGCCTCGGGGTTATCCCCGATGGCGGCTACTTGAACCCGAAGGCGGGATCGTCCTCGAAGTAGATGCTCCACAACTCGGTGCCGATGCCCGGTCCGGTGGGGAGAAGCTGGACCGCGTAGTAGCAGGCGGTCTCCCCCCCGGCGGGCAACAGACCTGTGCTCGCCTGGGTCCAGAACGCCGCGTACCCCGGACCGTCCAGGACCGGTTGGCCGACACATGCCTGCAAGGGGCGGGTCGGATTGGGATCACCCTCGGGGTCATAGAGGGCTTCCAGGGAGGTGATCACCCCTCCGAGCATGGTGATGGTCTGGCCGGTGGCCTCGACATCGATGGTGTACCGGGCGCTGGTTCCCTCGAGCACCGGTATGAACCCGATGGTGTCGTCGGTGGCGAAGGAGAAGTACGGCTTGAGCAGGCAGTCCTCCACACTCCAACCGTCGCTGTCCATCGAGTGCATCTTGAGGAGGCCGGATACATCCCCACCCTCGGAGATGACCACCACGTCCTGACAGGTGATCTCACCGTCGAAGACCGGGACCACCTCGAATTGGCTCGACTTCGAGCTCGTGTCGAGCTGCCCGAAGGCGTTCGGCTCGTTGTTGCTGGCGAGATCGGCTCCACCCTCCAACGAGAAAGCTCCGGACTCCGCAGAGAGCACGACTTCGTCGAAGTAGACCTGCTGGCCGCCCACCATCGGTCGGTGGAAGTAGCGGTAATTGTCCCCGTCCTTGGAGTCGGGGCCGTCGTCAGGACCGCTCGTCGGGTTGAAAA
>CAZNDH010000018.1:0-36545 GCA_964571765.1 uncultured Acidimicrobiaceae bacterium
AGCGAACGGCGAAGACCCCGGCGGCAAAGGTTGCAGCAGACGAGGCCCCGGCATCCACGAGCCCGGGGGCAAATCGCCTCATATGGTCGTAGCCGCCATCCTGTAGGCCGCAAGGACACCCTCTACAAAGCTACGACCGGGCCCGGCATCGGCGGGGACGGCGTGTCCGGCCACCTCCAACACGGCGGCGGCCAGTCCTCGAGCAGTTGCCGCGGGCCATCGGGGAATGACCTTCCTCGAAGGAACCCCCGGCCAATAGTCGATCAACGCGGGTGGTCCCCCGTGGTCCAGACACACAACCGGTGTCCCCAGGGTCAGCGCCTCTCCAACCGTCACCGACGACTCCTCGTTGACCGCGGGGTGGATTAGGGCCGCGGCCCCGGCCACTGCTCGTAGTACCGCCTTCCGGGGCACTTGCCCGTGGAACACCACGCGTTCGGCGATCGAACGACGGCGGGCGTATCGCTCCAGAGGGACCCGCTCCGGACCGTCTCCATAAACGTCGAGCACGAGATCCGTCTCGGTGAGGTACTGCATCATCCGCACCGCCAGCCGGGCACCCTTCCATCCCACGAGTCGACCGACGAAGGCGACCCTCGGGAAACGAGCCACAGCCGGCGCGGCGGATACCGTGAGCGCCCCGACCAGGCCGTTGGGAAGGACACGACTACGCGTCTCGTCGATCACGCCAGCCAAGGTCGCCGGATTCTGGAGTAGTACCACGGCGGCACCGATGACAGCCGCTCTCGAGCCGGTGACTCGGGCGACCACCGGGCGCAGCAGACGGCGCCCGATGTCGGCTATCACCCCGCGCCACCCCAGGGTCGGCCAGAGGCGCAATGGGGCCACGAGCGAGCCACCTGTCGGACCCACCACCAGAGGCTTGTCCACACGAGCCGCGCCAATCCTCGTCCAATGTGTGGCGAATGTGGCGTGGTGCACCAGGTCAAAATCGTTGTGGCGGTCGAGTTCGACAAGCAGCCCGACGACCCGCCGTTGCCAGACGTCATAGTAGATGTGGGTGCCGAGACGCCCCATCCGCCGTTTCATGCCGAGCCAACGCTCTCCGAGATCGAAACCGACCAGGCGCACCCGGGCACCCAGCGGATGACCATTAAGGGCGCCCTCCAGCCGAGGCAGGTTGTTGGTCCTGGTCACCAACCAGACGTCGTGCTCTTCGGCCGCAGCCAGAACAGTGGCATATCCCGCACCGGGCTCCGAGCCCTCGCCCACCTGACATGCGTATGCCACCATCAGGACACGCATCGGCCCAACCTCGCTGCCAGGGCTTCGACCATCTCCCTGGCCGCCTCGTCCGGCTCGCCCTCCACCATCACGTGGGGCCGGGGCAGGGCAGGCGCATCGCCCCCCCAGCTGACGAAGGCTCCGGGGCGAAACACCACCGGCGAGACCCTGAGCGCGTACCACCAGGGGACCAACCCGACACTCGGTACTCTCCCCGAGCCGACGACGACCAGAACCCGGCCAAGCCGCCGTTCCAGTTCCTCGGCAAGATCGCGATCTGCGGCGTGTACCCAGCACCCGATGGGGTGAGCAAGACGGCCGGCCAAACGCCGCCAATCGCCCAAGGAACGTCCCATGTCCAAGGGAGTCACCTGGTCGCCCTCGTGTGCAGCGCCGACGATATCGTCAGAACCGGTGATTTCCTTCGCCGCAGCAGTCAGGACCTCCCGAGGCACGCGGCGAGCGGCCTTCAGTACCTCGGCGAGACGGTCGGGCTGGTCCTTTCCCCTCCGCTTCTGCCAGAGGTAGACCGACCTGGCTGCATCGTCAACCTCGGAATATCGGTCACCCGGTTTGGCACGATCAAGCAGCGCTCCCGATCTCAGCCGGTAACCGCTGGCTCCATCAGGGTCATGGAGCATGTCGAGCTGTACCCCTCCGCCGGCGTCGTCTGTGACCAGGAAAACCGTCGACGAACCTCCGACCGCGTACTGCCAGAGAACGATCGGGCTGAGGCCCAGTCGCTTCCATGGCCCTATCGCATCCGCGACGACGGTGGCCGGTGGCCTGCCGACCACAACATCGACGTCTGAGAAGCCCTCGTCGGCCATCAGCTTGTCCCCTCCGTGGAGCAAGGCAAAGTCGGCTCCCGATTCGACCAGGCCGTCCAGCGCGGCACGGGCCAGCTCGCCGCTAGAAGTCGCCATGTCGCATCGGGCGCGAGGTAGATCGCATCAGGAAGGCACCGAAGCAAGGATTGTGCCTGCCACGCTCGATGCCTCCCGAGTGGCGTCCACCGACAGAAAGCGGCGTGAGGGAAGGGAGCGAACCAGGGAGATCTCCTCCTCGATTTGCGTTGCGCTCAGCTCCTGCTTCCTGGACATGACAACGGAGACGGGAGCTTCGAGCGACACCAAGAGGTCGGGCCGAGGCATCCATGAAACGAGGAGACGTGCAGCCCATCGCGGGCCATGAAAGCCGAGCGCCGTCGGCTGCAGCACATAGCCATAACCCCACCTGTCTCCCACTACGAGGCATCCCCGACGCACCGCAGGCCGGATCCTGACCAGGTAGCCGAGCCAGAACGAGAAGAATGAATAGGTGAGGCGAGCCACACCCATCACCAATGAGCCGTCGGAGTGCGCCTTGTTCCGAAAGGCGACGTCTGTGCGCTCTGGCGCCTGCTCCAATCGAGACCAGAATGGTGGTCGAAAATGGACATAGCCGGTACAACCTCCGCGCCGCCGGATCATCTCGGTGGCCACGGTGGTCTTTCCCACTCCATCGGGCCCAACCAGGACAACGAAGGCGCCGCCGACCGCTGATGAATCCTGCTTCTTGTTCAGGCGCCCCACCCGATACCTCGACTGTCGACGGGAACCAACGTAGGAACCCATGCAACCAGGCCGGGCCCCCATGGTGAGGATTCTCCATACCCACACCAGATACCGTCAACTCGGAGGTGAAGACCGGGTGGTCGATGCCGAGCGCGAATTGCTCCAGACCGCGGGCCATACCGTGGTCCCTGTCGACTTCGAGAACTCCGACAGCTCACCTATCGCCGGGGCACAGCTCGTCGCTTCGCCATGGAACCTGAGGTCGGCCCTCACCATGCGGGAAATCGCCCAGAGCACGTCCCCCACCGTGGCTCACATTCACAACACATGGTTCGCGGCCTCCCCGTCCATCATTCGAACGTTGGACCGTTCAGGTGTACCCGTTGTCATGACCCTCCACAATTACCGGATGACCTGCATCGCCGCCACCCTGAGCAGGGACGGGAGACCCTGCGAGCTGTGTGTCGGAAACAACCCCTGGCCAGGTGTCCGATACCAGTGCTATCGGGGGAGTCTGCTCGCATCGCTGATCGCGACCTCTGCACGAGCATCGACCGGGGCGGCTCTCGAGAGTGTCGACCGCTTCGTCGCCCTGACCCCCTTCGCAAGCGACATCTATGTCAGGGCGGGCCTCGACCCTGCTCGGATCGAGGTCGTGCCCAATTTCACCGTGGACCCCGGGCCGCGCCGGCTGCCTCCTTCGGCGAGTGACACCATCCTCTTCGTCGGGCGGCTCGCTCAGGAGAAGGGAATCGACCTCTTCCTCGAGGCATGGGGGAAAGCCGCGCCGCCCATGAGACTGCAGGTGATAGGGGAGGGCCCGCTGGCCTCCCAGCTGAAGGCGCTCTACCCCACCGTGGAGTTTCTCGGACAACTGAGCGGTGAGGAGGTCGGACAGAAGATGCTCTCATCACGCGCACTCATGTTTCCCTCCCAATGGTATGAAGGCCAGAGCATGGTGGTGCTCGAAGCCATGGCTGCCGGCCTCCCGGTGATGGCCTCGTCCTGGCCGCCGGTGGGTCAGACACTGGGGGGTCTCGATTCGGACTGGCTGGTCTCACCGCATGATCAGGAGGCATGGGCAAACCGGCTCCAACTGCTCGAGGAAGGGTCCGCGGTAGACGAGGCAAGCTCCTCGCTTCGACGCCAGTATGAGTCGGTGCACACCCCGGCTCAGGCAGTGGTGCGGCTCACCAAGCTCTACCAGGGCGTCGTCACTTGAAAAGCCCTGACGCCCGTTCGCACCCTACTTCAGTGACAGGATGGCCCACTGATCTCCTGCGATGGGCGCCGCTGTTGATCCTGGCCGCCGGGCTCGTCCTACGATTGGTCGGGCTCGGATCCAAGAGTCTCTGGGGCGATGAGGCGTTCAGCTGGCACCTGGCTCTAGATGAGTGGCCGAACCTGTGGAACGGTGGGGGCAACGACCCACACCACCCCCCCCTCTACTACGCGGTACTCCACCTGGTCATCCCTCTGAGTGCCGGCGAGGGGGCCCTACGGATCCCGTCGGCATTGGCATCCACGGCAACCATCGGCCTCACCTTCCTTGCAGCTCAGCGGCTGTCGAACAGCAAGGTGGCATTGGTGGCGGCCATGCTGGTCGCCTTCTCGCCACTGGACGTCTGGTATGCACAAGATGCGCGCCAGGCAGCACTTGCCACCTGCCTGGTGGCCCTTGCCGCTTATGGTCTGACCCGACGGGACAAAGCGGGCTGGGCGATCGCCACCGCAGGTCTGACACTGGGACTGTTCACCTATTACGTGGTCGCCGTAGCCTGGATGGCGATTCTTGGTGTGATCCTCGCCCTCGATGAGTCGAAGGCGTTCATCAAGGGGTGGCTGGTCGCCACCATGGTCGCTCTAGCGGTGTTCGTGCCCCTTCAGGGGGCACACTTCGTCCATGGCTACTTCGACCTCCAGGATGCTGTCGCCGGTTCGAACTCTGGCATTCTGATAGGAGCGGTCGGTTCCCCCTACGTGATTCTCGTCCTCACCGCGGCTGCCGGCTACGTAGGA
Organism: uncultured Acidimicrobiaceae bacterium; assembly: GCA_964571765.1. Lineage (GTDB taxonomy): Bacteria > Actinomycetota > Acidimicrobiia > Spongiisociales > ZC4RG35 > ZC4RG35. The sequence continues at coordinate 4,821 of CAZNDH010000018.1, forward strand.
GCCGTGATCCTCCGCACAGTATTTCGTCGGAACCGGTTCTTGGCGGCAGGTCTCGTCCTGGTGGCATTCGGCGCCATCACGCTCTTCGCCCCCGTACCACGCCTCTACAGCCTGAAGCGGATCGCCGTGGTCGCCTGGCCACTGATCCTGGTCCTCGTCGCCGTGGCAATCTGGCACTGGCTGCCCGGCAGGTTCCGAAAGGCGTCGGTAGTGGTTGCCCTAGCCGTCTCGCTGGCCGCCTCCCTCGTCAGCCTTTCCATCGAGAAGGACGACTGGCGTGGCGGGGTCGCTGCCATCAATCGGCATGCTGCCCATGATGACACGACGTGGGTGGTCGTCTATTCAGGCAACTGGGCGGTGGCGCCCTACCGCTATTACGACCTGAGAACGCCCCTGGTCCACGAGGCCGATCCTGCCAACTATCCGTCATTGGCGGATTCGGTGCCAGGGGACCTGTGGATCGTCGCGTCCAGGACTCCACGAGATCCGGTGCCGTCTTCAGGACCCGAGGCCTGGCTGGATGAGAATTGGCTCCTGGCCGAGACCCACGATCTGCACCGACTGGCGGTGCGCCGCTACAGCCCTCCTTGAGATCGGATGGGTGCCTGCGGGCCTACGGTCACCACCTTCGGTCCCCGAACCGCCACCCGGCCGAGGAAAGAAGGCACGATTCTGAAGTATCTGCGCCACAGCCGCCTCGGCTCCACCGCCAATCGGAACAGCCACTCCAAACCGGAGCGCTGCATCCATCGCGGCGCCTGCCGCAGGTTTCCGGCATGGATGTCGAAGGCGGCACCGACCCCGATCACCACAGGAGCACCGAGAAGGGGCCGGAACCTGGACATCCACCTCTCCTGCTTCGGGGTGGAGAGCCCCACCCAGACGATGTCCGCACCAGACTGGTTGATCATCTCGGCCGTGGCGCGGGCTTCGTCCTCAGCCAGGTCGCGGTATGGCGGGGAGTGGGTGCCGGCCACGACGAGCCCGGGGAACCGCGCCTCCAGCCTGACGGCCAGGGTCTCGGCTATTCCGGGCCCGGCGCCATAGAAGAAGTGTCGCCACCCTGGTTCCACCGAAGCCTTGCACACCTCCAGCATCAAATCGGGGCCATATACCCGGCTCATCGTGGGAACTCCCGCCAACCTGCCGCACCATACGAGAGGCATCCCATCGGGCGTAGTCATCCCCGATCGGTTGTGGATCTCCCTGAGCTCGGAGTCCTTTTGGGACTCCATGACACCGTGCACGCCGGTGACACACACGTAGTGGCGGTCGCCGACGGATATCCAGTGGCGGACGGCGTCGACTGCCTGAGGGAGGTTGATGGCGCTGACCCTCACCCCCAGGACATCGACCCGGGTGGTCAGACCCGCGTCTGGATCTGCTTTTCGATCCATCGGTAGGTTTGGGCCAACCCGTCCTCGAGCGAGGTGGATGGCTCCCATCCCAGTACCTCTCGGAGCAGAGTGTTGTCCGAGTTGCGGCCGCGGACCCCCTGTGGGCCGTCGATGTGCTTCAGTGTCAAACCGGTCTTGCCCGAGATCCCGATCACGATCCGGGCCAGCTCGTTGATCGACACCATGTGGTCGGTTCCCAGGTTTATCGGATCCGCAAACGAGGACTCCATCAGCCGGTAGATCCCTTCCACGCAGTCGTCGATGTAGCAGAAGGACCGGGTCTGCTCGCCATCGCCCCAGACTTCGATCTCGCCGCCGTCATCGGCGAGGGCCACCTTGCGACAGAGCGCCGCCGGCACCTTCTCCCGTCCTCCGTCGTAGGTGCCGTATGGCCCATAGACGTTGTGGAAGCGGACCACCCTGGTGTCCATGCCGTAGTCGTCCCGGTAGTACTCGGCCAGCTTCTCCGAGATCAACTTCTCCCATCCATAGGAGTCCTGCGGCATCGCCGGGTAAGCATCGCTCTCTTTGAGAGGCATCACCTCGGCGTCCGTCTGAAGATGCTCCGGGTACACACAAGCCGACGACGAGTAGAGATACCGCCGAACACCCGAAGTCCGGGCGGCCTCGATCGTGTTCAGATTTATCAGAGCGTTGTTGTAGAGGATCGAGGCATAGTTGGAAGAGATGAATCCCATTCCACCCATGTCGGCAGCGAGCGCATAGACCTGGTCGACACCGCTAGTGGCGCCTAGAGCAGCGCTCGCATCTCGAAGGTCCAGGACATCGAACTCATCCGCATCGGAGTCGGTGAACTCCGGCCGCTTGATATCGACACCCCGAACCCAGAATCCCCTCTGCTTCAAGTATGTCACCAGATGGTGCCCGATGAATCCCCCGGCACCGGTGACCAGAACCCGTTCCAATCGACCCTCCCTTTCCCACTCTCGTCCAATTCAGAGGCTAGCGCATCCCGGCCGCTGTGACTACGGGCAGTGGTCAAGTCGCGATAAGTAACCGAGAAGTCATCATTGCGCCACCACTGTCGGTGATGGTAATGTCCTTGGACCGATCGGTTGATCGGCGGGGCAATTAGGGAGCTGGGGGAATGACGACTCAAGGTGGCGGGCCATCGCTATCCGGATCATCCAATGGTCGGACGCGTCATGACGCGACTGTCGTGCCCAAGAGCACCTATACCCGTATCGTGAAACCCGCGCTGGACCGGGTTCTCGGATTCGCGCTCCTCGTGGTCACCAGCCCGATCATCCTCATCGCCGGGCTTCTCGTCTTCTTCGCCCTGGGGAGGCCGATCTTCTACTCCCAAGAGCGGGTGGGGCTCAACGGGAAACACTTCCGGCTCTACAAGCTACGCACCATGCTCCCCGACCGCCGGACGGCCAAGACCGGCTACCGAGGTGAGGAGCGTCGTGTCACCCACAAGTCACTCAACGACCCCCGAGTCGGTCGGGTCGGGGGTTTTCTGCGGGCGACGCGCATCGACGAGCTCCCCCAGTTCTGGAACGTGGTCAGGGGGGACATGAGTCTGGTCGGTCCCCGCCCCGAGCTGCCTGACATCGTCCAGTACTACGAGCCATGGCAGCATCAGCGTCACCTGGTCAAGCCGGGCGTGACCGGACCGTGGCAGATCTCGCCGCGGAACGGGAAGCTGATGCACGAGTGCACCGAGATGGACCTGGACTACCTGCGCCAGGTCAGCCTGTTTCAGGATCTGCGCATCCTGGCCCGTACCCCAACCGCGATGCTGGGCAACCGCAGGGGCTACTGATGGGTCTCGATCGGGCGAGGCTGGCCGACACCGCGACGGTCCACCGCGATGCAACCATCGGGCAAGGGGTCCTCATCTGGGACCTGTCCCAGATCCGTGAGGGGGCCCAGATCGGGGCAGGGACTGTCATCGGACGCAATGTCTACATCGACCATCACGTACGGGTGGGAGCCAGCTGCAAGATCCAGAACAACGCCCTGGTGTACTTTCCGGCAGTCGTTGAAGACGGCGTGTTCATCGGCCCCGGGGCCATCCTCACCAACGATCCCAACCCGCGGGCGGTCGGGCCGGACGGTGAGCCCAAGGGTTCGGACGATTGGGTTGCCACCGGGGTCACTGTGGGTCGGGGTGCCGCGATCGGCGCCGGCGCCGTCGTACTCGGCGGCGTCGCCATCGGAGCCTGGGCCCTGGTCGGAGCGGGAGCGGTGGTGATCCGCGACGTGGCTGCTCACTCGGTCGTGGTAGGCAATCCCGGACGCCACACGGGCTGGGTGGGAAGGTCCGGACGACGCCTGCTCGAGGAGGACGACCACCTGGTCGACCCGGGCGACGGCTCGAGTTATCGCATCGTTGACGGGGGGATCGAGGTGTTGTCGTGATCGAACATACCCACCCGGTCATCGGAGATCTCGAGATTGCCGCAGTCGAAAGGGTTCTGCGCAGCGGTCATCTGGCCCAGGGCGCCGAGGTGGCCGGATTCGAGGACGAGTTCGCCGCCGCCATCGGGGTGCCGCATGCGGTGGCGGTGGCCAACGGAACGGTCGCCATCGAAATCGGACTGCAGGCGCTGGGCATCGGGCCCGGCGACGAGGTGGTGGTGCCGTCGTTCACCTTCATCGCCACCGTCAACGCGGTGAGACGGGTCGGGGCGACACCGATCCTTGCCGACATAGACCCCAAGACGTACTGCCTCAGTGCTGCAACCGTCGAGCCCCACCTCGGGTCCCGGACACGGGCGGTGATCGCGGTGCACCTATACGGCCATCCGGCCGACATCGAAGGCCTGCAGATCCTTGCCGAGCAGGCGGGGATCCATCTCATCGAGGACACGGCACAGGGTATCGGCGCCTCGTGGAACGGTAGGAGCCTGGGCTCGTTCGGTGCCGTGGGAACTTTCTCGTTCTACGCCACCAAGAACATCACCACCGGAGAGGGTGGAATGGTCACCACCACCGATCAGGGCGTGGCCGACCGTGTTCGCATGCTTCGATCCCACCAGAGCGTGATGGTCGGGGAGCGGCTCCAGGTGGCGACCAATGCCCGGATGACCGATGTCGCCGCTGCCATCGGCCGAGCCCAGCTTTCCGCCTCGAGAGAGATGCAACTGCACAGGAGCCGGATCGCCTCGATATACGACCGGGAACTGACCGAGAGGGTGACCACACCGTACGTTGCCCCGGGGTGCACACACGGCTACCACCAATACACCATCCGCACCGGGGATCGAGACGAAGCGGTGCGGGCATTGGTCGAGGCCGGTGTCGGCCACGCCGTCTACTACCCGACTCCGGTGCACCTGACCGACTCCTACCGTGACATGGGGGTGGTTCTCCCCGACACCGAGACGGCCGCCAACGAAGTGCTCTCCTTGCCGGTGCGTCCCGACCTCACCTCCGAAGAGCAGGAGACAGTGATCGCAGCGGTGAATCGTGGGGTGGGTTAGATGACCGGGCCGCTCCGATTGGGAGTCGTCGGGTTGGGCCACATGGGTCGTCACCACGCCCGTGTGCTCGCCAGGATGGACAAGGTCGAGTTCGCCGGTGGGGCCGACCCCGCCGGGGACGTGCATCGTGCACTGGCCGGCTACCCACTTTTCCACTCGCTGGACGACCTGATCGATTCAGGTGTCGACGGCGTGGTCCTTGCCACTCCCGCAGAGGACCACGAGAAGTGCGCACTCCGTCTTGCTCAAGCAGGCATCCACGCCCTGATCGAGAAGCCTCTCGCCGACGACCTCGATGGGGCCCTGGCGATTCAGGCGTCGTTCGAGGGAACCGGACTGGTTGCAGCCGTTGGCCACATCGAGCGGTTCAACCCTGCCCTGCAGGAGATGAAGAGGAGGTTGGACCAGCAGAGTCTGGGCAAGGTATTCGCCATCTCGACCAAGAGGGCGGGGCCGTTCCCCCTGAGGGTCAATGGGACGGGGGTGGTCCGTGACCTCGCCATCCATGACATCGACATCGTCCACTGGCTCATCGGCCCCTTCGCCTCACTGGCATCGCAGATCGCCCATCAGATCGGCACCGACCGCGAGGACCTGGTCGAGGCGGTTGGTCGGCTGACCGACGACACCGTGGTCTCGATGTCGGTCAACTGGCTGACGCCGTCCAAGCAGCGCGAGGTCACCGTGCTCGGCGAGAGAGGGGCCCTGGTAGCCGATCTGCTCACCTCGGACCTCACCTTCTACTCCAACGCCTCGGTCCCGATGGAGTGGGAAGAGATGGCTCGTCTCAAAGGTGTTTCCGAAGGTGACGTCACCCGGTACGCCATCCGCAAGCCCGAACCGCTTCAGCTCGAGCTCGAAGGATTCCGGGACGCCATGCTCGGTGCGCCTGCGGCCCAGATAGTCACCCTCGCAGAAGGGGTAGATGTGATGAGGCTGGCCGACGCCCTGATCCGGGGTCGGCTGGAACCGTGACCCTTCGGCTGATGACCGTGGTCGGGGCGCGGCCCGAGTTCGTCCAGGTGGGCACGATCGCCCGGGCTGTCGACGAGTCCCCGGGCCGGGCCGGCGTCATCGACCACCTGCTGGTTCACACCGGTCAGCACTACGACCACAACATGTCCCGGGACTTCTTCAGCCGACTTGGACTGCCCCGGCCGGTCAAGCACCTCGGCGTCGGATCGGCCACACAGGCGGCCCAGATCGGAGCGATGCTGGTCGGTCTCGACCCGCTGCTGCGGGATCTTCGACCCGACATGGTCATGGTCTTTGGTGACACCAACAGCACGCTTGCCGGCGCCCTTGCCGCGGCGAAACTCCACATCCCGGTGGCACATGTCGAGTCGGGCCTACGCTCCTTCAACCTGCGGATGCCTGAGGAGATCAACCGCCGAGTGACCGACCACCTGTCCAGCGTCCTGTTCTGCCCCTCGGAGAACGCGGTCTCCAATCTCGCCCACGAGGGGATCACCGACGGGGTTCACCTCACCGGCGATGTCATGTACCAATCAATGCTCCACGCCAGGAACCTCGGGGACCCAGGGATCCTCGCCACTCTGGGCCTGGTCCCCGGCGAGTATGCGTTTGCTACCGCACACAGGTCGGAGAACACCGATGACCCCGAGCGGTTGGCACAGATACTGCTCGGCCTCTCCGATCTGGCCCGTCAAGGCCTGCAGGTGGTGTTCCCGGTGCACCCCCGAACTCGGCAACGCATGGAGCCCACCCTGGTGGAGCCGGGCGTACTCATGATCGAGCCCCTGGGCCACGACGAGACGCTGGCCTTGGTCGAGGAGGCGGCACTTGTCCTCACCGACTCGGGTGGCCTTCAGAAGGAGGCCTACTGGCTGGGGACCCCTTGTGTCACGATGAGGGACGAGACCGAGTGGGTCGAGACCGTCGACCGGGGCTGGAACGTCCTTGCCGGGGCTGATCGGCGACGCATCGTCGATTGCGCGGCTGGCATGCTGGGCGGCAGTCTGCCGAGACGTGAGCCCCTCTACGGTGAGGCCAGCGACGTGGCCGGGGCAATCCTCGGTGTGCTCCTCGCCGGCCACCCGGCAGTCCCTGACGCCGCAGCATCATGACCAGGCAGGAGTGGGGGGTAGTCGGCGGGGGCATGCTGGGCATGACCCTGGCCCTCTGGCTCCGCGAACGCGGCCATCAGGTGACCATCATCGAAGCCGCCGACGAGCTCGGCGGCCTGGCCTCGCCCTGGCAGATCGGCGATGTGACCTGGGACCGCCACTACCACGTGATCGTCAACACCGACCAGCACCTCCTCGCCTTGCTCGACCGTCTCGGCCTGACCGGAGACCTTCGCTGGGTGGAGACCCGTACCGGCGTCTACTCCGGCGGGACGCTCTACTCGGTCTCCAATGCCGTGGAGTACCTCCGGTTCCCGCCGTTGAGGATGGTGGACAAACTGCGGATGGCCTGGACCATCCTCTACGGATCGCGGGTTCGCGATTGGCGAAAACTCGAGCAGGTTCCGGTCGAGACATGGCTTCGCCGGCATTCGGGTGATCGCGCCTTCGACACCTTCTGGCTGCCACTCCTCCGATCCAAGTTGGGGGAGAACTACCGGCGCACCTCGGCCGCCTTCATCTGGACGACCATCCAACGACTCTACGCCGCTCGACGTAGCGGGTTGAAGAAAGAGATGTTCGGCTACGTCACCGGGGGGTATCACAAGGTGATCACCCGGTTCGCCGACGAGCTAACCGCCATGGAGGTCGGGGTTCGCCTCGGTGTCGCCGTTGCCGGCATCACCGGCCGGGAGAACAGAGTCGAAGTGGAGACCGCCGCCGGGGAGACCCTGGAGTTCGACCGGCTAGTCGTCACCACCGCCTCTCCTCTCACGGCCCGCATGATCCGAGGGTTGTCTCCTTCGGAGGCGGCGACCATGTCATCGATCGAGTATCAGGGGATTGTCTGCGCGTCGATGCTGAGCAGCCGCGGCCTCGGCGGGTTCTACGTGACCAACATCACCGATCCTGCTCCGTTCACCGGCGTGATAGAGATGTCGGCCCTGGTCGACCGTCAACAGCTCGGAGGGTCTCATCTCACCTACTTGCCTCGCTACACCTCTCCCGGGGACGACATCATGTCGTGGAGCGACGACCTCGTTGAGCAGCGATTCCTCGCCGCGCTCAGGGGAATGTTTCCCGAACTCGCAACCGATGACGTGATCGACTTCCGTGTGTCGCGGGTGCCCCACGTCTTCCCGATCCCCACTATCGGGTTCTCCGAGCGGATCCCACCGATGCAGACCTCGGTGCCCGGTGTTTTCGCGGTGAGCTCGGCCCAGATCCTCAACGGGACGCTCAACGTCAACGAGACCCTGCAACTGGCGGCGCGGGCTCTCCCGGTCATCACCGGCGAGGTGGTGTACCACCCCGGACTGTTGGAGGAGCAGGTCGGCCCTATCCGGTCGCCGGTGTCGGCATGACGCGACCGGTGGCGCCGATTTCCCTGGACCTCGACAACAAATGGTCCTACCTCATGGTCCATGCCGACGCCGGCTGGCAGAACTACCCCAGCTACCTGCCGGTGCTGGTCCCGCGGGTCCTCGACTTCCTCGATCTGCGAGATCTGAGAATCACCTTCTTCCTGGTGGGCCATGACGCCCGGCTCCCCGGACATCCCGACCTGCTCGGGGAGATCGCCAGACGGGGCCACCGCATCGCCAACCACAGTTACCACCACCGACCCTGGCTCCACCGTTACCAGCCCGGGGAGGTCAGCGACGAGCTTTCCCGCTCCGAGGAGGCAATTGAGGCGGCCACCGGGGTCAGGCCGGTCGGGTTCCGCGGCCCGGGGTTCTCACTGACCAACGAAGTGATACGCCAGCTGGCGTCGCGGGGATACCGCTACGACGCAACCGTATTCCCCAACCTGCTCAACCCACTGAGCCGGGCCTACTACTTCCGCACCACCCAGCTCACCCCCGAAGAGCGGGAGGAGCGAGCCCGGCTGTTCGGGACGTTGGCCGACGCTTTCAGACCGAACCGCCCGTTCAAATGGAGCCTGGACGGCGAACGATGGCTCGACGAGGTCCCGGTGACCACTTTTCCCGGGCTGAGGACCCCAATCCACCTTTCCTACCTGAGCTATCTCGCCGGGCGGTCGCGATGGCTGGCCTCGACCTATTTCGGCGTGGCACTCAGCCTGGCAAGGGCAACGCGGGGAGCCCCATCGATGTTGCTCCATCCCCTCGACTTCTTGGGCCGGGACGACGACTCAGACCTCGGCTTCTTTCCGGGAATGGACATGGGGAGTGGAAGGAAGCTGGAGCTGGCCCACCATTTCCTCGACCTCCTGGAGGGACGCTTCGAGCTGCGTCCAATCGAGGATTACCTCGACGAGGTGGCCCCGGTCAGACAGCGCCAGCCCGACTACGCCCCCTGAGTCTCCTACCGGCCGCCAGGATCCTCGGCGTCCATTCCGAGCGGCGACCGGGTCGGGCCCAGACCGAGTTGTTCCCGGTACACCGAGGTCCCCAGGTGGAATATCTCGTCGAAGTACCGCTTGTTCTGAGCCGAGAGAATCCCCAGGCTGATCAGCTGTATGGCCACGATCAGACTGATCCCCCCGACCACGAACCCATGGGGTGAGAGCTCAAAGGCAGCCAGGACGGCATCGGAGAACTCGTCGATCTCGGTGGTCGCCCAGAAGCGGAGGGTGTGAAAGGTGATCCAACCCAAGGACACCAGAGAAAGTGCCAGTACCACCAGGCCGGGGACGACGAAGTACATGAAGGGACGGAAGAGAAAGCTGGAGAAGGCCTGGGAGGCAATGGCACGACGCACCCTGATACTCGATCGGCGGCGGTCGCCGACGGCCTGCTGGCGGCTCCAGTCGAGATGCGCAGGCACCTCCAATATCAGGGCACGCAGAACTTCGGCCTTGTAGATGATCTCGGTGTTGATCTCGAAGTCCCATGCCTTGAGGTCGAGACTCTGCAGGAACCGCCGGTCGTAGGCTCGAACCATCCCGGTGACCGTGGTCAGGCTGCCTTTTGCCGTCAGAGCGAGCAGACGGTTGGCGGCTCGGCTGAGGAACTCCCGACTGCGTGGGACTGCACTCACCTTGCCTCCCTTGATGTAGGGGGAGGCGATCACGACCTTTGCCCTGGTCTCGTGGATGCTGTCTGCCAGCAACCCGATGTGCTCCGGACCGTAGCTGAGATCGCTGTCGAGGGTGATGACGTAGTCACCCCGCGCCTGGTTGAAGGCAAAACGCAGGGCCTGGCCCAAGTTGAAGTTGGTCCGATGGCGCAGCAACCGCACTCGCTCCTCGGAGTCGGCAAACTCCTCGACGATCGATGCTGTGGAGTCGCGGGAGCCGTCGTCTACCACCAACACTTCCCATCGATAGCGCTCCTCGATCGAGCCCAGATAGTCGCAGACGAGCTTCAGTGTTTCGCCGATGAGTGCTTCCTCGTTGTATGCAGGCAACACCACCGACAGCAGCGGACGGTATTCGGTGCTCAGGAGCCCCTCGCCTCCCCTTCTCTGTCCCAAGAGATTCTATTCCCAGATCGGGCATCGCCAAGTGCCAGATCGGATCGCCCGATCACGGCTTGCGGAGCACTGCTCGGAGCAGTGCTCCCCGCCTCAGGGCGACGGCCATCCCGTCGAGCAGGGTGAAACCGACCATGGCCAGGGGCGACTTGAGGGTGAACAGCTGTCGAAGCCGCTCTGGAGCATTGCGATCGACCAGCCGGTTGTGCACGGTGTAGGTCCAGTTGACCGGGCTCATCATGGTGGACAACGCCTCCACCTCGAAGCCGCTCTTGGCGGCGAGCAAGCCCAGCGACCGTTCGCTGTATAGGTTGAAGTGTCGCGGGAAGTGGTAACCGCCCCAGTGCCGGGCCCGACCGAACCGGGCATCTACCGACCTGGTGTTGTCGGTGACGATCCCCACCCGGCCGCCCCGGGCCAGGAGGCGATGGACCTCGCCGAGCACGCCTGACGGGTCGTCGACGTGTTCGATCACCATGATCATCATGGCGAAATCGAACTGGTCCCCATCGAGCCCCAACTCCTCGACGAACCCGGAGTGCACCTCGAAGCCCCGAGCGGTGGCAGCCGAAGCCGCCTTGATGTCGGGCTCGACGGCCACCAGACGCCAGGTGGGATCACCTTGCTCCTTGAGGATGTCGAGGTGGAAACCGTCACCTGCACCGATGTCCACGATCGAGCCTCCGGCAGGGACCGATCGGCACCAACTCAGGAGCCGGCGACTCTCGAGGCGTCGACGCACCGCGTAGGAGAGCCCGAACTCCTCCTCGGTGAACTGGTAGGCGTGATACCTCTCAGGGTAGATTCGTCCCAGCTCGCTCCGAGCCGGTCGGGGATGGAGGAACAGGGTGTCACAGGCCCGGCATCTGTAGACGTGGAAACTGTCGTCGCTCGTCCGGTACTCGAAGTCCTCCCCCACCGCCACCTGGGTGGCGTGGTCCCTGGTACCGCAAACGGAACAGGTCGACTCGACCATGCTCAGTACGGGATCGGAGATCCTGCTCATCGGCCGGCGCCATGTGACTCGTCTAACTGGACCTCGATCTGCGCTTCCCTGCCCAATAGTGCCTCATGCACCTTGACGGCGACGAATTCCGCGTCCCGAGCCACACCGTAGATGTCGTGCGACGCCACCGTGTGCTGGTAACGGAGGCCGACGAAGAACAGGCCTGGCGCTCCATCAGCCACCCCCCTGGTGTGCCTGGGCACTCCCCTCTGGTCGAAGAGCTCGCCGTCGCCGCTGAGGAAGTCGTAGTCCCCTTGGAAGCCGGTGCACCAGATGACCGTCAAGTCTTCGGTGCCCATCGTGCGCCCGTCGGCAAAGCGGATCAGCGAGCCATCCACCACCCCGGTGAGCCTGGGATGTAGCGCGACCCCGTGGATTCGGGCCAAGTCCCTGGGAGTGGGTCTTTGGATGGGATCCCCTCTGGTCTCGAGGCCCGAGTACATCAACCGCCCGATCCGCGAGGTGGTGGTCACGTCGAAGAGGCCGAGGGCGTGGACCAAGCGATGCGTGGGGACACCAAGGACGTGTCTAGGCAGCACCATCACCTTGCTCACAGCCATGTGCACCTGATCGAACCTTGCCGACTCGCAGAGCAGACGGCAGATCTGCACCCCACTACTGGCGCTGCCGACGACGAGAACCGACCCGGTCTCGATCTGTTCGGGGCTGATGTACTCGCTCGAGTGGAGCTGTGGGATCGAGTCGAGCAGGAGCGACGATGCCTCCGGGATCCTCGGTTTGAGCATCGCGCCGTTGCAGATGACCACACACTTGGCTCGATAGGTGTCGTGATTGGTGCTGACCTCCCAGAAGCCATCGTCGAGAAAGGTCACCCTGTCCACCTCGACGCCGAGGGCGAGGGGCGGGTCGACGGCTGCGAGGCAGTCGTCCAGGTAGGCCACCATCTCCTCTCGGGTGGCGAAGGCACGGGGGTCGTCGGAGGGGAACCTGCCATCGGGCAAAACCGGCAAGGTGTTCATCCAGTTGGGAGTGTTGGCGCGGAACCCATCCCAGCGTTGGCGCCATGCGGAAAAGGGGCGGTCCCGCTCCAAGAGGATGTGGTCGACGTCTCGCTCCTGGAGATAGTGGGAGACCGACACTCCGGCTTGGCCGGCGCCGACGACCACCACGTCGTGCGTCAATCTATCCCGTGACACGGACGGACCCTCTACCACTGGACGTGGTCCCGCCGACCACCCGCCACGGCTCCCCAATGGTCACCACTGGCCATCGTCGAACCATCTCTCGAACCCTCCCGACGAAGCATCGTAGACGTGTCCCCGGCCTGTGTGTCCGCGAGATCCAACACTGCCGGCCGCTACTCGACGGTCACCGTCTTGGCCAGGTTGCGTGGCTTGTCCACGTCGAGGCCCCTGGCGGTGGCGATGTGGTAGGCGAGCAACTGGAGGGGCACCACCGAGGTCACCGTGCACAACAGGTCCGGGCCGGCGGGAACCCGGAGCACATGGTCGGTCAACTCGCCTACGTCGTCGCCTTCCTCGGCGACCAGGACGATGGTCGCCCCCCGGGCCTTCATCTCCTCCAAGTTGGAAAGGGTCTTGGTCCTGACATGGCTATCTGTGGCGATACCGACCACCACCACACCCTTCTCGATGAGGGCGATCGGGCCGTGTTTCATCTCACCTGCGGCGTACCCTTCAGCTCGCACATAGGCGATCTCCTTGAGCTTGAGGGCCCCTTCCATCGCCACCGGGAAGTCCCCGGACCGCCCGAGGAAGAAGTAGTCGCGTACCTCGGGCCACCCTCTAGCCAATCTCTGGATGTCATCGGAGCTCTCCAAGACCCTCTCCACCTGTCCGGGAAGGCGCAACATCTCTTTGACCAGCACCTCGATCCGGCCTTGGTCCATCGAACCTCTGACCTGGGCGAGGTAGAGCCCGAGTAACTGCATGGCCACCAGTTGGGTGGTGAAGGTCTTGGTCGCCGCCACCCCGATTTCCGGACCGGCGCGGGTGTAGAGGACCGCATCCGACTCCCGGGCCAGCGCCGAGTCGACCACGTTGCTCACCCCAACAACCAGGGCGCCTTGGGCCCGGGCGTACCGGATAGCGGCCAGGGTGTCGATGGTCTCCCCCGACTGGCTGATACCGATGACCAGCGACCGGTCATCGAGCACCGGGTCCCGATAGCGGAACTCAGAGGCGATATCGATCTCCACGGGGAGCCTGGTCCACCGCTCGATGGCGTATTTGGCCATCATCGCCGCGTGGTAGGAGGTCCCACAAGCGACCACGTAGACCTTGTCGACCTGGCGGATCAGCTCGTCGTCCATCTCCAGCTCGGTGAGGACCACCCGACCCGTCTCGCTGATCCTCCCCGCCAGCGTGTCGGTGATGGCATGGGGTTGCTCATAGATCTCCTTGAGCATGAAGGTGGGGAACCCGCCCTTCTCGGCAGCCTCGAAGTCCCAGTCGATCGTGCGATGCTCCGGCTCGATCTCGTTGCCCTCGAGATCGATCATCCTCACCCCCTCCGCCCTCACCTCGACGATCCGGTCGTCGTCGATGATCATCATCTCCCGCGTGTGCTCCAGGAAGGCGGGGATGTCGGAGGCGAGAAAGTTCTCGCCGTCGCCGTGGCCCACCACCAGTGGCGACCCCCTCCTGGCCCCGACGATGACGCCGGGCTCACTGCGACGCATCGCCGCCAGGGCCAGGGCACCCTCGGCCTCCCTCATCACTTGCCGCACCGCCTCGATCAGGGGAAGATCCGAGAGGTCGGCGAGCATGTGGGCCACCACCTCGGTGTCGGTGTCGCTGGAGAAGGTGTGGCCCCCCTCCACCATCTTCTGCTTGAGGACCCCCCAGTTCTCGATGATCCCGTTGTGAACCACCACCACGTCCCCGGTGTCGTCGGTATGGGGGTGGGCGTTCACAGTGTTGGGCGCCCCATGGGTGGCCCACCGGGTATGACCGATGCCGGAGGTGGCCGGGGTGGGCGCCTCCCGGCTGACCAACGAAGCCAGGTCTGCTATCCGTCCCGCGGTCTTGATCACGTCCATCGACCCCGGCCTGACCAGGGCCACGCCGGCCGAGTCATAACCCCGGTACTCGAGACGAGCCAGCCCGGGGATGAGGACGTCCACAACCGGTCGCGGTCCGACGTATCCGACTATTCCGCACATGATCGATCCCTCACTTGTCTCGGGTGGAGTCCGATCGCGTGCGACAGTTGGCCGGTGGGTGACCGGCGCCCTTCGGCTGGGTCTCTGTTCCGGGATCGCTCCCGGGTTTTGCCCCCAGACGTGTCGACCGTGGCTGGCCGGGAAGGCATCCGCCGAGTGTTTCGATGACCTTCCTCCTCGTCACCTCACCTGGTGGTGAGGCCTGGCGCTTTCGCTTTGTCCTGTCGTCGGGATCGTTTGCTCCACCTACTCCTTGTTCAATGACGATCTGGCCGCTTCGACCAGGCGATCAGCGTACCTCCTGGCGTCGGTTTCCGAAGAGGCTTCCACCATTATCCGCACCACCGGCTCGGTTCCCGAAGGACGGACCAGCACCCTCCCCTGGTCGCCCAAGGCCGATTCAACCGCCCGGACCTCATTCCAGAGAGCGCTGGCCTGCTCGATACCGGACAGACGGCCCACCGTGAGGCTCTCCAGCACCTGGGGGTACTCGGTGATCGCCGCCGCCCGCAACTCACGCAGCTCCCGCCCCGTTCCGGCGACCACTTCGAGGAGCTTGATCGCGGTGAGCAACCCGTCGCCGGTCTGGCTGTGCTCCCTGAAGATGATGTGGCCCGACTGCTCGCCGCCAAGCACCCCCTTGTGCTCCATCAGAGCCTCCATCACATAGCGATCCCCCACCTTGGTCTCCACGATCTCGACCCCGGCATCGGCCATCGACCTCCGGAATCCGAGGTTGGCCATCACCGTGGTCACCACCAGGTTTCGCTTCAGCTTCCCCTGCTCCTTCATGTGTCTGGCGATGATCGCCATGATCACATCTCCGTTGGCCACCCGGCCGTCCTCGTCCACGGCGATCAGCCGGTCTGCATCGCCATCGAAGGCCAGCCCGATTCGACCGGCGCTGACGCTGGCAAGGTACTGAGGATGGGTGGCACCGCAACCTGCGTTGATGTTGTTCCCGTCGGGCTCGGCAGCAAACAGCTCGGCGTCCGCCCGGAGACGGGTGAACAGCTCGTCGGCCGCCCGGTAGGCCGCCCCGTTGGCACAGTCCACCGCCACCCTCAACCCGCTCAACGAGTAGCGGGACAACGAGACCAGGTGGTCGATGTAAGAGCCCATGGCCCCCTTTTCCTCGATCCGGTAGCCGATCGCCGGGCCGACCGCATTCGCCTCCCCGGTCGACCTGAGCCGATCTTCTAGCTCCCGCTCTACCTGGTCGGGGAGCTTGGTCCCACGTGCCGCGAGCAGTTTGATCCCGTTGTCCCGCGCCGGGTTGTGGGAGGCGGACACGATGGCGCCCATCGTCGCCGAGGTCGACTCGGTCAAATAGCTGATCCCTCCGCTGGGCATCACCCCCACATCCACGGTGTCGATCCCCGAGGCGTGGAACCCGGCCTCGAGTGCGGATGCCAGCATCGAACCAGAGCGGCGGGTATCCCGCCCCACCACCACCGGCCCGGACCGCAGAAAGGAGCCGGCTGCGCGCCCGATGGCCAGGGCGAGCTCGGGAGTCAGGTCGGCGCCGGCCTCCCCGCGGACACCGTCGGTGCCGAAGATCGGCTTGCCATCGTCGAGCAGACGACGGAGATCGGACATGAGCTACCGCTTGGTGTACTGCGGTGCGCGACGGGCCTTCTTCAGCCCGTACTTCTTGCTCTCCACCACCCGGGCGTCGCGGGTGAGCATGCCCGCCCTCCTCAGGGCGGGTCTCAGCTGGGGGTCGAGTTCGACCAAGGCCCGGGATATCCCCAGGCGGAGGGCGTCGGCCTGACCGGTGGAGCCACCGCCCTCCAGGGTGGCGTCGATGTCATAACGCCCTTGGGTCTGGCTCACGTTGAAGGGCTCCATGACCCGCATCCGGGTCGCCATGGTGGGGAAGTACTCTTCGAGCGCACGCCCGTTGAGCGTCACCTGGCCGGAGCCGTCGCGCAGGCGGACACGGGCCACCGACTCCTTACGGCGGCCGGTTGCCTGGACGAGCGGCTTGGGCATCAGACTTCCACCTTTCGGATCTCGAACTGTAGGGGCTGGGGCCTCTGCGCCTCGTGGGGATGGTCAGGGCCGGCATAGACCTTGAGCTTGCCCAACATCTTCCGGCCCAGCCTGTTCTTGGGGAGCATTCCCCGCACCGCCCGCTCCACGATGGCCTCAGGCCGCCTCTCCCGGAGCGACTCGAAGGTCTCGGCCTTGATGCCGCCCGGATAGCCGGAGTGGCGATAGTAGATCTTGGTCTGACTCTTCCCCGAGGTGACCGCCACCTTCTCGGCGTTGACCACCACCACGAAGTCCCCGGTGTCGATATGGGGGGCGTAGGTCGGCTTGTGCTTGCCTCGGAGCACCGTGGCGATCTCGGAGGCGAGACGACCCAGGGGAAGGTCGCTGGCATCGACCAGATGCCAGGAGCGCTCGATGTCTCCCGACTTGGGCGAGTAGGTCTTGTTGCTGGTCATTTAGGTTCCTCGCACAGACAAGCACGGGGACGTTCGGGGAAACGGCTCCGCGGCGGGAGCGAGGCATATGCTAAGGCCCCTGGCTCCACTAGGCCAATCGGATGATAGGAATCTCACAAGTCGAGGAAGCCCGGTCGACGTTCCAGGGACGGGTGACCACCACCCCCCTGGTTCGCTCCAACTCCTTCACTCGAATATCTGGACGCGAGGTGTACCTCAAGGCGGAATGCATGCAGCGCGCCGGCTCGTTCAAGATCAGGGGAGCCCTCAACGTGCTCAGCCGGCTGGGGGGAGCGCCGGTGGTCGCCGCCTCGGCGGGAAACCACGCTCAGGGTGTCGCTCTCGCAGCCAGCTTCACCGGCTCACCGTGCACCGTGTTCATGCCACAGAACGCGGCGATACCCAAGATCAAGGCCACCCAGGACTACGGGGCGAAGGTGAAGCTCAAGGGCCGCTCGCTGGCCGACGCGGTCGAGTCGGCACGCCAGTTCGCCGAAAAAACCGGGGCGCGGTTCATTCACCCCTACGACGACGAGCTGATCGTCGCCGGTCAGGCGACCTTGGGTATCGAGATCGCCGAGCAGCTTCCCGAAGTGGGCACGGTGGTCGTCCCCACCGGTGGGGGCGGGCTCCTCGCCGGCGTCTCACTGGCCCTCAAGGAGGCTGGGCCCCGACCAGTGGTGATGGGCGTTGAGATAGAGGCGGCCGCGGTGTACACCGAGAGCCGCAGACGGGGTGAGCTGGTCACCGACTATCCCCGGGGAGTGGGCACCGTCGCCGACGGGATCGCGGTGTCGGTCCCGTCCCCACTGGTCTGGGAGCTAGTCGAGCGGTACGTCGACTCGTTGGTTGCCGTCGACGACGACCAGACCACCGCGGCGCTCACCCTCATCCTGGAGCGCTCCAAGCTGATGGTGGAGGCCGCCGGAGCGGTCGGTGTCGCCGCCCTTCTGGAGAAGCTGATCCCCGATGGTTCACCCGATCCGGTGTGCATCGTGCTTTCCGGGGGCAACATCGACTTGCTCTTCTTGGGCAAGGCCGTCCGCCATGGGATGCAGTCGTCTGGCCGATTCGCCAAGTACGTCGTCCTCGTTCCCGATCAGCCGGGGAGCCTGGCCCGGGTTCTCGCCGCCATCGCCCGGCAGGGGGGCAACATCCTCCAGGTCGACCACCACCGAGAAGGGTTCACCCTTCCCTTTGGCAAGGTGGAGATCGAGATCTCGGTGGAGACTCGAGATGCCGACCACGCCGCCGCAATCCGCAAGGCACTCGAGGGATACCTGGCCTGAGCGGTCGGTACTCCGAATCCGTACTCCGACTCGATATGCGCGGCAGGCATGGCGAGCGGGAGCGGTGCTCCGACGAGGTGTCCCGGCGCGTACGGAGTACATCAGGGCGCGGCGACCGGCACGGAGTACCACAGCCGCCGAGCTGTTGCCTAGTAGCCAACCTCCCAGAGGGTCAGACCGTGGGGTGGTGCCACGGTGGCCACTGCCGAACGGTCGCCGGCAGCGATCACCTCGCCAACCCGGTCGACGGAGGCGAAACCACGCCCGACGTCGTAGAGGTGGCCCACAATGGACCGCACCATCTGGTGACAAAAGGCATTGGCGGTCACCCAGTACTCCACCACCTCACCCTCGGTCGTTACCCGGGACTCATCGACCCGCCGCACGTTGCTCCGGCCCTCCACGGAGCGACAGAAGGAGGTGAAGTCGTGTTCCCCGAGGAAACCGGCGGCGGCAATCCCCATTGCCTCCACGTCGAGAGGGCGACCCACCTGCCAGGTGTACCACCGGGTGAGGGGGTCGCCGGCGCCGGTGCACAACCGGTAGCGATAGCGACGCCACCGCGCCGAATGACGGGCATGGAACCCGGCGTCGACCACCTCGACCGATCTGACAGATATCTCCGGGCCGAGCATTCCATTGAGCGAGCGGGACACGGCTTTGGTGTCTATGGATGCCATCGGGAAGGAAACCACCTGTGCCCTGGCATGGACCCCGGCGTCGGTCCTCCCGGCCACCGCGGTCTCCGGCACCTCACCGAGGAGCACACCAAGCGCCTTCTCCAGCTCTCCCTGCACGGTACGTTGCCCCTCCTGGCTGGCATACCCCCGAAAGCCGGAGCCGTCGTAGGCGACCTCGAGGCGGACGGTGGCCACTCAGCCGAGACCGCTGAACGCGGCGAAGGGGACGTTGATCAGCGCCCGGATCAGGGCGGCCAAGGCAAACCCGATGAGCACCGACACTGCCGCCTTGCGAGTGTCGAGGTCCGATGCCTCCTGGGTAGCCACCACCAGCACCACCAGGTACCAGACAAGCCCGGCCAGGGCGAGAAGCCCTCCTCCGATCTCGAGGAGAAGGGGAAGGGCCGCCAGGCCGTGCATGGCGATCATTGTCTGGGGTCGCCCCCCCGAGGCGAACAACCGGCTGGCGATGAACCAGGTGGCGAAGGCGAGGATCAGCCAGGAGACGATGGCTCCGATCACCACCTGGAGGAGCCCGCGCACGCTGATCGCCTGGGGCACGCCGATCCACAGCAGACGGCCCACATGGGAGAGCGCTCCGACCAGGGCGACGATGATGGCCCCGTCGGCAGCAGCATCATGGTCGAAGAAGGACTCGGTGAACGCCCGGCGGTTGAGGGTGGCGGCGCGCCCTGCCCTGGTCAGCATCTTTCCCATCGCCGCCAGGCTAGGACGGAGTGCGCGGCCTCGCTCACTGGCCACCTTCTCTGCTGGTTGCTTCGCTCACCCCCATGGCGTGCTCCGCAAACGTGCTGAGCGCGGTCTCATTCGATCTCGCAGGGGCACCCCTCCCGCTCACCATGCTCACCGCGTACGAAGTACCGAGTATCGGTCACCAGCCACGAAGGGGGTGCCGGCGCAGCGGGTGGATCAGAGGCGAATCAACGACGCAGTCTCACCCGGCGGATGGTGTGGTCTCTCGCCTTCTCCAGGATGAGCGTTGCCCGCTCCCGCGTGGGAAGGATGTTCTCCACCAGGTTCACCTGGTTGATCCGGGCCCAGATCTCCCCGGCGACCTCGACCGCCTGGTCGTCGCGGAGGGAGGCGTACCTGCGAAAGAAGGCCTCGGGGTCATTGAACGCGGTATCCCGCAGGGTGAGGAACCGCTCCACGTACCAGGAGCGGATGTCCTCGGTGTCGGCGTCGACGAAGATCGAGAAGTCGAAGTAGTCCGAGACAAACGCCCCGCTGTGCCCCGCCTGGAGGACGTTGAGACCCTCGACGATGAGGATGTCGGGACGCATGATCACCCGGGTCTCTTCGACGATGTCGTAACGGACGTGGGAGTAGACCGGGACCTCCAGTGAGATCTCGCCGGCCTTGACCCGGGAGACGAATTCGAGGAGCTGGCGGCGGTCGTAGCTCTCGGGGAACCCCTTCCGCTCCATGAGCCCTCTCTCCTCGAGGACGACATTGGGGTGGAGGAAACCGTCGGTGGTAACCAACTCGACTGAGGGGTGATGGGGCCAGCGGGCGAGAAGGGCCTGGAGCACCCGGGCGGTGGTCGACTTGCCCACCGCCACCGAGCCGGCGACGCCGATCACGAACGGTACCGGCCGCGGCGGGGTCCCCAGGAAGGTGTCGGTGACAGTGGCGAGCTGCTGACTCGCCCGGACATGCAGGTTGAGCAGCCGCGACAGCGGAAGGTACGCCTTCTCGACCATGTCCATGTCGAGCTGGACGTTTATCCCCCTCAGCTTCTCCACGTCTTCCTCGGTGAGAGTGAGTGGGGTGGATGCCCTGAGGCGGGACCACGACTCCAGGTCGAAGTCGAGGTAGGCCGGAGTGCTCATTCCGCGTGCCAGGGTACCGAGGTGGCAGACTTGCCACCATGACCGACCAACAGTTCCCCACGGACCCGGGACGCTACCCGGAGGCAAGCCAGGCGACCACCGCCCTGGTTCTGGGCATCCTCGGTGTCGTGGTCTTCCAGGTCCTCGCCCCATTCGCCTGGTGGATCGGTGCCAAAGAGGTTACGGCGATCGATGCCGGCCGACGCCCCCCCGAGAACCGGGGGACGGCCAACGCAGGCCGCATCCTGGGAATCGTCGGAACCGTGCTCCTCGGCATCGGCATCATCATCGTCTTCATCGTGATCGTGCTGCTCCTTACCGGGGCGCTCAATTGGACCACATTCGGGCTGAACTGAATTCGCGCAAGTTCGCTTGGCAGCAGCCGATAATCCAGGTCTATGGGCAGCTTCGACGCGTCTCTGCGCACCATCGGCGACCGCCGCGCCCTACCCGCCACGATCACGGTCGACGGGGGGCGGATCAAGATCATCGCCGGCGACCTACCCATTGGGGACTGGGCGTTGGAGGAGGTGCACCTCGAGCCCACCGGTGGCGCTGCCTACCGGATGGCGGCAGAGGGTGAGCAGATCCTGCTCGAGGTGCCCGACACCGACGCCTTCCAATCGGCGATCGAGGCCAGGTCCCGGATGCCGAGGCGCCCCAAGGTACGAACCGCTCGGACCCCCCGGGCCAAAGCCAAGACCGACCACCCGAAACCTGCCCTGCCCCAGGTCGAAGTCGCTGTCACCGGGCGCCCGACCGGCAAGGCCGCCGATACCTCAGGGCTGGGGACCAAGGAGCCGGGTGCCCTCGACCGGGTATTGGCCGTCGCTGAGCGCCGCTGGGGCTCGCTTCTCCCCTCGTGGGTGTTCACCCGGCCGATGGCTGTGACCGCCGTGGTGGTTCTGGTGCTCACCGTGGTTTTCCCCGGCCTGGTCTCCAGCTTCCTTCTGATGTCAGGGCTCCTGCTGGTTCTGATTGGCGCGGTTGCCTACACCGATGTCATCCTCGCTGCCAAGTGGCTTCCAGGCCGGATGACCGCGATGCACGTGCTTCTCTTCGGGGTGGCGCTGGTCATGCTCGGTGTCCTGGTCGGAGTGGTGGCATAGGCAATCCAACGGGCGCGGTACCCGGTAGCCTTGGAGGTCCTACTCAGACCAATTCGATGATGGCTTCTTCGGCGCCGTCGCCGCGACGCGGGCCCAGCTTTGTGATCCGGGTGTAGCCGCCGGGACGGTCGATGTAGCGGGGAGCGACTTCCTCGAAGAGACGGTGCACCGCCTCCTTGTTGGTCACCGTCTTGAGGACCACCCGCCGCGAGTGGAGGTCACCCCTGCGGGCCCGGGTAATCATCCTCTCGGCCACCGGACGCAAGGCCCGGGCCTTGGCCTCGGTGGTGACCACCCTGCCGTGGATGAACAGGTCGCTGGCCAGATTGGCTAGGATCAGCCTCTCGTGGGCCGGGGAACCGCCCAGCCTCGGCCCCTTGCGCGGGCGTGGCATCAGACCAGGCTCCCGCTCCCACTCGGCGAGTCGGCCAGGCTGAGCCCGAGGTCGTCGAGCTTGGCGATCACCTCGTCGAGGCTCTTCTGCCCGAAGTTGGTGATGTTGAGCAGGTCGTCGGAGGTGCGCTCCACCAGCTCACCCACCGTCTTGATCTGGGCCCGGCGCAGGCAGTTGCGGGGACGCTCCGAGAGGTCGAGGGCCTCGATCGGCAGATCGAGGTCAGGTGAGCCCGAAGTGTCGGGAACGTACTCGACGAAGTCGAGGCCCCGGCCCTCGCCGATGTCGGCGAACAGGCCCATCAGCTCGCCCAGGGTCTTGCCCGCCGAGGACACCGCTTCGGAGGGGGCGATTGCCCCGTTGGTCTCGATATCGAGGACGAGACGGTCGAAGTTGGTCATCTGGCCCACCTGGGTGTTTTCCACCCGGTAAGCCACCTTGCGCACCGGTGAGAAGATCGAGTCGACCGGGATGACGCCGATGTTCGACGACCCGCCCTTGTTGCTGTCGGCGGTGCGATAGCCGACACCGGGAGCCACGACGAGCTCCATCTCGAGGCGGCCCGAGGCGCTGAGGGTGGCGATGTGGGCATCGCCGTTGACGACCTCCACCCCTGCAGGGACCTTGAGGTCGGCGGCGGTGACATCACCGGCGCCCTTCGCCGAGAGATAGAGGGTCTGCTCATCGAAACCGTCCATTCGCACCACGATCCTCTTTATGTTGAGGATGATGTCGACAACGTCCTCGACCACGCCGGGAATCGTGGAGAACTCGTGCTCGACACCCTCGATCTGAATCGAGGTGATCGCTGCACCTGGGATTCGGGAGAGCAGGGTGCGCCGCATGGTGTTGCCCAGGGTGTAGCCGAAACCCGGCTCCAGCGGCTCGACGACGATCCTGGAGCGGTTGTCGGCGATGACTTCCTCTTCTATCTGGGGACGTTGGACGATCAGCAACCTGTTTACCTCACTTCGAGTAGAGCTCGACGATCAACTGCTCGTTGATGTCGGTGTCGATCTGGTCGCGACGGGGATGGGCGAGGACCCTGATCCGGCGCTCGTCGGTGTCCACCTCGAGCCACTCGGGGACAATCCGTCCCTGGGTGTCCACCGAGTGTTGGATCAAGATCAGGTCCTTGCTCCGCTCCTTCACTGTGATCTCGTCGCCCGGCTTCACCTGGTAGGAGGGGATGTCGACCTTCTTGCCATTGACACGGAAGTGGCCGTGGTTGACCAGCTGGCGGGCCTGAGGCCGGGTGGCGGTGAGCCCGGAGCGCCACACCACGTTGTCGAGCCTTTGTTCGAGGAGCATGAGCAGGACATCGCCGGTGATTCCCTGACGACGGTCTGCTTCTTCGTAATACCGGCGGAACTGCCTCTCCAGCACCCCGTACATGGTGCGCAGCTTCTGCTTTTCCCTGAGCTGGACCAGGTAGTCGCTCTCCCGGACCCGGCCACGGCCATGTTGACCCGGGGGGTAGGGGCGACGATCCACGGGACAACGCTTCGACTGACAGAGGGGGGTCCGTGCCCGACGGCACGCCTTGTGACGGGGACCGGTGTAACGGGCCAAACTCAGCCCCTCTTCCGCTTCTTGGGCCGACAGCCGTTATGGGGGAAGGGAGTGACGTCCTTGATCCAGGTGACCTCCATCCCCATGTTCTGCAGGGTGCGCACCGCGGTGTCACGACCCGAACCGGTCCCGGAGACGATCACGTCGAGCTTGCGGATTCCGTGCTCTCCGGCACGGCGGGCAGCCTCCTCGGCGGCAACCTGGGCGGCATAAGGGGTCGACTTGCGGGATCCCTTGAACCCCACCGAGCCCCCCGAGGTCCAGGCCACGGTGGCCCCCGCCTGGTCGGTGATGTTGATGATTGTGTTGTTGAAGCTCGCCTTGATGTGGGCCTGACCGTGGGAGATGTTCTTCCTCTCCCTACGACGGACCCGCTTGGCGCCTGGTTGCTGTTTGGCCACGTCCTGGACCCCCTACTTGGTGACCTTCTTCTTACCGGCGATGGCCACCCGGCGGCCCTTGCGGGCTCGGGCGTTGGTGTGGGTCCGCTGGCCCCGCACCGGCAGGCCCCGACGATGCCGGATGCCCTGGTAGCTGCCGATCTCGACCTTGCGCTTGATGTTCTGCTGCACCTCGCGCCGCAGGTCACCTTCGACCTGGAAGTTGCCCTCGATGAAGCGGCGGATCTTGGCCACTTCGTCGTCGGTCAACGAGCGGACCCGGGTGTCGGGGTCGATCCCGCTCTCGGCGCAGATGGTCTGAGCCCGGGTGAGCCCGATACCGTATATATAGGTCAGGGCGACTTCGAGCCGCTTGTCTCGGGGGATGTCGACGCCGGCGATACGTGCCACTCAGATCACCCCTGACGCTGCTTGTGTCGGGGGTTGGGGCAGATCACCCAGACGCGGCCACGCCGCCGGATTATCCGGCACTTCTCGCACATCTTCTTGGTGGAAGGTCTCACCTTCATGGTCAACTCCAAGTCCTCTTCGCCGATCCGGCGTCTCGGGCACAGGCGTCAGTTGCAACCAGGCTGTGTGAGTCGGGTGGTTGCGGGCGACGAAACCCGGCGCCGGACTTCTTCCCGGCCGCGGTGAAACGGCCCGGAAGACCAGGATTCTACCTGTGACTCCGCCACTGCTCAAATCACCGAGCCCATCGCCTCGACCAGCATCGGGCTCGAGGAGGCGGTGAACACCATAGGACCATCGGGGGTGATGGCAATGGTGTGTTCCCAGTGAGCGGACAGCGAGCCGTCGGCGGTGCGCACCGTCCACCCATCCGGGTCGACCTTTGTTTGGCGTGTCCCCAGGTTGAACATCGGCTCGATGCACAGGGCCATCCCCACCCGGAGCCTCATCCCCTGGCCGGGCTCCCCGTAGTTGGGCACCTGGGGCTCCTCGTGCATTGCCCTTCCGATCCCGTGGCCGACATACTCCTCGACCACCCCGTAGCCGTGGGCCTTGCCGACCGCGGCGACCGCGGCGCCGATATCCCCCAGCCGGTTGCCCTTTCGCACCTGGCGGATGCCGGCCCACATCCCCTCCTCGGTGACCTCGATGAGGCGCGCCGCCTCCTGGGACACTTCGCCGACGGCCATGGTGAAGGCGGCGTCACCGTGGAATCCCTCGTAGATCGCCCCGGCGTCGACCGATAGGATGTCGCCTTCCTCGAGCCGGTACTCGTCGGGGATCCCGTGGACGATGACGTCGTTTGGCGATAGACACAACGTCGCCGGGTAGGTGCCGTGATATCCGAGGAAAGACGAGGTGCAACCATGGGCGGCGATCACCTCCGCCCCGATCCGGTCCAACTCGCTGAGGGTGACGCCGGGCCGCGCTGCATCACTGACCGCCCGGTGCACCGCGGCTACCGCGGCCCCCGCCCGGGCCATCTTCTGTAATTCCCGACGACTCTTGATGGTGATCACCGCAGGACCTCCAGCGCTGGGGTGGGACCAAATATCGAGCTCACGATGCAGCCTCTTGATCCTCGGTGAGGGCGTCCAGGATCCGTTCGGTGACTTCTTCGACGTCGCCGATGCCGTCGACCGACACGGTGATGCCCCGCGACGAATACAGATCGAGAAGTGGCCGGGTCTGATCGGTGTACACCTGGAAACGGTTGCGGATGGTGTCCTCGGTGTCGTCGGGGCGTCCCCTGGCGAGCAGCCGCTGCACCAGCTCGTCCTCGTCGACCTCGAATATGACGACCCGGTCGAGCCCGTCCTCACCCAGCAGGGCATCCAATGACACCGCCTGTCCCGCGGTGCGGGGAAACCCGTCGAGGATGTAGCCCACCGAGGCGTCGGGCTCGGCGAGCCGCTCCTCGAGCATGGCGATAGTGATCTCGTCGGGCACGTAGTCGCCGGCACGCATGATCTGGTCCACCCTTCGGCCCAACCCGGTCCCTTGGGCAACATGGGCTCGGAACATGTCGCCCGTGGAGACGTGTGGTACTCCGAGACGGTCGGCCACCAGCTGTGCCTGGGTGCCCTTCCCCGCCCCCGGAGGCCCGATGAACAACAGCCTCACACCGACTCCGTCGGTGCGAGAAGCACGAGGTGACCGAAGGTCACGTCAGTATTCCTTCGTAATTGCGCATCGTCAGCTGGGACTCGATCTGCTTCATCGTCTCCAGGGCGACACCGACCACGATGAGGAGGGAGACGCCCGAGAAGGCGATCTGCAGGCCGTAGAGCGCTCCCACAATGGAGGGGAGCACTGCGATCGTCGCCAGGAAGATCGATCCGGGAAGGGTGATGCGGTTGAGGATGTGGGCTAGATGACGCTCCGTCTGCCGGCCTGGCCTCACCCCGGGGATGAATCCGCCCTGACGCTGGATCATCTCCGCCTGCTGCTCAGGGTTGAACTGGATCGCGGTGTAGAAGTAGGTGAAGAACACGATCAGCCCGAAGAGGATGGCTATGTACCACCATGAAGTCCCCTGCTGGCCGGCGCCGAGGTTGTCGTTGATCCACCGGTACATCGCCTGGAGCCAGGCGGCATCGGAGGGGATGGCGGTGATGATCAACGCCGGGATGAGGAGCACCGAAGTGGCGAAGATCACCGGGATCACCCCTGAAGTGTTCACCTTGAGCGGGATATAGGTCGACTGGCCGCCGAGCACCCGTCGTCCCCGCACCCGCTTGGCGAACTGGATGGGGATCCGGCGTTGGCCCTGGTCTATGAAGATGATCGACACGATCATCAGTGCGAACACCAAGACGATTATCACGAACGGGACGGGATCGCCGACCGCCATCGTCTGGCCATAGATCTGGCCGAAGAGGAAGGGGAACTGGCTGATGATCGAGATGAAGATGATCAGCGACATCCCGTTGCCCACCCCTCGCTGGGTGATCAGCTCGCCGAGCCACATCACCATGGCGGTCCCAGCGGTCATGGTGATCACGATGAGGAACACCCGGCCCGGGCTGTATTGGGGGATCAGGTCGATGCCGCCGGTGAACTGGCCGGAGTGGAAGAGGAAGGTGAACCCGGTCGACTGGATCAAGGCGAGGATCACCGTCAGATAGCGTGTCCACTGGGTGATCACCTTGCGACCCGACTCCCCCTCCTCCTGGAGCGCCTTGAGCTTGGGGATGACCACGGTGAGCAGCTGCATGATGATCGAGGAGGTGATATAGGGGATGATCCCCAGGGCGAACACCGAGAACTGCTCGAGCGCCCCACCAGAGAACAGGTTGAGCAAGCCGTAGATGCCACCGGCCTCCTGGGTCTCCTGCCAGAGCCGGACCGCATCGAGGTCGATGCCGGGGACCGGTATGGTCGCCCCCAGCCGGTAGATGGCGAAGATGAACAGGGTGAACAGGATCTTGACCCGGAGGTCCGGGATCCTGAACATGTTTCGGTAGATCGAAAGCATCTTCTTCGAAGGACTCAGATCGCCAACTGGTAGGTACTCGGTATCGGGCACCTGGTACTTGGAGAGAATCTCAGCACCAAGTACTCAGTACCAAGTACGGCCGCAGCCGTCATTCGATGACCTCGGTAGTGCCACCGGCAGCTTCGATCTTGCGCACGGCTGCCGCCGAGAATGCGTGGGCCTTGACGGTGAGGGCCCGATCGAGCTCTCCCTCGGCGAGTACCTTCACCCGGCCGCGGTGGCGGATCATCCCCCGCTCACGCAGGACCTCGGGAGTGACCTCGGATCCCTTGTCGAACACCACCAATTGAGCCAGGTTGACCAGGGCGAACTCCTCCTTGTTGGGGTTGGTGAACCCCCTCAGCTTGGGGAGGCGCATCGCCAGGGGTGTCTGGCCGCCCTCGAATCCGGGGCGCAGGCTGCTCCTTGCCTTGAGGCCCTTGGTCCCCCGCCCGGCGGTCTTGCCCCGACGCCCTCCCTCGCCACGACCGACTCGGATCCTCTTCTTCTTGGATCCCTCCGCCGGCGCCAGATGGTGGAGCTTGAGCTGTTCCTTGTTCTCTTCAGTCATACGTTTCCCTCTCCAGGCTCCAGGTACCCAGGATCCGGTGCATGGATGAGAGCCTCAGCTCTCATCCACCTCCACCAAATGGCTCACCTTGGCCAGCATGCCCCGAAGACTCGGGGTGTCCTCCTGCTCCACCGTGTGGCCGATCCGGCGCAGGCCTAGCCCTTCCACCGTCGCCCGGGTCTTCGGCTTCTCTCCGATCACCGACTTCCTCAGGGTGATCCTCACCTTGGTGCCCTTCTTCCTCGCCATGATCAGTTCGAGTCCTTCTGCGCACGTATCGACTCCGACGAGTTGTAAGCGGCGAGCAGACCGGGAGGGACGAAGTCCTCGGCCTGCTTGCCCCGTAGTTTGGCCACCTCGTCGGGGCGTCTCTGGCTGCGCAGCCCGTGCATGGCCGCCTTGGCCACGTTGAGGTGGGTGGGTGAGCCCAGTGACTTGGCCAGGGCGTCCTTGACCCCGGCTGCCTCCAGGATCTGGCGAACCGCCCCCCCGGCGATGACACCGGTACCCGGCGCCGCCGGCTTGATCAGCACCCGGGAAGCGCCATGGACCCCGACCACCTCGTGGACCACGGTCTGGCCGGCCATCGGGATGAAATCCATCTCCCGTCGGGCAGTCTCGATCGCCTTCTGGATCGCCGCGGGGACCTCCCGGGCCTTGCCGTAGCCAATGCCGACTCGCCCGGCGCCGTCGCCCACCACCACCAGGGCGGTGAAGCTGAAGCGGCGGCCACCCTTGACCACCTTGGCCACCCGGTTGATCTGGATCACCCTCTCGTCGTACTGGCTCTGCTCCGAGCCGGGTCGCTGCTGACGTGCCATGTCTAGAACTCCAGTCCTGCCTCGCGGGCGGCGTCGGCAAGGGCCTTGACCTTCCCGTGGTACTTGTAACCCCCACGATCGAACACCACGGCGTCCACCCCCGCCTCCTTGGCCCGGGAGGCGACCAGGGTCCCCACCTTGCCCGCGGTGTCGACGTTGAGGGTGCTCCCCCTGAGCTCCTTCTCCTGAGAGGAGGCCGATGCCACCGTGGTCCCGGTGACGTCGTCGATGATCTGGGCGTAGATATAGCGGTTGCTCCGGTACACCGCGAGCCGGGGCCGGCCGGCGGTGCCCTTGACCTGCTTGCGCACCCTGGTGTGACGCCGGCGGCGGGCGTCCTGGCGCGAGCCCCTCATCACTTACCTGCCTTCCCCGCCTTGCGGCGGACGTGCTCACCGGCGTACCTGATCCCCTTGCCCTTGTAGGGCTCGGGGGGGCGCACCTTGCGGATGTCGGCGGCCACCTGACCCACCTGCTCCTTGTCGATCCCGGTGACGCTGATCCGGGTGGGCTCGGGAACCTCGAATGTGACCCCTTCAGGGGGCTCGATCACCACCGGGTGGCTGAAGCCAACCTGGAGCTCGAGGCCCCTTCCCTTCATCGCCGCCCGGTAGCCGACACCGTGGATCTCCAGGTCCTTGGTGAAGCCTTCGGCCACGCCGGTGACCATGTTGGCCACCAGGGCGCGGCTCAACCCGTGGAGTGCCCGCGCCTCACGGGAGTCGTCGGGCCGTGTGACCGTGAGGGTGCCGTCATCGATCACGAAGCCGATGCGCTCGTTGAACTCCCGGGTGAGCACACCTTTCTGGCCTTTGACAGTGACCTGGCTCCCCTGGATCTCGACCTCGACACTCGAGGGGACCGTCACCGGCATCTTGCCTACCCGACTCATCTCACCAGACCTCGCAGACGATCTCTCCACCGAGACGGCGGCGTCGCGCCTCCCGGTCGGGGAGCAGTCCCTGGCTGGTGGAAACAACGGCGACACCGATGCCGCCCTGCACCCGGGGAAGCTCGGAGGCTCCCCGGTAGACCCGGTGGCCGGGACGGGAGACCCGCTTGATCCCTACGATCGCAGGACGTCGGCGCTCCCCGTAGCGAAGCACCAGCTCCAACTTGCGGGAGTGGCCGTTCTCGGTCACTTCGAAGCGGTCGATGAACCCCTCGTCGACGAGGATCTGGGCGATCCCCACCTTCAGCTTCGAGGAGGGCATGACCACGCGCTCGTGCCCAACTGCCACTGCATTGCGGATCCGGGTGAGCATGTCGGCGATGGGATCGGTAGTCACACTCACCATGAAGCCTTTCTCACACCGGGAAGCTCGCCCTTTGACGCCAGCTCCCTGACACAGATGCGACACATGCCGAAGTCGCGCAGGTAGGCACGTGCCCGGCCACACCGGCTGCACCGGTTGTAGCCCCGCACCTTGAACTTCGGCTTGCGTTTCGCCTTGGCGATCATCGATTTCTTGGCCATGTTGTGATCCCTCCTCAGACCTCGGCCGGGGCCTTGCGGAAGGGGAATCCGAAGGCGTCGAGCAGGGCCCTGCCATGCTCATCGTTGTCGGCTGTGGTGACGATGGTGATATTGAAACCTCTGGTGGTGGTCACCTTGTCGAAGTCGATCTCGGGGAAGATCAACTGCTCGGATGCCCCAACGCTGTAGTTGCCCCTGCCGTCGAACGCCCTGGGATTGAGCCCTCTGAAGTCCCTGACCCTGGGGATGGCCACTGCCAGGAGGCGATCGAAGAACTCCCACATCCGCGCCCCGCGCAGGGTGACCGACACACCTATCGGCATCCCCTCGCGCAGCTTGAAGTTGGCGATCGACTTGCGGGCCCGGTTCACCCGCGGCGTCTGCCCAGCAATCAGACCCAGCTCGTCCAATGCCTCGTCGATGGCCTTCTTGTCGTTGATCGCCTCACCGAGGCCCATGTTGAGCACGATCTTCTCCAGGGTGGGCACCTGCATGACGTTGCTCAAACCCAGTTGCTCCACCAGCTTGGGGGCGATCTCTTCTTGGTACCTGACCTTGAGGCGAGGCTGGTAGCTCACAGGTCCCCTCCACACTTGCGGCACACCCGATGTTTGACGCCCTTGTCATCGAAGCGGTGCCCGACGCGGGTCGGGCCGCACTTCTCACAGACGATCATCACGTTGGATACGTCGATGGGCATGTCACGGTCGATGATCCCGCCTTGCATGGTCGACCCGGTCGGCTTGGTGTGCCGCTTGGCGGTGTTTACACCCTCGACCAGCACCTTGCCCTTGTCGGGGTAGACACGGGCGATGCGCGACTCCTTGCCGGCATCCTTACCGGCTATCACCACCACCTTGTCTCCGGTCCTCAGTTTCATGAAATACCTCGCTCCGTTCGGTGCGATCCGTGCTCCGTGCTCCGACCACGTGTCACATTGGTACCGAGGAGTTCGGCACCCATTGCATCAGGCTCAGCCGCGTGGTGCCTGCGGCAAACTCTCTCCATCACAGGACCTCGGGGGCAAGGGAGACGATCCTCATGAAACGGCGCTCACGAAGCTCCCTGGCGACGGGGCCGAAGATGCGGGTCCCCCTGGGCTGCTGGTTCTGGTCGATGATCACACAGGCGTTGTCGTCGAAGCGGATGTAGG
>CAZNDH010000019.1:0-36325 GCA_964571765.1 uncultured Acidimicrobiaceae bacterium
TACCACCCTCGTCGCCGCATGCGGCGACGATGAAGGCGAGTACCACGGTGAGTGCGATCAGATGTCGCGATCTCCAAGATTTGCTACTCATAGTTTCTTTTTTCCTCCGTTTTGGCATGCCGACCACAAGCAACTCCGGGTCGGCGGTGGGGAGTGTAGCGACGAGTCGACTGGGATGGGCAGTCGAAGAGGTCGGTGGTGGCGCCTTCA
Organism: uncultured Acidimicrobiaceae bacterium; assembly: GCA_964571765.1. GTDB lineage: Bacteria > Actinomycetota > Acidimicrobiia > Spongiisociales > ZC4RG35 > ZC4RG35. The sequence continues at coordinate 211 of CAZNDH010000019.1, forward strand.
ACAACTCAGAGACGTCCCTTGCCCGCGGACGACTCTGGGGTAGGTTGCACGGGGTGAGCCGCCGAATCCCCTGATGACATCGAGAGGAGACCCCCAAGGGACCCGTCCCGATACCGGCGAGATCCTCGCCCTCCTTCCCGACGTCGTGGTCCAGGTCGACAGCTCGGGGAAGGTAGTCGAGGTCAACCGGCCCGAGTGGTCGATGTTCGCCAAGGAGCCGACCGGCGACGACATAGCCGACCTCTTCGACGACCAGGCGAGGCCGCTCGTGCTCGGCCTGATCGAGGAAGCCCGACGTTCGGGCAGTGCCCGGGGCGAGCTCGATACCGGCAACGAGCTCTACCGGGTGACCAGTCACAGGCTCCGATCCGCCGCGGTCACGCTGCTGGTGTTCCACGACCTCACGGTGCGACGCAACGCCGAGCAGACTCTCATGGAGCTGATCCGGGACAAGAGCAACTTCCTGGCCACGGTGGGCCGTCAGCTGCAAAACCCGCTGTCGGCGGTGATCGGCTTCGCCAACCTACTGGTCGAGCCCCATCCCGAGCTGGACGACAAGGTCAGGCTCTCCATGGTCCAGGGCATGACCGACCAAGCCTGGGATCTGGCCGGGATCGTCGAGGACCTCCTCACCGTTGCCCGGGCCGACATCGGCGACCTGAGGCTGGTCGACGTCCCGGTCAACCTGAGCGCCAATGCCGCCCAGGTCATCGAGTCGATGGGGGAGCGGGGGCACCGGATCCTGATGACAGGCAACAAGGAGGTGACCGGCTCGGGAGACCCGGCCCGGTTTCGCCAGGTGGTGCGTAACCTGGTCAGCAACGCCCTGACCCACGGGATCGAGCCGGTGTCGGTGGGCATAACCCGCCAGGAGGACAGAGCGGTGCTTGCCGTCACCGATCGGGGTCCCGGTGTTCCCGAGGAGATGGAGGCCGAGATGTTCTCCCGGTTCGTCAGCCGTGTCGATGCCGGCGAGCCGGGGAGCTTCGGGATCGGGCTCTGGCTATCCCGCGAGTTGGCCAGCCTCATGGGAGGGGGGGTCGACTACCGCCGCGACCACGGGTTGACCACCTTCCGGGTGTGGATTCCGGCGATAGCCCCCCCAAAGGGCTCTCTGGCTTCATGAGTGGGAGCACTGTGGCCGTCCTAATCGGGAGCGAGGGTCCTAGCCGGGCAAGGCCTCGAGAAGGCGGTTACCCACCTCCGACTCGGTAACTCCGCCTATCAGCACCTGTTTGCGTCGGCTTCGGGAGCCCGAGATGATCGTCACGGCACGTGGTGGCACACCTAGTAGGTCGGCTATCAGTGAGGTCACCTCCCGGTTGGCCGCTCCATCGGCGGGCCGTGCTCTCACCGCCAGCTTCAGGGCCTCACCGTGGACACCGACCAACCCGGTGCGTCCGGCTCCGGGCTGGACGTGGACTTCGAGGATCACCCCCCGATTGGTGGATGACATCCATGCCGCTGTCATCCGGCAGAATCTATTTCCCCCTTGGGGAGCGGGGGACCCCGAACGGAGTGAGGCGAGGGAGTTGGCGCCCCTGATGGGCGGTGGTCCCCCTCGACGCCCTGCCGCCGCAGTCCCTCCCCTATCCCTGCTCGATGACGAAGCCCTCGGTGGTGAGGGCCTCGCGGAGACGTTCTGCAGTCGACGGGGTCACCGAGATGGTGAGGATCCCACCGCCCCCATGCTCTCCATGGCGGAGCTGGAAGTCCCTCACGTTGGCCCGGCTTGCCTCGAGAGCGTGGCCCACCCGGGCGATCTCCCCAGGCCGGTCATAGAGAACCACCTTGACCTGGACGTTGTGCTCCCCGATGGTTGACCTGGCTTCGCTGGCCGCGGCGAGAGCATCGCCAACCCCCCGATCGTCGCCCAGCCGGGACCGCCAACGGGCGAGCTCCTCCTCGAGGTCGGAGATCGCCTCTTCGAGGTGGGCCCGGTTGGCGGCGAGAATCTCGACCCACCATGCCGGGTCGGAGGCAGCGATCCGGGTCAGGTCTCGAAACCCCCCACCGGCCAGGCCGATGGCGCCGGTGTCTCTCTCCGCCACCGACATCAGGGCTGCGGCCAGCAGGTGGGGGAGATGGCTGACCCGGGCAACTGCCGCGTCGTGGCCAGCCGCCGACATCCGCATCGGGTTGGCCCCTAGGGACCTCACTACCGCCTCCATGGCCTCGAGATCGGTTTGGCCGGCGTCGTCGACGGTGAGCACCCAGGTGGCGCCGTGGAAGAGATGGGATGAGGCCAGCGAGGGTCCGCTGGTGGCCCCACCAGCCATGGGGTGGCCGCCGACGAAGTGGGCGAGGTGGCTGGCGGCGGCCACCACCGGCGTCTTGACTCCGGCAACGTCGGTGACCAGCGCCGGGGTATCCAGCTCGGCGAGGCCGGCGACGGTCGCCGAAGGAGGGCCGGCGAGGACGAGGAGGTCGGCTTCCCCGATCCCGTCGGCGGCGTCATCCATAGCCTGGCCGAGAGCGCCTCGGCTCATCGCCGCCCCCAGAGCCGCCGTGTCGGGGTCCCATCCCGACACCTCCCAGCCCGCGCTGCGGAGGCCAAGGCCGATCGATGCCCCGATCAGGCCGGTGCCGTGGATGATGGCTCGCCGGGTGGTCACTGGTCGGGGGAGGGTAGGACGGTCTTGACGAGGCCGGGTCCTCTCGGGCAGAATCACCTCATGAACCGCGCCCGGCGCACCGAAGGCCTCTTCTTCGCCTTCTACGGCCGCGGCTACTTCGGCGCCTAGCGCCGAACCCCCTCACTCCCGCTGTTCCAGAACCATCCGCAGTTTCCACCGCGCCCCCTCCCAGGGCATCCCAGGAGCAACCAAATGGACGAGACCGCCACTTCACCCCTTGACCATCACCGAAACACCATCGACACCATCGACAACGAGATCCTCGAGCTCCTCGCCAAGAGGAGATCGTTATCCCGCGACGTTGCCCGGGAGAAACTTCATCACGACCTCCCTTTCCACGATGAGCACCGTGAGCTGGGGTTGCTCGCCGACCGGATCGCCGTGGCAGAGGACTACCAGCTGGACCCCGGACTGGTTTCAAGGGTCTGGGAGACCATCCTCGACGATTCGGTCCGCCTCCAGCACGCCTTCGTCCAGGCCGAGTTGAACGGTGGGGGTGGCCAGTCGGTGAAGGTCGCCTTCCAGGGTGGGGAAGGTGCGTACAGCCATCTTGCCGCGCGGGAGCTGGTCGGCGGTGGCAAGGCTGCGTTCGTCGGGATGGAGCGATTCGTCGACGTTGCCGCCGCCGTCGAGCAGGGCAAGGCCGACATCGCCGTTCTTCCCATCGAGAACACCACCTCGGGGAGCATCGTCGAGGTCTACGACCTGCTCACCCACAGCCGGCTCACCGTGGTCGGTGAGGTCAAGCTGCTGGTGGAGCACTGTCTCCTGGGGACACCCGACTCCACGCTCGACAGGATCAGTACCATCCTCGCCCATCCCCAGGCGGTGGCCCAGTGCTCCAACTTCCTCCAAGACCTGGAGGGTGTCGAAGTGGTCTACCACGGCGACACTGCCCGATCGGGGGAGAAACTCAAGGTGCTCGGTGATCCCAGCGTGGGAGCCATCGCCGGCGCCGAGGCCGCCCAAATCCACGGGCTCAAAGTTCTGCGAACCGGGATCGGCAACCGGGCCAAGAACTACACCCGGTTCCTGGCGCTGTCCCGCACCGCCATCGAGGTCGACCTGAGGGTGCCGGCCAAGACCTCGCTGGTTCTCTCGGTGGGCAACGAGCCAGGATCGCTCCTCGAGATCCTCGCCGAGTTCGGCAGGGAAGACATACCCCTGGTGAAGCTGGAGTCGCGTCCCAACCCGGACAACCCCTGGGAGGAGACCTTCTTCCTCGACTTCGACGGAAACCCGACCGACCCGGCGGTGTCACGAGCCCTCGATGGTGTCGGCCGCAAGGCACGCTTCCTCCGGGTGCTCGGCTGCTACCAGTCGAAGGACCTGCGCCCACAGAAGAGCCGTCGGGTGGCGCCCGCTGCGGCCGCGGCGACACCGGCAACGCCTCCAGAAGAGGTGTCCGATGTGGTCGATGCCCACCGTCTCGCAAGTCGTGGCAGGGAGCCAGCCAGCACCGTGGTCGAGGTCGACGGGGTCCGCATCGGGGAAGGTGACCCGGTGCTCATCGCCGGGCCCTGCGCCGTGGAGTCCCTCGACCAGGTGATGCGTTGCGCCCAGGCGGTCAAGGCCGCCGGCGGTGTGATGCTCCGGGGTGGATGCTTCAAGCCGAGGACCTCGCCGTACAGCTTCCAGGGGCTGGGCTACGAGGCACTGGAGATGCTCGCCGAGGCGGGACGGGCTTACGGCCTGCCCATCGTCACCGAGGTGCCGGCCCCGGAGCACGTGGGGCCGATGGCAGAGATCGCCGACGTACTCCAAATCGGGGCGCGAAACATGCAGAACTTCGCCCTCCTTGCCGAAGTCGGCCGATCGCGCCGGCCGGTGCTGCTCAAGCGGGGGATGAGCGCCACCATCGATGAGCTGCTTCAGGCTGCCGAATACATCCTCGCCGGGGGCAACCGTCAGGTGATCCTTTGCGAGCGGGGCATACGTACCTTCGAGAACTCGACCCGGAACACGCTGGACATCGCCGCGGTGCCGGTACTGCGCCAGAGGACCCACCTCCCGGTTGTGGTGGATCCATCTCACGCTGCCGGGAAGCGTTCGCTGGTCATCCCGCTGGCCAAGGCGAGTCTGGCGGTCGGTGCCGACGGGGTGATGGTGGAGATCCACCCCGAACCGGAGAAGGCCCTCTCCGACGGCCCTCAGGCGCTGAGGTTCGAAGACCTCGCCGGTCTGATGGACTGACATCCCACCCCGTCCCCCCGTTTATTGGGGACCGACGGGCCGTCAGCCGATCGAGGGGACCATCGCGGTAGCGGGGGTTTGCCCTATGGTTATAGTGTTTATTAGGTTGGCCGAACATGAGGCGAAAGGGCTACCTCGCTCGAGGCTCACTGGCTGTCATCGCAGTGGGCATGTCCCTCCTCCTCACAGCCTGCGCCACTCGGGGAGGCGACGCCACCACCACCCAACCTGCCGGTGACACCAGCACTACCGGGTCGCAACCGGCGACCACCATCACCGCCGGCCCCGCACCGGACCTCATCGTCTACTCGGGGCGCAACGAGAGCTTCATCGCCCCGGTAGTGGAATCCTTCACCGAAGCCACCGGCATCCGGGTGCGGGTCCGTTACGGGGACGGGACCACCGACCTGGCGACCACCATCATCAACGAGGGTGAGACCACCAACGCCGATGTGTTCTGGGCACAGGACCCGGCGTGGATCGGGGCCATCGGCGACCGTGGGCTGCTCACCACGCTCCCCGACGACATCCTCGAGCTCGTCGATCCGCACTATCGCGATGCCGACGGAGGGTGGGTGGGAGTCACCGGCCGCAGCCGGGTGTTGGTGTACAACCCCGACCTGGTCTCCGAGGAAGAGCTCCCCCACAGCATCTACGAGTTGATCGACCCCAGGTGGCGGGGGAGGATCGGCCTGGCGCCGACCAACGCCTCATTCATCGCCTTCGTGTCGGCGATGGAGCTGGTCGACGGGTCCGATGCCACCCTGGAGTGGCTCGAGGGGATGGTGACCAACCAGGTTCAGCGTTACTCGGGCAACGGAGCGATCCTCCAGGCGGTGGCCGCCGGCGACTTGGCGGCCGGTCTGATCAATCACTACTACCTCGTCCAGCTGCAGGCCAACCAGGGCGAGGTGAACGCGGTGAACCACTTCCTCGACCCCGGCGACGTCGGCGCCCTGGTCGCCGCCACCGGCGTGGGAGTGCTCGAGCCGTCCAACAACCAGGAGGCGGCGCTGGCCTTCATCCGCTTCCTTCTCTCTGCCGAGGCGCAGGCCCACTTCTCGGAGAACCTCTACGAGTACGGCCTCATCGATGGGGCGCCGACACCTCCGGGGCAGATGCCCCTCGCCGACCTGGCCGGTCCCGACATCAACCTCTCCGACCTGGCCGATCATCTGGAGAGCTCGGTGAGGCTGATCGCCCAGTCGGGTCTGAGTTGAGGGACCAACCGGTGTACCAGGGGCGCTAGATGCTCGAGCTCGCCGGCCGCACCCCGCCAGTCCAAGACGTCGTGGCTCGTAAGCCGAAGGCGCCCCCGGCCCTCTGGGTCCTGGCCGGACTGGTCGTCCTCCCCGCAGCGGTCCCCATCGTCTACCTGCTCTGGGTGGTGGTCAGACCCGGTGGGTTCGACACTGGGGGCTTCAGCGCAGGGCGTCTCCTCGAGCTGGCCGGTTCGACTGCCCTGCTCACGGTGACGGTCACGTTGACCACGGTGGTCCTCGGCCTGGCCACCGCCTGGCTGACAACCCGAACCGACATCAAGGGCTCCGGGGTCTGGTCGACGCTGGTCACCCTGCCCCTGGTAATCCCCTCCTACGTGGGGGGGATGGCCATGCTGGCCGCTTCGGGCAACAGCGGCACCCTAACCTTCATCCTCCAGGAGCTCGGCCTGCCCGGTCTCCCCGTCTTCCAGGGGTTCTGGGCGGCGTGGTCGGCCCTGAGCCTGTGGAACTTCTCTTTCGTACACCTGCTCACCGTACCCGTCCTACGACGGCTCGACCCCGCACTAGAGGAGGCATCCCGGGGTCTGGGGGCGAGCCGCTGGAGGACTCTGCGCACCATCGTCATACCCCAACTCCGCCCGGCCCTGGCCTCTGGCGGCCTCCTCGTCTCCCTGTACGTCCTCTCCGAATTCGGTGCGGTGTCGATGCTCCGATACGAGACGTTCACCCGGGCCATCTACACCCAGTTCGCCGGTCGGCTCGACCCCGGTCCCGCCCTCTACCTCGCCGGCCTGCTCTCCACCGGGGCGCTGGCAATCGTCCTTCTCCAGCAGTGGATGAGAGGTCGCGCAGCCCTCCACTCCTCACGGCCGATCCGGCATCCGGGCCCCCATCATCTGGGACGATGGGCGCGGGTGGGCGCCTACGGGGTCTTGGGGACCCTGGTCACCCTGTCGCTCGTCCTCCCGATCAGCACCCTGATCTGGTGGATGGTACGGGGGATGACGCTGGGGAATTCGCCGTTGTCGGTGTTGCCCCATACCGTTCGCTCGGTGAGCGTCTCCCTGCTGGCGGCAGGAGTCATCGGACTGGCGGCGATCCCGGTGGGTGCCCTCTCCGGTCGGTTCCGGGCAATAAGGACCCGGGCGCTCGAAGCCGTCCCCTGGCTCACCTACTCCCTGCCTCACCTCGCGGTGGGGCTGGCCTTCCTGGTTCTGGCCGTCAGGTACACCCGCCCCATCTATCAGACCGTGACCCTCCTCGTGGTGGTCTATCTGGCGATGTTCCTTCCCCTGGCCCTGGCCGCGGTGGAAAGCGGGATGCGTCGGATCGGGCCGGGGCTCGAGGAGGTCTCGAGGAGTCTGGGTATCGGGCCTTGGGCCACGATCCGCCGGGTCACCGTCCCTCTACTCCGCCGCTCGATCCTTGCCGGCGGGGCCCTGGTCTTCCTCTCGGTGATGAAAGAGCTGCCCGCCACCCTCCTGCTCAGGCCGACCGGATTCGACACTCTCCCGGTGAGGGTCTGGAGCGCTACCACCGAAGTCCTGTACACCCAGGCGAGCTTTGCAGCCCTTGCTCTGATCGCGGTCTCGGCGTTGCCTCTATACCTGTTCGTGGTGAGGGACATCCATGAGTGAGCCGGCGATACGGGCTGTCGCGGTCACCAAGCGATTCGGCGAGGTGGTCGCCCTGGACCGGTGTGACCTGAATGTGCCGGAAGGTGCGGTTGTCACCCTCCTCGGCCCGTCCGGGACGGGGAAGAGCACCATGTTGCGGATGCTCGCCGGGTTCGACTCTCCAGATATGGGCACCATCGACATCAGGGGAAGGCAGGTCGTCGGCCCCGGCGTGTTCGTTCCGCCGGAACGGAGAAGGGTGGGCGTGGTGCTCCAGGACTACGCCCTGTTCCCCCATCTCGACGTGGCCGGGAACGTGGGGTACGGCCTTCCCAAGGGAAAGCTCAGAGACCTCCGGGTGGAGGAGATCCTCGAGGTGGTCGGGCTCTCGGGGATGGGCCGTCGCCTTCCCAACGAGCTCTCCGGCGGCCAGCAACAGCGGGTCGCCCTGGCCCGGGCGATGGCCCCCGAGCCCGACGTGATCATCCTCGACGAGCCCTTCTCCAACCTCGACGACACCCTCCGCTCCCGGGTGAGAGGGGAGATCCTTTCCATCATCCGGGGTGCGGGGACCACCGCCCTGTTCATCACCCACGACCAAGAAGAGGCCCTGTCCATCTCCGACCTGGTGGCGGTGATGAACCGGGGCCGCATCGTCCAGATGGCCCCGCCCCAAATGCTCTATCTGGAACCGGTAGACGAATGGGTGGGGTCCTTCGTCGGTGATGCCAACTTCGTTCGCGGCATGGCCCGCGCCGGACAAGTGGAGTCGGTGCTCGGCCTCTTCCGTGGTGACTCCGAGGGTGAAGTGTGGGTGATGGTCCGTCCCGAGTCGATCCGGCTCAACGCCAGTGCCGCCGGCGAGGCGGTGGTCAAGGGACGGGAGTTCTTCGGGCACGACCAGTTGATCACCGTCACCTTCGACGACGGAACCATGGTGCGGTCGAGGATGGGTCCGGGCGACCACTTCGCCCCCGGAGACCGGGTGACGGTGAACGTCGACTCGGCCACCGTGTTCCCCCGCTGAGCCTCTCGCCAGGGCAGGGGTACCATCCTGCGATGACTTCCAACTACTCGGTCCGTTATCGCGAGTACGCCGAGGCCATCTGGGAGATCGAGGAGGAAGGAATCCCGGTGATCCAGGCGCGGATCGCCGACTGGCTCGGGGTGAGCCCGCCCAGTGTCTCCGAGATGGTACGGAGGATGGCCGACGAAGGTTTGCTCACGATGGGCGAGCGCATCCAGCTCACCGAGGAGGGACGTCATCTGGCTGCGGTGATCGTCCGCCGGCACCGTCTTGCCGAGCGGTTCCTCGTCGACGTCCTCAAGCTTCCCTGGGACAAGGTCCACGCCGAGGCCGAGGTTTGGGAGACCACCATCTCCGACCAGGTCGAGGAGGCGATGTGGGCCGTCCTCGAGGATCCCCGGACCTGTCCCCACGGCAACCCCATCCCCGGTGCGGGATACAAGCCGCCCCCGATGAAGCCGCTGGCCTCGATGGAGCCCGGGGAGAAGCTCGTGCTGGAGCGGATCTCTGAGGAACTGGAGTTGGACCTCGAGATGATGCGTTTCCTCGACGAGAGCGACTTGAGGCCGGGAGCCAAGGTGGAGCTGCTGCAGCGTGATCCCCAGGGTGCGATAACCGTCGGAGTCGACGGCTCGCCGGTCGGTCTCAGCGCCTTCGCCTCGGAACGCATATTCGCGGCATGAGAGTGTCCCCCTGTTCACGGGGGGCCCATCGCTCTCGAGACGGCCAGGGGGTAAGGGTGGTTGGCAGGGGTGAAAGGTGGTCCTCCTCGAGCACCACCCCCTCGCTTCGCTTCGGGCGGCACCTCTGCAGGCAGGGAGACATGTACCCAATACGATGGCCCGGTGTGGACTGCCATCCTTCGCGCACTGGGCAGGGTCGGGGCCGATCCTGATGACGACGCCGAGACCAGGGTGCGCAAGCGGGTCCTGGTGGCGGTGTCGATGCTCATCGCAATCCTCGCCGTTGTCTGGGGTGGCATCTACCTCGCCTACGACCGACCCCTGGCGGCGGCCATTCCGTGGACCTATGCGGTGGCAGTGGCGGTCAGCCTGGTCGCCTTCGGCGCCAGCCAACGCTACAGGTTGTTTCGGGCCTCCCAGCTCACTCTGATCCTCCTACTGCCCTTCGCCCTCCAGATCGTCCTCGGCGGATTCGTCAGCGCCAGTGCGGTGATCGTCTGGTCACTGCTCGCCCCGCTCGGGGCCCTGGCCATGGCCGACCGGAGGCACGCCCTGGGCTGGTTCACAGCCTATGTGGTGCTGGTGGCACTGGCGCAATTGGTGCAACCTATGGTCGAGATCGAGGGCCCCCTGCCCGACACCGTTGTCGCCGCCTTTTTCGTGATGAACATCCTGGGCAGTACCGGGGTCTCGTTCTTCGCCATGTACTTCTTCGTCAGCCTTCGGGACGAGACAATGGATCTGCTCGCTGCCGAGCGGGCCAAGTCGGAGCGTCTCCTCCTCAACGTATTGCCGGCTCCGATCGCCGAGAGGCTCAAGGAACGCGAGGAGACCATCGCCGAAGGGTTCGAGAGCGTCAGCGTGCTCTTTGCCGACCTGGTCGACTTCACGCCGATCACCCAGCGGCTCACCCCGCAACAGCTGGTGGAGATGCTCAACGACCTTTTCTCCCATTTCGATTCGATGGTGGACACTCTGGGGTTGGAGAAGATTCGGACCGTGGGCGACACCTACATGGCGGCCTCGGGGATCCCCACCCCCCGGGAGGACCATGCCCCTGCCCTAGCCGACTTGGCCTTGGACATGATCGACCACATCGCCTCCTACCAACCCCGTCACAACGTGGAGGTCGCTCTCCGCATCGGGATGAGCTCCGGCCCGGCGGTGGCCGGCATAATCGGCCGAGCCAAGTTCCAATACGACATCTGGGGCGACACGGTCAATGTCGCCAGCCGGATGGAGTCTCATGGGATCCCCGGGCGGATCCAGGTGAGTGAGGGTGCCTACGTGCTGCTTCACCGGGATTTCGTGTTCGAGCCGAGAGGCGTCATCGAGGTCAAGGGCAAAGGCCCAATGCCGACCTGGTTCCTGGTGGGCCGGCGTTGAGAGAACCTCTCCCCCGCAGCGAGGGGGGAAGGAGCCTCCACGGCTCAGGCGTGCGGTGGCGTGCGGCTCCACCCGCGTGCAGCATCACCACGGGTCTGGCACCCCCCCTTCCCATCGCTTCCGCTCGGGTACTCCCCACAAGGAAGGCGAGACCAGGTACCAAGTACCGACACCGGATACCAATCACCGGTTGATCATGTGCAGCGCCAGCGGGGCCAGCTTGCTCTCGAGGAAGTCCCGTATAGGGCCCTCCACTCCGGACCGGTCCATGGCCACTCGCATGCACCTCAACCATTCGTCGGCCTCGGATTGGCCGATGGGAAAGGGGAGGTGGCGCCGGCGAAGCTGGGGATGGCCCCTCTTGTCGGTGTAGAGCGGCGGCCCTCCCAGCCAGCCGGAGAAGTACTCGTAGAGCTTCTGACGGGAGCCATTGGTGTTGGCCGGGAGCATGGCCCGCAAGTCGGGTGATCCTTCCTCGATTACGTCGTAGAACGCCTCGACCAGGCGACGCACCGCGCCATCTCCCCCAATGGCGAGATAGGGGGTGTCCTCGTCGCCCCAGGGGTGGCGGGTGCCGCGGGGTGGGTTGCCGGGCATCACCGAGGGGAATCTAGGGCCCCGGTGCCGGTACCGGGACCGCCCCGTAGGCCGCCCGGACCCCCTCGAGGACCTCTGGATCGAACATGGCGGCGAACATCTCGAGGAGGACCGGGGTGAGAGTCGCGATTCCCTCCCGACTGTGAGGATCGATCCCGGTGGCTCGTTCGAAGTGTGAGTGCAGGACCCCCATCCCGAGATGCATGGTGACCTGGACCGCGGTCCGCAACTCGAGGTGGGGAGAGTCGACCATCCATCCCGACTCGACGGCCACCCGGGTCACCCCCAGGGCTTCGCTCAGTATCTCGTCGTAGAGCTCCGCGGCGGCGGGATGGCTCCGGGCCAGAGCCCACCCCAGGTAGCGCATCACTTGCGGGGCGATATCGAAGGCTCCAGCGGCGAAGGTCGGATTGAGGTTTCCCTCCTCCATCGCCTCGAGCTTGGTGGTGCGAAACAGCGCCACCACATGGTGGTCGCAGGCTTCCCGAAGGCCGTCCTTCGACCCGAAGTGATGCACCACCAACCCCGGGGAGACCCCGGCTTCCCCCGCCACCTGGCGAAGGGTGGTCTCCGAGAAACCGTGCTCGGGGAAGAGCATGAGGGCGGCGTCGCGTATCCGGGCCTTGGTGGTGAGGTCCTCCTGGTTGCGGGTTGAACGCACGATCAGTATTCTAAACACACGTTCAACCCAGCGACAGGATGTCGAACATGAGCACAGCAATCTCCATCAGCGGCCTGGAGAAGTCGTACGGGTCGGTGCGCGCCCTCGATGGGCTCGACCTCGTAGTCCAAACCGGTGAGGTGCACGGTTTCCTTGGCCCCAACGGTTCGGGGAAGACCACGACCATCCGCATCCTCCTCGGCCTGCTCCGTCACGACGGGGGAGAGGTCAGCCTTCTCGGAGGTGATCCCTGGAACGAGGCCACCGAGCTCCATCGTCGACTCGCCTATGTGCCAGGTGATGTCACCCTGTGGCCCAACCTGACCGGTGGCGAGGTCATCGATCTCCTCGGCAGGCTCCGTGGGGGTCTCGACGAGCGGCGGCGCCAGGACCTGATCGAGCGCTTCGATCTCGATCCCACCAAGAAGGGGGCCACCTATTCCAAGGGGAACCGCCAGAAGGTCGCCCTGGTCTCGGCGCTGGCCTCCAACGTCGAGCTGCTCATCCTCGACGAGCCCACAGCCGGGCTCGATCCGCTCATGGAGGCCAGGTTCCGCGAGGTGATACAGAGCGACCGTGACAACGGGCGGACCGTCCTTCTCGCCAGCCACATTCTCGCCGAGGTGGAGGCCCTTTGCGATCGGGTGAGCATCATCCGCCAAGGAAAGACCGTGGAGAGCGGCACCCTGTCAGACCTCCGTCACCTCACCAGGACCACGGTCTCCGCCGAGCTGGAGAGTGATCCGGCGGTGGTGGCCTCTTTGAGCGGGGTCCACGACCTCGATATGACCGACCACAGGGTCAGGTTCGAGGTGGACTCCGACCGGATCGGCCATGTGATCGGTGCCCTGGTCCCCTTGGGAGTGAAGAGCCTCTACAGCCAGCCGCCAACCCTCGAAGAGCTGTTCATCCGGCATTATCGCGACGGCGAGGCATCGTGAACGGTCTGGTGGGTACCGGCGCACTGATCCGTCTCATCCTGCGCAGAGAGCGGGTCCGGCTCTCCGCCTGGGTGGTCTTCCTCGCCACCCTTCCGGTGGTCACCGCGAGCACCTTTGCCGAGCTCTACCCCACCGAACAGGCGCGTCAGGCTCTGGCGCTGACGGTGGGGGCCAATCCGGCGATCACCGCTCTGCTCGGGCCGTTGCAGTCGACCAGCATCGGCGGTCTCACCTTCTGGCGGATGGGGGTGATCGGGGGAGTGCTCATCTCGATCATGGCGATCCTCACCATGGTGCGGCACACTCGGGAGGAGGAGGAGACCGGTCGTCGGGAGCTCCTCGGCTCGACTGTGATGGGTCGTCACGCTCCGATGGCGGCAGCCCTGGCGGTCACGGTGGGGGCCGGGGTTGTCGTGGCCCTGATCCAGGCGGCAGGGCTGATTGCTCTGGGCAACGATCCGGCCGGTTCGATCGCCTTCGGCGTCGCATTCGCCGGGGCGTGCCTGGCGTTCGCCGGGGTGGCTGCGGTCACTGCTCAGCTCACCGAGAGCGCCGGGGGAGCCAAGGGTCTGGCCATCGCGGTGCTCGGGGTGTCGTTCCTGCTCCGGGTCGCCGGGGACAGCGGGGATGTCCCTGCCCTCACCTGGGCATCGCCGATCGGCTGGATGTCCGGCCTGAGGCCCTTCGCCAGTGAGCAGTGGTGGGTGCTCGGGCTGTGGCTCGCCCTGGGCAGCGGGTTGTCACTGGTGGCGATGGCCACCGCGGCGAGGCGGGACGTCGGTGCCGGGGTGTTCCCACCCCGGTCGGGGAGCTCTCGAGCCGGAGCAACCCTCTCTGGGCCGGTGGGTCTCTCCTGGAGACTGCAGCGCGGGGGCGTGGCAGGGTGGTCGGCAGGGCTGATCGCCATCGGGCTGGTCTACGGGGGTGTCGCCGACGGCATAGGGGGCTTCTTGACCGACAGCCCTCAGCTCGCCGAGATCTTCGAGCTACTCGGTGGGGAACGGGGGATCACCGATGCCTTCTTCGTCGCCGCGGTCGGGATCCTCGCCCTGATCGCCTCGGCCTACTCGATCCGGGCGGTGCTCCGAATGAGGGTCGAGGAGGAGGTGCTCCGCTCCGAGATGGTCCTGGCCACCGCCACTACGCGCCGGAGCCTCGCCCGGTCCCACCTCCTCTTCGGGTTGGCGGGACCGGCGCTCATGCTGGTAGTAGCGGGAGCCATGGCCGGTGCGGCCTACGGATCCATGGTCGGGGATGTCGTCGGTGAGGCGGGTCGGGTGATGATCACGGCCGCGGTGCAACTGCCCGCGGTGTGGGTGCTCACCGGGGTGGCGATGGCCCTCTACGGTCTCCTTCCGCGGCGCACCGGCGTGGCCTGGGGAGTCCTGGTCGCATCCCTGGTCGTCGGCCAATTGGGGGCCATCCTCCAGTTTCCCCAGTGGGTGATCAATCTGTCGCCCTTCAGCCACGTGCCCGCCTATCCGGCGGAGAGCATCGAGTGGCTACCCATCCTGATCCTTTCGATGCTGGCCCTCGGGCTGTTGATCGTCGGGGTCACCGGTTTCGAGCGGAGGGACATCCCCGCCGTCTGAGAAATTCGGAATCCCGGCTGGCGTTCCCCGGTTACGCTCTCCGCCCTTTGTCGCGGTGGCCAGGATCTGCCAGGGGCCGCCCATAGGTTCGGAGTGATATGAGCAACATGATCGAGGCCCACGGCCTGGTCAAGCATTACAAGGAGATCAAGGCGCTCGACGGCCTCGATCTTGCCGTGGCCGAGGGGACCATCCTCGGGCTCCTCGGGCCCAACGGTGCGGGGAAGACCACCGCGGTCTCGATCCTGACCACCCTCACCATGCCCGACTCGGGGACCGCCACCGTCGCCGGGGCCAACGTCCTCACCTCCCCGGGGGAGGTGCGTCGCCGCATCGGCCTCTCCGGTCAGTACGCCGCCGTCGACGAGCACCTCACCGGGTTCGAGAACCTCGACATGATCGGCCGGCTCTACCGGCTGGGACGGGAGCGGTCGGTATCCCGGGCCCGGGAGCTCCTGGAGCGGTTCGACCTGGCAATGGCCGCCGACCGTCCGGTGAAGACCTATTCGGGAGGAATGCGCCGGCGGCTCGACCTGGCGGGGGCCCTGGTCGCCGAGCCGCCGGTCCTGTTCCTCGACGAGCCCACCACCGGTCTCGACCCGAGGAGCCGGGTGGAGTTGTGGTCGATCATCCAGGACCTGGTCTCCCGGGGGACCACCCTTCTTCTCACCACGCAGTACCTGGAGGAGGCCGACCGGCTCGCCGACGAGGTCGTGGTGATCGACCACGGCAAGGCGATCGCCCAGGGCACCGCCGACCAGTTGAAGGACATGGTGGGCGGGGAGCGGATCGAGGTGACCGTGGCCGACGGTGCGTTGGGTCAGGCCAACTCCCTGCTCCAGCAGGTTGCGGTGGGCGAGATTCAGGTGGACGAGCGGGCCCGCCATTTGGTGGTCCCGGTGTCGGGTGGGGCATCGACCCTGACCCAGGCCTTGCGCCTCCTCGATGGGAACGCCATCGAGGTGCGCGACGTGATGTTGCGCCGCCCCACCCTCGACGACGTGTTCCTCACGCTCACAGGTCACATCGCCGAGGACGCCGAGAGCATGGAGGTGACAGCTTGAGCGCAATTGCCCATGTGCTCGCCGACGGTGCGGTGATCGCCAAGCGCAACCTGATCAAGATCAAGCGGGTCCCCGAGATCCTGGTGTTCGTCCTGATCTCACCGATCATGTTCGTGCTGCTCTTCGCCTACGTCTTCGGCAACGCCATCGATATCCCCGGGTTGAGCTATCGGGAGTTCCTCATCGCCGGGATCTTTGCCCAGACTGTGGTGTTCGGGGCCACCTTCACAGGTGCCGGCCTGGCCGACGACATGCAGAAGGGGATCATCAATCGCTTCCGCTCGCTACCCATGTCGCGGGCCGCGGTGGTCTTGGGCCGGACCGCCAGCGATGTCGCCTACAACGTGCTCTCCCTGGTGATCATGGCCCTCTCCGGTCTCGTGGTGGGCTGGCGGATTCACACCGGGGTAGTCGACGCCGCCGTCGGCTTCGGTCTGCTCCTGCTCTTCGCCTACGCCTTCTCCTGGGTGATGGCCTATATCGGTCTTCTCGTCCCCAGTGTCGAGGTGATCAACAACGCCTCGTTCATGGTCATATTCCCCTTGACCTTCATCGCCAACACCTTCGTGTTGGCCGAGTCGCTCCCCACTCCACTCCGGGTGTTTGCCGAGTGGAACCCGGTCTCGGCAGTGACCCAGGCGGCCCGGGAGCAGTTCGGCAACATCCCCGTTGGGGTCCCCGACCCGGAGGTGTGGTCGCTGCAGAACCCGATTCTCTACACCCTGATATGGGTGGTGGTGATCATCGCCATCTTCGCCCCGCTCTCGGTTCGTCGTTACCGGCGGATGACCCACAAGGCATAGTTCGACGGCCGATCCGAGTGCGCGGGTCATCCCTCGCCGATAGCGTGCCTCCATGACCGATCTTCATCGTGCCCTACAGCGCACTGCGGACATCATCGGTGACTATCGGGCGTCGCTCGCCGATGCTCCGGTGACTCCCCGAGAGGGCCGAAGGGAGGTGAGGGAGTCCCTCGATCAGCCGATACCTGAACGGGGTGCCGACGTCGGCGAGGTCATCGACCAACTGGTCACAACGGCGACTCCTGGCCTGATGAGCTCGGCCGGCCCGAGGTACTTCGGGTTTGTCGTTGGTGGCTCCATCGATGCCGCGTTGGTGGCCGACCTGTTGGCCACCGGCTGGGACCAGGTCGCCTTCAACGAGGCCACCTCGCCGTCGTCACTGGCGTTCGAGGATGTGGCAGGTGCCTGGCTCAAACAACTCCTCGGAATCCCCAGGTCGGCCTCGGTGGGATTCGTGACCGGAGCCCAGGCGGCCAACACGGTCGGACTGGCCGCGGGGCGGTGGCGTGTCCTCCGGGACCACGGATGGGATGTGGGACGCGACGGTCTAAACGATGCTCCCCGAGTCCGGGTGGTAGCCAGTGCCGAGAGGCATGCCACCATCGATCGCTCGCTTCGCTTGCTGGGACTTGGCGAGAGCTCTCTGGCTGTGGTGCCGGCCGACGAGAACGGGGCGATCGACGTCGATGGGCTGGCGGAGGTCCTCTCGGCGGTCGCCGACGGGCCCACCATCGTTAGCGCCCAGGCAGGAAACGTGAACACCGGCGCCTTCGACGACCTGGCCCGGGTTTCCGCCCTGGCCCGTGATTGCGGGGCTTGGGTTCACGTCGACGGCGCTTTCGGGTTGTGGGCCGCAGCCAGTCCCAAGATGAGGCACCTGGTCGATGGGATCGAGTTGGCCGACTCGTGGGGCTGCGATGGTCACAAGTGGCTCAATGTGCCCTACGACTCGGGGTATGCCTTCTGCGCACACCCTGACGCCCATGCCACCGCCTTGGCTTACACCGCGGACTACCTGACGGGCCAAACAGCAGGGAGGGAGTTCGGCGGCGGTGACTTCGTCCCCGAGTCGTCGCGCCGGGCCCGGGGATTCGCCACCTGGGCGGCAATCCGGTCGCTGGGTCGACAAGGGATTGCCGACTTGGTCGACCGATGCTGTGCCCTTGCGCGGCGGTTGGCCGCAGGGGTCGAGGCAATCGAGGGGGTGAA
This sequence comes from uncultured Acidimicrobiaceae bacterium, assembly GCA_964571765.1. Lineage (GTDB taxonomy): Bacteria > Actinomycetota > Acidimicrobiia > Spongiisociales > ZC4RG35 > ZC4RG35. Next base: position 17,842 of record CAZNDH010000019.1, read on the forward strand.
GGTGGTCAATCAGGTGGTCCTCAACCAGGTCCTGATCCGCGTGGGCGACACCGCCGTCACCGACCGGATAGAGAAGGTGATCCAGGACGAGGGCGTGTGCTGGTTGGGGGCCACCACCTGGCGTGGGGAACGGCTATTGAGGGCCTCGGTCTCGAACTGGTCGACCACCGAAGGGGACATAGACCTCTGCGTCGAGGAAATTGCTCGGGCCCACAGGGGTGTGCTTGGGGCGTAGGTCCTTCGCTGTTCTCACGGCCGGGTTGAAGCGGAGCTCTGCAATCGCACCCGGGCAAATGTGCAATTAGTGGACTTAGTCCACTAATTTGTCTCCCATGGCCGACGTCATTGACAGGGTGCGCCGCTTCAGCCGGACCTGGACCGAAGTGATCGGGCTTCTCGACCAGGGTCTGTTGGACACCGAGCACTCCCTCACCGAGGCCCGGGTCATCTTCGAGCTGGCCCAGCGAGAGAGGTGGGAGCGACAGGAGTTGCGTGACCGGCTCGACATCGATGCCAGCTTCCTTTCCCGGGTGCTGGGACGTCTCCAAGGCAAGGGACTGGTCACTGCGAGGCCCTCGGCCAGCGATGGGCGCGCCCTCGACCTCTCCCTGACCCCGGCAGGGAGGGCGACCTTCGAGGTCCTCAACAGCCGGTCCATCGAGCAGATCGAGGGCCTGCTGGCTCCGCTGAGCCGGGAACAGCGCGAGCACCTGATGGAGGCGATGACAGTGATCACCAGACTCCTCCGCCCGGGCTCGGGGGAGGGGGAGGTGGGGCTCCGACCGCTCCGGCCCGGCGACATGGGGTGGGTCATCTCCCGCCATGGGGCGATCTACCACGACGAGTACGGGTGGGACATCGACTTCGAAGGCCTGGTCGCCGGGATCGTCGCCGACTACCACCGGAACCTGAAGCCGGGGCGTGAGAACGCCTGGATCGCCGAGGTCGATGGGACCCGGGCCGGCTGTGTCTTCTGCTGTGAGCGCGACCATGAGACCGCCCAGTTGAGGATCCTCCTGGTCGAACCGTGGGCGCGAGGCCTCGGGCTGGGGACCCGGCTGGTGGACGAGTGCATCGCCTTCGCCCGCCGGGCCGGGTACCCGAGGATGATGTTGTGGACCAACGACGTCCTGGTCTCGGCAAGGCGGATCTACGAGGCCTTCGGTTTCGAGTTGGTCGCCGAAGAGACTCACCACAGCTTCGGGCACGACCTGGTCGGCCAGAACTGGGAGCTCGACCTCACCAATTGAATCCGTTCCATGAGATCTGTGGCGACCCTGGGAGGGGATGTCCACAGAAGGGCGACCACGATCTCAGGAGCTCAACTGGATGGACCCGTCTTCGGCGATGGGCCAGAACGGGTTGTGGGCAACTTCCCAGGGATGCCCGTCGGGATCGAGGAAGACCCCGGAGTAGCCGCCCCATGAAGTCTCGGCGGGCTCTCGAGAGATGGTGGCCCCGGCACCGCGGGCTTCGGCGATCACCCGGTTCACCTCTTCAGGCGAACCGACATTGTGAGCCAAGGTGATGCCACCCCAGCCGCCGGGGTCAGGGACACCACTGTCGGCGGCCAGGCGCGTGCGGTCCCACAACCCGAGCACCATCCCACCAGCCTGGAAGAACACCACATCCTCGGCGATCTCTGATACCGGGAGCCATCCGAGGGCCAGGTAGAAGCGGCGAGCCCTCAGGAGGTCGGCCACCCCCAAGGTGATGAGACTGACCCGTTGCTCCATGGGCCGATTCTCCCAGATGTTCAGGGGAGAGGAGGCAGACGGCCGGCGGTGACCGAGGTTGGAGCCGGGCAGTCTGCGGCGTTCTCGCCGTCACAACACTCGGCCTGGTTGAGACCAAACATGGGGCAGGTCCCGTCGAGGCAGGCGCCGTGACCGTGCACATACTGAAGCGGGCGGCGACACCAGGCACAGACCACCTTGTCACGGTATCGGGTCCTCAGCCCCTCCGGTGGTTTCCCGTCATCGTTACGATTGCGTGATGGGTGCCACCCATGAGGTGTTCAACCAACCGCCCCCATTGCTCGGCTACGACATGGCCGCGGTCGACCCGGTGCTGACCAAGGCACTGGTGAGGGAGGGCGGGGCCTGGGCGCTACCCCAGGTCGAAGCGCTGGGACGGACCATGTCGGGTGAAGAGGTGGCTCACTGGGCGGTCGAGGCCAACCAAAACCCCCCTCGGCTGCACACCCACGACCGCTGGGGCAACCGGGCCGACCAGGTGGAGTTCCACCCGGCGTGGCACAACCTCGTGGGGACGGCGGTCCGGAACGGCCTCCACTCCATACCCTGGGAGTCCGACCCTGGCGAAGGTGGTCATCCGGCGCGCACTGCCCTCACTTTCATCGCCAGCCAGATCGAGGCAGGCCACTATTGCCCCATCTCGATGGCGTTCGCTGCGGTGCCCACGCTTCGGATGCAGACCGGGGTGGCCGAAGAGTGGGTGCCCCTGCAACTCAGCCGTCGTTATGACCCTTCCTTCCGGCCTCCCGGCGAGAAGTCCGGGGTCATGTTGGGGATGGGGATGACCGAGAAACAGGGGGGCTCCGACGTCAGGAGCAACACGACCAGCGCCGAGCCGGTGGGCGTTGGAGGCCCCGGTGGCGAACACTTGGTGACCGGTCACAAGTGGTTCATGTCGTCGCCCATGTCCGACGGCTTTCTCGTCCTCGCCCAGGCGCCAGGAGGGCTCTCCTGCTTCCTGCTTCCCCGATTCACCCCCGACGGTGAGGTCAACGGAGTACGACTGCAGCGCCTCAAGGACAAGCTGGGCAACCGCTCCAACGCCAGCGCCGAAGTGGAATTCGACCGCGCCTGGGCCCGGATGGTGGGCGAGGAGGGGAGGGGGGTGGCCACCATCATCGAGATGGTCGCAGGAACCCGTCTCGACTGTGTCGCCGGGTCAGCGGCCCTGATGCGCCAGGCGGTGACCCAAGCCATCCACCACACCCGTCATCGTCAGGCGTTTGGCTCCCTCCTCGTCGAGAAGCCCCTGATGCGGAACGTGCTGGCCGACCTGGAAGTCGAGACCGAGGCCGCGGTATTGCTGATGATGCGGGTGGCTGGAGCATTCGACCGGGCGCCCCTCGACGAGCACGAGGACCTGGTCAAGCGGATACTCACCCCGGTGGCCAAGTACTGGGTGACCAAGCGGTGCAGTGAGGTGGTCAGGGAGGCGCTGGAGTGCCTCGGGGGCGGAGGGTACGTGGAGGAGTCGGTGATGCCCCGGCTGTACCGGGAGACACCGGTGAATGCCATCTGGGAGGGGTCGGGCAATGTCATCGCCCTCGACGTCGTCAGGGTGCTCGCCCGCGAGCCTGCCGCGGTGGAAGCACTGCGCTGGGAGCTCGAGGGGTCGAAGGGTCATGACCGACGACTCGACAAGGCCATCGAGTCCGCCTTCTCCGACTTCGCCATGGGCGATGCCGAGCTGCGGGCGAGAAGCCTGGTCGAAGGTCTCGCCGTGGCCACCGCGGGGAGCCTGCTCGCTCGCCACGCCGCCCCCGAGGTCTTCGAGGCCTACGCGGTGAGCCGCCTCTCCGGGTCGTGGGGATCCCTCTACGGCACCCTTCCCCCCGGCGTCGACTTCGAGTCGGTCATCGAGCCGGCGGTGCCGGTGGTGTCGTGATGGCGGCCATCAGGCGACTGACCGACTCCACTCTCCTGGTCACCACCGATGACCAGGTGACGCTGGTCGATCCCGGGTTCCACACCTTCACCAGCGGGTTGGTCGACCTCGAGGGGATCGGCGACGTCACCCGGGTGCTGATCACCCACGAGCACGGCGATCACGCCCATCCGGACTTCGTTCGCTGGCTCGTCGATCGGCGGCCCGATCTCACCGTCCACGCCAACCAGGCGGTTGCCGACCTGCTGGCGCCTCACGGACTGGAGGTCTCGACCGCGGTGCCCGAGGGGGTGTCCTTCGAAGACGTCCGCCACGAGCCGATCGCCACCGGGGCCACCCCACCCAACCGGGCGTTCACCATCGAGGGGGTGGTCACCCATCCCGGCGACAGCCGCCAGCCGAAGGCGAGCGCCCCGGTGCTTGCCCTCCCCCTCATCGTCCCCTGGGACTCGGTGCGGGGAGCGGTGGAGTTCGCCATGAGGCTGGGACCTGCCCGGGTGGTGCCCATCCACGACTTCTACCTCACCGAATCGGGTCGTGCTTGGGTGCGGGAGATGGTCCGCCCGGTCCTCGCCGAGGCCGGGATCGAGGTGCTCGATCTCGACTGGGGCCAGACCACCGAGGTCTGATTCGGCCTAACCTGGCCCGCCTACCATCCGGAGCCCCAGTGACCGAGAGTCCCGAAGAACTGGTCGACACTCTGGTCGACCAGCTGTTGGCCGAGCTCCCCCCAGGGTCGACCGCCGATGAGGAGTTCTGGGGCGAGCAGTACGACCGTGGCCTTGCATGGGTATGGCATCCCGAAGCGTACGGGGGCCTGGGGCTGCACCGCAGGCTCCAGACCCGGATCAACCGTCGCTTGGTGGCTGGTGGTGCCAGCATCGAAAACAGGTACCGAAACCTGCTGGGCATCGCCATGGGCGCCGGGGTGCTGATGGCCCATGGCACCGACCAGCAGAAGAATCGGTGGCTTCGCCCCATGTTCACCACCGAGGAGACCTGGTGTCAGATGTTCTCCGAGCCTGGCGCGGGCTCCGACGTGGCCGGTCTGGCCACCACCGCGTCCCGGGACGGTGACGAGTGGGTGGTCAACGGCCAGAAAGTGTGGACCACCCTGGCCCACCTGGCCAAATGGGGGATGTTGGTGGCCCGAACCGATCCCGACGCGGTGAAGCACGAGGGCCTCACCTACTTCGTGGTCGACATGGAATCCCCTGGAGTCGAGGTCCGGCCGCTGTATCAGATCACCGGGGAGGCGGAGTTCAACGAGGTCTTCTTCAACGACGCCCGGATACCCGACCAACAGCGCATCGATGCCGTCGGGGCAGGGTGGAGGGTGGCGTTGACCACCCTGATGAACGAAAGGGTGGCCATCGGGGGATCGACGGTGCCCAGGGGAGCGGGTCGGATCGCCGAGGCGGTGGAGGCATGGCGACAGTCGGGTAGCGACGACCCGGTGCTCCTCGACGAGCTGGTCCACCTCTGGGCCGAGGTGGAGGCAGCCCGATTGACTGCGATCCGCGCCGACGAGCTGGCCGAGGCGGGGATACCGGGTCCTGAGGGCTCGACCGGGAAGCTGTCGTGGGCAGCCAACAACAAGCTGATCACCTCTTTGGCCGTCGACCTCCTCGGGTTGGAAGGCACCCTGTACCCCGGTGGCTACCAACTGGTCCGGCCCACCTCCTTCGAAGGCCGCTCGCCTCAGCACGGCTTCCTTCGCACCCGGGCCAACTCCATCGAGGGGGGCACCTCCGAGATCATGCTCAACATCATTGGCGAGCGGGTCCTCGGCCTTCCCGGCGAGCCTCGGGTCGACAAGGACCTCCCCTGGAAGGAGGTCCCGCGTGGCTGAGGTTGCCGTCTCCTACGCACCCACGCCGGAAACCGATCTGATCAAGTCGACCGCCAGGCAGTATCTCACCGACCGGTTTGGCCTGGACGTGGTGCGCAAGTTGATGATGTCCGACGACGGGTTCGATCGGGCGCTGTGGCAGGAGATCGCCGATCTCGGTTGGGCGGGTCTCACCGTCCCCGAGGAGTTCGGCGGGGCCGGGTACGGGCCGGTGGAGCAGTCGGTGATCCTGGAGGAGATGGGCCGACTTGTCACTCCGGGGCCTTTTTTCGCCAGTGCGGTTCTCGCCACCACCGCGATCAACGAGCTGGCCACCGCCGAGCAGAAGAGATCCCTCCTCCCCGGTATGGCATCAGGGGAGACCTTGGCGACCCTGGCTGTATTCGAAGGAGCTCGGGACTGGAGTCTCGATCGGCTCGAAGCCACTGCCGACGAGGTCGGAGGCGGCTGGACGATATCGGGGGTCAAGCATCACGTTCTCGATGGCCATCTCGCCGACCTGTTCCTGGTGGTGGCGAGGGTAGGTGATCGTCTTGGGGTATTCGCCGTCGACCGGAGCGCCGACGGCATCGAGATCACCCAGACTCCCGTGCTCGATCCAACACGTCGCCAGGCGTCCCTCCGGCTCGATCGGGTCCGGGTAGACGCGGAGTCGCTGCTCGGAGACGATCGGGCGAACGAGGAGGTGCATAGGGTTCTGGCCCTGGGTTCGGCGGCGCTGGCGGTGGAACAGGTCGGGGGCGCTCAGGCATGTCTGGAGAGCTCGGTGGAATACGCCCGCACCAGGCACCAGTTCGGCCGGCCGATCGGTTCTTACCAGGCGATCAAGCATCGCTGCGCCGAGATGTTGATGCGGGTCGAGCACGCCCGCTCCGCCGCCTACCACGCGGCGCGGGTCACCGACGACGCCGGCGAGTTCTCAGTCGCCTCCCCCCTGGCGGCTTCGATCGCCTCGGAGTCCTACGTGTGGGCAGCGGGGGAGCACATCCAGATCCTTGGTGGGATCGGATTCACCTGGGAGCACGACGCTCATCTCTACCTGAAACGGGCCAAGTCGTCGAGCCTGCTCTTCGGCGACCCCCGATACCACCGCCGCCTGTTGGCGACCGCACTGGGGCTATAGGCCAGCGGCGCACTCCTCGCAGAGGCCGGTGACCAGCAACTCGACCTCCTCGGCGTGGAAGGCGTGATTTTCGCCGAGATGGGCCCGTACCCGTTCCACCAGGTCGCCGGTGTGGTGTTCGACGCGGCCGCAGGCGCGGCATCTGAGGTGGAACTGGTCGTCGGGATGTGCGGTTTCCCAATGGGCGGCTCCGCTGCTGTCGAGACTCGACTCCCGTACCAGGCCAAGGTCGGCGAACAGGCTCAGGGAGCGGTAGATCGAGGACAGGTTGACGTCGGGGTCGATCGCCCGGACCCGCTCGGAGATCTCCTCGGCGGTGAGGTGTTCCCCGGTCGACGAGACAACCTCCCACACCGCCCGGCGGGGACCGGTCACCCGGTGTCCTTCCCGGGCGAGGGTGTCGCGCAGGGTATCGGAGGGGGGATGGCTCACCATTGGTTTGATATCACAATCGGGGGCGATGTGCCGCCAATCTATTGCGACCTGTTCGCAATTGCGATAGCGTTGCAGCAAAGACGGAGTGGAAACGGGAGAGAGATGCACGCCCCAGACGGGTTTCTCAACGCAGGGACCGCGGTGGCAACTGCGGCGGTTAGCGCCGGGACCATGGGGGTGGCCCTCCGCCAGGTGAAGGAGATGGTCAGTGAGAAGGTCATCCCCCTGGCCGGGATCACCGCAGCCTTCGTCTTCGCCGCCCAGATGTTCAACTTCCCGGTGGCGGCGGGAACCACCGGTCATCTCATGGGCGGCGCACTGGCCGCCATTCTCCTCGGACCGCACCTCGGAGCCGTCGTTGTCACGGTGGTGGTCTTGGTCCAGGCCGTGGTCTTCGCAGACGGTGGTCTCACCGCCCTGGGCTACAACATCCTCAACATGGCCATCGTCCCCGCCTACGGGGGTTTCGCCGCCTACATGCTGTTCCGGCGATTCCTTCCCTCGAACCGGGGAGGGGTGGTTGGAGCAACGGCACTGGCCTCGTGGCTCTCGGTGGTGCTGTCGGCATCGGCGTTCTCCATCCAGTGGCTGTTCGGGGCGACCGCACCGGTCCCCTTCTCCCGGGTGTTCGCCGCCATGGTCGGGGTCCACGCCATCATCGGGATCGGGGAGGCGGTGATCAGCGCTCTGGCGGTGGGTGCAGTGCTCTCCTCGCGGCCCGACCTGGTCTTCGGCGCCCGCGACCTCGACGCCGACGGGCCCGATCGCGAGGCCAGGGTGCCGCTTCGGACGTTCTTCATCGGTGGTCTCTTGGCCACGATGTTCTTGGCTGCGGTGGTCAGCCAGTTCGCCGTCGACCAGCCTGACGGCCTGGAGTGGGTGGCCGAGTCGGAAGGATTCGCCGAGAGTGCCCGCGAGCACCGATGGGCCGACGCGGTCTTCGCCGACTACGCCACCCAAGGGATCGAGAACAGGACCCTCAGCCTGGCTGTTGCCGGGATCGTGGGGGCGGCGATAACCCTTCTCGTGGTCTGGGGGATGACCATTGCCGTCCGGGACAGACGAGCCGACCCGGTTGGGGCGTGACCATGGGCGTCGGCCACGCCCACGTCCTCTACATCCACGAGCACAGCCCGGTCCACGACCTTGCCCCCCAGGTCAAGGTGGCCGCGGTGTTGTTGTTTGTGGTCGCCGTGGCAGTGACACCCCGCCAAGCGCTGGGGGCGTTTGCCTTCTACGCCATTGCCGCCCTGGTGGTGGTCATCGTCTCCAGGATCCCTGTCGGGTTTCTTCTCCTCCGCCTGGCCGGGATACTGCCCTTCATCCTGTTCGCCTTCTTCCTTCCCTTCATCGGGACCGGTGACCGGGTCGACATCGGCTGGTTGAACCTTTCCCAAGACGGGTTGTGGGCGGCGTGGAACATCATGGTCAAGGCAACCCTGGGGGCGACAGCCAGCATCGTCCTGGTGGCCACCACCGAGGTGCCCGCGATACTCCGCGGGATGTCGGCGCTCAGGGTCCCCCCGGTGCTGGTGTCGATCGCCGGGTTCATGGTTCGCTACCTGGAGTTGATCGTCGACGAGTTGACGAGGATGCGGATGGCGATGACCGCCCGGGGCCACGACCCGAGGTGGCTGTGGCAGGTCCGCCCCCTGGCTGCCGGGGCGGGGGCGATGTTCGTCCGCTCCTACGAGCGGGGTGAGAGGGTCCACGCCGCCATGACATCTCGGGGGTTCACCGGGGAGATGCCCTCGACCTCCACGATCCGTTCGGGACGATGGTCCTGGGTGGTGGCCATGGTGGTCCCGGCCGCGGCCCTGGTGGTCGCCGTCCTCTCCCTGGTGACCCGATGAGGAACCCCATCCTCGAGGTCGGCGACCTTGCCTTCCGCTATCCAGACGGACGACAGGCCCTCGACGGAGTCCACCTGGTCATCGAGGGGGGCGAGAGGGTGGCACTTCTCGGGCCGAACGGGGCGGGGAAGACCACCCTCGCCCTTCATCTCAACGGTGTGCTCCGCGCCGACCGGGGCACGGTCAGGGTCGGTGGAGTGGGACTGGACGACACCACAGTGGGGGAGATACGCCGGATGGTGGGTCTGGTCTTCCAGGACCCCAACGACCAGCTGTTCATGCCCACGGTCGCCGAGGATGTCGCCTTCGGGCCGGCGAACCTCGGGTTGCGAGGGGCCGACCTCGAAGCCCGGGTGTCCGCTGCGCTCGCCATGGTGGGGGTGCCCGAGCTCGGCCACAGGGTTCCCCATCATCTCAGCGGCGGTGAGAAGCGTCTCGCCGCCATAGCCACCGTGTTGGCGATGGGCCCCGAGGTCATGGTCCTCGACGAGCCCGGATCGGGGCTGGATCCGGTGGGACGCCGGGAGCTGATCGCCACTCTCGACTCCCTGGCCACAACTCTGATCGTTATCACCCACGACCTGCCTCTGGCTTTGGAGCTGTGTCCCCGATCGGTGGTTATGGCCGACGGCAGGATCGTGGCCGACCTTCCCACCGATGACCTCCTCCGGGATCCGGAACTGCTCGCCGCCCACCGGCTCGAGCTTCCTTTCGGATTCCAGCTCACCAAGCCCTGACTCGATCTTCGCACCGATCGCTGGGCGACACCGACGGCCGGGGCCAGCCCGAGCCGGTGCTAGTCGTGGAGCTCCGAGGGGTCGGCCTCGGTGTGGATGACCCGTTCGCGGTGGACGTGATGACTGTCCACCGGAGAGTGGGCGGCGTCATCGACGAACACCCTTCCCTCCTCGACGTGGAGAAGCGCTGCTCCGTATGCCTCCCTGAGGTTCTCCTCGGTGAGGACATCGAACGGGGGCCCGGATGCAACCACCCTCCCCGACAGGAGGACTACGTGACCGGCGACTGCAGCCTCGGTCAGGTCATGGGTGGTGATGACGACGGCACACCCCTCTTCGACCTCCTCGTGGATCACCTCGTCGATGGCAGTGGCGGTGGTGACGTCGATCCCGGTGAGGGGCTCGTCGAGGAGGAGGATGTCGTGATCCTGGGCCAGGCCCTGGGCGACGAAGGCACGCTGGCGCTGGCCTCCGGAGAGCTCGTTTAGGTGAGTGTCGCCCAGCCGGTTCATGCCCACCCGAGCGAGAGCGACGTCGACCGCCTCTCGATCGGCGCGACCCAGTCGTCGGTAAGGTCCGGCTCCGGCATACCGACCCATGTTCACCACCTCCCTCACCGAGATTGGCAGGGAGTCGCTCACCTTTGTCGACTGCATCACGTAGGCGATCCGTCGACGGTCGGCGGGGATCTCGAGCCGGCCGGAGATGGGCTCGATGAGACCGGCGATGCAATTGAGCAATGTCGACTTGCCCGAGCCGTTTGGGCCGATGACCGCGGTCAGCCTCCCGTAGGGGATCTCGAAACTCGACCGACCGAGGACGATTTTCTCCCCGTAACCCAATACGAGGTCGCTGGCGATCACGGCATGGCCCGTCATGCGCATCGGGCACACCGCCCCTCGATCTCTAGCGCATGGTTGACCGGCATGAAATGTGTGATCGAGCCGATCCCGGCAACCAGCTGGGTGACCTCGGTCTCGAGCTCATCGGGCAACTCGATGTCTTCGACCGAGCCGCAACCGAGACACACCAGATGATGGTGGTGGCCGCGTAGCCACTCGGCCAACTCGTAGCGGGTAACCGTGCGGTGGCCGTGGTGGGGGACCAGCACCCCGGCCTTCTCGAGCACCGAGAGGGTGCGGTAGAGGGACGACAAGGGAATGCTCCCTCTCAGCTCACGATTGATCTCGGCGGCCGACATCGGGCCGTCTCCACCGGCGAGGACCTCGACCACCACCCTCCGCCCACGGGTGTAACGGACCTGATGCTCGCCGAGGTGTTGTTCGACCTCTCGATTGAGGTTGGTGGTTGTCACTTCTGACTGCCCTGGTATGGTTCCCATTGAGTTGAGAACGATTCTCATTATAGGCCGGTTCTTGGGAGAGCGTAACCAATGGGAAGACGGACGATAGGGGTGCTCCTCACCCTGGCCCTGCTGGCCGCAGCATGCGGGACCGGTGATGGTGGCGATGATGCCGGGGGTCTGTCGGTGGTGGTGACCACCGGCATCCTGGGTGACGTGGTGTCCAATGTGGTGGGCGACGACGCACAGGTCGAGGTGCTGATTCCGTTAGGAGCCGATCCCCACGAATTTCAGGCGTCCTCCGCACAAGTGGCGCGGATCCACAAGGCCGACCTGGTGGTGGTCAACGGCCTGGGCCTCGAGGAAGGACTGATCGACGTTCTGGAGGCGGCAGCGGCGGACGGTGCCCGTGTGGTGGAGGTCGCTCCGCGGGTCGATCCCCTCCCGTTCGCCGAGGGTGATGGTCACGACCATGACGACCAACACGACGACCATGCTGATGACCATGACGACCATGCGGATGATCACAGCGACGATCACGACCGCGGAAGCAACCTCGATCCCCATGTCTGGATGGACCCCCTGAGGATGGCCGCGGCATCCAGGATCGTCGCCACCGAACTTTCCGCCCTCCAGCCGGACATCGACTGGATGGCCCGGGCCGATGACTATGCCGCCCGGTTGGCCGAGGCCGACTCCGAGATCCAGGAGACGCTCTCTGTGGTGCCTGCGGGAAGGCGACGACTGGTGACCAACCACGCCACCTTCGGCTACTTCGCCGATCGATACGGGTGGGAGGTCCTTCGGACCGTGATTCCCGGCGGTACCTCGGGTGGTGCGCCAAGTTCGGCAGATCTCGCCGAGTTGGTCCATCTCATCGAGGACGAGGGCATAACCGCCATCTTCGTCGAGACCACCCAACCCGACGCCCTGGCCCGGGCCGTGGCCTCCGAGGTCGGCGGGGAGGTAGCAGTTGTCGTTCTTCACACCGAGTCTCTGACCGCGTCCGGTGGCGATGCCGACACCTTGATCGACCTGCTGGTGACCAATGCCCGGTTGATCACCGATGCCCTGACCCGGGATGGTTAGCGTCCCGGGTCATGGACTGGTTGCTCGAGCCCTTTCAACTCGCCTTCCAGCAGCGGGCGTTGGTCGCAGGCTCGCTTGCCGCGATCACCCTGGCCGTGGTTGGGACCTGGGTGGTGATCAGAGGGATGACCTTTCTGGGAGATGCCCTGGTTCATGGTGTGATCCCCGGTATCGCCCTGGCGGTGATCCTCGATCTCAACCTGCTCCTCGGTGCCGGTGTCGCCGCCCTGGTGATGATCGCCGGCATCAACCTGGTGCACCGTCAGACCACGTTCTCCGAGGACACCGGGATCGGGCTCCTCTTCGTCGGCATGCTGGCGCTGGGGGTGATCCTCATCTCCACCACCGCCTCCTACGCCGGGAACCTGGCCGGCATCCTCTTCGGCGACACTCTCGGCGTCACCGCCGCCGAAATCTGGCTCCTCGCCGCAATCGCCGCGGTCACCGTTTCCGCCTCGGTCCTGCTCCATCGATCGTTCCTGGTGCTGGCCTTCAACGAGCAGAAGGCCCGCCTCCTCGGCCTTCGTCCCCGTCTGGCACATGCCGCCCTGCTGGTGCTGATCACCGTGGCCATCGTGGGGTCATTCCGGACCGTGGGGACGCTGCTGGTGTTCGGGCTCCTGGTCGGTCCACCGGCCACCGCCGCGCTGATCGTGCGGCGGGTACCGTTGATCATGGTGGTCGCCGCCGCGATCGGAGTCTTCTCCGTGGTTGTCGGTCTCGTTCTCAGCTACCACGCCGGGACCGCCGGAGCGGCCTCGATCGCCCTCGTACCCGTGGTCCTCTTCTTCGTCGTCCTCATCGCCAAGGGAGTGCGCCGGCCTCGCCCCGCCGTCGCCTCCGTTCTGTGAGGATTTGTCCCTCCAATGTGCGTCGAAGATGCTCACAGAAGAAAGGAGGAGGCGTGAGCGGGCCCCGACCCGGTCTCAAGTGGAACTTCTATGACCCCGACGTTCTCGGGGCCTGGGTGGCCGAGATGGACTTCGGGCTGGCCCCGTCGGTGGCCCGTGCCCTCCACGAGGCGGTCGACTTCGGGGACACCGGGTACCCCTATCCGGCGCTGGAGCGGGCCTCGGCCGAGGCTGCCACCCGGTTCTGGATGGCCCGATATGGCTGGGAGGTCGACCCGTCCCGAGTGTTCCCTGCGCCTGACGTGATCGAAGCCGGCCGCCGGGTCATCATGCGTCTCACCCGTCCCGGCTCGCCAGTCATCCTTCACACCCCAGCCTATTTCCCCTTCTTCTCCATGGTGGAGCGGGCGGACCGCGAGGTGATCCAAGTCCCGTCGGCCCGCGACGATGACGGCCGCTATAGGATCGATCTCGACGGTCTCGATCGTGCGTTCTCCCAGGGCGCCGGGTCGGTGGTCCTGTGCAACCCATGGAACCCGGTGGGTCGCAGCCTCTCCACCACCGAGATAACCGAGGTGGTCGAGATGGCCGGCGGCCATCGCGCCCGCGTCATCTCCGATGAGATCCATGGCGCCCTGATCTACGGAGGCAGGGCCCATGTTCCCGCGGCGACGCTCGCCCCGGATACCGTGGTCACCATCACTTCGGCCTCCAAGGCATGGAACCTTCCCGGGCTCAAGGCGGCCCAGGTGGTCCTGACCAACGACGAGGACCGGCCGGCCTGGGGTGACTACATCACCCCTGAGGTGGGAGTGAGTACCTTCGGGCTGATCGCCGCCGTCGCCGCATACCACGATGGTGGTGAGTGGCTCGACCGGGTCATGGCCCGACTCCTGACCAACCGGGATCGGCTCGGCGAGTTCCTGTCCGGTTACCCGGAGGTAGGGTACTCGCCCCCTGAAGCCACCTACATGGCCTGGCTCGACCTCTCCTCCTACGGCTGGGGCGAGCCGGCCGACACCCTCCTCGACAAGGCCAGGGTGGCCCTGAGCGCGGGGACTCCCTTCGGGATCGGGGGCGAGGGCCACGCCCGGCTCAACTTCGCCACCGACGAGGACACCCTGACCGAGATCATGGAACGACTCGGCACCGTTCTGTAGGCGATGGGATCAGCGGCTGCGGAGCCTGGGGTCGAGGGCGTCGCGCAAGCCGTCGCCGATGAAGTTCACCGAAATCACGGTGAGCGAGATCATCAGGCCGGGCCAGACCACCCGCATCGGGCTGAGCTGCAGAAAGTCCTTGGCGTCGAAGAGGAGACGTCCCCAAGTGGGGAAGCTGGAGGGGAATCCCAGGCCGAGGAAGGACAGCGCCGACTCGGTGATGATGGCCACCGCCACTCCCAGAGCCGCGGCCACCATCACCGGGCTGAGCACGTTGGGGAGGATGTGGCGGAGGATGATGTTGCGCTTCCGGGTGCCGATGCTGCTGGCGGCGAGGACGAACTCCTTCTCCTTGACCGAGAGCACCGATCCCCGGACCACGCGCGAGGTGGTCATCCAGCTGGTAGCGCCGATGATGCCCACCACCAGGATGAACACTCCCATCTCCGGTCCCAGGGCCCTGGTCAGCGGCTCCCGGAACAGCATGATCACCACGAGGAGGAGAGGGAGGATGGGCATGGCGAGAAACAGGTCGGTGATCCGCATCAGGATGGTGTCGAGGAATCGGAAGAACCCCGAGAGGATGCCCACCAGGGTCCCCAGGGTGACTCCGACGATCATCGCGGTGATCCCCACCGTGAGCGAGATCCGCCCCCCCACCATGACCCGGGCCATCACGTCACGGCCCAGGTTGTCGGTGCCCATGGGGTGTTCCGCCGATGGCGGGGCACTGGCATTGCCGGTGTTGCTGCGGTAGGGATCGGCGTCGTAGAAGACCGGCCCGAGGAAGCTGAACAGGGTGATGGCTCCGAGGAGGACCAGGCCGACCATTGCACCCTTGTGGCGGCGGAACTGACGCCACACATCACCCTTCAAGGAGCGGTGGGCACCTCCGATCTCCGCGCTCAGCGCCTGGGTTTGCTCCTCGACTCGTTCTTGTGTGGTCGCCACTTCGTCTCCTGTATAGCTCAGTCGTACCGGATACGCGGGTCCAAGAGCCCGTAGGTGACGTCTGCGATCAGATTGAACACCACGATGAGGAAGGCGAACATGAAGGTAAGGGTCTGCACCATGGGCACGTCGTTCTGGCTGATCGCCCCGATGAGCAGAGCCCCGATCCCGTTGATTCGGAAGATCTGCTCGGTGATGATCGCCCCGGCGAAGATCCCAGGTATCTGGAGGGCGATCAGAGTGACCACCGGGATCAGGCTGTTGCGCAGCACATGAGTGAGGATCACCCCCTTCTCCTTTAGACCCTTGGAGCGCGCGGTGCGCACATAGTCCTCGTTGAGGTTGTCCAGCATCGAGGCCCGGGTGAAACGGCTCAGGGCGGCCGCGTTGAACAGGGAGAGCACAGCCACCGGCATCGCCATCTGTTTGATCTGGGTGAGGATGCTGTCCCAGCTGGTCCAGTCGACCACGTGGTTGGTGTTGTAGAAGGAGGGGAACCAACCCAGGCCGATGCTGAAGATGACAATGGCCAGCAGCCCGGTGAAGAAGGTGGGGACCGAATAGCCGACCATGGTGACGAAGGTGCCCACGTTGTCGAACCAGGAGTACTGACGGTAGGCGGAGATCACACCGACGGGGATGGCGATGAGGATCCCGAATATGAAGGCGAACCCGAGTACCCAGAGAGTCTGAGGGATTCTCTGGAAGATGGTGTCCATCGCCGGGGCCCGGGACGACCAGGAGATGATCCGGGCCCGGCTCTCGCAGTCGCCGAAGCACACGTTGAACATCGACTCGATGAAGGTGAGAGGCTCGTTGATGAACATCAGTTGCATCCACTTGAGCCAGCGGATGATGAACGGCTCACCGAGACCGAGGGAGATCCGGATCTGCTCCCTGACATCGGCAGGGACGGTGAGGGGGAGGTTGGCGGTGGGGTCGCCGGGGGCGAGGGTCAATATGGAGAAGATCACCAGCCCGATGGCGATCAGCGTCGGGATGGAGATGAGGACTCGCCTGATCACATATCGACCCATGTACCACCTGCCACCCGTCGCGACCGGGAGACCAAGAGAGCCTTTCAGGTCTCCCTGAAAGGCTCTCTTGTCAGCTAGTGCAGTCTAGACCGGAGCCTCTACTCGCGGAACCAGTCTGCGATGTTCCAGTACTCGGTGTCCCACCCGTTGAGGGTGCCGACGCCCTGTATGTCATTGGCGAAGGCCGACACCGACCCGCGGTAGACCAGCGGGATGATCACACCGTCGGCGATCATGATGTCGTTCAGCTCGATGGTGAGCCTGACCCGCTCATCGAGGTCCGCAGTCTCACGCATCTCGGCCACCTTGGCGTCGAACTCGGGGTTGTAGTAACGGGGGACGTTGCCACCACCGAATCCGCTGGTCGAGTCGACCATCTCAGCCAGGGTGTAGCCCTCGAACTGGACCTGTGGGTCGGGCAGCGGCACGAAGGTGTACATGAGGATGTCGGCGAGGAACCTGACATAGGAGTCAGGGTTGGCGCCGGTGCCATCGAAGAACACGCTTGCGTCGGCGTTCCTCATGTTTGCCTGGATGCCGATCTCCCGCCAGTACTCCTCGATCAGAGCCTGGAAGTCCTGACGCACCGCGTTGGTCGAAGTGCTGTAGTCGAGGACGAGCTCGATCCCGTTGTACTCACGGATGCCGTCACCGTTGGTGTCCACGATCCCGGCGGAATCGAGGAGGGCGTTGGCCCCTTCGATGTCCTGGGTGAGACACCAGTCGTTGTTCGTAGAGACCGCCGGTTCCGCGTTCCACACGTTGCAGACCGCGCGACCGGTGTCGCCATACCCGACAGCCACCAGCTCGTCACGGTTGATCGCCATGGACATCGCCCGCGCCAGATCGGGGTTGTTGTGGAACAACGGATGCGGGTTGTCGCCGTCGAGGTACTCCGACGGTGCGTCCGCGTTCCGGTTGTTGGTCTGGTTCAGGTTGATGTGCTCGAGGTTGGCGGCGAACCCGACGAGGACCCGGCCGTTGCCGGCCGCCTCCATCTGGGCGAGGACCTCGGGGGCAACCTGCAGGTTCCACCCGTAGTCGGCTGCACCCTCTTCGAGGACGGTGCGGGCCGCAGCCGCGGCATCACCGCCACCCTTGATCTCCACGGTGCCGAAGAAGGGCTTGCCCTCAGACACACCGCGGTAGAGCGGGTTGAACTCGTAGAGGACCGTGTCCTCGGCGCGGAAGTCGGTCACCACGTAGGGGCCAGTCCCGATGGGGAACTGGTTGGCCTCGGTGCAGCCCACCGCGGCCGCGCCCATGCAGTCGGCGAACTGAGCCGCCTGGATGATGGGGCTCTGGGCCGAGATGAATGGCACATACGGGTTCGGGGTTGGCTCCTCGAACTCGACGCGGAGAGTGCGGTCGTCCACGACCACCACGTCCGCGACGCCGGCGAAGTTGCCGGTGAACGAACAACCCGTTGCCGGGGTGGTGCAGTACTCCCAGGTGAACCTGGCGTCCTCGGCGGTGAGCGGGGTCCCGTCCGACCACATGATCCCCTCCTTGAGGGTCCAGGTGATCGACAACAGGTCCTCGGCGACGCCACCGTTGTCCAGGGTCGGGAGCTCTTCGGCGAGCTTCAACTCAAACCCGCCATCGGGTGTGAAGTTCGCCAGGGGCTCGAGGGCCATCGATCCGGCCATGACGTCCTTGCTACCGCTGGAGAGCAGAGCGTTGACGATGGACGGCGCCTGCCACTGGATCAGCAGCAGATGGCCACCTTCACCAGCGGTGCCACCAGGAGCGGTCGTGGTGGTGTCACCCGGTGCCGTGGTCCCAGTGGGCTGTGTGGTGGTAGCCCCTGTGTCGCCCGGGCCACACGCAGCGAGCACGAGTGCAAGCGCGGCGAGTACCCCGAGCCATGTCCATTTCTTCATAGAGATTTCTCCTCCATATACCGGGAACGAACGCCCCGGTATGCGATCAACTTACCAGTATTCCTCTGGGAGGTCACCTGAAACCGGGCGTCTGTGACCGTTGACGGAGGCAGTCCTACCCGGCGAAGTGACAGGCGACCCACTGGCCCGAAGCGAGCTCACGCCACTCGGGCACCTCGCGGGTGCACTTCTCCTCGGCGATGGGGCAACGGGTGTTGAACACGCAGCCGGGAGGGGGATTGGCCGGGCTGGGAATGTCCCCGGAGAGGATCACCCGGCGGCGGGTGGCCTCCACCTCGGGGTCGGGGACGGGGACTGCCGAGAGCAGTGCCCGGGTGTAGGGGTGCTTGGGGCTGGTGTACATGTCGGCCACCGTGGCCAGTTCCATGATCTTGCCCAGGTACATCACCGCCACCCGGTCGGCGAGGTGCCGCACCATGGAAAGGTCGTGGGAGATGAAGAGGTAGGTGAGCCCGAGGACGTCCTGAAGGTTCTCGAGGAGATTGACCACCTGGGCCTGAATCGATACGTCTAGGGCGGCGATCGGCTCGTCGCAGATGATGAAGTC
>CAZNDH010000020.1:0-33654 GCA_964571765.1 uncultured Acidimicrobiaceae bacterium
TTCGTCGACATCGAGTTCGCCGTGGAGCGGGGGGAGCGGATGCTCCTCGTCGGCCTCAACGGGGCGGGCAAGACCACCCTGCTCCGCATCCTCGCCGGGGAGGAGAGCGCCGACCTGGGCGAGGTGTCGCTGGGCCCGAAGGCCAGCCTGGGCTATTACGCCCAGGAGCATGAGCAGATCCGTGGGGGGGTGACCGTGCTCGACCACCTGCGGTCGGTGACCCGCCTGCCTGATCAGACGCTACGTTCGATGCTGGGGCACTTCCTCCTTGCCGACAAGATCGACCAGGACGCCGGATCGCTGTCCGGTGGGGAGAAGACCAAGCTGGCCCTGGCCATGCTGATGACTTCCCGGCCCAACGTCCTTCTCCTCGACGAGCCGACCAACAACCTCGACCCCCAGGCCAAGGAGGCGCTGCTCGACGCCCTCACCCTCTATGAAGGGACCGTGGTGCTGGTCAGCCATGACACCGACTTCGTCGCCCAGCTCGCCCCCGACCGAGCGTTGCTCATGCCCGACGGCGAGATGCGCTTCTTCGACGAGGAGCTCCTCGACCTGGTGGCGCTGGCCTAGGAGGGCTCGGGCCACTGCCCGTCCTGCTCACCGGGCCAGGAACGGCCTCCTCAACCAGCGCAAGGACCGTTAGCCGGTCAAGTACCCTCCCCAGATGCCCACAGCCGTGGTACGGGACGTTCCGGACTCGTTCGCCAAGGCCCTGACCATGGGGGAGCGGCCGGTGCTCGACGTGGCCCGGGCCAGGGAGCAGCATCGGGCGTACCAGGAAATGCTGGAAGGCGCCGGCTACCAAGTCGCGGTGGTGCCCGCCGATGAGGAGTGCCCCGACTGTCCCTTCATCGAGGACACCGCGGTGGTCCTCGACAGCTTGGCGGTGATCACCCGTCCCGGGGCCCCGGAGCGACAGCCGGAGACCGGTCCGGTGGCGATGGCCCTCTCCGAGGTGATGCCGGTGCAGGAGATCATTGCCCCGGGGACGGTCGACGGGGGCGACGTCCTCCGAATCGGGTCGACGGTGTTCATCGGGCGCTCGGCCCGGACCAATGACCACGGGATAGCCCAGTTCGCCGAGCTGGCCTCGGGCGACGGACTGCGGGTGATCGCCGCCCCGGTGTCCCGGGTGCTCCACCTCAAGTCGGCGGCGGCCGCCATCGACGACGAGACGTTGCTCATCGCCACCGACTGCACCGACCCGACGGTGTTCGTCGGCTACCGGCTCTTGGAGAAACCCCCGGGGGAGAAGGGCGCCAGCGCCCTCAGGCTCCATGACGGCCGGGTGGTGGTCACCGCCAACACCCCGCTCACCATCGGCATGCTCCAGGGAGCAGGGTTCGAGGTCGACTGGTGCGACACCACCGAGTTCCAGAAAGCCGACGGCGGGCTGACCTGCCTGTCACTCCTCTGGGGCTGAGCCGGGCCGTCTCAGCCGGGTGATCGCAACCGCGGCCACCGCCAACCCGGCGAGGACACCCAGGGCGACCCGGGCGGTGGTGTTGCCCTCGGTCGTCGGGCCCGGGCCGGGCAGCCCGATGTCCTGGGGAACCAACGGCGGCACTGCGCCAGGTCCGGGGACATGGCCGGAGGCGGCCTTGATCAAGTCGCCGGGGGTGACCATCGAGCAGAGCCCTGAGGTGAGCCTGGGCCCGTCGTTGTAGACCAGGAGCCCTACCTGGTCACCGGTCGGCTGCTCGAAGCCGCACATGGCGCTGTCCGACCCGGAGTGGATGGCGACCTCCGTCCCCAGGTCGGACTTGACCCACTCGTCGACCTGGAACACGTAGACCGCCTCGAACTCGTCGGCGCCCTGCCTGCGGTCGACCATGGTACCGACGAAGGCGGCCGGGGCCTCGTCGATCATCGCCCCCAGGTCGGTCGGCTCCATGCAGGAGCACCCCAGGGCAGGTCGCGGGGCCAGGGCCACCATGGCCAGCACCATCAACGCCCAAAGGGCAGCCTTCCGGAGCCTTGTCAGCGACTGGCTCACGTCGTCTTCTCCTTCTCGTCTGGCGGTTGGACGATGTGCAGGGCGGATTGTTTCCGCTCAGTCCTCCTCGAGCGCGGCCAACGCCTCCCGTAGGGCCTGTCGGGCGGCCTCTGCCTCGCTGGCGGGGAGGAGGGTGGGGTCGAGGACCAGGTTGAAGCCCTCAGACTCGACCTTGATCGCATCGCGGTCGGGCAAGGCGGACAACTCGGCAACCACCTCGTAGGTGGTGACCTCCCGGGCCATGCCCTTGAGTTGCACGTTACCGAGGGGTCGACAATAGATCTCGTCCTTGATCAGCAGGTAGGTGGCATGGGAGACCTGGATCTGATCGGGTGCTGCAGTCTCCTCGAGACGCGACGCGGTGTTGACCGGTCCCCCGACGATGGTGTAGTCGAGGCGGTCTTCGGAGCCGAAGTTGCCCACGGTGCAGTACCCGGTGTTGATTCCCATCCTCACGTTGATCCTGGCTCCGCCGATCTGCTCCTCCCAGTCTTTGCGCATCTCGAATATCCGGTCTCTCATCCGCAACGCCATACGGACGCAGGAGACGGCGTCCTCCTTCCGGCCCCGGGTCTCGGGGTCTCCGAAAAAGATCATGACCCCGTCCCCGATGAACTTGTCGATGGTCCCGCCGCACTCGTCGGCGATACGGGACATCTCACCCAGATAGGAGTTGAGCAACCCGCTGATCCTCTCCGCCTCCAGTTGGTCGGCAAGCTCGGTGAAGCCCTGGATGTCGGAGAAGAAGACGGTGAGCTCCTTGCGGTAGGACTGGACCCGCACCTCGGTGCGGCCTTCGAATATCGAGTCGTAGACCTGGCGCGAGAGGTACTTGGCCAGTTTGGCGGAGAGGGCCTCCAACTGCTGATTGGTCTCCTTGAGTGACTTGTTGGCCAGGGACAGCTCCTCTTCCGCCTTCTTCCGTTCCGAGATGTCCCGGACGATCCCGCCGAAGTAGCGCTCATCGCCTACGGTCCAAGTGGCCAACGAGAGCTCGATGGGAATCTCGTGGCCGCTCCGGTGCAGGGCCGCCAGCTCCACGGTCTTCCCGATGACCCGTGGCTCGCCTCCTGCCGCCACCCGCTCGATCCCGTCGACGTGGGCCTGCTGATGACGTTCGGGCACGATCACCGTGAGCGGCTCGCCAAGCATCTCGTCGGCGGTGTACCCGAACAGCCGCTCGGCGTACCCGTTCCAAAGGATGACCCTTCCATCCCGGTCGAGCGAGACGATGGCATCATTGGCCGACTGGAGGATGGCGTCCAGGCGACGTTCCGATCCAGCCAGGGCCTGGATCAGCTCGGAGCGCTCCGAGACATCGCGGACGATGCCGACGAAATGCCGACTCTCCCCTTGGCCCCAGGTGGACAGTGACAGTTCGACGGGGAACTCGGTGCCATCCTTGCGCAGACCAGACACCTGAACCGTCGTCCCGATGATCCGGGTGTCGCCCCCGGAAGCCACCCGGGTGATGCCCTCCTCATGAGCCTGACGAAACCGCTCGGGCACGATGATGCTCAATGGCCGGCCCAACGCCTCCTCCTCCTCATGGCCGAACATGGCTATGGCTGCAGGGTTCCAGTTGACGATGTTCCCGTGGCGGTCGGCGGTGACGATGGCGTCACTGGCGGAGCGGACGATCGCTTCGAGAATCGGGTCGGCGGTCACATCGGGATCTTGCCACTGTTGGCGATGTCAATGGGCGCCAAACTCCAGGTCACATAGGCAAACGAACGTTCGTTTGGTTATATTGGGCTGATGACACCGGAAGAGCGTTTCCAGGAGATCGTCGATGCCGAGGAGAAGATCGAGCCCAGTGACTGGATGCCCGAGGGCTACCGCCACACCCTGATCCGCCAGATCGCCCAGCACGCCCACTCCGAGATCATCGGGATGCAACCCGAGGGGAACTGGATCGCCCGTGCCCCCAGCCTTCATCGCAAGGCCATCCTCATGGCCAAGGTCCAAGACGAGGCAGGGCATGGCCTCTATCTCTACTCGGCGGCCGAGACTCTCGGGGTCCGCCGCGACGAGCTCCAAGAGCTCCTCCACCAGGGCAAGCACAAGTACTCCTCGATCTTCAACTACCCCACACTGAGCTGGGCCGACATCGGCGCGATCGGCTGGCTGGTCGATGGGGCCGCCATCACCAACCAGGTGATGCTCACCCGCTGCTCATACGGGCCCTACGCCCGGGCCATGGTCCGAATCTGCAAGGAGGAGTCGTTCCATCAGCGCCAGGGTTATGAGCTGCTGATGCGGCTCTGCGAGGGGACTCCCCAGCAGAAGGCCATGGCCCAGGATGCCCTCGACCGGTGGTGGTGGCCCTCGCTGATGATGTTTGGCCCCCACGACGACGACTCCACCCACACCGAGCAGTCCACGGCCTGGAAGATCAAGCGGGTGTCCAACGACGACCTCCGCCAACAGTTCGTCGACATGACGGTGCCTCAGGCCGACTACCTGGGGCTGACCGTCCCCGACCCGGAGCTACGGTGGAACGAGGAGCGGGGCCACTACGACTTCGGCGAGATCGACTGGGAAGAGTTCTGGAGAGTGGTCAAGGGGTTCGGCCCGATGAACCGCGACCGCCTTGCCCACAAGTTGGAGGCCTGGGAGGAGGGCTCATGGGTTCGGGAAGCGGCTGCCGCCCATGCCGACAAGCGGTCTGCTCGGGCCGCTTGAGGAACAGACCATGACCTACGAAGTCCCCGTCGTCCCCGGCGAGAAGGCCGAAATCGAGACCACCACCGGCACCGGCGCCACCGGTTGGCCGATGTGGGAGGTGTTCGTCCGGGCCCGCCGGGGCATCTCCCATGTGCATGTGGGCAGCCTCCACGCCCCCGACGCCGAGACCGCCCTGGAGAACGCTCGCGATGTCTACACCCGCCGCGGCGAGGGGGTGAGCGTCTGGGCGGTCCCCAGCTCCGAGATCCACGCATTCGAGCCGGAGGCGGCTGCCGAGTACGTCGAGGCCAACGAGAAGGTTCATCGGCTGGCAACCTCCTACGAGATCCCCGAAGAAGTGGGGCACATGTAATGGTCGCTTCGCCTCATCCTCCGTACCTGGCCGCCATGGTGGCGCACGCCGACGACAACCTCGTCCTGGCCCAGAGGCTTGGCCAGTGGATCTCCCGGGCCCCCGAGCTGGAGCTCGACATAGCACTGGGCAACATCGCCCTCGACCACCTCGGGGTGGCCCGCGCCCTGTACACCAGGGCAGGTGAACTGGACGGCTCCGGTCGAGACGAGGACGACTACGCGATGTTTCGCGACGAGCGGGAGTTCACCAACATCCTCCTCGTCGAACAGCCCAACGGTGACTTCGCCGACACCATGGTCCGCCAGCTCCTGTTCGACGCCTACCAGCTCCAGCTCTGGGAAGACCAGTCCGCAGCCGGTGACGAAGTGGTGTCCGGAGTCGCCGCCAAGGCCCTCAAAGAGGCCAGGTACCACTGGCGGTTCTCTTCGGGATGGTTGGTTCGCCTCGGCGACGGCACCGACGAGTCACACCGGAGGGCCCAGAGCGCCCTCGACCGGTTGTGGCAGTTCACCGACGAGATGTTCGCCGACGCCGCCACCTCGGGATATCGCGGGGGCTGGGACGCCCTGGTGGCCGGGGTGATCGACCGGGCGACCCTCCAGGTTCCAGATGACCCTTATCAGCGATCGGGTGGGCGCCAGGGCCTCCACACCGAGGACCTCGGCCCGCTCCTCGCCGAGATGCAGTGGATGGCACGCAGCCATCCGGGGGCGACATGGTGACCACATCCGCCATCGACCTCGACCGGGCTCGGGAGGTGGTCTCCCGGGTGGTCGATCCGGAGATCCCGGTGCTCACCGTGGCCGACCTCGGCATCCTGCGCGACGTCACCGCCGAGGAAGGGAAGGTGGTGTGCACCATCACCCCCACCTACTCGGGATGTCCCGCGATGCGCCAGATCGAGGCGGACATCACCGGCGCCCTCCGAGCCGCCGGGTTCGAGCAGGCAGAGGTGCGGACCATCTATCGACCGGCATGGACCACCGACTGGATCAGTGAGGAGGGCCGCAACAAGCTCAGCGGGTTCGGCATCGCCCCGCCGGACCACGAAGAGGATGTTCTCTGTCCCCGATGCTCTGCCGACCGGCCCCGGTTGGTGGCCCGCTTCGGGTCTACCGCGTGCAAGGCGCTGATGGTTTGCTCCTCGTGTGGGGAGCCGTTCGACTGGTTCAAGCAGCTGTGACCGAGGTTGCCTTCCACCGCCTTCGGGTCACCGAGGTGGCTCGCCTCACCGACGATGCCGTCGCCGTCACCCTCGACGTGCCTCCGGACCTGGCGGGTCGGTTCGGATTCCTGCCAGGCCAGCACGTCACAATGAGGCTGTTGGTCGACGGCGAGGACGTGCGCCGCTCCTATTCGATCTGCGCCCCGGCCGGGTCCGGCAAGCTTCGTGTGGGGATCAAGCGGCTCCCCGGTGGGCTTTTCTCCAATCATGCCAATGACCGTCTGCAGGCGGGCGACGTCATCGAGGTGATGCCTCCGGTAGGCGACTTCACCATCGAGATCGACCCCTCCCGGCACCGTCGGGCGGTGGCCATTGCCGCCGGGTCGGGCATCACTCCGGTGCTGTCGCTCCTCTCAACGTCGCTCGAGGAGGAACCGGAGTCGACCTGGACCCTGGTCTACGGCAACCGCACCGTCTCCAGCATCATGTTCCTCGACGAGATCGAAGGTCTCAAGGACCGCTTCCACCCCAGGTTCCAGGTCCTCCACGTCCTCAGCCGCGAGGGGTCGGACGTCCCCCTCCTCTCGGGGCGGATCACACCTGAGACGATCCGCACGGTCCATGACCGCCTCCTCGGCGGCCTCCCCGTCGATGGGTGGTACCTGTGTGGGCCGTACGACATGGTGGCCATGGCCCGTGCCACCTTGGGGGAGATGGGCGTGGTCGATGACCGAATCCACGACGAGCTGTTCTTCGCCGGCCCACTCGATCCTTCCACCCTGCCGCCCGAGCCGCCGCCCGGTGCGGGGAGCGTCGAGCTGACCGTGATCCTCGACGGCCGTGCCGTGGACACCCGGATGACGCCGGAGACCTCCGTGCTCGACGCCGCCCTGCGGGTGCGGAGCGAGCTGCCTTTCTCCTGCAAGGGAGGGATGTGCGCCAGCTGCAAGGGACGGATAGAAGAGGGGGAGGTAACCATGTCGAAGAACTACGCCCTGGTAGACGCCGAGGTCGAGGATGGGTGGGTGCTCACCTGCCAGGCCCATCCGGTGACCGACCGGGTCGTGGTCCGCTACGACCACCGCTGATGGTGTCCACCCGCAATACCCGCCGGGACGTGATCGCCGCAGCCGGCAGGCTCTTCGCCGAGCGGGGATATCACGGCACATCGATGCGTGAGCTGGGCCGCGAGCTCGGACTACTCGGCGGCTCCCTCTACGCCCATGTCGACTCCAAGCAGGATCTCCTGGTCGAGGTGGTGGGGGAAGGGGCCAGGCTGTTCGAGGCCTCGGCGGTTGCCGCCCTGTCTCACTCCGACGACCCGGTGGAGCGACTCCGGGCTCTGATCGCCGGGCATGTCGGGGTGATCGTCGACAACATCGACGTGGCCCGCACCTTCCTCAACGAGGCCCGGGTCCTCGACGATACCCATCGGGCCCGTGTCCTCGAGGCCCGCGACGGCTACGAGGCGGTGTTCCGTGGTGTCCTCGATGACGGGGCACGAGTGGGGGCGTTCCGGCGAGACCTCGACTCGCGTACCGGGGCCATCTTCATCCTTTCCATCCTCAACGCCGTCGAGCGCTGGTACCGGCCCGACGGCCCGATGAGGCAGGATGACCTGTCTGACCGCATTCTGGGGTTCACCATCCGGGGTCTTGGCCTCGCCTTGTAACCGGATGCCAAATCGGCCATTGTTTCGCCGATGCGGATCGTCCTCGCCTACTCCGGTGGTCTCGACACCTCGGTGATCCTCGCCTGGCTGCAGGAGACATACGACGCCGAGGTGATCGCCTACACCTGTGACGTCGGCCAGGAGGAGGGGTTCGCCGATGCCGAGGCGAAGGCGCTGGCCACAGGGGCGGTGGATGCGGTGGTCGACGACCGCCGGGAATCTTTCGTCCGTGACGCGGTGTACCCGGCGATACGGGCCGCCGCGGTCTACGAGGGCGAGTACCTGCTGGGCACCTCCCTGGCCCGGCCGATCATCACCCAGGGCCTGGTGGAGACGGCGCTGGAGCACGGGGCCGAGGCCGTGGCCCACGGGGCCACCGGGAAGGGAAACGACCAGGTGCGCTTTGAGTTGTCCACGGCAGCACTTGCCCCCGATCTGAAGGTCATCGCCCCATGGCGGGAGTGGGACCTGGGCGGACGGACCGACCTGATCGCCTATGCCGAGGCCCGGGGGATACCGGTCCCGGTGACCCGTGAGTCCCCATACTCCATGGACGCCAACCTGTTCCACATCTCCTATGAGGGCGGGGTCCTCGAGGACCCTTGGGTGGAGCCGCCTCCGGGGATGTTCCGGCTGACAACCGATCCGGAGAAGGCTCCTGACCAGCCGGAGGAGGTGGTGGTCGGGCTGGAATCGGGCACCCCGGTCTCGGTGAACGGGGACACCCTGGGGCCGGTGGACCTGCTCACCACACTCAACAACATTGCCGGGAGGCACGGCGTAGGCCGGATCGACATCGTGGAGAACCGCTTCGTGGGCATCAAGAGCCGCGGGGTGTACGAAACGCCAGGAGGCACCGTGCTCCATGCGGCGAGGCGGGCGGTGGAGTCGATCGTCCTCGACCGGGAGGTACTCCACCTTCGTGACTCCCTGGTGGGCCGTTACGCCACCATGGTCTACAACGGGTTCTGGTTCTCACCGGAGCGGGTCCAGCTGCAGAGGCTGATGGATTCGATCGAGGTTCCGGTCACCGGAGAGGCCCGGCTGCTCCTCTACAAGGGCTCGGTCCGGGTACTGGGCCGGCGCTCCCCGAACACCGGGTACGACCCCGAGGTGGCCACCTTCGAGACCGACAAGGTCTACCGCCAGTTCGATGCCGAGGGCTTCATCAACCTAAACGCCCTACGCATCCGGGGGTACGGGGAGGGAAAGTGACCCTCTGGGGAGGGCGGTTTGAGGGGTCGATGTCCCCGGCCACCTGGGACTTCACCACGGACACTTCCGACCGTCGGCTTCTCGGGCTCGACATCATCGGCTCGATCGCCCATGCCGCCATGCTCGGTGACACCGGGATCATCAGCGAGGAAGACGCCAAGGCCATCGTCCAGGGGCTGGAGCAGATACTCGGCGAGGCGCGCTCGGGGGAGTTCCTTTTCGCCGAGTCCGACGAGGACGTCCACACCGCGGTTGAGCGGAGATTGGGCGAGATCATCGGGGAGGCAGCGGGCCGGCTTCATACCGGGCGCTCCCGCAACGACCAGGTGGCTCTGGACTTGAGGCTCTACCTCTGGACGTCGGGGAGGGAGCGCATCGGACAGATCAACGGACTGATCGAAACCCTGGCCGACCTCGCAGAGGAGCACGCCACAGTCGTCATCCCCACCTACACCCACCTCCAGCAGGCGCAGCGGACCACGCTCGGCGACCACCTCCTGGCCTACGCCTGGATGGCGGTCCGAGATCGCGGCCGGCTCAGCGACTGCCTGGCCCGGCTAGACCAGTCTCCACTGGGGGCCGCAGCGTCGGCCGGCTCGTCACTTCCATTGGACCGGGACCAGGTGGCCAAGGGGTTGGGCATGGAGGGGCCGATGCCCAACACCCTCGACGCGGTGGCGTCGCGGGACTTCGTCGGTGAGTACGTGTTCTCCTGCGCCCAGGCGATGGCCAACCTGTCGCGTCTCGCCGAGGAGATTGTGATCTGGTCGAGCCATGAGTTCGGCTGGGCCCGTCTCTCCGACGAGGTCAGTACCGGCTCATCGGCCCTTCCCCACAAGCGCAACCCCGACATCGCCGAGTTGACAAGGGGTCGAGCCGCCACGGTCGCCGGGGACGTCACCGCAATCCTCGGGTTGCAGAAGGGTCTCCCCCTCACCTACAACCGTGACCTCCAGGAGGACAAGCGGATCGTCTTCCACGCCGACGACACCCTGGCCGGTTCCCTGGTCGCCATGACCAGCCTCCTCGTGGGGATCACCTTCGACCCGCCGCCCCCGTCGGCAGAGACGGCCAGCATCGACCTTGCCGAGACCCTGGTGGCTCGAGGCGTCCCCTTCCGGGAGGCCCACAACATCGTGGGTCGGGTGGTGAAGGCCCTGGAGGACGACGACCGCACCCTCGAACGACTCACCGACGACGATCTGACCGCCATCGACGATCGGTTCCAACCCGGTGACTGCGCCATGGTGCAAACAGGAGATCTCCCGGCGAAGGTGGCCGGGGTGGAAGCTCAAGTCGCCGAGCTGCGCAAGCTCCTGTGAGGGCGAAGTCGGTCTAGTCGTCGGTGGCGCCGGCCTCGTTGACCGTCCAGGTTCCCGCCGAGCGGATCAGCTTGTCGAGGTCGCCGGGTCCCCGCTTCTCCTTTGCGTCCTCGATCTGGCGGAGCATCTCACCCTCGTAGGTGGGTCGGACCACATCGCGAAACACCCCGAGCGGGGTGGGCCCATAGGGCCCGTGGGCCAGTCGGGACAGGGCGAAGGCGATCGAGGGGTCCGGTCGGTTTTCGTCGTGGACCAGGATTGCCTTGGGGTCGACCGATGTGGCGTCGACGATGGTGGCCTCGCCGTTGCGCATCACCACCGCCTTTCCCCCCTCGTCGAAGACCACCGGCTTGCCATGCTCCAGGTCGATCCGGTTGTGGACCCGCTCCTCCTTGCCAGTGAGCTGGATGAACGCCTTGTCGTTGAACACGTTGCAGTTCTGGTAGATCTCGACGAAAGCCGAGCCCTCGTGGGCGTAGGCCTTCTCCAGCACCGCCTGGGTGTGGGACCGGTCCATGTCCAGGGTGCGGGCGACAAAGGTGGCCTCTGAGCCCAGGGCCAGCGACACCGGGTTGAACGGGTAGTCGATCGAGCCGTAGGGTGACGACTTGGTGGTCTTGCCCACCTCCGAGGTCGGGGAGTACTGGCCTTTGGTCAGTCCGTAGATCTGGTTGTTGAACAGCAAGATCTTGATGTCGACGTTACGTCGCAGAGCATGGATCAGGTGGTTGCCCCCGATGGAGAGCCCGTCGCCGTCGCCGGTGATCACCCAAACCGAGAGGTCGGGGCGGGTAGCGGCGATACCGGTGGCGATGGCCGGGGCGCGGCCGTGGATGCCGTGCATCCCGTAGGTCTTCATGTAATAGGGGAACCGGGCGG
This sequence comes from uncultured Acidimicrobiaceae bacterium, assembly GCA_964571765.1. Taxonomy (GTDB): domain Bacteria; phylum Actinomycetota; class Acidimicrobiia; order Spongiisociales; family ZC4RG35; genus ZC4RG35. The sequence continues at coordinate 11,296 of CAZNDH010000020.1, forward strand.
CGCACCCGATCCCGGAGACGAAGACGAACTCCTCCCGGGGCCGGCCCAGGCCGGCGAGGAACTGCTGCACCGAGGCGAGGATGGTGTAGTCCCCGCACCCGGGGCACCAGCGCACCTCCTGGTCGGTCTGGAAATCCGACCTGGTGTATGACAGGGAAGTGGTCACTTGATCATCTCCAGGATCTTGGCGGCGATCTCCGATACCTTGAACGGCTCACCGGCCACCTTGTTTAGGCCGGTGGCGTCGATCAGGTACTCGGCCCGGATCAGCTTGAGCAGTTGGCCGGTGTTGAGCTCGGGGATCAGGATCTTGTCGTAGGAGCGGAGGACGTCGCCCAGGTTGCGGGGAAGCGGGTTGAGATAGCGGAGGTGGGCGGTGGCCACCTTCTTTCCCTCGAGGCGCACTCGACGGGCGGCAGCGCGGTTGGCACCGAAGGACGAGCCCCAGCCGAGGACGAGAAGGTCGGCGTCCTCGTCGCCCTGTACTTCCAGCAGAGGGATGTCGCTGGCGATATTGGCCACCTTCCACGCCCGGGTATCGGTCATCAGTTGGTGGTTGGCCGGGTCGTAGGAGACGTTGCCGGTGATCGCCTCCTTCTCCAGTCCTCCGACGCGATGTTCCAGACCGGGGGTGCCGGGCAGCGCCCAGGGTCGGGCGAAGGTGTCGATGTCCCGCATGTAAGGGAGGAACTTGCCGTCGGGGCCGTTGGGGTGACGGGCGAAGTCCACCTCGATGTCGGGGATGGTCGACAGGTCGGGGATCAACCAGGGCTCCGACCCGTTGGCCACGTGGTTGTCGGAGAGGTAGATCACCGGCGTCATGTACTTGATGGCGATCCGGGCTGCCTCGATCGCCATGTAGAAGGCGTCGGAGGGGGATGCCGCGGCCACCACCGGAAGCGGAGCCTCACCATGCCGCCCGTATAGGGAGAAGAGCAGGTCGGACTGCTCTGGCTTGGTGGGGAGGCCAGTGGAAGGACCGCCCCGTTGGACGTTGATCACGATCATGGGCAGCTCGAGCATGAAGGCCAGAGAGATCCCCTCGCTCTTCAGTGCGATGCCCGGCCCGGACGATCCAGTCACCGCCAGCGACCCGGCGAAGGCTGCCCCGATGGCGCTGCCCACCCCGGCGATCTCATCCTCGGCCTGGAGGGTGCGCACCCCGAAGTTCTTGTGCCGGGACAGCTCGTGGAGGATGTCCGACGCCGGGGTGATCGGGTAGGTGCCGTAGAACAGGGGTAGCCCCGACTTGTGCGAGGCGGTGATCAGGCCCCAGGCCAGGGCGGTGTTGCCGGTGACATTGGTGTAGGTCCCCGGGGGCAGAGTCGCCGGCTTGACTTCGAAGGTGACCCTGGTGGCCTCGGTGGTGATCCCGAAGTTGTACCCAGCCATGAATGCGGCCGAGTTGGCCGCGGCCACCTCGGGCAGCCGGGAGAACTTCTTCTCTACCCACTGCAGGGTCGGCTCGGTGGGACGGTGGAACAGCCAGGCCATCAAGCCCAGGGCGAAGAAGTTCTTGGAGCGCAGGACGTCCCGGCCACTCACCCCGGTGTCCTTCACCGCCAACTTGGTCAACTCGTCCATGGGGACCTCGATCACCCGGTATCCCTCCAGGGTGCCGTCCTCGAGGGGGTTGCTGTCGTATCCCGCCTTGGCCAGGTTGCGCTCCTCGAAGGCGTCGATGTTGACGATCAGGGTCCCTCCGTCGCGGAGATCCTTGAGGTTCTTCTTCAGTGCCGCCGGGTTCATCGCCACCAGGCAGTCGGGAGCGTCCCCGGCGGTGAGTATGTCGAAGTCGGCGATCTGCACCTGAAAGCTGGACACACCGGGGAGGGTCCCCGCCGGCGCCCTGATCTCGGCAGGGAAGCTGGGCAGGGTGGCCAGGTCATTTCCGAACAGGGCCGATGCGTCGGTGAACCTGCTCCCGGCCAGCTGCATGCCGTCGCCGGAGTCACCGGCGAAGCGGATCACCAGTCGGTCGAATGTCTCGGCCTTGGTGGCGGGTTCTTTGGTGGCGGTCTCTTCGGCCACTCTCGGTCACTTCCTGTCATCGCGATCGCGCGCGATCGCATCTGGTTGTTTCGTCCCAAGTCTATCCGGGCCCGGCCGGTGTTCTATTCGACCCGGCGACGGTGAAACCTGACACTCCGCTCGCCTCGAGATGCCTGGCGAAGGCGAGTAACCCCGCCTCGTCACCCGCAGGGGCTATCGCCTGAAGCGACAGCGGGGGCGTCCCCGTCCCGGCCAGGGGTAGGGCAATCGCAGGGAGCAGAGCATGGTTCACCAGGGCCGAGAACCAGGAGAGCACCACCCGGTAGTGGAGGTCGCCGATGGTGTCCACCCCGATCACCTTGCGTCGCACCGGCACTGTCGGAGTGATCACCAGATCGACCTGTTGGAACTCACGCAGGAACCCAGCCTTGAGGTCGGACTGCCACTGGCGGCCGGCGGCAATCTCATCGTCGGTGACCTCGTCAGCGTCGTCGAGACGGGTGGCCACGTCGTCGCCGTAGGTCTCGCCGCGCCTGCGGAACTCCCGGTGGACCTCGCGGACCTCTTCGGCGATGGCCCACATGATGTGATGGCTGGGCACTGCTTCGGGCAGGTCGATCCCGATCACCCGGTGTCCCAGACCCTCGAGTCTCCCCAGGGTGGAGGTGAACGCCTCCTCCACCTCGTCGCTCACCGGGGCCGACTCCACCCAGGGCTGGGGCACCCCGATGCGGAGAGTGCTTGCCTCCGGCTCTGGACGGTGGTCGCCGGACATCGCCCGGTAGGCCAGAGCCAGACTCTCGACCCCGTCGGCGAGCGGGCCCACGGTGTCGATCGAGGGGACCAGGGGGAACACACCGTCCAGAGGGATCCTGCCATGGGTCACCTTGAGCCCGAAGGTCCCGCACAGGGCGGCAGGAACCCGCACCGAGCCCCCGGTGTCGGTGCCGATGGCGATGGGAACCACTCCCGACGCCACTGCCGCCGCCGACCCGCCGGAGGACCCTCCGCACGACGTCGCTGGGTCCCAGGGGTTGCGTACCGGGCCCCAATGAGGGTTCTCCGAGGAGAAGCCGAAGGCGAACTCGTGAAGCCCGGTGCGGCCGATGATCACCGCACCAGCCTCCTCCAGGTTGCGGACGCAGGGTGCCGTGGAGGTCGCCAGATGCCGGTAGAAGGCGGAGCCGCATGTGGTGATCCGGCTCTCATGATCGATCAGGTCCTTGAGTGCGATCGGAACGCCGGAAAGGGGGCCCTCACCGGTTGCCGCAGCCGGCTGCTCCTCGATCGACGTGAACAGGTTCAGATCGGGTTGGAGGCGCCGTGCCCGATCGAGGGCTCGGCTGACCCGCTCAAGGCTCGTAGGTGAGACCTCCGCTGTCAGGGACCAGAGACACCCAGGAGCGGCCCGGGGGGACCAGCATGGTCTCTCCGTCCTCGTAGATGAGGGTGAACCAATCCGCCTCCTCCTCCCGCGCCCAGGTGCCTTCGATCACCTGGCCGTCGGCGAACACCTGAGCCTTCCCCGATCCGATCACCCGGGAGCTGGGGAGGGATTGGCCGGTCCAGCCCGGAGGTGGATGCTCCACATACTGCTCGACGTGGAGGGCGATGAGGACCGGGACGGCCACCCGGGTCTCCCCCCCTTCCTGGTCGCGGTACATCGACTCCCGACCGTAGGCGGTGCGAAGCCAGGCGCCCGTCGACGGGTCCCACTCCCACTCGACCACGTTTCCGCCGAAGCGGATCATCACCTGCGAGACCCGGTCGGCGTCGATGGGCATCGAGCCGAACGACCACAGCGGAAGGGGAGCTTCGTCGGCATGGCCGCGGTTGTCGGCGACGTCGCGCAGCTCGATGGTGTTGACGAAGAGGTTGTGCGGAGCCGGGCGGCCGCGGACTCGGAAGGTGGAGGGCGGCCCGATCTCCCCGATCTGATAGATGTCCTTGAGCACCGCCACCGCCTGCACCCATTGCTGGGCTCCCGATCTGGCGAAGGTGGGGGCGTTCAGCCCGGCGAGCAGGATGGAGTCGGTGGGCCGGCCCGAGCGCATCGGTCCCAGGAACTCCGAGTCGCTCTCCTGCCACAGGGTGAGCCACCGGGTCACCCCCTCCACCAGGATCTCGATGACCATATCGGCCTGGTCGACACCCGACTGGGGCACCGCACGGGGATGGTTGTCGACCTTCACCGCCAGCACACGGCGCTGCCCGAGCTCGGGTACTTCCAGGGTCAGACCGGTGACGGGGGAGACGTCCTCGGTGACGGTGGTGCTGGTTGTGGTCGGGGGGAGGGTGGTCGTCGAGGCGAGGGTGGTGGTGGTGGTGGTCGTGGTCGGGTCGGCCGCGCCTCCCGAGCATGCGGTGAGGAGGAGACCGAGCGCGACCATCCTGGCGATCCGGATGCGCATCCGGGGCACTTTAGGGCCGAGTGACCGGGTAGTTGGTATATGTCCCCCGGCGAGCCCGGCTCGAGCCTAGAAGCTGCCGGTGACCTGCAGGTGGGGGAGGGCGGTTGCCGGCTGATCGACGGCTATGGCCAGCTCGATGCCGTCGACGTTGGAGTTGAGAACGTAGATGGCATCGATGTTGACCCCTGCATCGGCCAGTGACCGGGTGAGGCGGGCCAACTCTCCGGGGCGGTGGGGGAGACGGGCGGTGAGGACGGTGTGCTCCTCATTGCGCAGGGCGGCATCCGAGAGGGCACGCCGGGTGGCGTCGGCGTCGTCGACGATGAGGCGCACGGTGCCCTTCCCATCATGACCGTATGCGGCCAGGGCCTCGATGTTGACCCCCACGGCGGCCAGCACCTCGGTCAGGGCGGCGAGACGGCCGGGGCGGTTCTCCATGGAGACCACGAATTCGGTCATGCCTCGACTCTACGCGGTCGGCGGGCGAACGGGTCGGGCGGCTCTACTCGGCCCCGCCGGCTCAGGTATGAGTGCCAGATGAGCCGGGCCGCCACAGCGCGCAGGGGGCGCCACGGCTGGGACACCAACTCCAGCTCATCGGGGTCGGGAGTCGACATGCCCAGGGCTTCGGCGGCACCCACCTGGAGGGCCCGGTCCCCGACCGGGAAGATGTCAGGGTGACCCAGGACGGAGAGCAGGTAGACGTCGGCGGTCCAAGGGCCCACCCCGGGCAACCCGACGAGGAGCCTCCTCGCCTCGGCTGCGGAGACCCCCCCGAGGCTCGCCGGGTCGAATTGGCCCGATGTGATCTGCTCGGCGATGGAGAGTATGTATCCCGTCTTCTGTCGGGTGATCCCGACAGCGGCCAGGCCTGCCGGGCCGAGACCGAGGATCGAGCCCGGCTCGATCTCGCCGGTGGCCTCCAGCAGGCGACGAAACACCGCTGCACCCGACTCCAGCGAGACCTGCTGCTCCAGGATGAACAAGGTGAGGGTGGCAAACCCCGGCTCCCGACACCAGAACTGGGGGACCCCGTGCTCGGCGACGACAGCGGCCAGCGCCGGCTCCTCGGCGGCGAGGAGGGCGGTCCCCTCGACGAAGCTCTCGGCGTCGAGACGGCAGACCATCGGCCACATCGTCGAGAGGGGCAGTGGGCCCAGGGTACGGGAGTCGGCTGTAGTCACCCCGGGGTTGTCCGACATCACCCATCCCAGGCCGTTGTCCAGCGGCTCCGGAGGCTCGACCAGACGCTTGACCATCCAGAACCCGGGGCGGTCGGGGTGAAGGAAGGCGACGACCTCGCCTAGGCGCGGGGCCCGGGAGTCGGTGGCGACGAACTCGTCGCCGGGCGCCAGTCGAGGCCGCATCGAGTCCTCGGCAACCCGGAAGCGTTGCATGGCCATTTTGGGAGTATGGTCACTCGGGTATCGACTATCACACGAGGACAAGGAGTCGCACCATGCGTCGAGTCACCATCGCCCACGCCCACTGCGATCTGTACTGCGGGGTCTACGACCCCGCCGAGGCCAAGATCGAGGCCACCTCGGTCCTCAAGATCGCCCAGAAGTACAACGAGTCGGACGACGAGGTCTTCCGGGCCCGCGCCATCCAGCTCAAGGAGGCCAGGGCGGAAAAGGTGAAGCATCACCTCATGGTCCTCTGGGCCGACTTCTTCACCGCCGAGCATCGCGAGGAGTTCCCCGATCTGGACGATCTCTTCTGGCGGGCGATCCATCAGGCCGGTGAGGCCAAGAAGTCGGTGGACCCAGCCGAAGGTGAGAAGCTGCTCGACCTGATCGAGGAGATTTCCGGGATTTTCTGGAGCACCGAGAAGGCCAAGGGGATGGGGGTCTATCCACCCACCTGAGTACTTGGTACCGGGTACCGAGTGCTTGGACCGAAACCAAGAGTTGGACATGGGCGTCTAAGGGATCATGGGCCGAGTCGCCAGGATCACAGCCGGTTCGACCTTGCTAATGGCAGGGACGGCCATGCTCGTCCTCCCCGGCCCGGGCCTTCTCACCATCGCCGTGGGCCTGGGCATCCTCGCCAAGGACGTCCCTTGGGCCAGCCGACTCAAAGACAAGGTCGACTCCAGGTTCATCCGACGCAACCCCTCGAGCTGATCTTCCCAGTACCAAGCACCCGCTACCACCGCTCGCAGGCGAGCTAGGTCGCTAGGCAAGCGTGTCCTCGTCGAGCTTGGTGAACAGGGGGACGATCTCGCCGAGGGCAAGGCCACCGGGCACGGGGTGAGCCGACCATGATTCGATTGCGGGGCCGATCCCAAGCATCTCCCCGATGGCAACGCTGCTGAAGGGCAGGTAGGGGTGTAACGCCACCCTTATGGCGGCGATCGCCTGTAGCGCAGACCAGAGGATGGTACCGGCGCGTCGCCGGTCGGTCCCTGTCAGCTTCCAGGGCTCGGTTGAGTTGAGGTAGGCGTTGATCCGGGTGGCGGCCTCCATCCCCGCCCGCAGCCCGGAACGCAGCTCCACCTTGTCGATGGCCGCCGCCACCTCCTCGAGAACCTGACCGGCGACCGTCACTATCTCTTGGTCCTCTGGCTCCAGGGGGCCCGGCTCGGGGACCCGGCCCGCGAAGTTGCGGGTGGTCATGGAGAGGACCCGATTGACCAGGTTCCCCCAGGTGGCCACCAGCTCCTCGTTGACTCGCCGGATTATCTCTCCGTCGGAGAGCTCGGTGTCATGCTGCTCGGGTAGCACCGCTGCCAGGGCGTAGCGTATGGCGTCGGGCTCCAGCCTCCCGGCGTACCAACCGATGGAGCGGCCCACTCCCCGGCTGGCCGATGCCTTCTCGGCGCCGAAGGTGACGTATTGGTTGGCGGGCACGTCGGTGGGCAGGTTGAGACCCCCGTACCCGAGCAGCATCGCCGGCCAGATAACGGTGTGAAAGGGGATGTTGTCCTTGCCGATGAAGTAGTAGGACTCCGCTTCCGGGTCCTCCCACCACAGCTTCCAGGCGTCCGGATCGGCGGTGGTCGATGCCCACTCCTTGGAGGCCGACAGGTATCCGATGACCGCGTCGAACCACACGTAGATCTTCTTCCCCGGTCCCAGATCGTCGACGGGTAGGTCCACACCCCAGTCGATGTCGCGTGTGATCGCCCGGTCGGGCATGCCCTCGTCGACCATGCCCAGTGCCCAGTTCTTGACATGTCGGCGCCAGCCCACACGTGATTCCAGCCACTGGCGCAACGGCCGCTCCAGTTTGGAGAGGAGGAGGAAGTAATGCTCGGTGTCCCGTGGCTCCGGTCGGGCCCCGGTCATAGTGCTCACCGGATCGATCAGGTCGATCGGGTCCAGGGTTCGCCCACAGTTGTCACACTGATCCCCACGGGCTTGCTGGTAGCCGCAATGGGGACATGTCCCCTGCACGTATCGGTCGGGGAGGAACCGGCCTGCTTCGGGGTCGTAGAACTGGCTCGAGGTCCGCTTCTCCAGGTATCCATTGTCCAACAGCCGGAGAAACACGTCCCGTGTCACCGAGTGGTGGTTGGCGGTGCCGGTGGAGGTGTAGAGGTCCCAGGAGATGCCGAGCCGCTCCCAGTCCCCGAGGAACTCGGCGTGGTAGCGGTCCACGATCACCTGCGGGTCCACTCCCTCCTGGTCGGCCCGGACGGTTATCGGCGTCCCGTGCACGTCGGAGCCGGAGACCATGAGCACCCGGTTGCCCGCCAGCCGTTGGTAACGGGCGAAGATATCGGCCGGAAGGTATGCCCCGGCGAGGTGTCCGAGGTGCCGGGGCCCGCTGGCATATGGCCAGGCGACGGCGACCAGGATGGTTCGACTCATGGTCGCAGGGTAAAGCGGCTTCCCGGTCGGGTTCGGCTCATATCGGCACCACCACCTCGGGATCCCGGCGGTTGGCCCGGTCGGCGAGCACCACCCCACCGACGATGAGCGCCGCACCACCCACGATCTCCGGGGTGAGCCGCTCGCCGAGGAACACCACCGCCATGGCTACCGCCAGCACCGGGACGGTGTAGCCGGTGATCCCGAGACGCCATGCCGGGTTGACCGAGGCGGCCACGATGAACATGGCGAAGGGGAGGGCGGTGCCGATCACGCCCAACGCCACCAGAAGGCCCATGCTGGTCGCTCCGACACCGGCGAAGTCGGGCTCGAAGACCATCGGGATCACCAGGAGCAGGACTGCGGTTGACACCACGAACTGGGGGAGCACCAGCTCGGTGCTGGGGACGTCCAGGGCGAAGCGCCTCGTCAGAGCACCTCCGATTCCGGCGAGCACCACGCCGGTGAGGCTGAAGGCCACTCCCCGCCACAGATTGACCACCCCCTCGATCGAGTCACCGCCCACCCCTACCAGGAGGGCTGTGCCGGCCAAGGCGAGGAGCAGCCCGGGCGCCGATCGCAGCCTGAACCTCTCGTCGTGGAGGATGAAGTGGGCCGCGACCACCGTGGTGATCGGGATCAGCGCGATGAGCAGGCCCCCCAGGCTCACCGGTAGGTCCTCCAGGGCCCTGGTCATCACCAGGTTGGGCACCGCCATGGCGGCAACCCCGAGGATCGCACCCCGTCCCCACGCCGCCGCCGAGATGGAGCGGAACCTCTTGGTGAAGGCTGCGATGAGCAGCAGGGTGATCAACCCGAATGTGGTGCGCAACGGCACCAGGGTCACCGTGTCCACCCCCTGGCTCAGGATCATCTTGCTGAGGACCACCGAGGCTGCCCACCCGAAGGTGGCGGCTATCAGTGGTGTCCACGGGCTCACGAGCCATGCAAGGTAGCGGTTGATCGAAAGCACCCGAATGTCGATAACCTGCCTCTCATGCGTTCGCGCACTCTCCCCCTCGTCCTGATCATCGGACTGGTGCTGGTGGCGTGTGGCGACGCCGCCGACACCACCACGACCACCGGTCAGTCCCCGACGACCACCGCGGTGGTGGCCCCGCCGGAAGCTCCCGAGGCGATGCACCTCAGCTACACCCTCGAGCCGGGGACCACCTTCTCCTACGAGGTCGACTTCGACCAGCATTTCGACCTGGCCACCAGCGGCGACCCGGGGGTGATGGATGAGGAGGGGATTCCCGGCGAGCTCGCCATCAGGCTCACCGGGACCACTGTGTTCGACTACTCGGTGGCTCAAGGCCCCGAGCCGGGCACCTACGAGTTGACCATCACTGGAGATCTCTCCGGCCTCGAGTTCAGCGGCACCGTGGACGGAGTGCCCGCCGACCCCGAAGACGCCCTCGACCTCGCCGGGATGGAGCCCTTCGAGACGACGGTGATCGTCGACGACCAGGGGAACCCCATCGGTGGTGGTGAGGACCCCGACGACCTCCTCGGGGGGCTGTTCGGCGGACTCCAGGCGTTCGGCGACCCGGGTGCTGCCGGCATGGACCCGGGGAGATTCGTCGGCCCTCCCCTCCCCGACGACGAAGTGACCGTCGGCGACAGCTGGACCGAGACCGTGGAGATCCCCTTGCTCGACCCGGACAACCCGGCGACGAGCACCGTGTCCAGCGTGGTCTCCCGCGCCGAAACCCTCGAAGGTTTCCACGTCCTGGTGATCGACACGGTGACCAACACCTCGGCGATCTCGTTCGACCTAGCCGAGCTCTTCATCGGGATGTTCGAGGCGTTCATGCCGCCCGACGCCAGCCCTGAGGACCTCGCCGAGTTCGACACCCTGATCGATGGGCTGCGCTTCCTCTTCGAGGTCGATGCCTCCGAGCACGCCATGACCACCTGGTTCGACCCCGAGGCCGGGGTCTCCCGGGCGGCGGAGTTCGCCGGTAGTGGGCGGGTCACCATGGACCTCAACATGCCTGACGAGGAGACCGGCGAAATGACGGGATTCGTCATGGTGATGAACGTCACCCAGTCGATGACCTTCAGGCTGGTGGACTGACCCCGAGCTTGATCACCCCGTGCTGCATGGCGTGCCGAAGGAGGGGCTCTGGCGCTCCCGGCGCCGGGCCTGTCTCAGTTCAGATCCCGTAACTCGCCGTCCACGACCAATTCGTCGACCACGCCCACGATCACAGCTCGAACGGCGCCGGTGTCCAACCCGAGGATCTGACGAGCCGAGTTGCCCTCGTCCAGGATGAGGACGGTCTCTCCCATCCCGGCGTCGACCACGTCGACGGCGATGGTGTCGCTCTCCGGCTTGCCGGCGGCGTCCTGGAGGTCACAGAGAAGGAGACGGTGATTGTCCAATATGGGGATGTTGATCGTGGACACCACGGTCCCCACCACCCGGCCCACCTTCACGTGTCCACTCCTACGTGAAGATGGTCGACGATGCCGACCACGGCGTGGTCGACGGGGACGAAACGCACCGGCATGGCCTCTGCAGCTTCCCGGGAGCTGACGAAGTAGACCAGTTCACCGGGGCCGGCCATGTTGATTGCGTCGGCGGCGACGACGGCTCCTCCCCGTGGGCGTTGCTGCTTGTCGAGCGGCTGGATGACCAGGAAACGCACACCTTCGAGACCGGCGGTCTTCTCGGTGGCCACCACCCTTCCCAGGACCCGGGCCAGCTCCATGTCAGCTCCCTGTCCCCACCCGCTTCATGAAGCGGAGGTCGCCAGAGAGATTGCCGGCCATCTCCTCGTGCACCTGCGGGATGACATCTGACCGGATCAGTGTGCCATGGCCGCCGATTCTCGCTACCGCCGCTTCCACCGCTGCCTCCACCTCGGCGACGGTGCCCGAGAAGAGGATGTAGCCCTTGCCACCCAGACCATCGGCCAGGCGCACCGACGAGACCACAACGGCGGCGGCCTTGATTCCGGCGTCGGCGGCGTCGATCACTGCTGCCACAGTGGAGGTTTCCACGATGCCCAGTGATTCCGAGGCCAGGTCGGCGCCCACACCGCCTGCCACCATGGCGTGGGTGACGTCGGGGTGAATGTCGGGGAGGAACACCGAGTCGCTGATGTGACCGCCCCCCACCTCGCCCCCTATGGCCAGGGCGAGCTCGACGCTGGCGGTGTCCCCGCTCACCAGCACCAGGTACTTGCCCGGGTGGACCGTCCCGGCGTAGATGTGCCCTATGGGAGAAGCCTTCACCATGGCGTCCCCGGCGACGATCCCCGCGCTGATCGAGTCGAACTCGAGAAGGGCCATCGCCGGGTCAGACAATTCGCAGAGCTCCGACCACGCTGATTCGGCGAACCCGTGAGAAGTGCCGGGGTCGGGTGAGCCCCTCACCGGTGGGACTGGCGATCGAGAATGAGGTGGGGCCTTCGCCACCCTCGCCCAGGCCTGCATAGTTGGGGCCGTTGGCCACGAAGATGCTGCAGTTCATCGCCCGGGCCATGCGGGTGATGGTGTCGACGTTGGTGCTGTGGATCGAGGCGGTATGACGGAACCCGTGCTCGGAGCGGACCGCGAGGTCGATGGCATCGTCGACGTTGTGGACCCTCACGACCGGCATCACCGGCATCATCTGCTCGGTCCACACCAGGTTGTGCTCCCGGGGGACCTCGGCCACGACCAGGCGGGTCTCTTGGGGCACCGTGATCCCGATCTCGGCGAGGATCCGTGAGGGGTTCTTGCCGATCCACTGGGGGTTGATCATCCCCGGCTTGTTGGGCGGGCCCATCTCTCGGAAGATCACCCGCTCCAGACGCTTCAGCTCGTGCTCTTTGAGCCGGTACGCCCCGTTGGCGACCATCGACTGGATCAGACGATCGGCCACCGTGTCGATCACGATCGTGGTCTTCTCATCGGTGCAGATCACGTTGTTGTCGAAGGACGCCCCGAGCACGATGTCCCGGCCTGCCGCCTCGACATCGGCGGTCTGGTCCACTACCGCAGGGGGGTTGCCCGGACCGGCCGTGATCGCCTTCTTGTTGGTCTTCAACGCCTCCTGGACCACCCCGGGTCCGCCGGTCACCAGCAGCAGCCGCACCTCGGGGTGATGCATCACCTCTCGAGCCGTGTCGAGAGTGGGTTGGGGGATGGCGGTGATCAGGTCCGGGGGCCCACCCGAGGCCACTATGGCCCGGTTGAGGAGCTTGACGTTCTCCACAGACACGAGTGCAGCATTGGGGTGGACGTTGAAGACCACGGCATTGCCCGCCGAGACGATCGAGATCGAGTTGTTGATGATCGTCGAGGTCGGGTTGGTGGTAGGGGTGATCGAAGCGACCACCCCATAAGGGGCATATTCGGTGATCATCATCCCGGCGTCGCCGGTGACCACATGTGGTTCGAGGTCCTCGGGCCCTGGTGTCTTGGTGGTGACCAGGCGGTTCTTGATCACCTTGTCCTCAGCCCGTCCCAAGCCTGTCTCCTGGGCAGCCAGGTGGGCGAGATGCTCCCCTTCCCGCAGCATGGAGGCGCGCATGCCCGCCACGATGGTCTTCCTCGACTCCAGCCCCATCTCCCGGTATTCGAGGAAGGCCCGACGTGCGGCTCGCACCGCCTGGTCGATGCCGGCATGGATGCCGTCACCAAGCGCAACCTCGGATACCGCAAGCTCGTCGCCAGCGCGTAGGGCCGGCCCGGTTCGCGCGGAGAGCTCGGCCGCGGCGACGCGGCCTTTCACCCGCTCGATGATCGAGCGGATCTCCGCCTCGGTCAGGCCCGACCTATCCAGAGCGGGCCTCCTCGCCCTTGTGGTACCTGACCTCACCGCCGACGTCCCACGAGTCGACGATGGCCATGATCACCGCATCACACGGCCGATCCCTGGTCATCTCGGTCTGACGTGCCGAGCTACCCGAGGCGTAGAGGACCACCTCCCCCATCCCGGCGCCGACCACGTCGACGGCCACCACGTACGAGCCCGTCTCGGTGTTGGCCTCATCGATCTGTTTGACAACGAGGAACGTCATCCCCGACATGAGGGCTTCCTTGCGACTGGCCACCAGAGTGCCGGCAACCCTGCCTAACTGCATGGGTCTCTCCGCTTCCGAAGCACTCAGCCGAGCTCTTGCTCTGCTTGCTCCTGACGGCCGAGTGGCAACCGGAGGTCCACGTTGACATGGGGACGAGCAATGACGTGAGTGGCGGTGACCTCGCCTACCTTCTCAGCGCCACGGACCCCGGCATCCACCGCGGCCTTGACCGCGGCCACGTCGCCCCGCACCACCGCGGTGGTATAGCCGCCACCCGTCTTCTCCATTCCGACCAGCTCGACCTTGGCCGCCTTGACCATGGCGTCAGCCGCCTCGACCATGGCCGGGAAGCTGCGGGTTTCGATCATTCCAAGAGCTTCAGCCATGAAGCTCCTCCTTTCGTTTCTCCTCTTTGGGAACTGTCATTGGGGGCTATCCGGCATCCCGGCCGGTGAGGCCTTCCAGGGCGGAGACCGCCGCTTGCCAGCCGACGTCGATATCACGCTCCTCACCCCCCAGGTAGACCCTGCCCATCGACCCGAAGCTGCGCACCTCCAACACGTTGATCTCGGCGGCTTTCTCCGCTTCGTTGGCGGCCAGGGACGCGTAGGCGGCGGGCTCACACTCCAGCACGTAGAGGGTCTGGCCGGGGATGATCATCTGGCCGTGCCGGGTGCGGTTGATCAGCTGGGCGTGGTGGTCGTCGAGACGCCTGATGATCTGAGAGCTGAGGATTCGGGGCTTGATCCGGTCGTCCTCGGTGGATTCGATGGATTCGAGGATGGCGGCCCCGGCGGCCCTGGTCTCGGCCTGGTCGGGCGAGTGGACCTCGAGGACTCCGAAGTAACGTTCGATGATCTGAAGCCCCGGTTTGACACTGGTTGTCTTGAGGGCAACATCGGCGAGGCGGTTGATCTCGATACCGGGCGCCACCTCCACCCAGAGGGAGGCATCGTGAGCCAGAGGGAGGAACCCCTGGGCCACCGTCCCCAGGAAGGCCGCATATTGGGGCTGGAGACTGTCCAGGAATGCGTAGGACCGTAGCTCAATACCTTTCGTCAACGTCTCCTCCATCCGATCCGGTGATTATCTGCACTCCGGCCGAGGCGCCGATTCTGGTCGCGCCGGCGGCGATCATGTCCTCGGCCTCGTGGGCGGTGCGCACCCCACCCGAAGCCTTCACCCCCATTTCGGGCCCGACCGTCTCCCGCATCAGCGCCACGTCGTAGACGGTGGCGCCGCCCGGGCCGAAACCGGTCGAGGTCTTGACGAAGTCGGCCTTGGCCCGCTTCGCCATCGCCGCGGCCACCACTTTCTCCTCGTCGGTGAGGAGGGCGGTCTCGAGTATCACCTTGCAGATTGCGCCGGTCTCGTGAGCGGCGTCCACCACTTTGGCGATGTCGTTGTAGACCAGGTCATGGTCGCCCGACTTGAGTGCTCCGACGTTGAGCACCATGTCTATCTCCCGTGCACCGTCGCGGAGAGCCTTCCGGGTCTCCATCGCCTTCACCTCTGTGGTTGTCGCTCCGAGGGGGAAGCCGATCACGGTGCATACGGGGACTCCGGTTCCTCGAAGGCTCTCTGCGGCGCGGCGAACCCAGGTGGGATTGATGCACACCGAGGCGAAGTGATGACGTTCCGCCTCGGCGCAGAGCCGGTCGATGTCCTCTGCGGTGGCCTCGGCCGAGAGCAAGGTGTGGTCGATGTAGCGGGCCAGGTCGAGGGGGACATCTGCCGCGTCACCGTGGAACGCCACCCGGTCGGCGCCATTGGCCACGACCTCCCGCACTTTCTCCCCGGTTTCCGCCATGTCGGACCTGGCGGAGAGCGCGGTCAGAACCTCGGCTGTGATTGCTTCGACGAGGGCGTCTCTATCCATCCTGGTCCATCTTCGTTGAGCCTGAGTATTGCTTCTCGATGGCGTCGATCTTGGCCACCCTGCGGGCGTGACGCCCCCCTGACCACTCTGTGGACAGCCAGGCATCGACGATCTGCCACGCTAGCTCATCGCCGACCAGCCCGGCGCCGAGGGTGAGGATGTTGGAGTGGTTGTGTTCCCGTGAATTGCGGGCCGACGATATGTCGTAACACATGGCGGCTCGGACGCCGGGGACCTTGTTGGCGACCATAGCCGAGCCGATCCCGGCGCCGTCGATGATGATTCCCCATCGGCACTCACCCTCGGCCACCCTCTTGGCGACGGCGTGGGCGAAGTCGGGGTAGTCGGCCGCCTCCTGGGAGTGGGTGCCGCAATCGGTCACCACCCACCCCGCCTCCCGCAGCTTGAATCCGATCCGCTCCTTGAGGGGATAGCCCCCGTGATCGGCCCCGATGGCGATCCCGCCTTTGTCACCGCCTTCGCCCTTGTGCTCGGTCGCGGGGATTTGCCCGTCATCCTGGGGGGCCCCCGACTTCTCAGGTCCGATCACCCCTTCGACGATCTGTTTCACCAACGAGCGGACATCGTCTTCACCGGGCATGGTTGGGTGGGAGGGTGGTGTCATTGCGGGCGATGTCCGATGACGCCCCATCCTAGGGAGGGCTCCGGGCCCCCCCGGCCGCTGGGCGACCCTTATGATGGGACCGTGGCCGAGCGAGACTCCGCTTTCCTGTGGGAGACCGAGGCTCTTCGCACCGAGCCTCACCGCGCAACCCGCAGCGTCGTACCAGACGGGCGGACGGGCTCTCACTCCGACTGGCTCACCCTGCGTCAGGCCAGCGGGGTGACCGGAGTACCTGTGGCCACCCTTCGAAAATGGGCCCTCAGGGATGGTGTTCCCAGTTATCTCGAGGAGACCCCGGTGGGGCGGCTTCGGATGGTCTCCCTCCAAGGGATCTACCGGCGCGCCATGGAGTTGGGGCGCGAGGTAGAGAGGGGAACAGAGGTCTTGGAAGAGAGGCCCGAGACGATCGACAGGGAAGACCTGATGGCATTGCCGGCCAAGGCCGACAGTCCCGAGGGCACCATGCTGGTTCCACTCGATGCGTGGACCAAGATACTGAACCAGCTTGGCAACCTCCACCAGGCGGGCCAACAGCTTGCCGAGGCGAGGGAACGGGCGGCCAGGGCCGAAACCGAAGCGGCATTTCTCAGGGAGAGGCTTGCCGAGCTGAGAGCCGAGCTGCGGGAGACTGGTTCGGCGCCTGCTCCCCAACCGTCCCCCATACCACATTCTCCAGGGCCCTCGAGCTGGACAACACTGCGACGGTTGCTCTCCGCTTGGAGAGCTGCCTCCAAGAGCTGAAGCTTCCCTCCCTCGGATCAATCCGACTTCGGCGGTGTGTCCCAATCCTGGACGTCGGAGCCGCGCTCACGGGCCAGGATGTCCAGGGCGGCCACCGCTCCGGCTCCTGCCGAGATGATCGCCTGGCTCCGGGTGGGGCGCACCGAGCGGCCCACCACGTACACCCGGTCGACTGACGAGCGGTGGTCCCGGTCGACCACGATCGCCCCCGAGGCGTCCTCGTCCAATCTGAGGGAGCGGGCCAGCACCGGGTTCTTTCCCTCGGTGAGGATCAGGTAGTCGCCCTCGAGGGTGTCGCCTGAGGCGGTGACCACCGTGACTTGCTCATCGGCGGCCACCTCGGTTGCCTCTTCGTCGACGAGCGCCGCGCCGAACCCGGAAACCTGGGCACGGGCGACCGCCTGAAACTCGGTGCCGGGGATCTGGGGGATGCCCAGGTAGTTGTGCAGGTAGGCGTAGTGCATCGCGGTTTTGTCCTGCCCCAGGACGGTGACCTCCATCCCGTTCTTGGCGAGGAACAGGGCGGCCGACAGCCCGCCGGGTCCGTCACCGATGATGAGCACCCGGGCCATTCTCAGACGTCGAGGAGGGCGATCGCCTCGGCGTAGTGGCAGGCGGAGCGGTGACCCTGGCCCCGGTCGACGAGGCGGGGAAGCTCGTCGATGCACTTCTGACGCTCGCCCTCGGTGAGCTCGTTGGCGAACTTGGGGCAGCGGGTCCGGAACCGGCAACCCGACGGGGGATTCACCGGGTTGGGTACGTCGCCGGTGAGCATCACCCGTCGCCGGGCTCTCTCCTTGTGGGGGTCGGGGAGGGGTATCGCCGAGATCAGCGCCTGGGTGTAGGGATGCGACGGCTTGGCGAAGATCTGGGCGGCGGTGCCCACCTCGACCAGCTTGCCCAGGTACATCACCGCCAGGTCGTGGGCAATGTGACGGATCACCGACAGGTCGTGAGAGACGAACAGATAGGAGAGCCCCAACTCCTCCTGAAGGTTCTCGAGCAGGTTGATCACCCCGGCGCGTATCGACACGTCGAGGGCCGAGACCGGCTCGTCGAGGAGAAGCACCTTGGGGTTGAGGGCCAGGGCGCGGGCGATGCCGATCCGTTGGCGTTGGCCCCCGGAGAACTCATGGGGGTAGCGGTTGCCATGCTCGGGGTTGAGGCCCACCGTCTTGAGCAGCTCGCGGACCCGGGCCCTGCCGTCCTTGCCGTACTGGTTGTGGATCTGGAGGGGCTCAGCGATCAGCGCCGACACCGTCATCCTCGGGTCGAGGGAGGCGTAGGGATCCTGGAAGACGATCTGAAGATCGCGTCTGATCGGCTTTAGCTGGGAACGGCCCAGGTCGACGAGGTTCTTCCCCTGATAGAGGACCTCACCCGAGGTTGCCGGGATCAGGTTGAGGAGGAGTCGGGCGGTGGTCGACTTGCCACAACCCGACTCGCCGACCAGACCCTGGGTCCGTCCCGGCTTGACGTCGATGGAGACCCCGCACACCGCATGCACCTCGCCGATCTTGCGGCGGATGAAACCCTTGGAGCGCACCGCGAAGTGCTTGACCAGTTTGCGGGCCGAGAGGATGGGCTCGGTGCTGGGGGTGACGACCGGGGTAGCTGACTCGACTGTCACACGGACTCCTCGTAGACGGCGATGATCTCCTCGTCGGTGATCACCGGTGGGAACAGGTCGACGGGCTCGACGCCTACCAGCCGCTCGTGGAAGTGGCAGGCGGCGGTGTGCCCGTCGGACTCCACCGGTATCAGCCCGGGCTCCTCCTGCACGCAGAGGTCCTGGGCGATCGGGCAGCGTGGGGCGAACGGGCAGCCCGGGGGCAGGCTCACCAGCGAGGGAGGGGTGCCCAGGATGGGGGTGAGCCGGTGGGCCCGGGTGGCGTCGAGGCGGGGGAGGCTCCCCAGCAGGCCCAGGGTGTAAGGCATGCGGGGGGCATAGAAGACGTCGTCGACGGTGCCCACCTCGACCAGCTTGCCGGCGTACATGACACACACCCGATCGACGTGTCCGGCGACCACCCCGAGGTCGTGGGTGATCAGGATCATTGCGGCGCCGCTGGCCTGGCGGGCGCTCTCCAGTGCCTCGAGGACCTGGGCCTGGACGGTGACGTCCAATGCGGTGGTCGGCTCGTCGGCGATGATGACGTCGGGGTCGTTGGCCATGGCGATGGCGATCACTATCCGCTGCCTCATGCCTCCGGAGAGCTCGTGGGGATAGCTGTTGGCTCTCTGCTCGGGGTTGGGGATCCCGACGATCTCGAGGAGCTCGATACCGCGGCGCCAGGCTTGCCTGTCCGACACGTCGCGGTGCGCCAGCACCGCCTCGGCCAGTTGATAGCCCACGGTGTACACCGGGTTGAGCGAGGTCAGGGGGTCCTGGAAGATCATCGCCACCTTGTTGCCCCGGATCTTGGATATGTCGGCGTCGCTGAGACCGAGGACCTCTCGTCCCAGGATCTTGGCGGATCCTTCGATCCGGGCGCTATCCGGGAGCAATCCCATCACCGCCAGCGAGGCGACCGACTTGCCCGAGCCCGACTCGCCGACGATCCCCAGGACCTCACCCTTCCGCAGCTGGTAGGAGACCCCGCGTACGGCATGGACCACACCGTCCTCGGTGGGGAAGTCGACGCTGAGGTCTTCGACCTGGAGGACGATGTCGGTGTCTGGCCAGGGATCCACGACCACCGTCAACGCCGAACCATGGTCTGCTTGGGATCGAGGGCGTCGCGCAGGCCGTCACCGATGAAGTTGATCGACAGCACCACGATCACGATGAGGAACCCGGGCGGGTAGAACAGCCAGGGCCGGGTGCGGATGGCGGTCCTGGCCGACTCGATGAGGAAGCCGAGCGAGACGTCGGGGGGCCGGATGCCGAACCCCAGGAAAGCCAGGATCGACTCGGCGATGATCGCCGCCGCCACCGAGAGGGTGAAGATGACAACGATGGTGCTGATCACGTTGGGGATCAGGTGCTTGGTGATGATCCGGAAGTCGGATGCCCCCATGGCGTGCGCCGCCTCGATGAACTCTCGCTCGCGCAACGACAGGACCTGACCCCTTACCACCCGGGAGTCGATGGTCCAGGCGAAGAACCCGATGAGGGCGCCCACGGTGTACCACCGGGCACCCCCGGCGAAGGCCCCGGCCACCACCAGCACCACCACCAGGAAGGGGACCACGATGATGACGTCGACGACCCTCATCAGCGCCGAGTCGATCCGGCCCCGGTAGTAGCCGGCAATCGCACCGACGATGGTGCCCAGGGTGGTCCCGATGAAAGCGGCGAGCAGCCCGACCAGGATCGAGTTGCGGGCACCACGCATCAGTTGGGCGGTGAGATCGTGGCCAACCTGGCTGGTGCCCATCGGATGGCTCCAGTTCTCGAACCAGGGCACGTTGACCGGGATGGTCCGGTCCACGGTGTAGCCAAACGGCCAGACCATGGGACCGACGAATGCGAAGAGGAGCATGAGGACGAAGACGATCACCCCGGCGACCGCCGGCTTGTGATGGAAGAACCGCCGCGCCGCGGTCTGCAGGTGGCTGCGTTCTTGGGTGCCGATGGCCTCGGCGTCGCTGGCTCCGGTCCCGGTTCCGCTGGCGGTTTGAAGCGCCCTGGTCTCCAACTCAGTCATATCTGATCCTCGGATCGAGTACTGCCAACAGGAGGTCGGCAACCAGGTTGCCGATGACGACGAAGATGCCGACCAGGGCCACCACCGCCAGAACCGCGAACACGTCCCGGCCGCCGATCGAGCCGACCAGGTAGGTGCCCAGGCCCCTCCAGCGGAACACGTTCTCGGTGACCACCGCCCCGCCGATGGCGGTGAGCAGGGCCGGGGTGAAGATGACCGCGATCGGTATCAGGGCATTGCGCAGGGCGTGTCGCCGCATCACCACCCGGCGGCGGACTCCCTTGGCCCGGGCCAGGCGGATGTAGTCGGCGTTGAGCACCTCGAGCATGGTGGCCCGCTGGAACCGGTGGTAGATGGCGTAACCGCTGAGGATGAGGGCAACCGTGGGGAGGGTCAGGTGGGAGAGGATGTCGAGTACCCGGTCCCAGCCGCTGAGGAGATGATAGTTGGAGGAGGTGGCCCCGAATGTGGCGAAGAACTTGATCCCCGCCGACTCGTTGAGCCAGACGCCGGCCTCGCGGACCAGGGCCGCCACCCAGAAGATGGGCATGGCCAGGAAGATGAAGCCGAAGGTGGTGAAGGCGTGGTCGGTCGTGGAGTACTGCTTGGTGGCGCTGATCACGCCGGCGGTCACCCCGATGACCAGGGAGATCACGGTGGCCGCCACGAGAAGTCGCAGGGAGATGAAGGCTCGGTCCCCTATCTCCTGGCCGATCGACATCGCGGTGTTGATCGAAGGTCCGAACTTGCCCTGGAGGAGGCCGATGTCACCATGGGTGTCGCCGATGCCGGTGAGCCACAGCCAGTAGCGCTCGGGTATCGGCCGGTCGCGGTAGAGACGGTTGCCGATGGCCTCGATGGTGGACTCGTCGAGCGGAGGGTTGAGCTCGCGGAACTGGTCGAGGGGGTCACCGGACATGTCGACCAGGAGAAAGGTGAACATGGTCGCCGCGATCAGCACGGGTATGGCGACCAGCAGCCGCCGCGCTGCGTAGATCAGCATCCGGTGTCTCCTTCAGGGGAAATGGTAGTGCCCTATTGCTGATCGGGTCCCGGATGCGACGCATCCGGGACCCGATTCACATCAGGTGTCAGTCCCTGACTAGTTGGCCACCAGACCCCAGTCGTGCTGGTTGTACCAGACACGGGCACTGGAGTTGTGGTTGGGCCGCATGTTGGCGTAGTCGCTGAACACGAAGTCCATGTTCGGCGAGTCCCACATGGGCAACACCACCGCCTCGTCCATCAGGACTTGCGACAGCTGGTTGGCTATCACCGCCGAGGCGTCGAGGTCGGTCTGCGCCGCTGCTTCGACGCCCAGCCGGTCGATGTCGGCGTTGTTGATGTGGTTGTAGTTGCTCGGGGACTCCGAGTTCCACAACTGCACCAGCCCGCTGACGAACCGGGGCGAGCCGCTCCATCCGAAGATGACCATGTCGTAGTCACCGGCGGCGAGCATCCCACCCAACTGGTCGCTGTCGACCAGGTCGACGGCGATGCCGATGTCGGCCAGATAGCTCTGGACCAACTCACCGGTGCGGGCACGGTTGGTATTGCCCGCGGTCCACCGGAAGTTGAGGGTCACTGCCTGCCCGTCGGGGGTGGTCAGTGTCCCACCGTCGAACCCGGTGTAGCCGGCTGCCTCGAGGATGGCCCGGGCCGCGTCGACGTCACCAGAGCCGAAGCCGGCGGCGGTCCGCTGGTCTTCGAAGTACGGGCTCAGCTGGCTGAAGGTGTGGTTGAGCCTCGGAATCACTTCCAGGCCTTGTGCCGCACCCCAGACCGCGCCTGCGGCGTGCTCCAGGTCGATGGCGGTGAATATCGCCTTCCTCAGCTCGATGTCGGCGAGGAACTGGTTCTCCAGGTTGAGATCGATGTGCTCCCAAACAGCTCCGGCGCTGCCGGTGGCGTAGTACAAGCCGTCCACGGTGGGAAGCTCGTTCCACACATCGACCGCGAAGGTCGCCGGCGAGCCGGCGTCCAGGTCACGGTTGCGCAGGGCCTGGATCCATGTGTCGGGGGCAGCCACCACCTCACCGACGATCCGGTCCAGTGCCGGGATCTCGCCGTAGTAGTTCTCGTTGGGAACCTTGACCACGGTCTCGGTGAGCTGGCCGCTCTCGATGATCCAGGGACCACCCGACCAGGTGGGCATGGTCTCGGTGAACCAGATGGTCGACTCGTTCATGGCGACCGGGTCGTTCTCCCAGTCGAACCCTTCGGCGTCG
>CAZNDH010000020.1:33754-35101 GCA_964571765.1 uncultured Acidimicrobiaceae bacterium
GGGAAGATGCCTTCGACCGCCTGCAGCACGTACACCGAGTTGCCACCTGCGCGCAACTGGCTCCATGCCTCGAAGGGCAGGGAGATCAGCACGGTGGCCTCTCCGCCCTGCTGGACCGGGCCAGAGTTGCAGGTATTTGGTGATGTTTCGCAGTTGTCGAAGCCGGGATCCCCTTCCACCTGTGGTGGTGCGGTCGTGGTAGCACCGGGCGCGCCGGTGGTCGTCGGACCAGGGGGAGCGGTGGTTGTGGTCACTGTCTCGCCCGGGCCGCAGGCCGCGACCATCAAGGCCAGGACTGCGAGGAGGGCGAGCCATCGCCACGACCTCTTACTTGCTTTCATTCGGTTGATCCTCCTATGGGGTTCTCTTCCGTGAGCACCACAGCCCGTCGAAGGACGGGCGTGCGGTGATCGCACCAACTCTACCCGTATCCTTCCGACTACGGCCAAGGTGTGTTGCCCGCCAAGGATATCGCCGGGCCCCAACGTGTGACGGGTCAGCGCTCCAGCCAGGCCACGATGAGGTCACCGACCACCGACGGGTTGGCCAGGTCGAGGTGACGCGCCCCGGGGACCATCTCCAAATGCGAATCCATCCCGGAGTCGGCAAGCGCCCGGTGGAAGTCGAGGGCGAACCGGGGCTCGACGAAACCGTCGGACTCTCCGTACATGATCAAGCTGGTCAGGCCGATGTTGCCCTTGACGAGGAGCTGCGGATTGCCCGCAGCCCAGGCATCGGCCGCTTCGGCCGCTCCGGCGCCGAAGAAGGGAACCATGAGGAAGCCGAGGCGGGAGATGTCATAGGGCCCGGCCAGCCCGACGAACCTTTCGGGGATGCCCGTTCCCGATACCGGGCATCCGGCGCCGTAGGCGTCCCCGGTGAGAGCGACTATCGCCCCGATGTGAGCTCCCGAGGAGTGGCCGACGATGGCCACCGTACCGTCGCCGTCGGGGTGGGAGGCGGCGTAGCGGACCGCGCAGGAGATGTCGTCGATTGCGCCGGGGAATCCCGGGGATCGGTCGGAGAGCTTGTAGCGCGGGTTGACCGTCAGGAACCCCTGGCCCGCGAGGTGGCTCGCCAATGCCCGGATCGATCCCGGTGAACCCCCTACCCAGGCCCCACCGTGGACCAGGACCACGGTGGGGAAGGGGCCGATGCCCTCGGGAACGGTGACCTCGGCGTCGATCTCGACCAACTCGACAACGGTGGTGGTAGTAGGGGTGGTGGTGGTTGCTGTGGTTGTCGTCGTGGCGGATGCGGTGGTCACGGTCGTCGCCTGGGGGGTGGTCGTCGTGGTCGAGGTCGCCGGTGTCACGGTTGTGGTGGTGGCGGCGACCGCCGCGGCCG
>CAZNDH010000021.1:0-35084 GCA_964571765.1 uncultured Acidimicrobiaceae bacterium
GTCTCTCCGTGACGGCCTGGTGCCTGTACCTGGTACTTCGACCTGATGGCCCATGGTTTGCTCGGGCTCAGCTCGAGATTGCCCGTGGTGCTCTCCCCCTCGCTCTCGGGGCGACAGAGGTGGTTCAGGTGGACGGCCGGCGGTGACAAGGTATTTCTTCCCCTCGCCTTGGCGAGTTCGGGCGGTCTCCCGCTGTTCGCAGGGCGACGGGCTGGTGCGGTCCCCCCCGGCACAAGGGAGGTGACTTCCCCGCGACCGCCCACCTGGTTCCTCGCTCCGCTCGGCCTTTCCCGTTCCAGGACGAGTCCAAGCACCCAGTACCAAGTACCCGGTACGGGGGACACTGTGTGCCCACCCGTGGTAGGGCAACCGGCGGTCCCTACAACTCGGAGTCGATGGCTGCGAGGAGTTGGTGCCAGCTCTTGGCGAACTTGTCGACACCTTCACGTTCCAGCACTTCGACCACATCTCGGTAGTCGATGCCCAGTTCGCCCAGTGCATCGAGGTCGACCCGGGCTTGCTCGATGTCGTCGGTGGTGAATGGCTCGGGGTTGGGGTCGCCGTGGTCCTGGTAGGCGTCAACCGTGTCGAGGGGCATGGTGTTGATCGTTCCCGGCGCCACCAGCTCCTCCACATAGAGGAGATCGTGGTAGTCGGGGTTCTTGGTCGAGGTCGAGGCCCAAAGCGGCTTCTGACGTCGGGCACCGGACTCGGCCAGGCCGGCGAATCGCTGATCGGCGAAGCGGTCCAGGTAGAGCCCATAGGCGACCCGGGCATTTGCTACTGCTGTCTTCCCCAGGAGAGAGCTGGCCGCTTCGGAGCCGATCTCCTCGAGGCGGGGGTCGACCTCGCTGTCGAACCTGGAGACGAAGAAGGAGGCCACCGAGAACACCGAGGAGAGGTCGCCCCCGACGGCAGCGAAGTCCTCCAGACCCGACATGTAGGCCTCGATCACCTCGGCATATCGGTCGAGGGAAAAGATCAGGGTGACGTTGATCGAGATGCCCTCCCCGATGAGGGTGCGGATCGCCGGGACCCCTTCGGGCGTCGCCGGTACCTTGACCAGGAGGTTGGGGCGGTTGATCTGCTTCACCCAGTCCCGGGCCTCGGCAACGGTTGCCACGGTGTCGGCGGCCAGCACCGGCGAAACCTCCACCGACACGTACCCGTCATCGCCCCTCGTCGACGAGTGGACCGATGCCAGGACGTCGCAGGCCCGGGTGATGTCGGTTGCCATGATCGTCTTGACCAACTCCTCGGTGGGCATCCCGGCGGAGCGGAGGTCTTCGAGTTGTTCGGTGTAGTCGTCGGAGCCGACGATGGCACCGGTGAAGATGGTCGGGTTGGAGGTGACACCGGTGACCGCATCCTCCTCGAGCCGGCGGGCCAGCTCGCCGCCGGTGAGCATGGCTCGGGATATCTGATCGGACCACACGCTGACCCCGGCAGCAGCGAGACCGTGCAGGTTGGATCGCGTCATACATCAAGGGTAGGCGGGTCGCTCCGTTGCAGCGTCCTGCGGTGTTCTGGCGGGTGGTCCCCCGCTTCCCAGAGGGACAGGTGTGGTGTCTCGCTGCCCAGGGGCACATCAGTCCGGGACGGTCTTCCACAACCGGGGGCGGTTAGCCTGCCTGCCATCGATGCCACGCCGGATACTTATCGCCAAACCGGGCCTCGACGGGCACGACCGGGGGGCCAAGGTGATCGCCCGGGCCCTGCGTGATGCCGGGTTCGAGGTGATCTACTCCGGCCTCCACCAGACCCCGGCTCAGATCGCCGAGACCGCGGTCCAAGAAGACGTCGATGCAGTGGGCCTCTCCTCTCTGTCGGGAGCTCATCGCACCCTGTTCCCTCAGGTCGTCGAGGAGCTGGCGGCCCGGGATTCGGGCGATATCGTGGTGTTCGGCGGGGGAGTGATCCCCGACGCCGACGTGCCCTCGCTGCATGAGGCGGGGATCCGGACCATATTCACTCCGGGGACCCCACTCGACGAGATCGCCGCCTGGGTCGACGCCAATGTGCCGGTCAAGTAGGGCCGGCCGACAAGGGAGGAGACAGCTTGAAGATCCACGAGCACCAGGCCAAGCAGTTGCTCGCCGCCCGGGGGATCCCGGTGCCCGCAGGGCGTGTGGCCCGTTCGGTGGACGAGGCAGGGGCCGCAGTGCGGCCGCTCATCGAGGAGTCGGGCAACCCGGTGGTGGTGGTCAAGTCCCAGATTCACGCTGGAGGACGAGGTAAGGGGACCTTCAAGGAGCACCCGGAGTTACGCGGGGTCAACGTGGTCACCGCGGGGATCGACGGTGGACCGGGTGCCGCCGAGGAGGCGGTACGCACCCTGGCCCAGAAGATGCTGGGCTCGACCCTCATCACCGTGCAGACCGGCGACGAGGGCAAGATGGTCAACCGCCTGTACGTGGAGCAGGGGATCGACATCGCCCGGGAGCTGTACCTGGCGGTGCTCCTCGACCGGGGCGTCTCCCGCAACGTGGTGATGGCGTCCACCGAGGGAGGCATGGAGATCGAGAAGGTGGCCGAGGAGACCCCGGAGAAGATCCTCCGGGCGGTGGTCGACCCCGCGATCGGCCTAGCTCCCTTCCAGGCCAACGAGCTCTCATTCGGCTTGGGGCTCGACGGAGACGAGGCGAAGAGCTTCGGCCGTTTCGTCCTGTCGACAGCCGAAGCCGCTACCAGCCTGGACACCGACCTCGTGGAGATCAACCCCCTGGTAGTCACCGCCGACGGGCGGGTCGTCGCCCTCGACGCAAAGATGGCCTTTGACGACAACGCCCTCTACAGGCATCCCGACATCGCCGAGATGCGGGACGAGACCGAGGAGGACCCGGCGGAGATCGAGGCCAAGAACGCCGGGCTCAGTTACATCAAGCTGGAGGGGACCGTCGGCTGCCTGGTCAACGGGGCCGGGCTGGCCATGGCCACCATGGACACCATCAAACACGTCGGGGGTGAGCCGGCCAACTTCCTCGACGTGGGTGGCGGGGCCACCGCCGACCAAGTGACCACCGGGTTCCAGATCATCACCCGCGACCGCAACGTCAAGGGGATCTTCGTCAACATCTTCGGAGGGATCATGCGCTGCGACGTGATAGCCGAGGGCATCGTCGAGGCGGTGAACCGGGTGGGCTTGGAGGTCCCTCTGGTGGTCCGGCTGGAAGGCACCAACGTCGAGCAGGGGAAACGGATCATCGAGGAGTCGGGGCTGGAGGTGGTCAACGCCGACAGCCTGCGTGACGGCGCCGAGAAGATCCTGGAGCTGAGCCGATGAGCGTTCTCGTCGACAAGAGCACCCAGGTCCTGGTCCAGGGGCTGGGAAAGACCGGCCAGTTCCACACAGACAAGGCGATCGCCTACGGGACCAACATGGTGGGAGCGGTTCACCCCTCCCGGCATGGGGAGACCGCGGTGTTCGAGGGGGCCACCGACCACTCCGGTGTTCCCGGGCGCGACGAAACCTACCGGGTGGAGCTTCCGGTGTACGCCACCATGCGCCAGGCGGTCGAGGAGACCGGCGCCACCGTATCGGTGGTCTACGTGCCTCCACCTTTTGCCGCAGACGCCATCATGGAGGCCGCCTCGGTGGGTATCGAGCTGGTGGTGGCGATCACCGAGGGAATCCCGGTGGCAGACATGGTGGTCGCCAAGAGATACCTGCACGGGACCGGAACACGTCTTGTCGGGCCCAACTGCCCGGGGGTCATCACCCCTGGGGAGTGCAAGATCGGGATAATGCCGGGCTACATCCACCAGCGGGGGAGGATCGGGGTGGTCTCTCGCTCGGGGACCCTCACCTACGAGGCGGTCCACCAGCTGACCCTGCTCGGACTGGGTCAGACCACCGCAGTGGGGATCGGGGGCGACCCGGTCAACGGGACTAGCTTCGTCGACATGCTCGGCATGTTCGAGGGCGACGCGGAGACCAAAGGGGTGATCATGATCGGCGAGATCGGAGGCACTGCCGAGGAGGAGGCCGCCGAGTACGCCAGGACGATGACCAAACCGGTGGCCGGGTTCATCGCCGGGACCACCGCCCCTCCCGGAAAACGCATGGGTCATGCCGGGGCGATCGTCTCCGGCGGGATGGGCACCGCCGAGGCCAAGATCGCGGCAATGACAGCAGCCGGGATCGTGGTCGCCGAGACACCCTCTGAGATGGGAGAGGCAATGGCTCGTGCACTCGGCTGAAAACCTGGCCTCGATCGAGGCTGATGCGGCCCAAATCGAAGATGCCGCCCGGGAAGACCCCTCGACGTCTGTCCCTCAGTACCCGGGTTGGACCCTCGACGATCTCGCAGGGCATCTCGGCTGGGTCTACGCAAGGGTTGCCAAGATCTGCCGGGAGCGTGCCCGGGAGCGCGTCTCCGGCCCGAAGCGGCCAGAGGAGGTACCACCGGTGGACTGGCTGCGCCAGACCCGGGACGAGCTGCTGGAAGTGCTCTCCGAGGTGGATCCGGCGACCCCGGTCTACGGGTTCGGGGAGATGGCCAACGTCGGGTTCTGGGAGCGTCGAATGGTCATCGAGACCGGTATCCACCGCTGGGACGCCGAGCAGGCCCTTGGCGACGACCAGGGGCTCGCCGACCTGGTGGCGGTCTCCGGGCTGGACGAGTTCGCCGAGACATGGATCCGGTTCCTCGGAGAGGTCTCCCCGATCGTGATCGAGGCGACCGACTTGGGCAGGTCATGGCAGATGGGCCAGGGTGAGGCGACCGCCTCAGTTCGGGGGAAAGCCTCCGATGTCCTCCTGCGATTGATGGCCAGGCCCTCACCGGTGGATGTCCCCGAGGAATGGGCTCGGGCGGTCGACGGGCTGGCTCCGCCACCCAAGCCCTGATCCCGGCCAGGGTCGGGCCCGGATCCCTATGCTGGCGCCATGACACCCTGGATCATTGCCGGAGCGGTCGTCCTGCTCTTTCTCATCTTCATCGCCATCTACAACCGGCTGGTGGTCAGTCGTAACCGGGTGGACAACGCCTGGGGCCAGGTCGAGGTGCAGCTGAAGCGCCGCTACGACCTGATTCCAAACCTGGTGGAGACGGTCAAAGGGTACGCCTCACACGAGCGACAGACCTTTGAGAACGTGACCGCGGCCAGGGCCGCGGCCGCCGCTGCCCAGGGCCCCGCCGAGCAGGCCCAGGCGGAGGGCTTCCTCACCCAGGCTCTCCGCCAGCTCTTCGCCGTGGCCGAGGACTACCCCGATCTGCGGGCCTCGGAGAACTTCGCCAGCCTCCAGGCCGACCTCTCGGAGACCGAGAACAAGATCGCGGTGAGCCGTCAGATCTACAACGACACCGTGCTCACCTTCAACAACCTGGTGCAGCAGGTTCCCACCAACCTGGTGGCCGCCATGACCGGGTTCAGGATGAGGGAGTTCTTCGAGGCCGGCGAGAGTGCCCAGGAGGCTCCGGCCGTCGAGTTCTAGGGCCTCCCCGGGATCCGGCGAACCAATGCGGCCCGAGACGAGACAGCGGAGCACCCGGTGGGTGGTGGCGGCATTGGCGGTGGCGGCCTTACTGGTCGGGCCGATGCTCCCCGCTCTCGCCCGCTCCTACTGGATCGCCGACGCCGACGTCTCGATCACGGTCAGACCGGACGGCTCCTTGGAGGTGACCGAGATACTCGGCTACTCGTTCGACGGCAGGTTCACCGGGGCCTTTCGCGACATCCGAGTCCGTCCCGGGGAGACCATCGAGGTGATCTCGGTGGGGGACGAGGCGGGGCCCTACGGGTTAGGGGGATGCACCACCCTGGGTTGCAGCTCCCCTGCGGGGACCTACGGGGTGGAGACGATCCCGGGATACGTTCGGGTGGTGTGGCATCACGACAGCCGCGATGAGGTGCGGCGCTTCGCCATTCGCTATGTGATGACCGGGTTGGCCCGGGCCCACGACGACGTGGTCGACGTCAACCTCCAGGTGTGGGGTGAGAAGTGGTCGGTGGGGGTCGACCGGGTCACCGCGGCCTTGACCCTTCCCCCTGGCGGAGTGCCCGGGGAGATTCGGGTCTGGGGCCACCCCTTTGGTGTAGACGGGTCGACGTCGCTGGGCGAAGACGGTGCGAGCCCCAGCCTCCTCGCCCGCAACGTGCCTGCCGAGCAGTGGGTGGAGCTCCGTGTGGTGTTCCCCACCTCGATGCTGTCCTCCTTGGACGGTACCCAGCGGGTCGACGGCGAGGGCCTCGAGGCCATCCTCGAAGAAGAGCTCCGCTTTGCCAACGAGGAGGAGCAGGCGGCTCGTGCCGCCCGCAGCGGGCTCATCCTCGGGGGAGCGGTGGCTGCAGCCATGGTGTTCGGCCTCGGGGGAACGGTGTACTTCCGCTACGGCCGGGAGCCCCGAGTCGACTACGACCGGGAATACGAACAGGAGCCGCCGACCGAGCTGAGCCCGGCCGAGGTGGGGGCCTTGTTGTCCCAGGGAACTGTGACCGAGAAGGAGTTCACCGCCACCCTGTTCGACCTGATCCGGAAAGGCGCCATCGGGGCCACCCCCTCGCAGGTGGAGAGGTCGACATGGGGCGGGTTGCGACGGGAGACCATCACCGATCTGGTGCTCAGCGTGGAGGACAAAGCCACCGGGCTGAGGGACTTCGAGCAGTCGGTGATGACCGTGGTCGGCCGGGTCCTCGGCGACGGGCCCCAGCCGCTCCACGAGTTCCGCAGCCGGATCCGTGACGACGCTTCGGCCAACGCCAAGACATACCAGTCGTTCCGCTCCAAGGTGGTCGATGCCATCAAACGGAGGGACCTCCTCGACGTCACCGGGAAGAAGGTGACAGGAGCGCTGCTCCTCGGAGTGATCGTCCTCGTCATCGGTGGGGTGATGCTCCTTCCCGGTCTGGCCAATCGCCGGTCGACCTTGGCGGTGACTCTGATCCTGGTGCTCATCGGCCTGGTTGCCGGAGCGGTCATCCTGTTCACCTTCCTCTCCTTCCGTAAGGTGAGGGTGAAGCGGACCCCGGATGGGGCCATGGAGGCGGCTCGCTGGTCTGCCTTCCGCCGCTACCTCACCGACTTCTCCAGGCTGCACGAGGCACCGGTGATCTCCCTCGACTTGTGGGACCGCTACCTGGTCTACGCCATCACCTTCGGAGTGGCCGAAGAGGTCCTGGAGCAAGCCCGCCTACACGCGCCACCCGAGTTGGAGAGCCAGTCGTCGATCTACTGGTTCGGTACCTACGGGTATTCGGGGGGCCATTCCGAAAACGCCTTTGCCGGTCTCTCCTCCGCCCTTTCCGGGGCCTTCACCCCGCCGTCGTCGGGGAGCGGTGGTGGCGGGGGCGGGTTCTCCGGTGGTGGCGGTGGTGGCGGCGGTGGCGGCGGGGGTGGTGCCTGGTAGGTGGCGGCGGGGGTGGTGCCGGGTAGCGGTTCGCGCCCTCTACCGTCTCACCCGATGAAGTGGCTCGGTCTGGTGGCGGTCGTGGTGGTCCTGGTCGGCCCCCTACCTGCCCGCGCCACCTACGAGAGCTACCCGGAGTACGACGGTCCAGGGTTTCAGGCCCTCTACGACCATGCGGTGGCCAACACCCTTCCCGGCCTGGATTACCCCGACGAGCGCCACCCGATCACCGGGAACCCCAACATCGACGACCGTATCTGGCAGCGCGCCCTGGAGCGGGGCTACCAGCTGCGCCCCACTGCCAAGGGAGACCTGGCCAGTGCCGGAGGGGTGCCGATGCAGCCGGGTGCCGCAGCGGCCTGGGAAGGGCTACGCGCCGAGGCGCGGGCCGCCGGGCACGGGTTCGCCGTCACATCCGCCTATCGATCCCCGGCCACACAGCGGACCACCTTCCTCTCCCGTCTCAACGGCACCTCCGACGCCGCCATCGACGTCGCCCTCACCTGGTGGTCGATTCCCGGCGCCTCCAAGCATCACGGCGGCTATGCCATCGACTTCAGGTATCCCAACGGCACTTTCGGACAGTTCCGGTCGACCCCGGGTCATGCCTGGCTTTCGGCCGACAACTTCGCCATACCCAAGAGGCACGGCCTGGTTCCCTCCTACCCCGACGACGTGCCCGCCCAGGGACCCAATCCCGAGCCTTGGGAGTACGTCTGGGTGGGTCAGGCCCTGGTCCTCTGCGGGGTTCCCCAGAGCCTCCCCCCCGTGGCCGGTCCGGCCGCCGCCCTGGTCGATGACATCGCCCGTTGCCCCGGGGGCCAGGCGCCGGCCGCAGTCCCCCACTGGCTGTACCAGGGCAGGTGAGTCTCACGCCTCCACAACGTCACCAGGCGGTGGCGTAGGGCAGAATCGGGGGGTGCCTATCGACTGGCGCGGCGAGGACCCGGGTCTTCCCATCAGCTTCGGGCAGTGCTCCAACGGGGAGTACGACCCGGAGCCGATGACGCCCGTCCGAGCGGTGATGGCCGACCTGGCCCATGCCGAAGTCGATCGGGCAATCGGCCGGACCGGCATCAGCCGCCGTCAGTTCCTCCGCTCGGCCAGCGCCCTGGCGATCTGCCTGGCCGCGGTCGATCAGGCGGTGGCCATGGCCCGGGGTTTCTCCCCGGGGGTCTTCTACCCCTTCGACCCCGTGAGCCGGCTCGACGCCGAGGCGGCCAAGGCGGCCTTGGGGGCGCCGGTATGGGTGTTCGACGTGCAGGGTCACCTGCTGGAGTACGACCTCGACCCCTCGACCCGGGGGAATTGGTTCTGGGGCCGGAACTTTCCACAGGCGCGGTGTGAGGATGAGGACGACCCCCGGGCCTGCTTCGCCACCAACCACTTCCTCGAGGAGATCTTCATCCGGTCGGACACCACGATGGTGGCGCTATCCGGTCTGCCGATAAACCCGGAGGGGAGCCCGTTGTCCAACGAGATCATGGAGGAGACCCGTCAATTGGTGGTAGCCCTCTCTGGCGACGAGCGGGTGGTGGTCAATGCCCTTGCCCTGCCCCAGACGGCACCGATCGGGTCGGTTCTCGACGAGATGTCCCGCACGGTCGCCGAGCACCGGGTGGCCGGATGGAAGACCTTCACCCACTTCCCGCCGGGCATGGGGTGGTGGCTCGACGACCACGATCCCCGGCTGCCCCAGGTGGGCGATCTGTTCCTCCAGCACCTGGTCGACATCGGGACCCCGATCCTCTTCGTCCACAAGGGCCTCTCCAACAACACCCCTCTCGGATCACCCGTCGATGTGGGCCCGGCTGCTGCCCACCATCCCGATGTCTCCTTCGTGGTGTATCACTCGGGCTTCGAGGTCGCCTCCCGGGAGGGGCCGTACACCGAGGGCACCGCCAACCGG
Organism: uncultured Acidimicrobiaceae bacterium; assembly: GCA_964571765.1. Classification (GTDB taxonomy): domain Bacteria; phylum Actinomycetota; class Acidimicrobiia; order Spongiisociales; family ZC4RG35; genus ZC4RG35. Next base: position 9,259 of record CAZNDH010000021.1, read on the forward strand.
GGAGTGAATCGACTGATCACCTCGGTGCACCACGCCGGCATCGGGCCCGGGGGCAACGTCTACGCCGAGCTGGGGTCGACCTGGTGGCATCTGCTGCGCCGCCCTGACGAGGCGGCCCATGTCATCGGCAAGCTGCTGGTCGCCTTTGGTGAGGACAACATCCTCTGGGGCACAGACTCGATTTTCTACGGTTCCCCTCAGGGGCAGATCGACGCCTTCCGCACCTTCCAGATCCCGGTCGAGCTCCAGGAGCGCCACGGCTACCCGCCGTTGACCGAGCGGGCCAGGGCCAAGATCCTCGGCTGGAACGCGGCCCGGCTGTATGGGCTCGACCCGATCACCGAGCCGGTGGGGTTCACCGTCGAGGAACTGGAGATGGCCCGGGCCGAGCACCCGGTGCCCACCATGACCTGGGGACCGTCGACGGTCCAGGAAGTGCTGGAGTTTCGCGCCCACCACCAGGGGTGGCCATAGCCGGCTGCGGCAGGGTCAACAAGCGGGGGAGAGCGGCGGGCACGGCGCACCTTCGGTGAGTCGTGCTCCCTCCGGGTCCTCCCTCGACCGGCTCATGGGCGGAGCAGATAGAAGGCGGAGAACCTGTTGGTGATCTCGTCGAGCCGCTCGAAGGAGGAGAAGCCCGCCTCTCGAGCCATCTCCTCGGCTCTCTCCCGGCCCCAGGCAGCTCCGAGACCGGCACCACCCTCGGCCAGGGACTGGGTCATGCAGTGGAGGGTGGAGATTCCGTAGAGCAGGGTGCCGTGGTCGCCGAGGTTGTCGTCCAGCCGGCTGCCGGCATTGGGCTCCATCATCAGGTAGACCCCGTCGGGGCGTAAGGCCCGGCGGATCCGGGCCAGGCCGGCTGCGGGGTCGACCAAGTCGTGGATGACATCAAAGGTCGTGATGAGGTCGAAACCCGGCTCTAGGGGGGTGTCTTCGGCGCTGCTCCTGGCGAACTCGATGTTGGGGAGGTGCTCCCCCCTGGCGCGGGCCAATTCAAGTGCCGGCGGGTAGACGTCGAACCCGTAGACCTCCGAATCGGGGTATGCCCGGGCGATCTCGATGGCCACCGTGCCGGTCCCACACCCGATGTCGGCCACCCTCATCCCCGACATCAGCCGTTCGACCAGGCCGGGGACGGCGGGTAGCCACTTCCGGGTCAGGAGCACCCGTTGAGACGGGGAGTTGGCCCGATCGAGGCCGCGCATCATGGTCTCCCCGAACTCCTCGAAGGGGATGCCACCTCCAGTGGTGGCGACCTCGGCGAGACGGTCGATTTGACCCATCCCCGAGGGGAGCATGTCGAGCCAGCCGCCCATGAAGTAGGGGCTGGTGGTATCGGCGACCAAGAGGGCATGCTCTGGGGGCAGATCGAACGAGCCGTCGTCATGCTCGACCACCCCGGCGGTGGTCAGCCCGGAGAGGATCTCGGTGACGTAGCGCGGATCGAGGCCGGTCCCATCGGCTATCTCCTCGGCAGTGCCACCACCGTGATCACCCAACCAGCGCAGCAGGCCGGACCGGTCGGCAACTGCCAACAAACCTATGGTCGCGGCGCCTGCGGCCATCGCGGTGAACCTGTCGAGGAAACGCTCGATCTTTTCCCGGTCCATGGGCTCATTCAACCCGATCGGCCATCATGGGCTGGTGGAGACCACGAATGAAGTCGAAGCCATCTCCCAGCCTGGCTTGGTGGTGGGTGGGCTGCTGGTCGAAGGCGGTTCCGTCCTGCTCTGTCACCGGCGCCCCGATCGACCTTGGTACCCGGACGTGTGGGACGTGCCCGGCGGGCACCTCGAAGAGGGCGAGGCTCCGGCCGAAGCCCTGGTCAGGGAGCTTGGCGAGGAGCTAGGTGTTGTGGCGGCGGCCACCGCCATGTCCTCGGTGGCCGTGCTCCGTGATGGCGCAGTGGTGCTCCATCTGCTCAGGGTTCGAGGTTGGGTGGGAGAACCCAACAACGCGGCTCCCGAGGAGCACGACGAGGTGAGGTGGATCGGCATCGACGACCTGGTTCGACTCAAGCTGGCTCACCCGGCGTTGCTGGCGGTATTCGTCGAGGTTCTCGCCTGATCAGAGGCCGTCCGCGACTGGCCACCGACGATGACCAGCCAGGCGAGATTGGTCGCTGGCCGGTAGGGGAGGTGGTCGGGATGAGGCGCGTCGAGCACCACCAGGTCGGCGGCCGATCCCGGCCGGATGACCCCGCGGTCGTCAAGACCCAAGGAGATGGCGCCGCCCCGGGTGGCAGCCCACAGCGCCTGTCCGGTGGTCAGGCCCATCTCCACAACCGCCAGGGATATCGCCAGCCCCATGGACTCCACGAAGGAGGTGCCCGGGTTGCAGTCGGTGGCCACCGCCACCACACAGCCGGCGTCCCAGAGCATCGGGCCCGGTGCCTGGGGTGCCCGCAGGCTGTAGGAGGCCCCGGGGACCAGCACCGCGCTCACCCCCGCCCCGGCCAGGGCCCTGGCGTCGTCGGCGGTGGCATGGTCGAGGTGGTCGGCCGAGGCGGCGCCGACTTCGGCGGCGAGGGCGGCACCCCCGCTGTGGGACAGCTGCTCGGCGTGCACCCTTGCCCGCATCCCATGTTGGGCTGCGGACACCAGGACCTCCCGTGCCTCGTCCATCGAGAAGACACCCTCCTCGACGAAGACGTCGCAATAGTCGGCGAGACCGGCAACCGCCGGCAGCATCTCGTCGACGAGCAACCGTAGGTAGCCTCGGCGGTCGCCGGCGAACTCGGGGGGGACCGAGTGAGCTCCGAGAAAGGTGGTCCGCACCGTGGCCCCGAGCCGCTCACCGACCGCCCGGGCTACCCGAAGCATCCGGGCCTCGGTGTCGGTGTCGAGACCGTAACCCGACTTGACCTCGAAGGTGGTGGTGCCGGCGGCGAGCATCCGACCCATGCGGGCGGCCGTCAGCTCGAACAGGGCGTCCTCGCTCGCCGCCCGAGTGGCGGCGACCGTGGACAGGATCCCGCCGCCCGCCGATGCTATGGACAGGTAGCCCTCTCCTGCCATCCTCCGACGGAATTCGTCGGATCGGTCTCCGGCGAAGACCAGGTGGGTGTGGGCGTCGACGAAACCGGGGATTACCGCCCGTCCTCCACAGTCGACGACGGCGTCGTCCTGCCCGCGGTCAGGGGCCTCGGACGCGGGGCCGGCATAGACCACCCGGTCACCCTCGGTGACCACGGTGGCATCGGCGATCGGGTCACCGTCATTGGTGGTGAGCAGAGCGATCCCGGTGAGGTGCCGCCCACTCATCCCACGATCGCAGTGATCGCCCCACGATCGACCAGGTCGGCGACGACCTCGATCTCGGCGGACAGTGAGCGGTCGGCGGTTAGCGGGGGCACGTGCTCTCGGACCAGGTCGACCAGGGCTGCGGTTCCCGGTGCCGGGGCCAAGGGAGCCCGGTGCTCCACCCCCTGCACCGCACATAGGATCTCGATGGCGAGCACCCGACGCACGTTGTCGATGATGTCGAGGAGCTTGCGGCCCGCACCCCAGCCCATCGAGACGTGGTCCTCCTGGCTCCCCGAGGTGGGGACCGAGTCCACAGAAGCAGGATGGGCGAGAACCCGATTTTCGGCGACCAGCGCTGCCTGGACGTACTGGCTGATCATGTAGCCCGAGTTGACCCCGGGCCGAGGGGCGAGGAAGGGGGGGAGCCCCTGGGAGCGTGTGGGGTCGAGGATGCGGTCGGTGCGCCGCTCGGAGATGGCAGCGAGCTCGGCGACGGCGATGCCGGCGAAGTCGAGCACGAAAGCCAGCGGCTCGCCGTGGAAGTTCCCCGCAGAGACCACCTCGCCGGTATCGGGGAAGACGATGGGGTTGTCGACCACCGAACCCAGTTCCCTGGTGAGGACGGCTTCCATATGGTCCAGGGTGTCGGTCACCGCCCCGTGGACCTGGGGGGCGCAGCGCAGGGAGTAGGCGTCCTGGACGGCGTGATCGAAGTCATCGGCGTGGGACGAGCCGATGGTCGATCCCTCGAGGAGGCGGGCGACCCGAAGCGCCGATCGCGCCTGACCCGGATGGGGCCTCAATTGGTGAACTCGCGGGTCGAAGGGCCGGGCACTCCCCATCAGGGCCTCGACGCTGAGGGCGGCGGCGGCGTCGGCAGCGATCACCAGGTGTCGGCACCTATCCAGGGCGATCACCCCCAAGGCGGTCATCCCCTCGGTGCCGTTGAGCAGGGAGAGCCCCTCCTTGGTGAGCAATCGCACCGGTTCCAGACCTGCCTTCGCCGCAGGGATGACATCTCCCTCCACCTTGACTCGACCCTCGCCGACCAGGGGAAGTGCGAGGTGGGCGAAGGGGGCAAGATCGCCCGAAGCCCCGACCGAGCCCTGGGCGGGGACCACGGGGAGGATGTCGCGGTCGAGCATCTCGAGCAGCTTCTCCACGATGATCGGGCGAACACCGGAATGGCCCTGGGCCAGGGTGCGCGCCCTGAGGAGGAGCATCGCCCTGACCAGTTCGTCGGGTAAAGGTTGGCCGACACCGGTGGCGTGGGAGCGAAGCAGGTTGAGCTGCAGGGTCTCGGTCTCCTCCCTGCCGATCGGGGTTCCGGCCAGGGCGCCGAATCCGGTGGTGATCCCGTAGATCACCTCACCGGAGTCGACCGCCCTGTCGACCACCTCCCGCGCCGGGGCGAGCCGCTCGACGAGGTCGGCAGCGGCCACTGCCCTCGCCTTTCGATGCGCCACCGCAACCACCTGGTCCGGTAACAACGGCCCCCCGTCGATGGTCAACGTGTCCACGAGATGAGACGTTAAACCCGCCAACCTCGGGTGGGACGAACCCCATGGGGCTTCGGATTCCCTAGGGAACGGGTCGGGCCGTCCTTGCTTCGGGAAGGGAAGGCGACCACCGTGGAGGTCATGCCGACAACGCAGAAGGTCCGCTACTCGGACTGTGATCCGCAGGGAATCGTCTTCAACGGGAACTACGGACGCTACTGGGACGATGCGGTGAGCGACTGGTTCGAGGACGCTGGCCTCGGTGGGCCTGACATGGGCGGTACCGGCCTCGATGTGGTTGCCGCCCGCATGGAGATCGACTTCGAAGCCCCGGCCGTCATGGGCGACACCCTGTCGACCGAGGTAAACGTGGAGAAGTTCGGCAACACCTCGATGACGCTGGCTATTAGCACCTACCGGCTCTCCGACGGGACGGTGGTCGCCCGAGGGAGGGAGGTGGTGGTCTTCCTCGACCGGGACACCTTCAACCCGGTGACCATCCCGGAGGCGATACGGAACGCCCTGGGGGCACCCGGTTAACCCGTGGCCGACCGGGTCTCCACCATGACACAAGCCCCGGCCAGCCAGTTGAATCCACCTCTTTCCAGGTCATCCTTGAGCTCTTCGGAGAAGGCGCCCGGCTGCACCCAGACATTGTCGATGCCGGCCGCGGCGGCGTCGGCGACCACGCTGCGGCCCATGTCGGCGGGGACCACCAGCACCACCATGGTCGGCTTCTCAGGCAGATCTGTGATCTTTGCCCACACCGGGTCGCCGGCGACTTGGTCACGGTTGGGGTTTACCGCGTAGACCGGGTAGCCCTTGCGCCTCAGATCCCGGTAGATGATTCCCCCATACTTGCCTGGCGCGTCCGTCGCCCCCACCACCGCATACGACGTCCCTGGTTCCTCCACGACTTCTCTGAGATCCTTCATATCCAACCAAACCCTGATGCGGCGATCGGGATTCCACGGATGCTGCGGAAGTCAGTTTCGGCGGGAATTTCCTAGATCCTGCCGCGCAGCAGTTCCCTGGCGATGATATTGCGCTGGATCTCGGAGGTTCCCTCGTAGATGCGGAGGGCCCTGACCTCCTGGTAGAGATGGGCCAGGGTGGAGCTCGCCTCGAGACCACGCGCCCCCAGCACCTGGATGGCCATGTCCACTGCTTGCTGGGCGGTCTCGGTCGCAGCCAGCTTGGCCATGGCCGACATCCCGGTGAGCCGGTCGCCTCCTCCCGAGTCGTAGACACCGGCGGCGGCGTACACCAGGTGGCGGGAGGCCTCGATCGACAGCCGGATGTCGGCGAGTTGGTGGGACACCCCCTGGAACTCGGAGATGGTGACCCCGAAGGCCTCACGAGAGGTGGCGTGGGCCACGGCGATGCCGAGGGCGGTCTCGGCCATTCCCAGGGCCGCTGCTCCCACGCTGGGACGGAACAGGTCGAGGGTGGACATGGCCACCTTGAAACCATGGTCGACCTCACCGAGCACATTGCTCGCCGGGACGTAGACCCCGTCGAAGACCCACCTCCCCAGTGGGTGTGACGAGATCATGTCGATCGGTTCTCCGTCGAGACCGTCACTGTCGATCGCCACCACGAACCCGGTGATCCCTCGCGACTTGGAGTCGGGCGTGGTCCGGGCGAACACCGTGGCCACATCGGCGTCGGGAGCGTTGGAGATATAGGCCTTTTCCCCGGTGAGCCTGAAGCCGTCGCCGTCGCGCTCCGCCCGAAGCGTCAGGCCGCCGGCGTCGGAGCCGGCGCCGGGCTCGGTCAGGGCGAAGGCGGCGACCTCCTCGCCCGACCGGATCGACGTCACCCATCGCTCCCGGGCCTGACTCGTCCCGTAGACGTGGATGGGAACACCCCCCAGCCCCTGGACGGCGAAGGCGGTCTCGGCTGCGGGGCAGCTCCGGGCAAGGCCCTGGCGAATCTGGCACAACTGGGTCGCTGTCACCCCATCGTCCCCGAACAGCGCATCGAAGAGCCCTGCTCCGGCGATGGCAGCGACCAGCCCGCGGTTGACCCGTCCCGGCTCACCCGAGCCGGCCGACCCCACCAGCTCCCCACCGAGCTTCTCGGCCTCGACGACGAGTTCCCGACCGCTCATCGAGGCCAAGTTACCTGCATCGACACGCCGGGGCCGGGGTGGTCCCGGGTACCCTCAGATGGTGAGCCCCTTCCGCGCCTCGCCTGGATTCACCTCCTCATGGGAGCACTTCTCCTTCGCAGTGGAGGCCGGGGTGGCCACGGTCACCTTCGACCGCCCCGAGCGGCTCAACGCTCTCACCTTCGAGGCCTATGCCGACCTGCGCGACCTGCTGGCTGAGGTGGAGCACAACGACGAGGTGCGAGCCCTGGTGATCACCGGGAAGGGGAAGGGGTTCTGCTCAGGAGGTGATGTCGAGGAGATCATCGGAGCGCTCCAAGAGGCTGATACCCGTGGGCTCCTCGAGTTCACCCGGATGACGGGCGCCGTCGTCGAGAGAATGCGCCGCCTCCCGGTGCCGATCATCGCCGCGGTCAACGGCACCGCCGCAGGTGCCGGCGCGGTGATCGCCCTCGCTGCCGACCTGAGGCTCGTGGCCGAGTCCGCCTCGTTCCACTTCCTGTTCACCAAGGTGGGCTTGGCCGGCGCCGACATGGGCTCCGCCTACCTCCTTCCCCGGGTGGTCGGTCTGGGCCGGGCCACCGAGATCCTCCTGCTGGGGGATCAAGTCGACCCCCGACGTGCCGTGGACATTGGCCTGGCCTCGAGGGTGGTGCCCGATGGGGAGCTGGCCGGGGAGACCGACGGGGTGGCCCGGCGGCTTGCCGACGGCCCGGCGACCGCATTGGCGGCCACCAAGGTCCTGTTGAGCCGGGAGCAGGACATGGACCTGGGATCGGCGATCGAGTTGGAGGCCTTTGCCCAGGCACTGCTGATGACCACTGCCGACCACGCCGAGTTCTACCGGGCGTTCAGCGGGAAGAGGCCGCCAGAGTGGACCGGGCGATGAGCCGACACCACCTCTTCGACCCCGATGGCCTGCCGCCCGCTGTGGGCTTCTCCTACGGGGCGATAGCCGGATCGGGCCGGATGCTTCACCTCGCCGGGCTGACCGGGGAGGCGCCGGACGGTGTTTTCGACGGGTCGGTGGCCGTTCAGTTCGCCGTTGCCTGCTCCAAGGTGGCCCGGGTGATAGATGAGGCTGGCGGAGAGCCCTCGGACCTGGTGTCGATGACCATCTACACCACTGCTCTGCCCGAGTACAAGGAGTCCCTCTCCGAGGTGGGTGCCGCCTACCGGGAGGTGTTTGGGCGGCACTACCCCCCGATGGCGCTGATCGGGGTCGACGAACTGTTCGAACCAGGGGCCAAGGTCGAACTGGTTTGTGTGGCCGTGGTCCCCGGTCCCGACTGAGGGCCGGGCTTACATCGCCTGTGGTCGGAACACGAAAGCGAGACCGGACTCGCTGTCCTGGACGTCGAGGACCGCGTCCTCGAGAGTCTCGGCGATTTGAGGGTCGACGAAGACTTCGGTGCCCGATTCCTCGGTGACCAGGTCGTCGTCCGCGGTGTCCTCGACGAACTCGAGGCGTATGGCGACGTCGCCTGTGGGCTGGGGTTCGGCGGTGAGTCGGGTGCTGTGGTCCTCGGGTATGCCATCCCTCTCCCGGATGGTCTCGAGGGCGACCGCGGCTGACTGCGTTACCTGCAGCATGGTTTTCCCTTCCGTTGGGTCTCGGCACCCACCCTAGGCGGCCCCGGGGCGAGGGCAACCGAGGCGCCGGTCAGGCCGGCTGGTAGGCGATGCGGGCGGCGTCGATGATCGGCCAGGTCTCCTCGGCGCTCCGCCAACCGAGTGAAGCGGTCTTGGTTCCCTCGAGCTCCTTGTACACCGCGAAGAAGTGCTCGATCTCACGCCGATGATGCACCGCGAGCTGGTCGACGTCGGTCACCGAGTCCCAACGGGGGTCGCCGTGGGGGACTGCCACCACCTTGTGGTCGGGCAGGCCGCTGTCCTCCATGAGGAACACCCCGATGGGGCGAACCCGGACCCGGCAGCCGGGGAAGGTGGGCTCGGCTACCAGGATGAGGACGTCGAGAGGGTCACCGTCCTCGGCCAGAGTGTGGGGGAAGTACCCATAGTCGGCCGGATAATGGGTGGCGGTGAACAACATTCGGTCGAGGAAGATCTCCCCGGTCTCCTTGTCGATCTCGTACTTGTTCCGGCTGCCGCCGGGGATCTCGACTACTGCCACCAGAGGGCCTTCGCTCATAGCGCCATCACAGTAGAGACGGGTGAAGAGCCATCAGTCGTCGAGGACCACCACAGTCTCCTCGTAGCGCCGCACCCGCCCGGCGCGAGAACGAGCATGGATCAGGCCATCCAGGGCCTCCTGTCGGGAGGCGAGCCCACCCGGACCCCGCAGTAGATCGAGATCGGCGTTGAGCCGCAGCACCCGCTCGGGCACCAGGAAGCGGGTGACACCGGCGGGCAGCAGATCACCCCCGAGCGCGGCCTCCAGCACTTGGTGGCTGTCCAGGGGCGGGAACTCGATGACCACCGACCAATCGGGGAAGCGCCATGACACGGTGTCGGGGGAAGGGTCGACTATGCGGCTGGCAGTCCAACGGCCGATGTACGAGCGGACCAGCATCGACATCGTTGCGTTGGGGCTCAGCCCGTTGCCCAGAACCGAGACCACGGTGCGATCGGCTGTGGTCACCCGGGGGGTCCCCGGGGCGTCGGACAGGGTGAGCTCGGGATGTGAGGCGATCTGGTCCATCACCACCGAGGAGGCGCAGTTGCGGATGACGTGATGCCATGTCTCCAGGGAAACCCGGGAGGGGTCGACTACCTGGGCCACCAGGAATTCAAGGCCGAGCTGGCGGAGTGCTTCGGTCCGGGTGGCCCCGTCGAGCACCACCAAGCCCTCACCGGCCAATTCGGCGCAGATCACCGGGTTGACCTGGACCCCTTCAGCCTCGACCCGGGCCCGAAGCTGATCAACCCTCAGGGGATCGACCTCCTCGTGGGGCATGACCTGTGACAGGGCCACCACCCGCAGTGCCGGAACCAGCGCCATGAGCCATTATCCACCGAGAGGTCCCGGTTATCCACAGGAACCGGGTCAGCGACTGGCGGCTGGTGACGGTCGCCAGGTTGCGCAGGACGCCGCGGCGCTGGCAGGTGTAAGCGATGCCGTCGTTGTTCGCGGAGCACTCAGGACGTGTCCAGGGCTCGGCCATGGGCCAAGATTCTCACCCCGGCCCTGCTCCGATCAAGAGAGGCCGTGGACGGCCTCCAGGAGACGATCGACGTCGGCAGGGTCCTGATAGATACCGAAGCCGATGCGGATACGGTCACCGCGGTAGTCGGTGATCACCGCTCGCTGATGGAGGGCCCGATACATCCCAGCGGCGTCCGCGGTCTCGAAGGTGAGGAAGTTTCCTCGTGGGAACGGGGCCGGTGGGACCAGGGTCCCGGGTGGAGGGGCCGAACCGAGGAACCTTGCCTGTAGCTCTGACACATGGGAGGAGATGGTTGCCGGTGTGACCGCCGACTCCTCGAGCCAGCCCAGCACTGCCTCCATCCGGTAGAGACCGCTGGGGTCGAAGGTGGCCCCTGAGAAGCGGGAGCCGTCCTCGCGGAAAGCGACCCGATCGCCCACGCCCGTCTCCAGCTGGCCGAAGCCGGCGTACCACCCGGTGTCGACCGGGCGGGGGGCGTAGCCGGGGGGGCAGTGCATGAAGCACACCCCTTCGCCGCTCATGGCGTATTTGTACCCGCCGGCCAGGTAGAAGACCCTGTCCTGGATGGCGCCCAGGCTGAAAGGGAAGGCCATGAAGGCGTGGTACCCGTCGATCACCACCAGTGTCCTCTCCTCGGACACCGAGGCCACCACACGGTCGAGCTCGGGGACGACGAACCCCGAGTCGTAGAACACCTGGCTCAGATAGACCAGGTCGTGAACCCCGGCGCGGGCCTCGGTGGTGAACCTGTCGGCGAAGCTGTGGAATGGCTCGGCAGGCACCCGGTCGACGATGGCGAGCCCTTCCTCCTCCCAGCGCCGGGTCTGCCTGGTGAAGGAGTGGAACTCGGCGTCGGTGCTCAGGATCCGCACCGGCGGCTCGATCGAGGAGAACAGCCTGACCAGGAACTCGTGGGTGTTGGGGGCGAAGGCAAGGGTGGTGCCAGAGGCGAGACCGATGAGGCCGGCGATGCGCCCGGCTACCGAGGGGATCAGTCCGTCGAAGACGTGTGCCCACTTGTCGTCCATCATCTCGGCGGCGTCGAGCCAGGCCCGCTGGTGTGCCACGAAGCTCACGTCGGGCCAGGGGTGGTGGGAGTGGGCGGCGAAGTGGAGCCGGTCCGGGTGTTCGGCGAGGAACCGGGAGAAGCCCCCCTTGAGGCTCACGGCTGGTAGCGGAACCGCATCGACTCCACGATCTCCTGGGGGAGTCGTGGTCGGTCGGCGCGAGGGACGAGGAAGGTGGACAGGCTGAACAGGTCGCCGAAGGCCCGGCTCCGCTCGGCGGAGCGCTCCAGGTACTTGGCTCCCGCGGAGCCGCCGGTGCCGATTCGCCTGCCGATCATGCGTAAAGCCATCTGGGCATGCCGGTAGCGCCACATGGTGAATCCTTCCTCGATGTCCATGAGCAGCTCGAGAAGCCGGTACGGCTCCTGGAGCGCCGGCTCGTCGCGGTACAGGTTGATGAACAGCGCCGCCTGGAAGGCTCGATGGCTGAGGCGAAGCCTGCCGGAGGCGACCTCGATGGCGTGGCGCTCCGGATCGAACACCGCCTGGTACTGGCCGAGGATCGAGTCGAAATCCTCCAGCTGGCCCGCCCGTTCCTCGTCGTTTAGATTCGGGTTGGACTCGACCACGGCGCGGTCGGCTCGGATCCGGTCATGAACCGCCTGTTGGTAGGCGTCCCAGAAGTCGAAGTCCCCATGGTCGAGGAACGGGGTCCGTTCCAGCCACCTCTCGACCAGGTCGAACAGGCTGGGCTCGCTCTCGGTGGCCTCGACCCGTTGGCGGTCTTCGTCGCTGAAGCGCTCGGTGTACACCGCACCGGCCAGCTTGAGCCGATCCCAGGGACGCACCCCGAGCTTGTTCTCCACCATCCGGAACTGGGCGGATTGGAATCCCGAGGCGGGAAACAGGTAGTCCCTGAAGTCGAGGAAGTCGACCGGTGTCATTGTCTCCAGAACATCGACCTGATCGATGAGAAGACCCTGGATGCTGTTGATCCGGCGCAGCCGGTTGACCACGGTGGCCATGTCCCGCTCGTCGAGTAGGGGCTGGCCGAGGAGGGCGATGATCGAGTCGAGCTCCCAGATGATCTGCTTGAACCACAGCTCGTATGCCTGGTGCACGATGACGAAGAGCATCTCGTCGTGTACCGCCTCGCCCCGGCGGGCGCTGACCAGATCCTGGGTTCCCAGGAGGTCGTCGAGATTCAGGTAGTCGCCGTAGTAGAGGGGCCGGCTCTCGTTCATCGGGGATGAAGCTAGTGGCCCATGGCCTTGCGGCACCACTCCTCCGATCGCTCCCAGAGCTCGGCGGCTAGCCGGTCGTCGAGAGCCGCCGGCGACGGCTCCCGTTCGGTTCTACCGGCGTAGTAGCCACCGGACCTCGAGGAGAGATCAGGGTCGGTGGCGGCCCACACCACGGTGTCGGCCCCCGCTTCCGGGGTGACCATGCCGCGGAGGAAGGGTCGGAGGACGCGGGGAAAGATCCCGGTGTCGACCAATCCCGGATGCACCGCGTGAAACCCAAGGGGCCGATGGCGGCGCGAAGCCTCCCTGACGAATAGGACGTTGGCCAGCTTGGAGACGCTGTACTCAGGGACCCCGAAGAGGCTCCGGGTGGGGCGGGTGAGTCGGTCGAAGTCGAGATGGCCCACCCGGTAGTGCATGTTCGAAGAGACCTGGACCACCCGACTGCTCGGGCGCATGGTTTGGACCAGGCGGTTGGTGAGCATGAAGTGACCTAGGTGGTTGACCCCGAACTGGACCTGGAAGCCGTCTTCGGTTGTCCCCCGGGCGACGGCCACCCCGGCATTGTTGACCAGGACGTCTATCTCCCGGCCGGTCTCGATGAACTCGTCGGCGGCCCTGGCCACCCCACGGAGGGAGGCGAGGTCGACCAGCAGAGGCTCGGCCGAGCCGTCGGCGGCATCGATCTCGCTGACGATGGCTTTCAGCCTGTCCGCTGACCGGCCCGCAGCCACCAGGTGGAATCCCTGGGAGGCCAGGGAAAGCGCCACCGCGCGGCCTATCCCCGAGGTCGGCCCGGTGACCAATGCGATCCTCATCCGGTCACGGTATCCGGCAAGTGCCCCCACCACTGACGTTCGCCGCCTTCGGGTCAGCCAGATGACACCGCTCGCTTCGCCCTCGTCTCGACCAACCTAGGGTAGGCCTGCGGCCATGCCGTCGGCGCCCGGGCTCGAGCCGACCATCAACGATGCCAGTGGTCAGAGCACTAGCGTTGGGACACTGTGATCGACTGGCCCGAGGCACTCAACGCCGACCGGTTCTTCCTCGGAGCCCGCATCGACGAAGGCGCCGGGGACCGGGTCGCCCTCCGCACCGACCGGGGCGCCTCGACTTATCGGGAGGTCGACGCCCGGGCCTCCTCATACGCCAGGCTGCTCATCGGCCTCGATGTGGGCCGGGAGGACCGGGTGGTGATCTCGCTGCCCGACGGTCCCGACTATGTAGCCGCGCTGTTCGGCACACTTCGCATCGGGGCGGTCGTCGTCATGGTCAACCCCGGTCTCACTACCCAGTCGATCAGGGGGATCCTCGGTCGGGCCCGCCCCGCCGCGGTGATCATCCATGAAGAGCATTTCAGCTCGATCTCTACCGCCCTCGAGGGCGATGGGCCGCCTCTAGTGTTGGTCGGCGACGAGCTTCGGCTTCCCCAAGCCTCGGTGGCGGCGGTGGCCACCGCTCCGGGTAACCCGGCGATATGGCTCTTCTCAGGTGGAACCACCGGCGCTCCCAAGGCCGTCCCCCAGACACATCGCAGCCTGGTCAACACCACCCGGCTCTACGGTCACGGGGTGCTCGGTCTGGGACCCGATGACATCACCATCTCGGTGCCCAAACTGTTCTTCGGCTACGCCACCGGGTCCAATCTGCTCTTCCCCTTCTCGGTGGGTGCCTCGACCGTGCTCTTTCCCGATCCTCCCACCCCCGGGCGCCTCTTCGACCTGATCGAGCGACACCGTCCCACGGTGCTGGTCAACGTCCCCTCGGCTATCAACCAGATGGTGAGCGCGGCCGACGCCTCGACCCGTGACCTGGGCTCACTACGTCTGACTACCTCAGCAGGGGAAGCTCTACCCGAGAGCCTCTACCACCGGTGGCTCGACACCTTCGGCGTCGAGCTTCTCGACGGGTTGGGCACCGCCGAGATGTGGCACATCTTCGTGTCGAATCGACCGGGTCAGGCCCGTCCGGGGACCGTTGGCCAGGTGGTGCCCGGTTTCGAGATCAAGGTATGTGATGACCGCGGCGACCAGGTGGCGCCGGGTGAGGTGGGCCGCCTCTGGGTCCGGGGCGACTCCCTGGGCCTGGGCTACTGGGATGAGCCAGAGCTCACCGCCGAGGCTTTCCACCCGCCCTGGTTCGCCGGGAGCGATCTGGTCTCGGTGGACGAAGATGGCTATGTCACCCACCGGGGCCGGGCCGACGACGCCATCAAAGTCAAGGGAAAGTGGTTCCGGCCACAGGAGCTGGAGTCGGTGCTTCTCGAGCACCCCGCAGTGGCTGAATGCGCCGTGGTCGCCGTTGAGGACCGGGCCGGGCTGGCCGCCCCAGTCGCCTTCGTGGTGATGTCAGGTGAGGTGACCGAGGATGAGCTGGTCGCCTGGTCGTTGGAGCACCTCGAACCGTACAAGCGCCCCCGTCGGGTGCTGTTCGTCGAATCGCTCCCCCAGACCCATCTCGGCAAGGTCGACCGGTCGGCATTGAGGCGGAACGCCGCCGTATCCGCCTGATTCCTGTCCCCGGGGTAGGGCAAGATGATGGCGTGGAGCCAGCAATCCTCCATGCCGACCTCGATGCCTTCTATGCCTCGGTCGAGCAGATGCTCGACCCTGAGCTGCGCGGACGCCCGGTGCTGGTGGGTGGTGGGGTCGTCGTGGCCGCCTCCTACGAGGCTCGCGCCTTTGGGGTGAGGGCACCGATGTCCACCCGCCAGGCCCTGGAGCTGTGTCCCCAGGCGGTGGTGGTGGCCGGGCATTTCCACCGTTACCTCGAGATCTCCGATCGGGTGATGGCGATTTTCGATGAGGTCACTCCGGTGGTCGAGCAGATCTCGGTCGACGAGGCGTTTCTCGACGTGTCGGGGAGCATTCACCTGCTCGGTTCGCCCTCCCAGATCGCCAGGGCCATGCGTTCGAGGGTCCGTTCTGAGACCGGGCTCCCCCTATCGGTGGGGGTGGCATCGACCAAGTTTCTCGCCAAGATCGCCTCGGCCCGGGCCAAGCCCGACGGGTTGGTGGTGGTCCCCCACGGGGAGGAGCTCGACTTTCTCCATCCCCTCCCCGTCGAGGCACTGTGGGGCGTGGGGCGAGTCACTGCCGAGAAGCTCCACCGGCTCGGGGTCAGGACCATCGGAGAGCTCGGCGAGGTGCCGGACGGTGCCTTCGCGCCGGCGTTGGGGAGGTCGGTGGCGGCGACCCTCCGCTCCCTGGCCTGGAACCACGATGCCCGACGGGTGAGAGGCGGCCGCAGGGCAGGGAGCGTCGGCAGTCAGCAGGCACTCGGACCCGGCCTGGTCGAACGTGGTGAGATGGGGGTGGTGGTTCTCGGGCTCGCCGACCGGGTGGGCCGCAGATTGAGGGCCAAGGGCAGGGTCGGGTCGACGCTGACCGTCCGAGTCAGGTTCCCCGGTCCCCGCTCGGTGACCAGGAGCCATACTCTGGGGGCGCCCACCGCGTCCACGGCAGCGCTGACCGCTCTGGCCCTCGGCTTGCTGGAGCGGGGCCTCGAGGTGTCCCGGGGTGAGCCGGTGACACTGATCGGGCTCTCGGTGTCGGGGCTGGCCGCCGATGCCCACGTCCAGCTCGAATTAGGCCTCGACGATGGCTCGGTTGACCGGGTGGGGTCACCTGCGGACCAGCGTCGGCGGAGTCTCGACTCGTCGGTCGACGCCATCCGGGAGAGGTTCGGCCGCGACCTGATCAAGCTGGGGCCCTCGGGCGTCGACGACGACGACTTCAGGAGGCTGGCGGAGAAATCGTGATCAGGTCCCCTCCTCCCGGATCCGGACCGGTCCCATCCCCTCGGGGCGCAGCCCATTGCCGATGCTTAAGAACTCCCGGATCTTGCCCATGAAGGCAACCGGGTCTCCCTGGTAGGGGATCGCCGGACCCAGGGCGACCCTCTTGCCCCGGTAGTCGACCGCGGCCGGCACCAGGGGAACGGCCGCAGCGGCGGCGATATGGAGAAACCCCGACTTCCAGTAGGGAGCTGCTTTGCGGGTCCCCTCAGGTGCGACGACCAGGATCATCTCATCTTCTTGCTCGAAGACTTCGGCGACCTGTCGGACCATTCCCCCAGGCCGGGACCGGTCGACTGGGATTCCGCCCGTTCGAGTGAAGAACCAGCCGAGCGGCCCGCGGAACAGTGTGTGTTTACCGATGTACCTGGCCTCGATTCGGTAGGCGCTGAGCGCACCGAGGAAGAGCACGAAGTCCCAGTTGGTCGTATGGGGAGCGCCGATGATCACCATCTTGGGCACCGGCGGGACCGAGCCTTCGAACCTCCAGCCGAGGAGCCCAAGCAGTCGGTGGACCAGCCAGGTCATCTGAACGTCCCCAACCCGGGACGGCCGCTAACGGGCAGGAGCCACCCGGAATCCGGTCTCGTCGACCCAGACGATCGATGACCTGCCTGCGACCGCCTCGACTATTCGATCGGCCATCTCGTCGTCGACGGGGCCGTTGTCGTCATCCCGATAGACGACGCGCAGCCGGGCTTGTTTGGGGAACCTCGCCGCCAGGGCCCCCGGATGGCTGGTGATCACGGTGACGTCGAAGGGGGTGACCGTGCTCCGGTCACGGGTCAGTTCGCGGTCGGCGGCGTAGGTGCGGAAGAGGTGAGCGGCAGCCGCCCCCGCGGAGATGGTCAGCCCCAGGGCGGCGACGAACCCGGTGGACAGGGTGTCCACCCCGAGGAGGGCCTGGAACACGAACACCAGAGCCGTGATCAGGGCCCCGGCGCCGATCAGCCCGGTGACCACGCCCAACCCGAGGAGATAGAAGCGGCGGGGTGTCGAGGCGGCTTCGATCCCACGGGGCATCGCCTGTGCCCGTGACCAGAATCTGTACCAGACAGCCAGCCCGAACACCACGATGGTGGCCCCGACGATGGCCAGGTCGTCGGAGTTGCCCACGAACGGTGACGGCGATAGCACCGCGGTGATCAGGGTGGTGGCACCGCCGATGGCAGCGGAGAGGCCAAAGGCTGTGCTCAAGTACTCGTAGGCCCGCACCGGGTCGTCGCGCTCCCTCCCCAGCATGCGGCGGTGATGGGCCCAGACGATGACCGCCACCAGGGCGACGGTTAGCGCCGCGGGGAGGAACCCAAAGTGCTGTCCTGCCGGTCTGGTCGAAGTCAGCAGATAGATCATGGTCTGGGCGACGACGACAACGGTCGAGCCGATGGCCACAGAAAGGCTCCCTGCGGTGGCCAGGAAGGTGAACGACCAGCGGGCCGGCCCGGCGTCGTCGCGCCACTTCCTGATCCACCGGTACCACCACACCGGTAGACCGGTGAGCAGGAAGGCCAGGGAGGTGCCCAGGCTGATGCCGTCCGAGGGCTGGGTGGCCAGAGTTCCGTAGAGCTCTGCCAGACCCCAGTAGATGAAGCCCCCGAGGCCGATCATCAGCGGCACCAGGCCTATGACGGTCCCGATGACGCGGGGGAGCTCTCCCGCATCCGGCCCCGGTGGCGTGGCACGCACCGCCATCTCATGTAATACCACCACCGCCCCATACACCACCAAATCGGTCCATGCCATTGCACGGCCCGAGGAGAACAGCCAGTCGAGGAACTGGAACAGGGCAATGACGAACACCGTCATGAACACGGCCTCGATGAGCGACAGATAGAGCGTCCATCCCGCCGAATGCGGGTGAAGGGCTCGGCGTTTCCTCTGCCGGTTCCACAAGAAGACAGTGAAGGGTGCCGAGACGACGATCCCGGCCAGTGCGGCTGCCACTTCGCGTTCCGGGTCGAAGATGAACACGCCCCCCGGGAAAGCAGCGCGAGCCAACCGGGCCACCGAGAAGACCGACACTCCCACCGCGATCGCCATCAACAGGTAGGCGAGAACGTCCCCACCGTCCCCGGTGGCTGATGATCGCCCGGGGCCGGCGTTGCGTCGCACCAGGGTTACCACGGCGACGACCACCACCACCAGCAGGACCAGGGGGATCAGTCCGAAGGCCATCACGCCCTCACGCAGTTCCAGTGGAAGTAGGGCCAGGGCTCGCCGGTGATGTACCAGAAGCTGTCCCGCTCGACGAGGGTGAACTGCTCCCACGACTCCCAGCCGCCGCCGATCCCACCCTGATCGCTGAACCTGAGCCGGACGTCGACCATGGCCCGGCCGGCCTGGATCCTGGTCCCGTCATGCGTAGCGGTGAACGGTTCGATCTGGCCGGCGCGAATGTCTTCCGGCTCGCACCCCGGGAAGGAGTCGGGGTCGAGCACCGCGAAGGCGTCTTCCCATCGTTGATCGCTGATGGCCAGCAGGTAGTCCTGGACCGCTCCCTCAGGCGTGGTTGGATCGAAGCTCGAGGGGCCTCGGAGTAGGGCAACCGCCACCAGTGCCACCACCGCGACCACCAGGACGGCGGGCACCGCCCAGCGGAGGGTGGGCACCTGGAACGAACTGTCGTCTTCGGGCTGCGCCCCTGGCGGGGAATGTCGATCCGTTTCGGTGTCGTCGCTCACTGTCAGTTCCCATTATCGGTCATCGTCGCCACCAACACTGTCATCCCCCTCGTGGGGCCCACCGGGTCGAAACTTCCCCATCGAGCGGGGGGCCCGGTACACAGATGGTCGGTGCCCAGGCGATCGTTCCCGTGTCCCATCCCGGCGAGACCGGCTGGAACTCCCATGGTTCAGTCCTGGAGCCCCAGCGCCTTCATCCCGCCAACCATGTTCGCCGGGCCGGCAAAGCCCGACATCGCCAGGTATGCGGCGACCTGGTGGGACCGGCTACCCGACCGGCACACGCAGAGGATCGGCCGGTCCCGGGGGAGCTCGTCGATACGCTCGAGCAGCTCGCCCATGCTGATGAGGAGGGCGCCGGGCAGCGTCCCCGCCTCCCATTCATATGGCTCGCGGACGTCGAGGATGAGGCCCTGGTTCTCCGTGACCCATGTTTCCCACTCGGCGGCGGGCACAGGGGCGACACCGTTCACCACGGGCATGGTATCGGTGGCTCCTAGGGTCCGGGACCGGCTCCCTCCTCCTACACTCCCCGCCGGACCGACCCTGGAGGAACCATCGAAATCGCAGTGCTCGCCTCGGGATCGGGCACCAATCTCCAGGCCCTCATCGACAACGATGGGGTGAGGCACCACATAGCATTGGTCCTAGCCGACCGTGACGGAGCCGGGGCTTTGGCTCGAGCCGAGGCGGCGGGGATACCCGCGGCGGTGGTCCGCTACTCCGACTTCCCCGACCGGTCGGCCTTCTCGGGGGCGGTCGCCGATCGGATCGAATCCTCGGGTGCCAAAGGTGTGGTGCTCGCCGGCTTCATGCGAATCCTATCCCCGGACTTCATCGACCGGTTTCCCGGCCGGATCCTCAACATCCACCCTTCTCTGCTTCCCGACTTCCCCGGGGCACGGGCGGTGGAGGCTGCTGTGGCAGCCGGGGCCGAGGTGACCGGGGTCACCGTGCATTTCGTCGACGAGCAGGTCGACCACGGCCCGATCATCGTCCAACATCGTGTTCCGGTGGAGCCAGGGGACGATGCGGCCACCCTGCACGCCCGGATCCAGAAGGTGGAGCACCGCATCTACCCGGAGCTGGTCCGCTCCTTTGTCGAAGGTGGGCTCTACCTGGAGGCGGGGAAGGTGGTTCTGAGGTGAGGGCCTTGGTCAGCGTGTACGACAAGACCGGGCTGGTCGACTTCGCCCGGCGGCTGGTCGCTGCAGGTTGGGAGATCGTCTCATCGGGGGGGACCGCGGCCACCCTCGAGGGTGCCGGGGTAGCAGTCACCCGGGTGAGCCGGGTCACCGGGGCACCCGAGATCCTTGGCGGGCGGGTGAAGACCCTCCATCCCCGGATTCATGGTGGGATCCTGGCCCGTGGTCCCGAGGATGACGACGAGCTGGATGCTGGGGGCATCGAGCGTTTCCACCTGGTGGTATGCAACCTCTACCCGTTTTCGGAGACCCTCGGCTCCGGGGCCGATGAGGGTGAGCTGATCGAGATGATCGATATCGGCGGGCCGGCGATGATCAGGGCGGCGGCCAAGAACCACCGCTTCGTCGGTGTGGTGGTCTCCCCTGCCCAGTACCAGGAGGTGGCGGTGGCGGTGGAGGGGGGGAGTCTGGGGGCCGAGCTGCGTCGTCGGCTGGCCGCCGCGGCCTTCTTCCACACCGCGGCCTATGACGCCGCCATCGTCGGCTGGCTGGGCCACGACATGGTAGTTCCTCTGAGGCGGGTCGCCGAGCTCCGCTATGGGGAGAACCCGCACCAGGAGGCCGCCCTGTACCGGGATGCCGGGTCGGATCCATGGTGGGCTTCCGCACTGTTCCATCAGGGCAAGGAGATGTCGTTCAACAACTACGCCGATGCCGAGGCGGTCTGGCGCCTCTGCGCCGATCTGGGACCAGGCTCGGCTGCGGTGGTCAAGCACGCCATCCCTAGCGGGGCAGCTCGGGCCGCCAGCCTCCTCGAGAGCTTCGAAGCGGCGTGGGAGGGTGACGCCCAGGCGGCATTCGGGGGGGTGGTCGGCCTCGCCGGTGAGCTCGACCGGGCCACCGCCGAAGTGATCTCGGGCCGCTTCGTCGAGGTGGTGATCGCCGCCGCGGTATCCGGCGAAGCACTGGAGACACTGTCAAGCCGCTCCGGGATGCGGGTCCTCACCGCGCCCTATCCCACACCAGGCACAGACTTCCGGCGGATCGAGGGAGGTTTCCTCGTCCAGGAGCCGGACACCTACGTGGGTGAGGAGTGGGTGACCGTCTCGGAGCGGGTCCCCACCGAGGAGGAAGAGTCGGCACTCCGTTTTGCCTGGAAGGTGGCGGCACACGCCAGGTCGAACGCCATAGTGATAGCCCGGGAAAACCAGGCGGTTGGCATCGGTGCCGGGGACCAGTCCCGGGTGGGTGCCGGGGAGCGGGCGGTGGCCCGCGCCGGCGACCGGGCCAAGGGCGCGGTGGCAGCTTCCGACGCCTTCTTCCCTTTCCGGGACGGCGTCGACGTTCTGGCCGCAGCCGGGGTGACCGCGATTGTCGAGCCGGGGGGATCGCGCAACGACCCGGAGGTGATTGCCGCCGCCGACGAGCATGGCATCGCCCTGGTGTTCACCGGGGGAAGGCACTTCAGGCATTAGTGCCCCGACCACTAACGTTCGCCGCGTTCAGGTTGGCCAGATGACACCGCTCGCTGCTTCCTCGTCCTTGGCGCACCCACGGGTGCACCTGCGTCCTTGCCATCGGTGCCCGTGGCTCGGCCTGATCATCGCCAACGCCAGTGGCGAGAGCACTGGATGAGCGCCCAGGTCCTCGATGGGAGAGTGGTTGCCGGCCGGGTCCGCGAGGAGGTGGCGAACGTGGTCGCCGGCCTTCCCTATGTCCCGGGGCTGGCCACCGTCCTGGTGGGCGACGATCCGGCTTCACACAGCTATGTCCGGGGAAAGCGTCATGACGCCGGGGCCGTCGGAGTCAGGTCGATTCATCACGAGCTACCCGCGACCACCAGCCAGCACGAACTGGAGGAACTGGTAAACATGCTCAACCTCGACGCCGAGGTGGACGGTGTCCTGGTCCAACTCCCTCTTCCCGGAGACCTCGACTCGGAGGCGATCGTCGAGCAAATCGACCCCGGCAAGGATGTCGACGGGCTTCACCCCTTCAACCTGGGCAAGCTGATCCTCGGGCGGCCCGGGCTTCGACCCTGCACTCCAAGCGGAGTCGTCCGGCTGCTGGAGGACTACGGGATCCCGATCGCAGGGACGCGTGTGGTGGTGGTCGGCAGGTCCTTCCTGGTGGGCCGGCCCCTGGCGATGATCCTCTCGGAGAAAGGTGTCGACGCCACGGTGTCCATCGCCCACTCGCGTTCGGGCGAGCTGGCGCCTCTGACGACCCAGGCCGACATACTGATCGCCGCGGCCGGCGTTCCTGGCCTGATAACCGCCGAGCATGTCGCTCCGGGCGCCACCGTGGTCGACGTGGGGGTCAACCGCACCCCGGAGGGCCTGGTGGGAGATGTCGACTACCAACCGGTGTCCGTGATCGCCGGGGCGATTACCCCGGTTCCCGGAGGTGTCGGTCCAATGACCCGCGCCATGCTCCTCGCCAACACCCTGAGCGCGGCCCAGGCACGTCGTGCCGGATAGGCATTCGTTCTCCGGGCGTTAGTGGGAAGGCCTTGCCCGAGGAGCCTCACCCAACGGAAGAAAGTGGGGCACATCGGGGAACCGTCCCAGGTTTCACTAGGATCAGCGGCCCGTTTCGCTTTTCCGAGGAGTCTCTTGCATGGGCAGACCGATCACGATGGGGCCGAACGGCCTGGTAGTACCCGACGACCCCATCATCCCTTTCATCGAGGGTGATGGCACCGGGCCCGACATCTGGGCGGCATCGGTCCGGGTCTTCGACGCCGCGGTGGAGAAGGCATATCGCGGGGAGCGGAGGATCGCCTGGGAGGAAGTGCTTGCAGGCGAGAAGGCCCACGAGGAGCTGGGTACCTGGCTCCCCGACGAGACCGTGGAGGCCTTCGGTCGATATCTGGTGGGGATAAAAGGCCCCCTGACCACTCCTGTCGGCGGCGGTTTCCGCTCGCTCAACGTCGCTCTCCGCCAGATCCTCGACCTCTACGCATGCGTTCGCCCCCTGAGGTGGTTCTCCGGAGTCCCCTCCCCGGTGAAGGATCCCGGTCAGGTCGACATGGTGATCTTTCGGGAGAACACCGAAGACGTCTACGCCGGCATGGAGCTCGAGGAGGGCTCACCCGAAGCGACCAGGCTGATCGGCTTCCTCCGCGAGGAGTTCGGCTGGGACATCAGGCCCGATTCGGGCATTGGAGTCAAGCCGATGTCGGTGACCGGCTCGAAGCGGCTGATCAGGGCGGCGATCCGACACGCCCTGGCCAACGGCCGCCGCTCGGTGACCCTGGTCCACAAGGGGAACATCATGAAGTACACCGAAGGGGCTTTCCGCAACTGGGGCTATGACCTGGTACGCGAGGAGTTCTCCGACGTGGCGGTCTCCTGGGCAGACTGCGGCGGGGATCCCGGCGACCGTCTTCTCGTCCAGGACGTGATCGCCGACGCCATGCTGCAGCAGATCCTCACCCGGGCGAGCAACTTCGATGTGATCGCCACTCCCAACCTCAACGGCGACTACCTCTCCGACGCCCTGGCGGCCCAGGTCGGCGGGATCGGGATCGCCCCGGGAGGCAACATCAACTACGACACCGGGGTGGCCGTGTTCGAGGCGACTCATGGAACCGCACCCAAGTACGCCGGCCTGGACAGGGTCAACCCCGGCTCGGTGATCCTCTCCGGCGAGATGATGTTCCGCTACATGGGCTGGGATGGCGCCGCCGACCTGATCATCAAGGGTCTAGAGGGGGCCATCGCCGCCCGGACGGTTACCTACGACTTCGCACGTCTCACCGACGACGCCACCGAGGTCAAGACCTCGGAGTTCGGTGACGCCATCATCTCCCACATGTAGGGTGGCACTCCGGACCTCCGCTAGGTCTGTGGACACTCTCACGGGGACCCAGAAGGAGGTTGCGTGAGCGTCGAGCGACACCGGCACGCGGTGGTTATGGGAGCAGGGCTTGGGGTCTACTGGCTGCACGGATGATGGGACGATCGCTGCCACCTTGGGGATGAGCGTCCGCACCGTGGGGAACCACCTGGCTCGGTCTACCCCAAGCTCGGTGTCAGCAATGGCGTCGAGCTCGCACTTCTCTCCGAGGAGTCTGGTCGGGGGGAGGCCACCGCGCTTCCCTAACATCGCCGAAACGTCCGGGAGCCATCATCGACCGTATCCCAATTTGGAGCGCGCCAGCGGCTGCCCGCTGGAGTTGAGGTGCCCCGTCGGCCATGGTGAAGATCGTCGAGCTCGACGCGCCTCTCGTGGTGGGATCTGGGGTGGCCGGACTTACGGCGGCATTGGCGCTGGAGCGGGCCTTCGTTCTCTCTTCGGGTGACCCAGGGTCCTCATGGTGGGCACAAGGGGGCGTCGCTGCAGCAATCGGGCCCGGTGACACCCCCTATCTCCATGCTCGTGACACCGTCGCCGCCGGGGCCGGGCTGGCGGCGATCGAGGCCGCGGAGATCCTCGCCGATGGTGGCCCCGAGGCCGTCTCCCGGTTGATCGCGCGGGGTGCCGAGTTCGACCACGACCCCGACGGTGTGCTCCTCCTCGGCCATCAGGGGCACCAAGGTGCGGGTCGGGTGGTCCGCTACGACGGCGATGCCACCGGTGCGGAGGTGATGCGGGTCCTCACCGAGGCGGCCGACTCGGCCGACACCGTCGAGATGATCGAAGCCCGGGGGGTCGACCTGGTCCGGGGCGGGGAGAGGGTCGTCGGGGTTCTGACTGCACGGGGGAAGCGGCGTGTGGCCTACCTGGCTCCGGCGGTGATCATGGCGACCGGTGGGGTGGGTCGCATGTTCTCCCACACCACCAACCCCGGGGGGGTCACCGGTGACGGCATCGTCATGGCCGGGCGGGCCGGGGCCCGACTCGCCGACCTGGAGTTCACCCAGTTTCATCCCACTGCGCTCCGGGTCGGCAAGGACCCGATGCCCCCCCTGCCCGAGATCCTCAGGGCTGAGGGGGCCACTCTGGTCGACCCCCATGGCAGCCGGTTCATGGACCGCTACCACCCTGACGGCGAGTTGGCTCCGGGCGACATGGTGGCCCGAGCCATCTTCTGGCAATACGACAGAGGGTCGGGCGCCTACCTCGATGCTCGACGGATAACCCACTTTCACGAGAGGTTCCCCACGGTCACCGCCCACGCCACGTCGGTGAACCTCGATCCGTCCGAGCACCTGCTCCCGGTGTTCCCCGCGGCCCACTTCTACATCGGGGGTATCGATGTCGACACCTGGGGTCGCACCTCGGTGGAGGGCCTGTGGGCGGTGGGCGAGTGCGCCTCGACCGGCGCCCACGGGGCGGAGCGCCTCCCTTTCAACTCGCTGCTCGAGGGCCTGGTGTTCGGCGTCCGGGTAGCCGCCGACGTGGGCCGGGGCTCACCACTGCCCGATGCCCCGTTGCGGGTTCCCGTCGAGGCGCTTGAGCTGCCCATGGTGGCGGGGCCGGCCCTCGAGGACCTACGCAGGATCATGTGGGATCGGGTTGGCCTGGTGCGTACCGGCGATCGGCTTCAGGAGGCCCGACACGCCCTCAACGACCTGGAGAACGTGCTGCGGCGCACCCTGGCGGGGCGTAATGCCGTCGAGTTGGGCCTGATGATGGTGATGGCGGCCCTGCGGCGAACCGAGTCGAGGGGGGTCCACTATCGGGCCGACCACCCCGAGACCGATCCGGTGCAGGCCCACCGAGCGATGATCGACGCCGGCGGCGTAGACCTGGTAGCCATCCGCTGAGCTGAACTCGGTGCGCTAGTCGCCGACGATGTGGCCGTCCCGCAGCTCGACGACCTCGTCGGCCAGGGAGAGCGGTGCCGGATCGTGGGTGGCGATGATCACCGACACCGCCTCGCGGCGAACCAGGTCATGGATAAGCTCGATGATGGTCTGACCGGTCCGGGAGTCGAGCTGGCCGGTGGGCTCATCGGCGAGGAGGAGCTTTGGCCGGTTGGCCAGGGCCCGAGCAATGGCTACCCGTTGCTGCTCGCCAC
>CAZNDH010000022.1:0-33684 GCA_964571765.1 uncultured Acidimicrobiaceae bacterium
CCTTCCTCATCGCCTGCGGGGTTAGCTGACGGGCTCGAGCTGGAAGGTGCTCTACCGGGCTCCGGCCCGGATTCGCCCCGAGAAGCGGGTTCCCCGCCCCAGGCAACGTACCCGGGTTCGGCGTACGCACCCGAATGTAACGGCGAGACACCCAGAGCAACAACAACCTGCGCCTATGCAAATGCACCAGGTGGCGTTTTTCGCGACCTGGTGCAAATGCATAGGCACCCTCGCCGGTAACGTGCCGGGGTGGCGGTTTCGATCGTCCTTGCCGAGGACGCTTACATCGTTCGGGAAGGGGTTCGGATGCTCCTGGAGAGCGCCGGCTACCGGTTGGCGGCGTCGGTGGAGAACTACGACGAGCTGCTCGAGGCGGTGGAAACCCATCGGCCGGACATGGTGATCACCGACATCCGGATGCCACCGACCCGAACCGACGAGGGGGTCCGCGCGGCGCGGGAGATTCGGCGCCGCTACCCGGACACCGGCGTTGTCGTGCTCTCCCAGTACGTCGAGCCGGAGTACGCCCTCACCCTCTTCGAGAACGGCTCGGCGGGGCTCGCCTACCTCCTCAAGGAGCGGCTCGGAGACCTGGCCCAATTGGAGCGTGCCATCGAGGAGGTCTGCGCCGGCGGATCGGTGGTCGATCCCAAGGTGGTGGACGCACTGGTCGAGGCCAGGACCCGCCCCGAGTCGCCGCTCCACCGGCTCACCGAGCGCGAGCGAGAGGTCCTCTCCGAGGTGGCCCTGGGGAAGAGCAACGCCGCCATCGCCGAGACCCTCTACCTATCCGAGCGTGCCATCGAGAAGCACATCAACTCGATCTTCACCAAGCTCGACCTGTTGCCAGAGAAGGACACCAACCGACGGGTGAGCGCGGTCCTGGTCTTCCTCTCCGACAGCGGCTGAGTGTGGTTGTCCACACCGGGTTTCTCCCGTCAGCCTCCTTCCTCACCGGCCGTCGAGTGAGGACAATGTCAGGGTGCACACCTTGAACGACACCGTCGAGGTCCTCATCGTCGACGACCAGGAGTCGTTCCGATCCGCCGCCCGCCTGGTGGTCGAGCTAGCTGACGGGTTCACCGTGGTCGGTGAGGCGGCGAGTGGTGAAGAAGGCGTCTCCCTGGCCAAAGAGCTCGGCCCTGATCTGGTCCTGATGGACATGAACCTGCCCGGTATCGACGGCACCGAAGCCACCCGTCGCATCCTTGCCGCCAATCGCGGGGTGAAGGTGATCGGCCTGTCCACCTACGAGGAATACGAAGCGAGGGCACTCGAGGCCGGAGCCATCGCCTTCGTCTCCAAGTCCGAGTTCGAGCCCTCTCGCCTCCAGGACACCTGGAGGGCGGCTCACTAGACCGGGCCAGCGCTTGCTCCGGCGACGGGTATCTCCCCCTCGATGGTCGTCCTTTCCCCTGGAGCGGATCTGACCTCGATCTTTCCTCCCGCCGCGTCGACCCGATCACGAAGATTGGCCAGGCCCGAGCCTTCCCGGGCTTTCCCAGGGTCAAAGCCCGGGCCCGAGTCGGACACCGAGAACCGGAGCACTCCCTCGTGGTCGGCCAGCGTCACTCGAACCGGCGGGCGGGCGTGCTTGACCGCGTTGGTCAGCGCCTCGGAGATGTCGAAGTAGACCGCCGACTCCACCTCGCGCGAATAGCGCCCGATTCCGTCACGGCTCACCTCGACCTCCACCGGAGCCCCTGCGGCCAGTGCCGACACCGCCGCACCGAGGCCATCACTCTCCAGGACCGGCGGGTAGATCCCCTTGGCCAGGTTGTGCACCTCGTCGAGTGCAGCCTGGGCGTCCTGGATGAGACCATCGAGCAAAGCAACCAGACCCGGGGATCCCGAATCGGCCGCTGCCCGCCGAGCCAGGCCGATGTTCACCTTAAGCGCCAGGATGAGCTGCTGGGCGCCCTCGTTGAGCTCCTCTTCCAGACGTTTTCGCTCCTCTCCCTCGGCCCCGACCAGACGACGCCGGGACGACCCGATCTCCTTCGCGGCGTGCGCCAGCGACTCGTTGAGTCGCTCATAGCCGAGCACCGCACCTGCCGACCCGGCCAGGTCGCTCATCAGGGATCTCTCCTGAGGCGACAGTGCCATACCCCGCGGCTTGACCACCTCCAGAGCGCCCACGGTCTCGCCATGGTGAACCACCGGGAAGACGGTGTCGGCGGAGAGATCGACGGGTGACCCACTCCCGTTCTCCCCCGACGTGGCCACCGGGCGCATCTCCCCCGGGCTTCCCAGCCAGACGGTCGCCCTCTCGGCGCCGGTCCCGTCAACCAGGAGGGAGGCCATCCGGTCGAGGATGTCCCCTCCCTGCCCAGACCCGGTGAGTCGCTCGGTCAAGTCGGAGAGCACCTCGTACGGGGTCGCCCGATGGCCGTAGGCGAAGCGGTTGGCCCAGCGTTGGGCGACGTGACGAACCGGCTCGAAGGCGAGGGCCACCACTGCCGTGGCGAGGATGGAGGCCCAACCTCCCCCTCCACCGCCGAGGACCGAGCCGACACCCACCACCACAGTCCCGTAAACGACAGCGATGAACCCGACCAACACGACGAACACCACGGTGCGATTGATCACCAAATCGACGTCGTAGAGGCGGTATTGGAGGACGGCCACGCCGATGGCGACCGGGAACGCGGCGAGCCCCAAGACCCAGGCGACGTTCTCGACTCTGATGAGCTGCGCCTCCTCCAATCCGGCGAGCGCCAGAGCTGCGCTGAAGGCAACCCCAAAGGCGAACCACCCGATCGCCAAGGCCAGGGCGCGCATCTGGAGCCTCACAACACCGGTTGACCTCCTCCACCTCACCACGAGATCGACCGCAGCCAGAGCCAGGACCACCAAGACGACACCGAAACCCAGGCCGTCCAACGGGACCAGCGGGGCGAGAGTCTCGATACCCCAGGGGTTGGTGATCGTCGTGTCACCGCTCAACATGCTCACTGGAAGGATCGCCCGGACGGCAACACCCAATACGGTGACGCCGACCAGCACTCGCAAGGGCCAGCGAAGCCACTCGGACTCGACCTTCCCGGAAGGGAAATAGGCAATCAACAGGACGACCACGGTCATCACCGGGGTGATGACGACCAGGGCCAGCCAGGTGAACAGGTCGAACCCCGGCACCGGGACCCCCTCGTTGCCCAGCGCCACAACGGTCTCGGCCAGCATCGAGATCCCAAAAAGGCAGGCAAAGACAACCATCAACCTGCCGATTCCGTTCTTCGGTCGATTGATCACCAGCACGGCACCAACCAAGGGCCACCCGACCAGCAACACGATCAGGGCCGCTGCCCAGTCACCCCGTGCGATGGTCACAGATGCCGAGGAGATCAACCCCAAAGCTCCAACCGCAGCAAGAGCCAACCAGGTCCAGGCTCGGCGGCTCATATCGCTGCCGCTTCGAGGACGGGGAGGCTGGCATCGACGAGGGTGCCGTGACCCGGTCTCGAGTCCACCTTCAGCCTGCCTCCGGCGGCGTCGACCCGGTCGACCAGGTTGACCATCTCCGCCGCGGAGGCGGCGACGCCGTCGTCCCTCACCTGGAACAACAATGAGCCGTCCGACTCGTCAACCAGCACCTGAACCGAGCCCGCCCCGCGTGCCACGGCACCGGAGACCGCATAGAGCAGACAGAAGTAGACGGTCGCCTCGAGTTCGCGGGGATAGCGGCCGACACCGGACGACTGCAGGCTCACCGGAACCGGCGCCTTTCGGAAATTGGCCGACAGGGCAGCGCCCAGTCCTTCAGCCTCCAAGAGCGGCGGGTAGATGCCCCGGGCGAACTCGCGGACTGTCTCGATAACCCGATCGGACTGGTCCCTTAGGTCAGCCAGCACGGCGCTCAAGCCGTCGAGTTCTTCCTTTTCGGCCATCGCCGTGGCTAGCCCCAGTTTGATCTTCAGGGCGACCAGCCGCTGCTGGGCACCATCGTGAAGGTTCCTCTCCAGCTGCCGACGCGTCTGGTCCTGGACGGCAACGATCCGCCGGCGTGACTGGCGGAGTTGCTCCACCCGGATCTGCAGGTCCTGGGTCAACAACCGATTGCGGAGGGCGAGCCCAAGACCGGACGCCACCTGAGACATCAGCTTCTGGTCCATGGGGAGGAGGGCCTGCCCGGGGGACAGGGTGAGAGTCACCCGTCCCAGTACGTCGCCGTGGTGGACGATGGGCTTCGTGGCGACCCGACCCGCAGGGTAGGCTCCCGCTCCATCCGGCCATGAGGCGATCAACCGCTCGCCGGCACCTGCACCAGACCAGATTCCGACCGACTCGGCGGTGGTCCCCTCAGCCAGCGACCTGGCCATCTGGACCAACACCCCCGGGTCGACCTCGGCCACTCGCTGGGAAAAGCTGGAGAGCACCTCATAGGGGGTCTCGCGGCGTCCGTAGACGATCCGATTGGCCCGACGCTCCAACCATCGACGCGCCGGTTGGAAGACGATGGGAATGACCACCAGGGCGGCGATTCCGAGAATCGTGTCGGGTTGGTCCGGGCCGACATAGAGCCCCAGCACCGATCCCAGCCCGACCACGATCCCCACATAGAGGCCGGATATGAGGAGAGCGAGCGCCCCGTACACCAGGGTCTTGGAGATGACGACGTCGATGTCGTAGAGGCGATAGCGGAGTATGGCGACGGCGATGCTCGCCGGGATCATCAGCCAGAGCACCTGGTCGATCATCCAGCTCCCCGCTAGCTCCGGGTTGTCCAGGAGGTCACTCCAGACGAAGTCGATCAGGATCGTGCCGGTGGTGAAGAGACCGATGCTGAACGCAACCCATTTGATCTGGTGCCGCTCCGCCGAGCCGGATCGGCGATATCGAACGATCAACGACGCCAGGGCAAAGAGGGCGCCCGACACCAGCAGAACGAAGAGCGCTGAGCCAAGTGCGGACTGCTCGGGATTCTGTACCCCCGTGATTCCTATGGGGTTTGCCACCGACGAGGTGCACACCTCCTCGGAGTCCCAGTCGGTGCAGAACCTCTCCTGCACCATCCATGCCACCGCGATCAGGGCGAGAGATACACCCGGCACCCATCCCACGATCCGCCAACGTGGGGAGGGTGGCGACCCCGTAGGGAAGAGCAAGGGGATCATGACCAGCACGATGAAGAGAAGGGCATACCAGGCGGGGCCGCTGACCACCGCGAGTGCTGCCTGCCACCAGGTCATGGAACTCAGACCAGGAGGCAAGGCGAGAGCGGCGAACCCGGCAACGCCCCCCGCGAAGGCGGCTGCGGAGAGCAGCCAGGAGATGGGATGATCTGGTCGTTTCGCCACCAGGTACCCGGCGATCAGCCCCACCAGGGTTATCGCGACCAGTATCCCTGGCTCGTTGACGCCGGACTGCTCAACGGGGAGGACCATTGGCGCCGCCAACAGCGAGATGACCGCGATCACAACGAAGGCGCCTAGAAGAGGGCGGGTGCGCGCCTCGCCTTCACCGGGCCCGGTGGGAACGTCGCCACCGCTCAAGGGGTCCTCCTCGGGAAGCGATAGGCGCCAACCGGGGTAGCACGGCCCTTGACCACCTCGGGGTCGAGGAAGTCGGCGTCTGGCTTATCGGTCAAGGCGTTCCAGGTCGGCTCACTGAGCACCGTCTCGCCGGGCTCGGCCCATTGCTGGAGACGCTGGCTGAGGTTCACCACATCACCGACGATGGTGTACTCGATCCTCTCCTCGGATCCGAGCAGGGCTGCAGCGACCCGTCCCGTGGACAGCCCGAGGCCCATCCCGAAGGGCACCAGCCCAGTGGACTCCCACTCGGCGTTGATGCCCGCCTGGGCCGCCTGCATGGCGATGGCCGCCTTGACCGCACACCCGGGATGATCGGGGAGGGGCTCGGGAGCGCCGAACACGGCCATCACCGCGTCACCGACGAACTGCATCACCGTGCCCCCGTTGTCGAGGATGGCGCGATTCATCTCTGCCCGGTGCCGATTGAGCTGGCCGGCAAGCGCCGAGGGGTCGGCATTCTCGGCAATGGTCGAGTAGCTGCGGATGTCCGACATGAGCACCGTCACCTCGAGTTCCTCGGTCTCACCGATGCGACGCCCCTCGCGACGCATCTTCTCGGCCAGGCCTCCGGGTAGTAACCGTGAGAGCTCCTCCCCCTGCTCCTCGCGTTGGGCGATGGCCCGCTGCAGGGTCTTGAGCCGGTCTATCGCACCCTGTCGGCCGGCGGTGACCCCCTCGGCCAGTCTCACCCACAGCTTCTCGATCCGGGCGTCGACATCGGCGGGGGTGGTGCCCAGCCTGGTGGCGATGGCCTTGATCGGGGTTCCCTCGGCGATCTGTGCCACCAGGGCCTCCTCGTCGGGGGTCAGGGCGCCGTCGGAGGCTATCGGTCGGGTCAGGGCTTCGACGATTCGGGGGTCGAGCATCGAGCCGCCGGTAGCCACCTCGCGGATCGCCCTGACCAACTGGTCACCTTCGGCTACCCGGTCCTTGAGCAGATAGGCATACCCGGCTGCCCCTTCTGACAGAAGGGTGATCGCGTATTCCGGGTCGTCGTACTGGGAAAGGATCACGATCCCGGTGCCGGGGTGCATCTTGCGGACCACCTTGGCCGCCTCGATGCCCTCCTTCTGGAACGACGGGGGCATGCGGATGTCGGTGACCAACACCTGGGGAGCCAGGTGGTCCGCCGACGCCAGCAGCTCGTCGTAGTCGGCGGCGACCCCGACCACGTCCACGTCTTCGCTCAGCTCGATCAAGGCACGGACTCCCTCGCGGATCAGGAGGTTGTCGTCGGCGAGTAGGACGGTGATCGACACTTCAGATCGGCTTGAAGACCATCATCGCCACGATTGCGACAACGATGAGAAGATCCCAATGGGCAACTCCGATGTACCGGTCGATCAATCCCCGGTACTCGGGCGTATCCACCTGCCCAGCCTCCCGGGCGGCGACCATACGCTTCTCCAGCTTGCTGCCATAGGCACCGTTCAGACCCATGGTGGTCAGGAATAGGACCAGAGCCACCGCCACCCATATGTGAGTGAACCTCACGCCCTGGTTGAGGAAGACCATGGTGAGCCCGGTGGCCAGCACCAATAGCGGGGCAGGAATGAACACCCATTTCGTCGCCCAATCGGATCGCTCGATGAGAAGGTCGGCCGCGGTCTGGCCGTCTTTGGCCAGCACGTTCCTTACCGACATCACCAGGGCGAAACCGGTTCCGATCCAGGCGATTCCGGCAAGGATGTGGACGAAGAGCAATGTGGTGTACATCACCTCACCGTACGTGACCGCGGTACGGTGCGCACTTGTGGAGGCCCGACTCCACGGGTCGGGAAAGCCACACCCGTCATATAGTGGTGCCCCGGTCGACAAAGGACTGCCTGATCGTCATGCTCGGCGGCGGAAGAAGGAGCCCACCCATGCGTTACAAGTCCAACGTCACCTCGATCTCCTGGATCCCCTCCGAGGCGATGACAGGGCCGATGCGGGTCCCCATGGACCTCGGGATCGGCCACTACGACCCACCACCCCCCGATCGGATCGCACCGGGAGAACTGGCAGATCTGTGTGCCGCCGACCGCTTCAGATTCGCCAACCACCTTTCGGTTTGGGTCGAGGTCGAGGGAGGAGAGATCGTCGACGCCGGCTACGACGGGGAGGCTCTGGTCGGATCGACCATCGCCAAGCTGGGGAGGTCGGTGACCATCCCCGGTGTCAGCTTTCCATTGCTCCAAGCAGACCCGGTGATCGAGGGCGGCTCGGCCCGCTTCGTCCAGACTGCCGGTGGTCGCACCGGTTCCCCACTCCCCCGCCGTATCGACCGGCCCCCCTTCATCCGGATGACCGCACCGACCGCGTGGACCACCCTGTCGCTGGAGGTTGCGGCCGACGGCTCGGCCGACTTCCAGCTGGTCGGGGCGTCCCCCTTCCCCAGACACTGGGTCTACGGGCCCGACGGGGGGTTGGCCGCCAAGAGCGGCATCATCGACTTCGCTGAGTGGACCAGGGTTCATGACCACGATCGGAGCCCCTGGCACGACTACGAGCGTGAAGCCTTGCTGGCCGCCGTTGAGTCCCAGGTGGAGAGGGACCTCTCGCGGGTGGTGATGTCGACCCGCCCGGAAATGGTCAAGGTGGCCCAGGGCGATCGCCTGATCACCCAGGGTGAGCCTGGCTCGTCGATCTACCTGATCCTCGATGGGATGCTTCAGGTGGACGTGGATGGGGAGCCGGTGGCCGAGCTGGGGCCGGGGGCGATCGTCGGGGAACGGGCCGTGCTCGAGACCGGTCGGGCGACGGCCACCGTCACCGCGACGACCGCGGTCCGGGCAGCCCGGATCGCTGCCGCCGAACTCGACCGCTCCGACCTGGAACAGGTAGCCGCCACCCATCGCCGCGAAGAGACCAACTGACCTTCGTCCATCTCCAGGGGCCCATCCCCACGTCTCACCTTCCTGCCTTGGTTTCCCGACTGCCGGACGGGGGAAGTAGCCCACAGTGAAGAAGCTGGTCGGGACGTTGGTTGCCGCGGGCAAGGACTGGGTCGAGGACAAGGCGCCTCGGCTGGCCGCGGCACTCTCCTATTACACTGCCTTCGCCCTGCCTCCTCTGCTGGTGCTGTTGGTGGGCATCGCCGGTCTGGTCTTCGACACCGCAATAGTGCGAGAGCGCGTGGTTGGCCAGCTCGGTGGCCTGATGGGGCCCGATGCAGCCCGACTCCTCGACGATTCGATCTCCGAAGCTCAACTGACCACGGGATCATTGGGAGCCGTGGCAATCGGCTCGGTGGTGCTCCTCTTTGGCGCGGCGGGGGTCTTTGGCCAACTCCAGTCTGCCCTGAACACTGTCTGGGAGGTCGAGACCCCGCGACGGCGCGGGGTCTGGGGTCTGGTGCGGTCTCGCTTGCTCAGCTTCGGTGCAGTGGTCGGCTCTGGGTTCCTCCTGCTGGTCTCGCTTGCGGTGAGTACCGCGGTCGGGGCTCTGGTCGATAGCTTCAGTCGCTACGAAGCGTTGGCCCCATTTCTCGCCGCCATCGACTTGACCGTCTCGTTGGCGGTGGTCACCGTCCTCTTCGCCCTCATCTTCAAGGTGCTCCCCGATGTCGCCGTGAAATGGCAAGACGTGTGGCTGGGTGCCTTGGTGACCGCGCTCCTCTTCGTCGCCGGCAAGTTCGCCATCGGGCTCTACCTGGGTACCAGCGACGTGGGATCCGCCTACGGGGCCGCCGGTTCGCTGATAGTGATCCTCGTTTGGATCTACTACTCGGCTCTGATCCTCCTCTACGGGGCCGAGTTCACCGAGGCATGGGCTCGCCAATCGGGGGGCGCACCGGGCGAAGTCGACCCTCCGCAGACTGCGACCCATCATGACCCTGACGATCATGAGAGTCGAGAGGCCGCTCAGAAACCAAGTGGTATGGCGATCTTCGGGGCGGTTGTGGTCGGGTGGCTGATCTCGAGGAAAATGCGAAAGGGGGGGTCGAAGCGTGGCTGACCCGCCATCGAGGTCTCGGGCCGAACTGTCATCCCCTCGCTGATCCCGGGAGGATGCGACAGCAGAGGCGGTTGTCGAAAGTTCAGATGCAACAGTGAGGGGGTAGGACCGGGGAAGGAATACCCGGCCCTACCCCTCTCGTGGTTGGGTTGGAACCGTGCGCTCGCTTGTCAGGAGTCTTCGTCCCCATTGGGCTTGCCGGGGCCACCCGACTTGCCCGCCCATTCGGGCTTGCCGGCACCTTCCGGTCTCCCGGCACCTTCCGGTCTCCCGGCACCCTCGGGCTTGCCGGCCCACTCCGGCCGCCCGGCACCCTCGGGCTTGCCGGCCCACTCGGGGCGGCCGTTGCCGTTGCCGTTGTCACACTTGGTGAGGAGGCTGATCAGGTCGAGGGTGCCACTGGCGGTCTCACCGACCGGATCGGCGTCTGGGTCGACGTCCGGCACCTGGACCTGCTGGTCACCCATACCCAGGGTGGAGCGGGCGATGTGGCGGACCAGGCAACCCCGGCCACCTTCGCCGTCGAACATGGCGTTGAACAGCTTGAGAAACATCCCGTGGTTGACCTGGCCTTGAGGGCCGGAGACGTCCCCTCCACTCAACCCGCACTCGTCATCTGCGTCGTAGGCAACCGGATCGGCCTCCTCGTCTTCCCTCACCGGGAACTCGACCGGCTCGCCCTCGTCGTAGAGTTGGTCCACTGTCGCCTGATCGTCGGAGAACGAGAAGTCGGCCTGGTACTCGCCGTCCTCGAGGGAGCAGTCAAGCTGGCCATCAGTGGAGGACCACCCCCAGACGAACACCTTCAGTTCCGGGTTGTAGGCGAAGTTGAAGACCGTGTCCTCGGTCTCCTCTCCCTCCTCGGCGGCGATGGCCACCGCTGAGGTGGTGGCCAACATGCTGACCACCGCAACGATCGCCATCGTTCGGCTTCGCAGTCGGTTCACGCTTCTCTCCCTGGATCGATCCCTGCCCGATGTCCCTCTTGCACTCAGGTAAACGCCGCTCCGCCGGAAAGGGTTACGCGGGACGCGAGAGCGACGACGAGGCCCGAAGACGGAGGGCCGGGACACCCGACGTCACCCGCGCGCCCCTCGCCGCAGTACGCAATCCCGGCCCACTCCGGTTCACCTGCGAGACTCGCGGGTATGTGGGGACCGAGATGAGTGCTCCGGAGTCGGGACCCAGAGGTGGGTTCCGGCTGGCCTGGTTGGTGTTGACCCTGATCTCGGTTGCCCTGGTCGTCGGTGGGATCGGCCTCTTCTACCTCCCGGGGACCCCGGCACGCCTCGCCGGTGTGGCCGTTTCGAGCATCGGCCTGTTCTCGCTTTTCATCACCTGGTACGGGGTCCGCGACCAGAGCAGATTCGCCATCCGCACCATGTGGACCCTCCCGGTGGCCCTCACCGGCGCCGCCCTGACTTTCCTCCTCGGGGAACGTCCATTGCTGACCCTGGCCTTTGCCGGAGCCGCCGGTCTGGCGGCGGCGATGCTGCTTCTCGCCAGGAATCGACTTCCCTGAATCCGAGGCCCACCACCCCGACCCAGGTTCGACAGATGAGGCGTCACCGGGTCCTGGCAGTGAGCGCGCCTCCTTCTCTCCCGATCCTTTACGGGGAGGTCGACGCGGTGGCCGCCGACTCCGGCCTCGGCCTGGGACCTGACCCGGCTGGGGCACGAGTGGTTTGGGCTGACCCGTGCTCGGTTGTCGACCGCATGTGCTGAACGCGTCCTTCCATCGGGCTGGTGCCGGGAGGGACCTCTGGCCCAAGGGGCACAAGACACCTGGTGGCCCACGTCGGGCACTCGCGGTACCGTTCGCCCAGATGAACGAGTACGTGTCCCATCCCCAGCGGATCGACCTCCACGCCGCCGCCCCCGACGCCTATCGCGCCATGACCGAGTTCAACCGCACGGTCAAGCTCGACCCCGTCTTGGCCGAGCTCATCAAGATCCGGGCGAGCCAGATCAACGGCTGCGCCTACTGCGTCGACCTCCATGTGCGCACCGCCAGGGAAGCCGGGGAGAACCCGCAGAGACTCGACACCATCGCCGTCTGGCGCGACTCGCCCTTCTTCACCGCCCGGGAACGGGCCGCTCTCGCCCTCACCGAGGCAATGACTCGCATCGCCGAGGACCCACTCGACGACGAGGTCTTCACCGAGGCGGAACACCACTTCGACCACGTCGAGTTGTCCCAGCTGGTCATGGCCGTCGTGGCCATCAACGCCTGGAACATGATCTCGGTGACCGCACGCCGCCCACCCCGCGCCCGGTGATCAAAACGGCCGGGAGGGGTCGTCCCGTTTTCGACAAACGGGGCGATGTCGATCTCGGCTGCGAGTAACCGCCAACCGCGATCTCGGCCCGGCGCGCGGGTATTTTTCCGCGGATCAATAGACCCCTGATCACCAAGGAGAATCCCTGGCCAACGCCAGACAACGTCTATTCCCATGGCTAGGCAGACCCAACGAAGCCCTGACCTCTCCTAGCGATTCGGTGCGGTCTAGGGTGCCTCCGGCCCGGGTCCCGGGAGGGGATCCCCGTCTCAGAGGTCACAATCTTGCGTCGTCGTCCCATCGCTCTCGCCGTTGTGATCGGCACCCTGATTGCTGCCTGTAGCGCGGCGGTGGTCGAGTCCACCACCACCACCACCACGACCACCTCGACTAGCACCACGACCTCAACGAGCACTACCACCACAACCAGCACTACCACCACGATCCCCCCCTTCGGCGTCGACGGTGCCCCTGAGGGGCTGACCGCATTGGTCGAGTCGTTCTACGACTACGCGACAGGACGCAGCGACGGCCAACCTCGGGCACCCGAAGAGGTCCTGGCCACCATCACCCCCGCCGAGAGGGAGACCCCCCGGGCCGGGGTGGCGTCGGTAGGAGCCTTCAAGGGCCAAGGTGTCGCCACAGTAGAGATGGAGGGCGACCTCTTTCTCACCGTCGATGACGGGGAGGGGTGGCGGATCGTGGGGGGGAGTTGGCCCAACCTCGATGCCCCCGCCTACTACGGACCGACACCCCGGTTGATGGCGGTGGTCGGCTCCGACGCCCGGCCATGGGATGACCCCACGCGGAGTCGGGCCGATAGCATCCACTTCATCGGGCTCGACGGCTCCGGTAGGGGGGCGGTGGTCGGTGTCCCCAGAGACTCTTACGTCCCGGTGCCCGGCTTCGGCCGGCGCAAGATCAGCGCCAGCCTGGCCCTGGGTGGCCCCGAGGTGATGCAGTCCACTTTCCTCGACCTCACCGGTCTTCCCCTCGAGGGCTACGTGCTCACCGGGTTCGTAGGCTTCCAGGAGATGCTGGGCAACGTTCTCGGCGGCATCGACCTCGAGGTGCCCTATCCGATCCGGGATAGCGCGGCCGGGGCCTTCTTCGATGCCGGGATGCAGTACCTCAACGGGCCCAATGCACTGGCTCTGGCCCGACCCCGCAAGACCCTGGCCGGCGGGGACTTCGCCCGTTCCGAGCTCCAGGGGCTGATCCTGATCGGGGCGGCACAGAACGTTCGGATCAAGGGTTACGGGTCGATACCCCGACTACTCGAGCTCTCCGAGGAGTGGATGTTCACCGATCTATCCGGCGAGCAGCTTCTCACCTTCTCGGCGTTGGCCATTGGTTCCGACCTCGACGAGATGCCCAATGTGGTTGCCCCCGGTCGCACAGGATGGGCCGGCGGAGCCAGCGTGGTGTTCCTGAACGAGAGTGTCTCAGAGCTGTGGGCAGACCTGGCAGACGGCCGCCTCGGCGACTGATCGGCCTCTTCAGACACCCGCTTCCGGGGTCTGGCCCATCGGGCCTGGAGTTCCCCTTCGCAGCCTTCTCGCCTCGGCCAATGAGCGTCTCATCCGGATGGCGGCCAACCACCCGATCAGGGAGAGGAACACGCCCACGGCGATTCCGCCGGCAAAACCCGACCTGACCGCCTCTGCGGCGCCCGGAGGCGCTTCCCCCTCGGGAGAGGCGATCAGCTCCCGGACCAGCTCGACGTCACCCAACTCCAGGGTGACGACAAGGAGGAGAATCGCTCCGCCGATGGCGGCCCCGAATGTGAAGCCCTGGTTTCGAAGGAAGAGGTGGGCCGACGCCACCCGGCCCATGAGCGACGCATCGGTGACCGCCCGGAGCAAGGTGAGCGCAGCGTTGGAGGCCATCCCCACCCCGACCCCGGCAGTGAAGAACACCGCGAATAGGGCAGCCAGGGGAGCGCCGCTGGTCACCAGATACCAGGCAAGGGCCAAGGAGGGGGTGTTGACCATGAACCCGACCACCACGATCCACGACTCGGAGTGACGGTCGGCCAGGCGGCTGGAGATTACGGCACCCACGGTCCACCCCACGGTGAGGGGCAACACCGACCATGCGGTGAGGCCGGGAGACCCCTCCAGGCCGGCTCGGACGTAGAGGGGGATGTATGAGTTCATGGCGAAGGTCCCGGTCAGCACCAATGCAGTCGCCAGCCCCAGCCCCAGGTAGGGCTGCACCGCGATGTGCTCCAACCTCACCACCGGCGACCGGACGCGCCGGGCATGGCGGGCGTAGAGGATCAGAGCTATCACCGCACCACAGATCCAAGGCAACGAGACGAGGTCGAGGGAATCGACGGCGAACAGGGTGGCCACGGTGGCCACCGCGAGGAGCACGGTGCCCACCGGGTCGAACCGCCCGGTCGCCTCACCGTAAGGCCCGGGGAGAACCTTCCATCCCGCCCATAGGGCGGCCACCCCCAACAGGGCGTTGACGTAGAAGATCCAATGCCAGCTGAGGAAGGTGAGGATGAAGGCGGCCACCGCCGGCCCCGCCACCCCCATCACTCCCCACACCGTGGCGTTCGCCGCGTAAGCCCTTCCCACCAGGTGCTGGGGGTAGACCAGCGATATCGCCGAGGTCCCGGTGGAGAGGATCAGTCCGGCTCCGGCCCCCTGGAGCACCCGGAACACGATCAGCGCCTCCATCGACGGGGCAAATGCCGAGGCGAAGCCGGTGGCGGCGAAGACCGTGACCGCAAGCCGGAACATGCGGGACACCCCGACCGCGTCGATGAAGGGCCCGGCGACCACGGTGGCCAGAGTCGAGGTGAGGAGGAACGAGGTTATGACCCAGGGGAGGAGAGAGACGTTGCCCAGATCGGTGGCGATGTCGGGCAGGGCGGCGGCGACTCCCAACGCCTGAAAGGATGCCGCCATGGCCGTGACGTAGATGGCTACCGATGCCGGAAGGAGCTGGCGCGAGAGGACGCTGGTGGGCGCGTTGGGCACTTCGGGAGGTTAAACCCCGGCCCCGGGGCCACTCATCCTCACCTATCGGGTCGCATTGACGGGGGGGCCCCGGGCCGGGGAGGGTGAACTCAAAGCAGGCCCCACCCAGCAGCTCGGAGGTGCGGTAGTGGATCGAACCTCCGTGGGCGAGCCCGGGTCGCCGGCACGACAAGCCCGATCCCCGAGCCTCCCGACCGGCATCCTGACTGTGGGCTCCCGCTCGAACCTCTCCCATATCTCGTCCTGGTGCGGGACCATCACCGTCGTCGTGGACCGACCAACATGACCATGCCGCCATCCGGCCGGCTGGCCGCCTGGGCTGTTGACGGTGTCCGAGCATTCGTCGAACCGACGACGAGCCCCGTCGCCCCTCCCGGTGGAGTACGAGGAACGCCTCCTCCTCTGAGACCAGATCAGGCGAAGAAGGTGAACCAACCGGCGAGCATGGCCCCGGCCAGAGTTATGGGGAGGAAGAGGAGTCGCTCCCACCGACTCCCCTTGACGATGGAATACACCGCGCCCACCGCGAGGACCGAGGTGGCAATCCAGCCCGCAGGGCGGATCCAGCCGTCGGGGATCGGCGAAGGAGAGATCAGCCCTCCCTGCACCCACAGCGTCAGCGCGGAGAACACCAGGAGGACTCCGTATGCAAGGCTGCGACGGCGCAACTCTGGTGACAACATCCGCGGGTAGCGACCCGACCACACCAACTCTCCACGACGGAGGCCGAACGCCATCAGAAGGTAGATCAAGGCGACCCAGACCAGCAAGGCGGCGACGAGGAAAACCAAATCGGCCATCGAAGGCACCTGCGGAGGTTAGGACCGGGTCGACACGGGCTCAACCGAGCCGGGAACCGACCCGGCTCTTCTCAGCGGCGCCGAGAATGGATGGCGTCGGCCAGATCGACCAGGCGGGTATGGGCCTCCACCTGACGCCATGACTCGGGAATGCCGCTCAGCCCGAAACGGGCGCCGGCGAGAGCCCCGGCCATGGCGGCGATGGTGTCGGCGTCGCCTCCGATGCGGAGGGCGCGCAAAACCGCCTCGGTGAAGTCTTCGGCCAGCAGGAAACAATAGAGGGCGGTGAGCACCGACCGATCGGCGGCGACCCGGTTGCCCAGGACCTGTGCTGCCCGGTGGTCGTCGCCTGCCTCCAGACACTCGTCCAGGGCGGGGAGCAACAACCGGAACTGTTTGGTCTCCACCAGACGGTCGAGGTCGGTCCGAAGGCCGTCACGGTCCAGGGTGAGGGCCAAGGCATGCTGGGCGGACACGGCCATTATGACCGCTCCCTCCACCCCCACCGGGTGAGTGTGGGTGACCCGGGCGGTCGCCGCGGCGAGATGGGCGGTAGCCTGGAGGTCGGGGTGGGCCCAAAGGGCGACCGGAGCCACCCGCATCGCCCCACCGTTGCCATACGAGCCATGGCCACCGAACTGGGAGGCGGCTGATTCAGCCCATTCGGCTCCGGCCAGGACCTGGTGAAAGATCTCGATCGCTCCCGCCCCATAGCCACGGAAGGGCTGGTCTCGGTACTCGGTGGCGAATCGCAGGGCCATGTCGTCGCCGTCGAAGCCTCCACTCTCCACCAGGGACTCGGCGAGACAGATGGTCATCGCGGTGTCGTCCGTGTAAACCAGGAGAGGGGGGCGCTCGACCAGGTCGGCCAGATACTTCTCAGGGGTGGTGCCCCTGCCTTCAACGGGTCGGCCCAGGCAGTCGCCCACCGCGGTGCCCACCATCAGCCCCCGGAAGCGATCTTGCAGCCCGCTGCTCGTGTCGCCCATGTGCCACCAGGGTATTCGATCATTTCTTGTCCATAACACAATTATCTTGCCTTCTATGAGTGGTATCGAGCACTCCCCGTTCGCGCTGACCGTCGACGTGGCGGTGTTCTCCATCCATGACCGGCTTCTCCACGTCGGCCTGGTGGAGCGGGCCAACCCCCCCTACCAGGGAGCCTGGGTGCTTCCCGGCGGCTTCGTCGACATCGGCGAAGGGTTGGAGGCCGCCGCTGCCCGGGAGCTTGCCGAGGAGACCGGGCTGCAGCCTCGACGGCTCACCCAGTTCGGGGCGTATGGGGATCCTGACCGGGATCCAAGGATGCGGGTGGTCACCGTGGCCTATTGGGCCGCGGTCACCTCCGACGTCGAGCTGGTGGCCGGTGACGACGCTGCCTCGGCCCGGTTCACCCCGGTGGAAGAGGCTC
Organism: uncultured Acidimicrobiaceae bacterium; assembly: GCA_964571765.1. Lineage (GTDB taxonomy): Bacteria > Actinomycetota > Acidimicrobiia > Spongiisociales > ZC4RG35 > ZC4RG35. The sequence goes on from CAZNDH010000022.1 coordinate 16,957, forward strand.
TGGCCGACACGAGTCGGCTCGCCTTCGACCACTCCCTGGTGCTGGCCGACGCGGTGGCCTCGCTACGCCAGGCAGTGGAGCGATCGGATGCGGTGATCGACTTTCTCCCCGAGGAGTTCACCATCACCGAGATGCGCTGGGTCTTCGAGGCGATTTCAGGGAGCCAGGTCGACCCGGGCAACTTCCACAACCGAGTGACCCGTGGCTTCGTGGAGCCCACCGGGGCCCTACGCCGGGAGAGGACGGGTCGACCCGCCGCGCTGTACCGTCAGGCCCCTGGGGGCGTCATCTACTCGGGTCTCCCTCACCTCACGAAACAGCGACCCTTCCCGACAGGTGCGTGACACTGCGTAACACAAAGGCACCATCGCAGCGATTACCCAGAAAAGTACGATTCGGCGGACCGTCGGGCGAGCCGGAAGCAGTGGAGGTCACAGTGTCGTCGTTCAACGCGCGGCTCCGCCTGCCGGGCCAGTCGAAGCTTCCTTTGGCCGTCGAGGTCGACATTCACAACGAGCGGATGACGCTCACCTCGGGACACCGGACCCTCGCCGACTGGCCACTGTCCACCCTGGACATCCATGGGGAAGCCGACGGCTTCCACATCGCGGTCGACGGTGACGAGGTGGTGCTCAGTGTGTCGGAGCCCGCCCGGTTCGCCGCCCTCCTGGGCATCTCCGTAAAGTCACGGGCCTCGGCCCCGATACCCTCGGCGAGGACCGAGCGGCCCAACGGACAACGCGTCGAGCCCCACGGGGCCCAGCCCTATGGCTCGGGGACCACGCTCCAACCGGCTGCCAGGGTTCCCGCCGATGACGCTCACCAGGACCTAGCCCAGCGGATCTCAGCGATCTCGGCGGCTCTCAACTCCACGTCGGTGTCACCTGCCGAAGCGTTCGGTCGCTGGCTCAGGCTCCTCAAGGAGGTCAACCGCCGTCACGGGCAGGGGTCGATGACGTGCGATCAGTTCTATCGGCTGAACACCCGAATGCTCGACCTGATCCCCGAGCCCGGGCCGCCCCCACCGTCCCCAGGGAGCTAGGCCCACCGATCCGGCTCAGGCGGGAAGAGCCCGCATCTCGGTGTAGGTCCATGCTGCGGAGACCAGTTCGATACCGGCGACGATCAGCAGCTGCCATGGGTTGCCCGCCGCAGCCAGGACCACCAACACCGCGGCGGCGAAGCCCCGTCCCAGCAGAGAGGCAGTGAAGAAGCTGATGTTGAGACTGCGAGCTGCATCGAAGTAGTAGAGGGCGAGGACGATCGATGCCATCCCTAGCAGCCGGATCCACACCTCCCCGGTCTCCTCCAACCCCAGCACCGCGAGCAGGACGTTGGGAATCACCGCCAGGGTCACACCCACCACCAGCAGATACCCGCTGAACCAGTAGATGGTCCGGGCCGCTCGCTCCATCCAGACCTCCTTGCTCCTGGCAAACCTACCGGATCCGGGCGAACGGTCGCTGCTGTCGGGCGGCCCGGACGGACCGGGCCGGACGATGGCCCGGGCTACTCCCCGCCGGAGTGGCGGAGCAAACCTATGATCAGGCTGTCGACCAGGGCATGGGCGGAGGCGACGATTATGTTCTCGTGGACTGCCATGGTCCCCCACACCGACTCGGCGTTGGTGGTCTCGATGAACACCCTGACCCGCGCCGAGGTCCCGTCGTTGCCGTCGAGAACCCTGACCTTGAAGTCGGCGAGCTGCATCTCGTCGATGTGTGGATAATCCACTCGAAGGGCCTCCCTGAGGGCGAGGTCGAGGGCGTTGACCGGGCCGACCCCCCGGCCAACGGTGCTCCGCCGCCCCCCCCTCACATCGACCGTAACCGTGGCCTCCGACACCACCTCGCCGTCCGGTGAGCTCACCGAGGTCACCTGGAATCCGTCGAGGGCGAAAAAAGTGTTGGTCCACCCCCCCATCCGTCTCGCCAGGAGCTCGAAGGAACCGTCGGCGGCTTCGAAGTGATAGCCCTGGTACTCCATCTCCTTGACCTTGGCCACCACTCTTCGGGCCATCTCCCGGTCGATGGTGAGACCCAGCTCTGCGGCCTTGGCCACCACCGCGGCTTGTCCGGCAAGCTCGCTCACCACCATGCGGGTACGGTTGCCCACCTCCGCCGGGTTCTCGTGCTCATAGGCGTCGGAGCGACGGGCCAGGGCCGAGGTGTGTAAGCCCGCCTTGTGGGTGAACGCCGAGGCGCCAACGTAGGGATGTCGGGTGTCGAGGCTGACGTTCATGATCTCGGCGACGTGGCGGGAGATGCTGGTCAACATGCCCAGGTCACCTACGATGGCCTTGCGGCCCATCTTGATCTGGAAGTCGGGGATGAGGATCGACAGGTCGGCGTTGCCGGTGCGCTCTCCATAGCCATTGATACAGCCCTGTACCTGGGTCACCCCAGCCTCCACCGCGGCGATGGATGAGGCGACCGCGGTGCCGGAGTCGTTGTGATAGTGGACGCCAAGGCCGACACCGTCGAGCGCCGCTGACACCGCGGCGATCCCCCCCATCGTGTCGGCAGGCAGCATTCCTCCGTTGGTGTCGCAGAGGACTATCCGCTCCGCACCCGCGCCCGCCGCGGCGGACACCACCCGGAGGGCGTACTCAGGGTTTGCCCTGAACCCGTCGAAGAAGTGCTCGGCGTCGAAGAACACCCGCCGGTCCCGGGAGCGCAGGTACTCGACGGTCTCCCCCACCATCCGCACTCCTTCGTCGAGATCGACGTTGAGCGCCTGGAGGACGTGATAATCCCAGGCCTTGCCGACGATACAGACCACCTCGGTTTCGGCCCGGAGCAGCCCGGCGACCTGGGGGTCCCGGCCCACCGCCGCGCCGGGCTTACGGGTCGACCCGAAGGCGGTGAGGACCGCGTGGGCCAGGGGGAGCTCGGACCGAGCCCGGAGGAAGAACTCGGTGTCCTTCTCGTTGGCCCCGGGCCAGCCCCCTTCGATGAAGGCCACCCCCAGGTCATCGAGAAGCCGGGCCACCCGAAGCTTGTCCGCCACGGTGAGGCTCACGCCCTCCTGCTGGGAGCCGTCTCTCAGCGTTGTGTCGTATACCTCAACTTCCATCGATTTGCCCCTTGAAAGAGAAAACCCCCTGCGATTGCAGAGGGCTCGAGGCGCAGTCCGGATCGGACCGCGCCTATGTGATGGCGATGATCAGCCCGAAGACGTTCTGCGACATCATTGCCCGCTCAGTATCACAAGGTGGGGGTCGCCGGTCAAGAACGTCTCCGGCTCTCCTGTTGCTGACGCTCGAAACCGGCCAGCACCGCGAGCAGCGAGGCGGTGGTGATGTTGACGTCGACACCGATCCCCCATCGCAGCATGCCGCTCTCACCGGAGGTCTCGACATAAGCGACCGCCCTGGCGTCGGCGCCGCTCCCGATGGCGTGCTCGCTGTAATCGACGACGTCGAAGACCACCCCGAACCGGGAGCGGAGCGCATTGACGAAAGCTTCCACCGGTCCCTGACCCTCACCGGTGATGATCACATCCTCGCCACCCACGCTGAGGTGGGTGGTGAGGGTGGTGTTCCCCGAGCCCTCGGCGGCCGAGGTGTGGAGCTCCTGGCTGTTGAGCCGGTACTCGGCCATCTCCGGGAAGTAGACGCCCCGGAACGACTTCCACATTTGGGCGGGGGTGATCTCGGTGCCGCTGTCCTCGGTGACGTGCTGGATAGTCCGGGAGAACTCGATCTGAAGGCGTCGAGGGAGGTCGAAGCCATGCTCCTCCCTCATCACATACGCCACACCCCCCTTCCCCGACTGGGAGTTCACCCGGATCACCGCCTCGTAGTTGCGCCCCACGTGCTTGGGGTCGATGGGGAGATAGGGCACCGCCCAGGTCCCGTAGTCGTTTGGGAGGGCGTCGAAGCCCTTCTTGATGGCATCCTGATGAGAGCCGGAAAAGGCTGTGTACACCAGGTCGCCCACGTATGGGTGGCGAGGATGGACCGGCAGCCGGTTGCAGTACTCGGCGGTGCGTCTCAGCGAGTCGATGTCGCTGATGTCCAGCTCCGGGTCGACACCGTTGGCGAACAGGTTCATCGCCAGGGTGATGATGTCGACGTTCCCGGTGCGCTCCCCGTTCCCGAAAAGGGTCCCCTCGACGCGATCTGCACCGGCCATCACCCCGAATTCGGCGGCAGCCACCGCACACCCCCGATCGTTGTGGGGGTGCAGGCTGAGGACGACCGAGTCACGATCGGATATCGACCGGCTGAACCACTCGATGACATCCCCGTAGACGTTGGGTGAGTAGCACTCCACCGTGGCGGGGAGGTTGATGATGATCGGATCATCCGGAGTAGGGTCGATCACCTCCATGACCGCCTGGCACACCTCGAGGGCGTAGTCGGGCTCGGTGAGTGTGAAGCTCTCAGGTGAGTACTCGTACCTGATAGCCGAGTCCCCCATCGACTCCTCGAGCTTGCGGCAAAGCCTGGCGGCGTTAACCGCGATCTCCTTGATCCCCTCCTTGTCCATCCCGAACACGACCTCGCGTTGTAGCGGGTTGGTCGAGTTGTAGAAGTGGACGATTGCTGCGGGGACGCCGGCGACGGAGTCGAAGGTGCGTTCGATGAGCTCGTCGCGGCACTGGGTGAGAACCTGGATGGTGACGTCGTCGGGGACCAGGTCGTCGTCAACCAGTTGGCGGACGAAGTCGAAGTCCGGCTGGCTGGCCGAGGGGAACCCCACCTCGATCTCCTTGAACCCCATCGCCGCCAGGGCCTGGAACATGCGCAGTTTGCGGGGCGGGTCCATCGGGTCGATCAGCGCCTGGTTGCCGTCGCGGAGGTCGACCGAGCACCAGCGGGGAGCCTTGTCGATGACACGGTTGGGCCAGGTACGGTCCTCGAGCACCAGCGGGACATTGCGCCGGTATCGCTCGAAGGGCATCGGTCTTGGCGTGGCGTTGGGTGGTGGCACGGTTCTCCTTGTCAGATCTGTGGAAAGAAAAAACCCCCGGGATTCGGGGGTGAGGGCAAACGCGTGTATGTGCGCGTCTGCCCTAGGTGAGGAGAAGCGTGAGGTCCTTGCGACGTTTCACCTCGGGGATTGTATCCGAACGGATGGGGGCGGCAAGCGGGCGGAGTGCTTGGGTTGGGACTCCGAGCGCGCCATTTCTCACGGGGTGACCCCATGAGTCGGCCAAACCGACTGGAACACCCGGGATGCGAGATAGCATCAGGGCGCCGTGACCGACCTTGACGACGTGATCAGGGTGCCGCCCATGAGATGTTCCGCGACGGGCAATGACCATCAGTTCCTCATCGGCAACCACCCCGGCTCTGGCGGTATCTCTCACCGCTGAGTACTAACCGCTCGACTCACCCCACATCTGCTGGGCGAGAATCCGATACGAGTCGGTGGGATCGGGGCCGAGGACCTGGATGCAGACATGGTCGGCACCCGCTTCGAGGTGCGCTTGCAGCCGTGCCACCACCGCCGGGACCTCGCCACCGAGGACCAGGGCTTCGACCAGGGCATCGCTGCCGCCCTCAGCCAGGTCGACCTCACTCCACCCCTCCCTCAGCAGGTTGGTCCGGTAGTTGACAAGTTTCAGATAGCGGCTGACGTTGGGGCGGGCCAACTCCTCGATGTGGTCGGGGCGAAGGACCACCTTGTGCTCGGGAGCGAGAAGAGGCCCAGCCCCCATTACCTCCCTGGCGAAGGCGGTGTGAGCCGGAGTAGTGAGGTAGGGGTGGGCACCGGCGGTCCGCTCGGCGGCCAACTCGAGGGCTCGAGGTCCCAGAGCAGCCAGGAGGAGACGCTCTGTGGGCACCCCCTCAGCTTCCACCCGGTCAAGGTATTCCACCATGGTGTCATAGGGTCGTCGGTACTCCCGGGTGGCCTCGGGGTGGCCGATCCCCAGGCCGAGGAGGAAACGGTTGGGGAACCGGTCCTCGATCCGATGATAGGAGGCGGCCACCAGCCCAGGGTCTTCACGCCACATGTTGACGATCCCGGTGGCCACCGGGATCCGCTCGGTAGAGGCCAGCACCACCTCTACCTCCTCGAGGTGACCTGCTGGTGAGCCGCCCACCCAGATCGCACCGTAGCCCAGCTCCTCGGCAGACCGGGCCAACTCGGGGGTGATCTCGGCGACCCGCCGCCATACACCGTAGGAACCGAGTTCGACCCTCATCGGTGAGACCCTAGACGGCGTTGCTCGCCGGCTGGCTTTCGCGGGCCTCAGCCCTTCGCCGCGAGTCACTGGGCGGCGTGAGTCGTCCCCTGATTGGAGAAGGACCGGGGGGGGTATGGTTGGCTCGATGCGCCGGTGGGTGGCCGCCCCCTCACCCGGAGGAGAGAAGAGAAAGGGGAATTCTCATGCGCAAGCGGATCGCGATCCTGTTCACCTCCCTGGCACTGGTCCTGGCCAGTGCGGCCCCCGCGGGGGCTATCCAATTCGGAAACATCGACGGCGACGACCACCCCTTTGTCGGGATGGTGTTGTTCTTCGATGCCCGCGCCCAGGGCTGGTTCCGTTGCTCGGGCTCGATGATCGACACCACGGTGTTCATAACCGCCGGACATTGTGTCTACGCCGTCGGACTCGACGGGGAGCTCACCGCCACACTGCGTGATGGCAACGACGCCTGGGTCAACCTGGACACCGCCATTGACCTCACCGGGGCGGGGTTCCCGGTCTTCGACCCGGCCGACCCGTATCAGCCACGGGCAGACTTCCTCAACGACGACCCCGATTGGACGCGGGCCGAATCAGTGTCGGCTCATCCCGCCTACGCCGACTTTGCTGGTTATCCCAACACCAGCGACATAGGTGTGGTCATCCTGAGTGAGGCGCTGACCGTCAGCCGCTACGCCTCGCTGCCCGAGGTGGGCGAGGCCAACACCCTGGTGCTCGGGCCAGTCGCTCTGCGCGACCGGCCCACCATCGTCGGCTACGGGCTCCAAGGGGTCAGACCTCTCGTCATCGCCAATCTGGTCCGGCACAATGGCGACCCCTTCGTCAAGGAGTTGAACAGTGCCAATACCGGCGGGTGGAACATCCATCTCTCCGGGGACCCGGGCCGAGGCAATGGACGGGGCAGTGCCTGCTTCGGCGACTCCGGGGGCCCGGTCCTGGCCCCGGGGACCGACACCATCCTCGGTGTGGGGAGCTTCGTGTTCAACCCGCACTGCACCGGAGCCAGCTTCTACTACCGGGCCGACACCAGCCACGCCCTCGACTGGATCGCAGAGTACGCCGGGCTCTGATGCCATTGGTCAACGGCAGGGGGCCCCGCTGAGGCTGAGACGGGGCCCCCTCCCCCACCCTGGTGTCGCACGTCGCGGAGGAGCCAACGGTCCAAGCGAGGGCATGGTGTGGTCCTGTTCGAGCCAACCGCTCCTCCCGGGGCGGCGGGTTGTCGCCGCCGAGCACTTCGCAGCGGACAACCCGGCGAACCGGTTGCTGGGGCCATGCGTAGTGGGGGTAGCCAAGAGAGGAGGCGACACATGCGACGAGCACTCCTAGCACTGCTCACCCTGGTACTGACCATCGGCCTGATGGTCCCCCTGTCGGCCGGACAGTCGAAGAACTTCCGGGCCCACCTGACAGGGAGCGAGGAGGTACCGGCGATAGAGACACAGGGCCAGGGACAAGTGATCTTCAAGGTGGTGGGAAACCAGGTCCAGTACCGCCTGATCACCGCCAACCTGGAGGCGATCACCCAGGCCCACATCCATTGTGGAGCGGCCGGCACCAACGGGCCACCCGAGGTGTTCCTGTTCCATCTCGTCCCCGAGGGGGTGGACAGCACCGGAGTCTTGAGTTCCGGCACGTTCGGAGCCGACGACCTGCTGGGCAACTGTGGATACGAGACGCTCGCCGACCTGTTGGAAGCCATGGTGGCCGGTGACACCTACGTGAACGTGCACACCGTCGACTTCCCCACCGGGGAGATCAGGGGACAGATTCGGTGAACTGACACGCTCCAGTGCGGGTGAGAGGTCTAACCCATCTCCCAAGGGCCCACCTCTCACCCGGACTGTTGTTGTGCGACCTGCGATCTCCCAGCCCGTGGGTGCCGCCTCCCCCGCCGCTCGTGCGGGCCGTCCCCAGCTGGGCGCCGGGACAGTCCGAAGTGCAAGTACTGACCCACGAAGTGGCTGTCTTAGATCTTGGGCAGTTTGAAGCCGGACTTGTCGATCACGTAGTCCCGGGCTTCGAGAGCCGACCTGCGCACCGCGGTCCAATCGACCCAAGTCAGCTTGCCGCCCCGCTTCATCACCCGCCCGCCGATGAGCACGGTGTCGACGTTGCCGGTGTCCATCCCCACGACCACCGCGGTCGTCGGGTCGTTGAGCGGGGTCACGTTGAGCCGGTCGGTGCGAAGCATCACGATGTCGGCCTGCTTACCCGGGGTCAAGGTCCCCACCTTGTGGTCGAGGCCGTTGGCCCGGGCACCCTCGATTGTGGCGTACTCCAGAACCGCTCTGGTGGATACGGGGTCCTTGCCATCGGACACCGCCAAGGCCCGCTGCAGGGCGAGCACCGAGCGCATCTGGTTGAACATGTCGCCGGGCACGTTGGTCTCGACGTCGACGCTCAGACTGGGCTTGAGCCCCCGGTCCAAGAACTTCTGTATGGGAGGCATCCCGTGGCCCATCATCATCTCAACGGGGGACGCGAGTGACACCGTGCCCCCGGTGTCGACGATCATCTGGATCTCGGTGTCGTTGAGGGTGGTGCAGTGGATGTAGGTGGTGTCCGGTCCCAGGAGACCGGCCTCCCCGAAGCGCTGCACCTTCCGCTCCTGACCGTAGGTGCCCACTCCGACATGAGTGGTGATCCGGGCATCGGTCTCCCGTGCCAGTTTCCAGTGGTCGCGGGTCACCTCGAAATCGGTGAACTCCGGTCCCGGGGCTGCCAGAGCAAGGGTGAGAAGCTGGTCCTTGGTGGCGAAATGCTCGGTGGCACAGCGGACGAACCAGGAGGGCTGGCGCTCCTCCCACTTCCCCCACCAAGGAAACCCGTAGGCGAACACCGCCCGCAGCCCGGAGTCCTCCAGGGCTTGGATCACCGCGTCGGTGTGGGCCGGCGAACCCTGGATATGGGACCAGTCCAAGAGGGTTGTGATCCCGGCGTCGATCGCCCCCAAAGCCGAGACCAGGTTGCCCACGTAGGCATCCTCGGGACGGAAGGCCGGGGCCAGCTTGTGGAGGACGAACGAGATGTAGCTAGTCCTGCCCTCCAGGGGGACGTCGGTGCCGATGTTGCGCAGCAACCCTTCCCAGATGTGGCGGTGGGTGTCGACGAACCCGGGGATGACGATCATCCCGGTGGCATCGATCACTTCGGCGTCTCCGGTGGTCAGACCGGGCCCGACAGCCACGATCTTGTCACCCTCGATGACGATGTCGCCCGAAGAGAAGTCGCCAACCTCGGGATCCAGGGAGAGGATGGTGCCTCCCTTGATCAGGGTGCGGTTACTGGGGACCACTGTGACCGCCGTGCCCTGGGGGTAGAACTCGGGAAGCTCAACGCCCTTGGGCGGTCGACTCCCCACTATGAGACGTCTCGCCCGTTTGTAATTGCGCTTGGCCAACTCCTTGAGATCCCCGAACTGGAATAGGAGGATCCCCACCAGGACCAGGGCGCCGATGATCATTTGGCCGTCGCTGTTGGACAGGCCCAGGTAGGGAAGCACCGTGAGGATCAGGGCAAGCAGGATCGCGGCCACCATGCCCCCGAGGAAGGTGGCCCGGCCCCCGGCCAGGGAGGCTCCACCGAGGACGGCGGCGGTGATCGAGGCCAGGGCGTAGGTCGAACCGATCTGGGCATTTCCGATCGGGGCCCGGGCCATGACCAGGAAGGAGGCCACCGCAGCCAACAGCGAGCAGATGAGCAACGCCCTGACCCGCACCCAGTTGGTCCTGATCCCCTTCCGCTTGGCGGCGCGCTCGTCGAAGCCGACCGCCCGCACCGACAGGCCCGAGCCCGAGGAGTGGAGCCAGAAGTCGGCGGCAATCGCACCCAGCACCACCAACACGAAGACGATGGGAATCGGGCCCATCGAGGTTCTCAGCCACCCCGCCAGAGTCGGGCTGATGACTCCCTGTGCCGAGGGCCGCATGGTGAGGGCGATCCCGTCGAGGATGCTCATCGTGGCCAGGGTGGCGATGATCGCCGGCATCTTGATCCCCCGGATGAGCCCGGCGTTGAAAAGGCCGAGGGCCAGGCCCACCAGGATGATGGCCCCGGCCCCGATGATGATCTGTCCAGTGGAGGCCTCGGCACCGATGAGGAAGGAGGCGATGACCACCCCCACGGAGATCATCGCCCCCACCGACAGATCGAGATAGCCGACGAGGATGGCGTGGATCTGAGCGAAGGTGGCCACGATCAACGGCAGGGCAAGGATGAGGATCTGGTTGATGTTGGTGGCGTTGATGAAGCCGGGGAACCGCGAGTTGGTGTACATCAGCAGCCCGAGGACCAGAAGCACCTGCAGGGCCACCGGCATCCACAGGCGGACCCTGATGATCTTGCGCCACCGGTTCTTCTCCTGCGCCTCTCGGACCAGGAACCTCCAGTTCTGGCGGAGTCGGTCGGCGCGGGTAGCGGAGGTCACGACTTGCCCGCTGCCGAGGAGGATGCCTTTGGCATGGCCACCCCGTAGGGCGAACGGCCCGACTTGGCCAGACCCGGGCCGCGGACGATGGCCTCGGTGATCCGTCGTTCGTCGAGCTCGTCACCGGGGATCTCCTCGATGACCGTGCCCCGCGACATCACCAGCACCCGGTCGCACAGACCGGAGAGCTCTATCGGGTCGGACGACTTGACCATGAGCGCGGCGCCGCTGTCGGTGCGGGCCCGTAGAGCCTGGTAGATGTCGAAGCGGGAGCCGACGTCGACCCCCTGGGTGGGCTCATAGGCGAGGATCACCGAAGGCTCTCGGAGAAAGGTGCGGGCCACCGATACCTTCTGCTGGTTGCCACCGGAGAGAAACTCCACCGGCTGCTCCAGCGACGGGGTACGGATCTCGAGCTCGTCGACGAGATTGCTCACCGACTTGCGCTCAGCCCTCCGGCGCAAGATGCCCATGAAGGAGAAACGGCGTAGCGACTGGACGGTCATGTTGACCCTGACCCCGAGCACGGACATCAGGGCGGAACGCTTGCGATCGCCGGGAAGGAGCATGATCCCGGCCCGCACCGCCTCGGTGGTCGAAACCAGGGCGAGCTCCTTGCCGTCGCAGACCACCTTGCCCGCCTTGGGCGGGACCCGCCCGGCGAGACAGTCGAAGAGCTGGGCCTGGCCGTTCCCCTCGGCGCCGGCGATGCCCACCACCTCACCGGCCTCGAGGGTGAAGCTGATGGGGCCGAATGACTGGCCCTGCAGTCCGTCGACCACCAGCACATCACGCTTCCCCGGAACGGCGCCAGCGGTGGGGAAGGCGGTCTCGAATGGCCGGCCGACTATCAGCTCGACCAGCTCGGGCTCGCTGGTGGCCCGGGCGGCGAAGGTGCCCCGGTTGCGACCGTCGCGGAGCACGGTTATCCGGTCGGCGATCTCGAGGACCTCGGGAAGCCGATGAGAAACGTAGACCACACCGATCCCCTGGCGGCGGCACTCGACGATGGAGCGATGCAGGGCCTCGACCTCGTCGGGGCCGAGGGCGGTGGTGGGCTCGTCGAGAAGAAGCACTCTTGGTTCGAAGACCAGGGCCTTGGCCACCTCGAAGAGTTGGCGGTCTGCCATGGAGAGCATCCCCACCGGGGCGTCAGGGAAGAGCTCGAGGTCGAGATCGAGCTCGGCGAGGACCTTGCGTGCCCACTTCTTGCGGCGCCAGTAGGGGGGTCGCTGCTCGGGGGTAGCCGCCAAGTAGAGGTTGTTCTTGACCGGCTCGGCGTCCACCGAGGAGGTGTCCTGATAGGCCATCGCCAGGCCAAGCTTGCGGGCCAAGGCAGGTGAATCACGTCGAAGGGGTTTGCCCCCGATCCGGATGGTGCCCAGATCGGGGTCGACAAACCCACTGGCAATCCCGAGGAGAGTCGACTTGCCCGAGCCGTTCTCGCCGACGAGGGCGTGGACCTCACCGGGGCGGCAGTCGAAGCTGACGTCGGTCAGCGCACGAACCGCCCCGAACTGACGGGACACGCCCGTCAGTTCGAGGACCAGCTCGTGACCCGAGGCCTCGTTGTCGGGATTGCGTTCGGTCATCCGGCGAACATCATGGACAGCAACTCGTCGGGCACCAGCGAGGTGCCAGACACCACCGGGTTGGGCCGGTCGGGGTTGCAGTCCGCCTCGGTCACCTGACGCATGACGTGTGGGACGACGATTTCGGCGGGGATGTCCGCTCCCTGGAAATACATCATCGCCGCGGTCACTCCTATACGGGACTGGAAGTTGCCACCAGCCGAGAAGAAGATGTTGTACGTCGGCTCGTCGCGCTCCGCCCAGTCACAGAACAGGCTCTGCTCGTCGGTGCGGAGTGCCAGCGTCAGGTTCTCCACCGGGATCCCCAGCTCGTCATATGCCTGGAATCCGGTGTAGATGCCGTCGGCGTACTCGTAGGCATAGCCCTCGATGTCCGGGTCGGCCACCAACAAGCCCCGGAAGATGTCCGGGATGATCGGGTTGAACCAGAAGGTGTCACCAGTTGTGGTGTCCCGGTTCGCCGGCGGATTGACCAGGCTCAGGCTGGCCTCAAGGCCGTCAACGGTGCACCGCTGCCATCCCAATGAGAGAGCGTTGTTGGGGGTGCCGCCGAGCAGCGCCACCTTGCCATCTCCCACATTCTGGTTGAGCACGTCGGCGAAGCTCTCGCCCAGGGCGCACAGGTCCTCGCCGACCACGGTCAGGTAGTCATCACCAGGAGTGAGGGCGCCCTGCTGATCGGGGAGACCCACCCATCCCGCGGAGAACGAGATGTAGGGGATATCGGCTGCATTGGCCTCGAGGATGGCATCGGCGATGGCAACACCCATGTCCGGGTAGCCGACGATGAAGTCGACGCCCGAGCTGATGAGGAACCTGATGTCGTTGGCGTGGACCGCCGGGTCCTGGTCGAAGTTGGCCGCGGTGGCCACGATCGAACCGATCTCGGGGTAGGTCAGCGCCTGGAGCACAGCCTCCATCTTGGAGACCGCCCGCCACACGTTGACGTCGTTGCCGCCGCCGTCGGCGTAACCCATGACGACGTCTCCACCGGTCCCGGTCTCACAGGTCGGGTTCCGCCAGCATTCCATAGCCTTGTCGATGGTGGCCTGGTCGAGGTCCTGGGTCGCCCTGGCGATCGATGCCAGAACGATGTTCCAGCTCGCCTCGTCCGACGGCTCCACCGGGCCAAGGGCCTTGGCGACCAACGCCGGGTCGGCGTCGGTGCTCTCCCCGTACTCGGCGAGGGGGTCATCCTCACCGGGCTGGGTGGTTCCCGGGGCGTCGGTGGTGCCCGGAGCGGGCGCTGCCGTGGTTGTCGGGGCTGCCGTGGTGGTGGTGGAGGTGGTGTCACCGCCGCATGCGGCCACCACCAGCGCCATTACGGCAATCGCCCCGATGATTCTGAATAGCTTCATATCCTCCTCCATTGGAAAGACCTTCTCTCTCTTCCTTCGGTGAATCGCGGTCGGATAGTCGGATTCTCCTTTCTCAACCTGTCCCGCCGGCTTCGATGTGTTTCTCTTTTCCATCGGTCGACCGGTGCCGCCGCCGTTCGCGGAGCACCTGCTCCACGACTTTGACGATCCGGTCTCCCGAAACCAGCATCCCCGCCACGATCACCAGCCCGAAGACCACGAACTGAAGGGCGGTGGAAAGCCTCATCACCAGCATCATCTGGTTGAGCCCGGTGAGGAAGAAGGCGGCAACGAAAGTGGAGAACGGGCTGGCCAGGCCACCGGTGAGCGAGGCGCCTCCGATCACCACCGCGGCTATCGGCCCCAGCAGATATTGGGCGCCGGCGGCCACCCCCGGAGTGCGGAGGAGCCCGGCAAGCAAGAGCCCGGCAATGGCGTAGAACACCGCGGCCACCACATAGACCAGGATCTGGTTGAGGGTGACACGGACCCCTACCACCTGGGAGGCCACCGGGTTGGCTCCGACCACCTTGAACCGTCGACCGATCGTGGTGTACCTGAAGCCGAGCATGAGGAGGACGGTGATGCCCAAACCGATCCAAAACACCGGGCTCATCTGCCAGCCGCCGATCCCGACTCGGGTGCTGGTCCAAGACGACCACCCGGTGGGCACAGGGCGCTGCACCGGGAAGGTGCGGCCGTAGCGATAGACCATCCCGATCACGATCTGGCCCACCGCCAGGGTGACGATCAGCGGGTTCAGCTTGAGACCACCGATCAGGATCCCGTTGACCAGCCCGATCAGAGCGGCCACCCCGATCGCGGTGAGCACGGCAAGGCCAATCCGCTCGTCGGCGCCGTTCCCCACTCCGACCATGATCACCGCCGCCAGGGTGAGGGTCCCCGGGGTGCTCAGGTCGATGCCCCCGGTCATGATCACCAGCATCTGACCCAAGGCGGTTATCCCCAGCAGGGCGCCGTAGGTGGCCATCGATCGGAGTGAGACCTCTCCGAGTGCCGCTGGAGCCCAGATCGAGGCAACCACCATGAGCACGCCCAGAGCCAGGTAGACAGGCATGTAGCGTGTTGCCACAACGAACGAGGTGAGTGTCGAGGAAGGAACCCGGCCGCCGGTGGTGGCGGTCATGGTTGTCCTCCCCGGCCTGCACCGGCGAGCAGCCCGGAGGCACCACCGACCCGTCGCCGCGAGGCCGCCGCCAGGTCACGGGCCCGACCCACGTCGGATGTGAGAACCCCTTCCCGCATCACAGCCTCACCGGCGACGAAGACCCAGTCGACATTGGAGGTGTCCATGCCCCAGACCACCGCCCCGATCGGGTCGTTCACCGGCCAGATGTTGGGTCGGTCGGTGCGGAGCACCACCACGTCCGCCTGCTTGCCCGGCTCCAGGGTGCCGGTCACCTCACCGAGGCCGGCGGCAGCAGCCCCGTAACGGGTGGCGTAGCGGATCATCTCCCGGGTGTTGAGGAGATTGGGAAGCCCGGCCTTCCCCGCAAGCTTGAGATCGAAGTAGCTGGCGTGCTGGATGGAGATCACCGCCCTCATCTGGGCGAATAGATCGCCCGGGGCGACACCCTCGGCACCCACCCCGAGGCCCGGCCGGATCTCTCGGTCGATGAACTTCTGCACCGGCGGCGGTCCCAGGCCACCGGCCATCTCCTCCGAGGGCGCCAACACCACCCGGGCCCCAGAGGAGGCGACCGCGTCGAGGTCAGCGTCCCCGAGGTGGGTGCAGTGGATCAAGGTGAGGTCGTCACCGAGCAGGCCGGCCAGGTCGGCAACGCCTCCAGCGTGGGCCGGCTCGGTGCCGGCGTGGGCATGGGCTGGCAGGCCCAGTCCTCGGGCCATGGCCCATTCTCCGGCGACCCGGTCCCGTGTCTCCGGGGATGGCGATGCCGAGCCGACAGCCAAGGTGAGCCGTGGGTTGCTCCCGGCTCCGGTGAGCCGGCGTAGGCCGGCCTCCCACCCGGTACCGGCCGGCGCCCAGGAGGGAGAGGCGAAAACCAGCACCGAGCGGATGCCGGAGTCGGCGTGGGCTTGGACCGCGGCGTCGACGTACGACGGGTCGGTTCCCCCCTCGAACCAGTCGGCCACGGTGGTGATCCCCGCCTCGACCGCGCCCAATAGCCCGATCAGGGTGGCGGCGTAGACGTCATCGGGGCCGAAGTGGGGCCCGTAGACCGAAGGTGAGGCGCCGGCCTCACCACCCATGTTGCGGAACAAGGACTCCCAGACATGACGATGGGCGTCGACGAACCCGGGCATGACGATGGTGTCGGAGGCGTCGACCTGCTCGGCGTCCCGGGCCCGCAAACCAGCACCGATCTCGACGATCCGGCCGTCCTCGATGAGGACGTCGGCCTCGGTGTAGTTGGGTGTCCTCGCTGCCAGGGTGAGGACACAGCCGCCGCGGAGCAGGGTCTTTCCGGCCATCAGTCGACGTTCTTCCTCACCGTCTCGTAGATCCGGTCCACCGATGGGATCGCCAGATCCTCCAGCGCTGCTGCCGCAGGAAGTGGGACATGAGGGGTGGTGATCCGGATGCTGGGACCGTCGAGGTCCCAGAACACTTCCTCGGAGACGATCGAAACCAACTCGGCTCCCCAACCACAGAGACGAGGGTTTTCCTCCACGGTGAAGAACCTTCCGGTGCGGGCCACCGAAGAGAGCAGGGTTCGAGTGTCCAGGGGAACCAGGGAGCGGATGTCTATCACCTCGGCGGAGATACCGTCGACGGCCAGCCTCTCGGCGGCATCCAGCGCCCGGGGCACCATCAGGGCCAGGGCGGCGATGGTGAGGTCTGAGCCCTCCCGGACCACCTTTGCCCGGCCCAACTGGTCGACGATCTCCCCGTCGGGGATCTCGCTGCTGGTCGCCATCAGCGCCTTGTGCTCGAAGAAGACCACCGGATCGGGATCGCGGACCGAGGCGGCCATCAGCCCGATGACATCGGTGGCGGTGGATGGGGCGACCACCTTGAGACCGGGGATCATCATGCACCAGTTCTCCACGCTCTGGGAGTGCTGCGCACCGAAACGGACCCCACCTCCGTTGGCAGTGCGGATCACCAGGGGAAAAGAGACCTGGCCATCTGTCATGTACCGGCTCTTGGCGATCTCGTTGGCGATCATGTCGAAACAGACCGCGATGAAGTCGGAGAACATGA
>CAZNDH010000023.1:0-33225 GCA_964571765.1 uncultured Acidimicrobiaceae bacterium
AAAGACGCCGGCTCACCACACATATCGGGCAACATGTCACGGGGTCCCATGAGGTCGCTGAGGTCAAATCCAGTGAGCCGGCGTCTTCGCCGGCTCGAGCCGGCGGTGCAACGTCGGCTCAAGATCGCTGTGCCGTACGCCGTGCTGGGAGCATTGACCCTTGCCGCCACGCTGCTGCGGTCAGGGACCCCCGCGTGGTCCGTCTGGATCCCCTTCGCCGTGCTTTATGTCCTGTTTGAGTGGTTCACCGTTGAGGTCAACGACCGGCAATTCCAGTCCTCCTCGATCATGGTGGTGATGACCGCCGGGGTCATCCTCGCCATCCAGCCCGACTCCAGCGCCACCTTCGGGATGGCGCTGATGGCCGGGGTCGGGGCCTACATCCCCACCGACTTTCGGGAGCGCCGCTGGTTCCAACCGCTGGCCAACTTCGGTCAGATGGTCCTCTCCGGAGCGGCCGCCGGGTTCCTCCTCGACGCCAACCTGGGGATGATCACCGTCATCGACCGGGACATCCTGTTACGGGTGGTGGTGGCCTCCACCCTGGCCGCCCTGGCATTCGTCACGGTCAACAACCTCCTGGTGCGCAAGGCGGTGAAGACGGTCTACGGCAACGACAACCTCCAGCCCTGGTCGCAGATGCACGTCCTGTTCGGCGGTCAGGTGGTCATGGGCTTGGTCGGCGGTCTGATCGGTGCGGCCTACCTCATCGCCGGCCAGCCCCCGGCGGTGCTGGTGCTCATGGTCGGGGTCTATGCAATCGGCCACATGTCGCTCTACGCCTTCTCCCAGCTGCGGGAGTCACACCTCTCGGCGATCCGGGGCTTCGTCAAGACCCTGGAGGCCAAGGACATGTACACCCGGGGGCACACCGAGCGGGTGGCCTACTTCGCCCAGCTCATCGGGGAGGAGCTCCGCTTCACCGGGACCCAGTTGGAGGCTGTCAAGTGGGCCGCCCTGATCCACGATCTGGGCAAGCTGGCAGTGCCCACCGAGCTGATCCGCAAGCGGGGCCGTCTCGACGCCGACGAGTACGCCGAGATGAAGGCCCACGCCCACCTGGTCGAAGAGATCCTCGCCGAGGTCGACTTCCTCCAACCGATGGTCGATATCGCCTCGGGCCACCACAGCTACTACGACGGCCGGGGCTACGGCGGCCGGGGCCACACCGAGGGGACCACCCCCAGCCTGGAGTCGTGCATCATCGCCGTGGCCGACGCCTTCGACGCCATGACCTCGGCCCGCTCCTACCGGATGGCCCTCTCCCAGCAGTACGCCCTGGGTGAGCTGCGCAAGAACTCGGGGGGCCAGTTCCACCCCGACGTGGTCGACGCCTTCGAGAACGCCCTGGTCAAGACGGGCCGTCGCTGGGGAGCCCCCCATGTCAACGACGAGGAGATGGCCCGGCGTCTCGCCGAGGAGCCGGAGCTGACCCTTCGTGGCTAGCTGGAACCCTCGCACCGTGGCCGCCCTGTCCTGGGTGTTCCCGGTGGCAACCGCCGCCATCGGCCTGTACGCCGCCGCCAGCGCGGCCACCGACCCCCTCTCCATCCTGGTGGCGGCCACCATCCTGGTGCTGGCCTCACTGGTCGAGGTGGCCACCTCCAACTCGGGGAACAGGTTCACCACCGGTCTCGCCGTGGCCGCCGCGGTCCCCTTCGTCTTCTCCGCCGACGCCGGGGTCGACCTCCCCGGGGTGGTGGCGGTCTATGGCGTCGGCCTCGCCCTGGTGTGGGTGATCCGCTTCTCCCGGGGCGAGGAGCACGTCGACCTGCTCCCGGTGATGATCCGCCGCGCCCTGGGTTATCTCACCTACGCCACTGTCTACTCGGCGTTGCGGGTGGGCACCTTCGCCGGGCTCACCGGCGCCTGGGAGGACCTGGTCCCCTTCGTGGTGGCCATGGTTGCCTGGCTGGGGGTGGAGGTATTGGTCCGGGCGCTACTGGTGCTGGGGCCCCGCGAGCTGTCACGGAGCTATCTGGCCCGAACCATCCTCCAGGACCTCAACGTGTTCGTCGGGCTGGTCCTCACCGGCGCCCTCTTCGGCGAGCTCTATGAGCCCCTGGGCTGGTGGGCCCTCCCCGTCGCCCTCCTCCCCTATTCCTTCGCCCACTCCGCCTTCAAACGGTTCCAGGAGACCAAGATCACCTACAAGCAGACCATCCGGGCCCTGGCTCGGATCCCCGAGGTCTCCGGGCTGGGGGTCGACGGCCATGCCGACCGGACCACTGCCCTGGCCACATCCGTCGCCAAGGAGATGGGGCTGGGCCCCGCGGTGGTGGAGCACATCGAGTTCGCCTCCCTGATGCACGACATCGGCCGGGTCAGCCTCAACGAGCCGCAGGTGATCCGGATGGGCTACACCGACGACGACATCGCCCGGTGGAGCGCCGAGATAATCGCCGAGTCCCCCTTCCTGGAAAAGGTGGCCGATGACGTCCGCCACCAGTACGAGCCCTACCGCCGTCCCGGGGAACAGCACGACCCGGCGATCTCCGTGGTATCCCGGATCATCAAGGTGGCCGCCGCATACGACTGGAAAGTCCACCAGGAGGGGTTGTCACCACTTCAGGCGTTAGAGGCACTTCACGCCGGCGCCGCCTACGAGTTCGACCCAGGGGTGGTGGCCTCGCTGCGCCGTCTTCTCGGCACCCGCCACATGCTCACCCCTACTCGGGCGTGAGCCTCCTCAGGGCTCGATGGGGCGGTTGGCCGACCCGGTCTGGGCTCGGGCTCCCCTCTTGAACCAGCGTCGGGGCCGTCTCAGCTCGTGCTCGAGGAACACCCCGAGCCCCATGGCGAGGAAGATGTCACCCAGGCTGATCACCTCGCCGATCCCGGCGATGCGCAGCGGGATCACGTCGGCGAAGAAGGTGAGCCGCGAACTTTCGTCCAGCGGGACGTGCTTGAACGACCCGGAGAGGTCGGGATCGGCGACGGTGAATCCGCTGGCCACCTCGGCGGCTCCGGCGAGGACCGGCATCCCTCCGTTGAGAGCGATCACGGTGAGGTTCATCAGCACCCCGACCCCGGCGATCCACATCCCCGGCTTCGACCGGTTGAGGAATACCAGGATGAGGAGGAGGAAGAAGGAGACCAGGACCATGGCCACGCCCAGGTTCTGGGCGGTGTCGGGGAGAAGGTCGGTGCCGAATTGGAGGCCGAGGGCGATGAAGAGGAGAAACCAGGCCCTCAGCTCTATGTCCCCCAGGTTGAGCAGGCGCCCGCCTCGGAGGACCGAGATGACCAGTGCGATGAACAGGACGAGGGCCAGCCATAGCATGATGCGACGGTATCAGAGCCACCCGGGCAAGAAGAGAGGGTCGGGCGGATGACAGTGACTTCAGCCACCGCGGCGGGCAGGGCGACGATCACCATCGACGACCCCGAGAGGCGCAACCCGATGTCGGTGGACGTCATGGAGGGGCTCCTCGAGGCGACCACCGCGGCGATCGACGATCCCAGGGTTCGGGTAGTGGTATACACCGGCGCCGGGGACAGGGCGTTCTCGGCAGGCGGGGACCTCGGCGGATCCTTCGCCGACGATCCCATCGGCCTGCACCGTCGTCGCGGGGTGCTCGCCGACCTGTTCCGTGTCATGTACCGGGGGGGAAAGCCCACTGTGGCCCGGGTCAACGGCGACGCCCTCGCCGGGGGCTTCGGTCTGGCCGTTGCCTGCGACGTCACGGTTTGTGTCGACGACGCCCGTCTCGGTGTCCCTGAGATCGGGGTGGGGCTATGGCCGATGATGATATCCGCGGTGCTCGTCCGGTCGATGCCCCGCAAGGTGGTCCTGGAGATGATGCTCACCGGGAGGATGATCGACCCTGAGGAGGCCCGACGTCTCGGGGCTGTGAGCCGGGTGGTTTCCCGCTCCGACCTCGATGCAACCGTCGACAAGGTCGTCGAGTCGCTTGCCGCAGCCTCGGCGGTGATCACCCTGCTGGGTCGGGACTCCTTCCATTCGATCGCCGATACCGGGCTGGACACCGCCCTCGATCGTCTCCAGGGCGGGCTCACCCAAGTGATGTCCACCGAGGATGCCGCCGAGGGCGTGTCCGCATTCCTCGAGAAGCGGTCCCCCCGATGGACCGGCCGCTGAGCGGAGTGTCATCGGTATCCGCGGGCGCGATTTAGCCTTCGCCGGTGCGGAGACGTCTCCAGATCCTGGCGTGGACACTCATCTGGAGCGGTGTGTTCGTTGGTGGCTATCTGGGCTGGCAGCTGTTCGTCACCGACCTGCTCACCCAGGGGGCGCAAGACGAGGCCCACACCGAGTTCAGCGGGTCGCTGGCCGCCAGTGAGGCTCCCACCGAGGAGATCGACTCGTCGGAGTTCCTCGGTGGCGATGCCCCTGTCGGGATCCCTGACAGCGTCGCCCTGGTCTCCGAGCCCGAGCCTGAACCTGGTGCGGCCATGGCTTTCATTCGCATCCCCCGTATCGGGGTCGACCAGGTGGTCTTCTCCGGGGTGGACCGGGAGACCCTGAAGAGCGGACCGGGGCACATGCCCCGCACCTCGTTGCCCGGCCAGCCGGGCAACGTTGTCATCTCGGGGCACCGAACCACCTATGGGCGACCCTTTTTCGACCTCGACCTGCTCGCCGTGGGCGACACCGTCGAGGTGGAGAACCAGTCCGGCACCCACCGTTACCAGGTGAGGGAGATCCTGGTGGTGGCTCCCACCGAGGTATGGGTCACCCACCAGAAGCCGGGAGGGTGGCTCACCCTGACCACCTGCCACCCCAAGTTCTCCGCCCGGGAGCGCCTCGTGGTGATCGCCGAGATGGTCGAGGGCCCCAATCTGGACTACATCCGCCTCCACCAGATCAGGTTCGGGACCTGACTCAAAGCCCGTCGACCATCTCCGCCAGTGTGGCGGCGTCGACGATGCCGTTGTGGAGCACGGCCACCACCCCGGAGGAGTCGATCACGTAGGTGGCGGGGAGCCCGAGCCAGGGATAGGCGGCCTCGAACGCCGGGTTGCCCATGGCCAGTGGATAGGACACCGGCACCTCATTTGCAAACTCGCGGGCCGCCGCCTCGGTGTCCTGCACCGAGACCCCGATCACGGCGACGTCGGGGTGGGCTGAGGCGAAAGCGGAGATCTCAGGCATCTCGGTGCGACAGGGGAGGCACCACGAGGCCCACAGGTTGACTACGACCGGGCGGGGGCCGGACTCGATCAACTCGGCCAGGTCGAAGCTGCCGCCATCGAGGAGGGCGACCCGGAACCCTGGGGCGGGTCGGTCGAGTTGGGCCACCGCCACCGGTTGGGAGCGCAAGACCCAGCCGACGACCAGTCCGGCGAGCACCACCCCGAGGAACAGAAGGCTCAACCGGGGTGCCCGGCGAGGGAGGGGGCCCGGCTCGGAACCGGTCATATCATCCCGAGGCCATCCTGCGCAGCACGTAATGGAGGATCCCTCCGTTGCGCAGGTACTCCACCTCGATCGGGGTATCCACCCGGGCGATGGTGTCGAACGTCACCCTGCTGCCGTCGGGCCTGGTGGCGGTGACTTCGATCACCTGGCGTGGGCGGAGACCGTCGCTCAGGGCGATGTCGTAGGTCTCGGTGCCGTCGAGGGAGAGCGTCTCCGGTCCCTCACCAGGAAGGAACACCAGGGGGAGTACCCCCATCATCACCAGGTTGGAGCGGTGGATCCGCTCGAATGACTTGACGATCACCGCCTTGACCCCGAGGAGGAATACACCCTTGGCCGCCCAGTCGCGTGACGAGCCCATCCCGTAGTCCTCGCCACCGATGACCACCAGGGGAACCCCCGCCTCCTGGTAGGCCAGGGCGGCGTCGTAGATCGGCTTCACCGTATGGTCGAGGAAGTCGGTGGTCCACCCTCCCTCGGTTCCCGGTGCAAGGCGGTTGCGCACCCGGATGTTGGCGAAGGTTCCCCGGGTCATCACCCGGTCGTTGCCCCGGCGTGAGCCGTAGGAGTTGAACATTGGGGGTTGCACCCCCTTGGAGATCAGGTACTGCCCTGCGGGCGACCCCACCGCGATCGACCCAGCCGGGGAGATGTGGTCGGTGGTCACCGAGTCCCCGAGCATGGCGAGGGCACGGGCGCCGGCGATCGGTTGGAGGGAAGCCACATCGGGAGTGAGATCGGTGAAGAACGGCGGCTCCTGGATATAGGTGGAGCTCGGGTCCCAGTGGTAGAGGTCCGACTCCGGGGTGGCGATCTCGCGCCATTCCTCCGACCCGGTGAAGACGTCCCCGTAACGGTCGACGAACTGTTCCCGGTCGACGCTGGCCGCCACCGTGGTGGTGATCTCCTCCTCGGTGGGCCAGATGTCCTTGAGGAACACCGGGTTGCCCTCACCGTCGGTTCCGATCGGCTCGAATATCGGATCCCAGTCGATGGTGCCGGCGATGGCATAGGCGACCACCAGGGGCGGCGACGCCAGGTAATTGGCTCGCACGTCGGGTGAGATCCGGCCTTCGAAGTTGCGATTCCCGGAGAGAACCGCAGCGGCCACCAGCGAGTGGTCGTTGATCGCCTGCGAAATCGGTTCGGGGAGGGGCCCCGAGTTGCCGATGCAGGTGGTGCACCCGTAGCCGACCACCCCGAAGCCCAGAGCCTCGAGGTCGTCGAGGAGGCCGGACACGGTGAGATACTCGGTGACCACCTTGGAGCCGGGGGCCATCGAGCTCTTCACCCATGGCTTGCGTTCCAGTCCCAGCTCTCGGGCCCGGCGGGCCACCAGGCCGGCGGCGACCATCACGTCGGGGTTGGAGGTGTTGGTGCAGGAGGTGATGGCGGCGATGACCACGTCACCGTCGCCCAGCTCGAAGTGGTGGCCGTCGTACTCCAACGGCACCCTGGTTGTGGCGCCCAAAGCCGTGTCGGGGTCGGGCATGCCGCCCTCACCCTCCCAGGAAACCACCGTGGACTCAGCGGCCCCACCGTTCTTTCCGAAGGTGTTGGTCAGGTCGGTGCGCCACTGCGATTTCATCGCGGTGAGGGCGATCCGATCCTGGGGCCGTCGCGGCCCGGCCAGCGAGGGCTCGACGGTGGACATGTCCAGCTCCAGTGTCGAGCTATAGAAGATCTCGGCCTGGTCGTCGCGCCATAGGCCCTGGGTCTTGTAGTAGGTCTCGACGGCATCGACCAGCTTGTCGTCCCTCCCGGTGAGGCGGAGATAACGCAGGGTCTGGTCATCGACCGGGAAAAAGCCGATGGTGGCCCCGTACTCCGGGGCCATGTTGGCGATAGTGGCCCGGTTGGCCACGGGCATCTCGTCGAGGCCGGGCCCATAGAACTCGACGAACCGCCCCACCACGCCGTGGGCCCGGAGCATCTCGGTCACCCGGAGGACCAGGTCGGTGGCGGTGGCCCCTTCGGCGAGCTTGCCGGTGAGGCGGAACCCCACCACCTCGGGGAGAAGCATGTAGATCGGCTGGCCGACCATGGCCGCCTCGGCTTCGATCCCGCCCACTCCCCAGCCGACCACCCCCAGGCCATTGATCATGGTGGTGTGGGAATCGGTGCCCACCAGGCTGTCGGGATAGAGGCTCTCCCCGTCGTCCCAGACCACCTTGGCCAGGTACTCCAGGTTGACCTGATGGACGATGCCCGTGGCCGGGGGTACCACCCGGAAGTTGGCGAAGGCCGACTGGCCCCACTTGAGGAATTCGTACCGCTCCTGGTTGCGCTCGAACTCCATTCGGGAGTTGATGAGGAGCGCATCTGGCCTGGCGAAGGCATCGACCTGGACCGAGTGGTCGATGACCAGGTCTGCCGGGATCAGGGGGTTGACCTTCTGGGCGGTCCCCTCGTCGCCGGTCATCCGGACGATCGCCTGACGCATCGCCGCCAGATCGACGATGGCGGGGACACCGGTGAAGTCCTGGAGGACGACCCGGCCCGGAATGAATGGCACCTCGTCCTCGCCGACGGTACGGGCGTCGTAGGCGGCGATCAGGGCCACGTCGGCCTCGGTCACGGTGAGGCCGTCGAGATTGCGGAGGGCGGACTCGAGGAGCACACGGATCGAGTAGGGCAGTCCCCCGATGCCGTCGAGGGCGTCGAGACGGGCTATCTCCCGAGTCCCCAGTGGGGTCTGCAAAACGGCGCGCGCCCCGAATGGGTCGTTGGTCATTTCGGCCTTTCGGATTCGGATTTCAACACCCCGACCTTAGTTGGGAGCCCCGCCTCGCTCGGTTGAGCTCCGCCCCGCGGCCGGTCCGGGATGACTGCGGCGCACCCGCCAAATGGGTGCCTACCCGATCGAGAGAGGGACCCGGGTTATGCAGTCGTCGTCGAGGCTACGGTGGGGGATGACCACCGGGTTGCAGGGGAAGGAGAGGGCGCCGAACAACCCGCTGACGATGCCCCGGTCGAGCGAGCAAATCACCTCGGGATGGGTGGTTGCGGTCTCCCCGAAGGGGCAGTGGGAGGTGAGCAGTCGCTGACCCTCCACGTCAGGGTCCACCGAGAACCCGAGGCCGGTCATGGCGCTGGCCACCGCCTGGACCGCCTCGTCGTAGCCAGGCTGGTCGGGAGCCCCGATTTCGGCGGCGAGCTGCTCCCCGTAGGCGCGGCCCACTTTCTCGGCGACCTCCGAGACGTTCGCCGGGGCCAGTTCTTCGAGCACCTTGAAAAGCATCTCGGTGAGCATCTCGAAGCGGCGAGGAGCGAAGTGGACCGAGACCTCCTTGCTGGTGGCTTCGAAGCTCTTCGCCGGCCGTCCTGCGGTACCGGCCCCGCCTGGCCGCCGTGAGCTCACCCTGAGGTATCCCTCGTCGACCAAGATGTCCAAGTGGTGGCGGGCCACGTTGGGGTGGATGGAGAACAACGCAGCCACGTTGGAGGTGGTCAGGGGGTCGGGGGACTCCCGGACCGCGATGTAGATCGCCCTGCGGGTGGGGTCGCCCAGGGCGGACGTCAGGTCTGAGATGTGACGATCGAGGGTCTCGATGTCCATGGGGCCGGCGTCCGGGTAGGAGATGGCCGCAATTATAGTTTGGGCTCCTCACCTAACTCCCGGTCCAAATGGGGAGGGGCATGGCCACCCAGGAAGATATCTACAACGCAGTCGCGTCCATCGAGTCCCCTCTGTTTGTCGGCCGTACCATCGGTGAGTTGGGGCTGGTCCGATCGGTGTCGAAGAAGCTGACCGGAAGGGTCAAGGTCGATCTGCTCCTTCCGGTGCCCAACCCCGAGGTCTTCGACCGAAGTCTTCAGGAGGCTCTCGAGCCCTATGCCGGAGGGGCCGAGGTCGACGTTGAGATCATGGGGGACGACAAGGCGCGGGTGTGGATGGACGAGCTCACGGCCAAGGCCGGACCCGGCATCGGCGAGCCCGGCTCGGGTACCCGCACCGTGGCGGTGGCCTCGGGCAAGGGGGGTGTGGGCAAGTCATCGGTGTCGGCCAACCTGGCGGTGGCCCTGGCCCGGTCGGGGCACAAGGTGGGCATCGTCGATGGCGACATCTGGGGCTTTTCCATCCCGGCCATGCTGGGAATCGACCGCCCCCCCTATATGGTGGGCGAGATGATCGTTCCCCCGGTCGCCCATCGGGTGAAGGTGATGTCGATGGACTACTTCGTAGCCGACGACAAGGCGGTGATCTGGCGGGGGCCCATGCTCCACAAGGCGGTGGAACAATTCCTCAAAGACGTCTTCTGGGATGCCCTCGACTTCCTCATCGTCGACATGCCCCCGGGCACCGGAGACATCTCGATCTCCATGGCCCAGTTCCTTCCCCGGGCACAGGTTCTCCTGGTGACGACGCCGCAACGGACCGCACAGCGGGTGGCCCGGCGCGCCGCCCTGATGGCGGCAGAGGTCGACCAGGAGGTGGTCGGTGTAGTGGAGAACATGTCGTGGTTCACCGGGGACGACGGTGTCCGCTACGAGTTGTTCGGATCGGGTGGCGGCGCTGAGTTGGCCGCCGAGATCGGGGTGGACCTGATGGCCCGCATCCCCCTCCTCCCCGCCATGGGACGCGGGGCCGACATCGGTGAGCCGGTGGGCATTGCTGCTCCGGGGTCCGAGGCGGAGGAGGCATTCGCCGATCTGGCCGCCGCGGTCGAGGCGAAGCGCCCCCGCATCCGCACCAACCCCGCCCTGGTGATTCGTTGACCCGCAAGATCACCGGTGGGGTGGCCGGGTGGGTGTTCGGACTCTCGGTGAGTGTGTTCCTCATCGCCATGTGGGGGCGAGCGATGGTGGTCGACACCGAACGGCTCGCCGAGTCGATGACACCCCTCGCCGGAACGGTGCCCGTGGTGGAACTGGTCTCCGGCTGGCTCGGTGAAGAGCTCATTGAAGCCGGGGTGGAGCCTCCCCTGGTCGACACCACGGTGCGCGGCGTCATGGCGACACCGGCGGTGTCCCGAGCCCTGGACCGTCTGGTGCTCGAGGTGATCCTGGCGGCAGGGACCGCCTCTCCACGAGGCTCGGTGGTGGATGTGGCCGCAGCCCTCCGCCCCGCACTCCCCGAGATCACCGATGCAGTGGGCGCCTCTCTTGGGGGCAGGGTTCCCCCGGGACGGGTCGCCGAGATCGTCAACGGCCTCGACCCACTGGTAGTGGTGGGCGAGGGTGCCCCGCCTCATGTCGGGCCTTCCTCTCCGGTGGCTTCCCGCCTGGGCACCGCAGCGGCGCTGGCCCTGGTGGCGATGGTGCTCTCCGGCTGGGTGGCCGCGGCGTCAGCCCCCGACCCCATCCTCGAGCTGAGGAGGTTGCTCAGCAGGGTCGCCTTGGGGGCCCTCAGCTTCGGGGTGATCCTCCGCATCGGCGCCTGGGTTCTCAGCCCTACAGGCGGCCGAGCGCCCCTGTCGTCCACCCTCTCGGAGCTGGCCGGGTCGAAGTGGCTGGTCCCGGTGACGATCGGGGCGGTGGCCGGCGCAGCCTCGCTCGGGGCTCGCTATGTCCGGCGGGCCAGACGTGGCGGGCCTCCATCATCGAGCCCGCCGACGCTGACACCCGCCCCGGCGGAGTCGGTGCCCTCGTCGACCTCCTAGTGAGGACTGGGGACGACCAGGGCGGCATTCGACATCACCGGCCCAACCGGTCCAACGTCCGGTAGAGGATCGATGCCGGTGTCAGGAACCAGGGTCGACCGGTGTAGTAGAACCGGCCCCGATGGGGGATCCGGCTGAACACCGACGGGGGGTCCTCGCCGGTGAGCATCCCGGCGAGCTCGTGACCGAGCTGAAGTGACAGCCCGACACCGTGGCCGGCGTATCCCAGCGCGTACCACGCTCCGTCGACCTGGCCGATGTGCGGGGTGAGGTCGAAGGGCACTGCCAGCCTTCCTCCCCAGGCGTGGGTGATCCCGAACCGCGCCAGCTCGGGAAAGTAGCCGATGAGGGCCTTGCGAAGGTCGGCGGCCGACTCGTCGAGGTCGAGCCCGGTGTGCAGGTTGCGTCTCCCCCCGATGAGGATGCGGTCGTCGGGTGTCCGACGCATGTAGTGGAGGAGTCGCTTCTTGGTGTAGGTCATCGCCCCACCGGGGAAGATCCGACCGGCGACTTCGGGTCCCACCGGCTCGGTGACGATGATGTAGGAGCCGATGGGCACCACCAGACGGGCCAGGCTCCGGCTGGGCGCCGGGGTGGTGTAGCCGTTGGTCGCCAGTATGACCTCGCCGGCGCCGACTTCGCCCAGCGAGGTAGCCACCCTGAAACCGGAGCCGCTCCTCTCGAGGGACAGGGCCTGGCACTGGGCCACCAACAACACCCCCGACCCGACGGCCGCCCTGGCCAGGCCGAAGGCGAGCCGGGCCGGGTGGATCCCGTAGCCCTCCGGCTCGAGGAGGGCAACGTCGAAGTGGTCCCCGCCGATGACCTCTCCGATCCTTCCCCGCCCGAGTAGCTCCCAATCGACCCCGAGATGTTCCCGGTACCAGTCCAAGGACTCCCGCAGAAGCCGCCGGTCGGTGTCGCCCCGGCCCACCGCAGCCATGCCCCCGTGGTGGGCCTGGATGTCGGTTACGGCCTGTCTCGCCAGCTCTTCGACGATCTCGATGGAGCGCACCGAAGAGTCCCAGACCTGGCGGCCGATCTCCGGGCCGTGGCGACGAAACACCGTCCTCACCCCGGCCTTGACATCAGGGCTGACCATTCCTCCGTTGATCGACGAGGCACCACCGGCGATCTCCCGGGCGTCGACAACCACCACGTCGCGTCCTGCACCGGCCAAGCGAAGCGCCGCCGACAGCCCGGTGAAACCAGAGCCGACCACCAGGACATCGGCGCTCGCCGGTAGCCGGGAAGTGATCTCGCCGGGTCGGGGATGGTCCTCGACCCAGAACGGTTGGTGCTTCACAGAGTGGAGAGGCCGGTGCGGAACCGCCTTGCCATCTCCTCCACCTGCTCCTTGGTGAGGATCAGGGGCGGTGACACCTGGAGGGCGGCCCCTGCCATAGCCCTGGTGAGCACCCCAGCCTGGCGGCAGGCGGCAGCGGCCCGGGCCGGCAGGGTCTCGTCGTCACCCGTCTCCAGCTGGACGGCACACAGGGCGCCCACCCCGCGGCGGATCCCGGCGACCACGGGAAGCTCCTCGAGGGGAAGGAGCGCCTCATAGATCTCTTCCTCCAGCTCCACGGCCCGGTTGAAGAGGTCTTCCCGCTCCAGGATGTCCATCACCACCAGCCCGGCGGCGCAGGCCACGCTGTGCCCCGAGTAGGTGTAGCCGTGGCGGAAGATCAGTCCAGGGGTGGTGAAGAACGGCTCTGCGACGTGGGACGCCGCCACCACCCCGCCCAGCGGTGCGTAGCCGCATGTGACCCCCTTGGCGAAGGTGATCAGGTCGGGCTCCAGGTCGAAACGTCCCGCCGCGAACCAATCGCCGACCCGGCCGAACCCGGTTATCACCTCATCCGAGATGTAGAGGCCTCCTGCCTGGCGCATCGTCTCCCGGATCGCCCTGAGGTAGTCGGGGCTCACCGGACGGATCCCCCCCGCCCCGATCACCGCCTCGACGAAGATCCCGGCGATGCGGTCCGCTCCAGCGTGGTCCACCGCCTTGGCCACCGCCTCCTCGTCGTCGTAGGGGACGTAGACCACGTCACCCACCAGCTCCCCCCCGTAGCCCAGCCGGTTGGGTTCCATACCGCCCAGAGTGGTGCCATAGGTGTGCATCCCGTGGTACGCCCACTCCCTGGCGATGAAGACGGTCCGCTCCGGCTGGCCGATCGCGGTGAAGTAGCGGCGGGCCAGCTTGGCCGCGGTGTCCACCGCATCAGAGCCTCCCGAGCCGAAGAAGACCTTGGACCCCGGGTCGGGGGAAACCCCGGCAATCCGGTCGGCGAGCTCCAGAGGAGGTCGGGTGGCGTAGTCGATGAAGGTATGGAAGGCGGCGACTCTTCGGGCTTGGGCCCCCATCGCCTCGATGATCTCCTCGCGGCCGTAGCCGACGTTCTGGTACCACAGCGACGCGGCAGCATCGAGATACTCCCTTCCCTCCTCGTCGTATACGTGGACCCCTTCGGCCCGTTCGACGATGAAGGGGTTGTGCTGCACCGATGTCATGTCGGCGAAGGGGTGCCAGAAAGATCCCATGGTCGGTGGGAGCGTAATGGCTGAACCAGCCGGTCAGCGTTCTCCCCGGCGTCGTCATCCTGCCAGGTCCGCTCCTAGCCTGCCGGCGATGACAGCCGACCTGGTGTTCCGCAACGGGAGGATCTTCACCGCCGACCCGGCTCGCTTGTTCGTCACCGCGGTGGCGGTGAGCCGGGGCCGGGTGGCCGCCATCGGTGACGAGGGTGAGATGGCCGATGTCATCACCGGTGCCGCCGAGGTGGTCGACCTCGAGGGGCGCCTGCTCACCCCGGGGTTCACCGACGCCCACGTCCATCCCGGGCAGAGCGGCCTCGACCTCCTACGAATCGACTTCTCGGCTTGTTCCGACGCCGAAGACGCCCTGGCCACCATCGCTGCATACGTGAGCACCCATCCCGGGTTGGAGTGGGTGGTGGGCTCCGGCTGGTCCCAGTCGTGGTTCCCCCGGGGCTGCCCAGACCGCGAGCTGCTCGACCGGGTCGTGCCCGACCTCCCGGCGATCATCTGGAACACCGACGGCCACAGCGCCTGGGTCAACAGCCGGGCCCTGGAGCTTGCCGGGGTCGAAGCCACCACCCCCGACCCCACCGACGGCCGGATCGAGCGCCGCCCCGACAACAGTCCCCAGGGCACCCTCCACGAAGGCGCCGTCGATCTCGTCGAACGGCACGCCCCGCCCGATGGGCTCGCCGATGTGGAGGCCGGCCTGGTCCGGGGCCAGCAGGAGCTGCTCAGCCGGGGGATCACCGGATGGCAGGACGCCCACGTCGACGAGAAGACTCAGAGCGCCTATATCAACCTCGCTGCTTCGGGGAGGCTCTTCGGCAGGGTGGTCGGGGCGATGTGGTGGGAGGACAGCCGGGGTCTGGAGCAGGTGGGCGAGCTGGTTGCTCGCCGGGCCGAGGCCGCCCCCGGGTTCCGCCCGATCGCGGTGAAGTTGATGCTCGACGGGGTGGCCGAGAATTTCACCGCGGCGATGCTCGACCCCTATCTGGGCGCCGACGGGGCACCGACCGGCAACCGCGGGCTGGACTTCATCGACCCCCGAGTGCTCGCAGAGGTCGTCACCCTTCTCGACCATGCCGGGTTCCAGTGCCACTTCCACGCCATCGGCGACCGCGCGGTGCGCAACGCCCTCGACGCCGTCGAAGCGGCTCGTTCGGCCAACGGCCCTTCAGGCAACCGGCATCACATCGCCCACATCCAGGTGATCCATCCCGACGACCTGGCACGCTTCGCCCCCCTGGCCGTAGTGGCAAATGCCCAGGCGTTCTGGGCCTGCCGTGACCACTACCAGGAGGAGCTGACCATCCCTTTCATCGGTGAGGAGCGGGCCTCCTGGCAGTACCCGTTCGCCTCGCTTCTCGCCGCCGGGGCAAGGCTGGCAATGGGGAGCGACTGGGGTGTATCCACCTGTGACGTGATGGAGCAGGTGGCGGTGGCTGTGACCCGGGTAGGCGAGGGTGGCGTCCCCCTAAACCCCGTCGAGGCGATCACCCCGCTACAGGCACTGACCGCTTTCAGCTCGGGCTCGGCCTACGTCAACCATGCCGAGTCCGAAGTGGGCTCATTGACGGTGGGGAAGCTGGCCGACCTGGTGGTCTACGACCGCGACCCCTGGGAGGATGGCTCCTTCGGAGGGGCCGAGGTCGAGACCACCCTGGTCGGTGGGGAGCGGGTCTATGTGGCAGGCGTCGCCGGCTCGGGTTGAGCCGCCCCGGGCCGATTAGCCCACCACCTCCGGTAGGCGAGCCAGCCGACGAAAGCCGGTGGGACCACGGTCAAGGCCAGCACCGGAAGAACGTAGATGGTAAACCGGATCAGGCCGTCGGCGACTCCCTGGAGTGCGACCACCAGGCTGCGGGCGGCATCCCGGGCGGCCTCGCCGGGAGCCCAGGGCTCCCCGACGATGGGCACTGCCGCCGGCGTCGGGGTCAGCCCAACCTCCACCGTGGCCAGGTCAGTCAGATTGGCCAGGTACTCGATCTGGCCCCTGATCTGCTCGATCTGACCGCGCACCGATGCCAGCTCGTTGAACACGCGGAGCAGCTTCTCGGGATCGGCTCCCTCCTGGCCCCTGACTTCCTCGAGTAGGGCTCGCAACTCGGTCTCAAGGGCCTCCAGGTTGACCAGCCGGGCCTCGAGGTCGACGAACTGATCGGAGACGTCCTGGGCGCTCTGCGACTCGGAGACCACGTCGTCGGCGAAATCCTTGATCGTCCGCAGCGCCGGGGTCAGCTGGTCGGCGGGGACTCTCAGGGTCACGCTCACCTCGGGCTGGGCACCTTCCCGGCTCACCGGTCGTACCTCGGCATGGGCCACGAACCCTCCGACCGACTCGGTGAAGGTGATGATCCGGTCGAGAGTCTCCCGGGTGTCGGAGGCGTGGAGCTGCAGTCGTGCCTTGTGAATGACCCGGCGAAGGGCGGTTTCCGCGGCGAGAACGTCCCGCGCCTCACTGGAGGATGGCGCCGTAGGCGAGGCGCCCCCTTCGTCTCCATCCAGGCCGCCACTGAGGGGCGAGCTGCTGTCGGCAGCACCCGAGCAGGCGGACAGGGCCAACGCCAGGGTGAGGAATGCCGTCTTCCATCTCATGGGATCTGCTCCTGTTCGGGTCCTTGTTCCGGACCGTCGATTGGACGCGGCCGGTTGGCTATCGGTTCCCGTTAGCGTGGGGGCATGCACGGCGGAGACCTGCGGGTCCTCGAGGTCTACGGAGGGCCCAAGGACATCGGTGTGGCCCACGGTGAGATCTGCTCGGGGATGATCCGGCGTTATCTCGCCGACCGGATGCAACTGGCAGGCGAGACCAGGTGGAGTGGCGGGACCGTCGACCGCGAGCTGATCCTGGCCACCGCACACGGCACTCTCGAGGCCCACGAGCGCTATTCACCCGGGCTCTTCGAGGAGATGACCGCGATGGCGCTGGCGGCCGAGATCACGCCAGCCGAGGCGGTGGTGGTCGGGGGATTCACCGACCTGGTCGACGTGCTCCGCTCGTTGGCGGGCAACGCCCCCACAGAGGATGACTGCACCGCGGTGATCCACCCCGAGGGTGGCTACCTCGCCCAGACATGGGACATGCATGCCTCGGCGGGCGAATACGTGCTGGTCCTGAAGATCGACCCGTTGAGCGGGCCCAACGTGGTGGTCCAGACCACCGCAGGCTGTTTGGGTCAGATGGGGATGAACGAGGCCGGCATCGCGGTGGGGATCAACAACCTGACCGCGATGGGCCGGCCCGGGGTCACCTGGCCATTCGTGGTGCGCACCGTCTTGGAGCAGACCACTCTCGACGCGGCAGTACAGGTAGTGGTGGACGCCCCGGTCGCTGGGGGCCACAACTTCCTGCTGATGGGTCCCGACGGCGAGGGCGTCAATATCGAGGCCATGCCGGGGCACAAGGAAGTCACCCGGGTGGCCGCCGACCCCTTCGTCCACTCCAACCACTGCCTCTCCCCCCTCACCGCCTCCGAGGAGGGTGCCCGGCTCGATGAGTCGGTGGTGAGCAGCGACCTCCGTCTGAAGCTGGGTGCCGAGTTGGTCGACGACCTGGAGGGTTTCTTCGCCGAGCCGGCGATATCACGACGGGCCTCCGTTCCCGAGGAGGTCGCCACTTGCGGTGCGGTGATCATGGAGCCGGCCGCGCTGAGGATGCGGGCGGTGTGGGGAGTGCCGGGTGACCACCCTTGGGAGACCTTCCGCCTTTGAGCGACGTCGAGATCGTCAACCTCGAGGAGTCGATGGCCGACGATTTGGAGCAGATCGAGCTGACCTGTTTCCCCATGGCCAACCCCGCAGACCTCCTCTCCTCCGACGACATCCGTGCGTATTCCCGCACCTTCCCCGAGGGCTACTTCGTCGCAATGGTCGACGGCAAGCCGGTGGGCATGGGTGCGGGCATCTTCCTCGACTTCGACTTCGACCGTCCCCAGCACACCATCACCGAGATCACCGGTGAGGGTCAGTGCGGCAACCACGACCCAGAGGGGGAGTGGTATTACGGCACCGACCTGACCGTCCTCCCCGAGTACCGGGGGAGGGGAATCGGCCGGATGCTCTACGAGCGTCGCAAGGCACTGGTCAAGGATTTCGACAAGCGGGGGATCATCGCCGGGGGGTCACTCCCCGGCTACTTCCACCACAAGGCGTCAATGCCCGTCGGCGAGTATGTCGACCGTGTGGTAGCCGGCGAGCTCCATGACCCGACGCTCAGTTTCCAGCTCTCCAACGGGTTCGAGGTGCGGGGGCTGCTCGAGGGTTACATCGAGGATGAGGCCGACGACGGCTGGGCTGCGCTCATCGTCTGGGAGAACCCCGACCACCCGTCCAAGGAGAGCTGATGCTCGAAACCGTCGCCTTGGTGGCCGGGTCCGGCTGGGCGTCCGGTCTCAACCTCTATCTGGTGACTCTCCTCCTCGGGGCCGCCGGTCGCTTCGGTTGGGCCGACATCCCCGCGGCGCTCAGCCGCCTCGACGTGATGGTCGTCGCCGGTGTGCTGTTCGTGGTCGAGTTCGCCGTCGACAAGATCCCGTACCTGGACAACCTGTGGGATGCCATCCACACCGTGGTGAGGCCGCTTGGAGCCGCCGCCTTAGGGGCGGTGCTGGTAGGCGATGCGCCCAACATCGGGGCGGCGATGGGGGCGGCGGTGGCCGGCGCCCTAGCCCTCGATGCCCATGCCGCCAAGGCGACCACCCGGGTGGTGGCCAACACCTCGCCGGAGCCGTTCAGCAATATCGGGCTGTCCCTGGCAGAAGACCTCGGTGTCGGCCTGGTGATGGTGCTGGCGTTGACCAACCCGGTGGCCACCCTGGTGGTGGTGTCGGTACTCCTGGTCGCTGCCACTGCAATCACCGTGTGGTTGTTCCGGGTGGCGCGGCGCGGATGGGCCCGGGTCCGGGACAGGCTCCCCGGGCGGGCCGTTTCCCGATAGGCGCCGGGATCAGGCTTTGCGCTCGGCCATACCGTTGAGGATCTCGAGGACGATCCGGTTGGCCAGATAGGCAGTCTGTTCTCCGGGGCCGTCGTAGGCGGGCGCGAGCTCGACGACATCGGCGCCGAGCACCTCGAGGTCGCGGGAGAGTCGGCGGACCGTATCGAGAATCTGGCGCGATGTGAGGCCGCCCGGTTCGGGAGTGCCGGTCCCAGGGGCCAGCCCGGGGTCGACGACGTCGATGTCGACGGAGATGAAAACCCCCTTGGCCCCGCCCGCCAGGGAATATTCCACCGCCTCGTCGACCACGCTGTCCAGCCCGCGGTCGACGATGTCGTTCATCAGGAAGCAGCGCATCTTCTGCTCCGCCATCCACTCCATCACCTCGGGCTCGGGCCAGTAGCCGCGCAGGCCGATCTGGACGAAACGGTGGCCGGGGACGGCACCGGACTCGATGAGCCGGCGCATAGGGGTCCCATGGCCGTGGAGGGCGCCGCTCTGGAGGAACCCGGTGTCGGCGTGGGCGTCGAAGTGGATCAGGCCCACCTCCCCGAACCCGTGGACTCGGGCCACTCCGAGGGCGTCGGGCCAGGTGACGGTGTGGTCGCCGCCGAGGACTATGGGAACCTTTCCTGCAGCTGCGACCGATGCCACCACGTCAGCGATCCTCTCGATCGACACCTCGAGGTCTCCGGGCCTCACGTAGACGTCGCCGAGATCGACCACCCCCAGGGTCTTCAGAGGATCGATTCCACTGGGCAGGTGGGGCCGGAAGCCGTCCATGGCGCCGTAGTCGGCGGAGCGGATGGCGGCAGGGCCGAACCGGGCGCCGGGCCGGTAGGTCGTCCCCCAGTCGAACGGGGCACCCAGGATGACCACCTCGCCGTGGCCAAGATCGTCGGGGGTGACCGCGGGCACCCCGAGGAACGAGTTGCGTGCCGCGAACGAGATGTACTCGGCCGAGGCGAAAGGAATCTCGCTCTTCCGTTGTTCGTAGGGGGTGTACATCGGCCCGCCTACGCTAACCGGGTTCCTCTACCCCCGAGGTCATGACCTCCGACCGAATAGTCCGCATCTATCAGGTCCTCACGTTCCTGCAGACTCTGGCTGCTTCCTTCATCTGGGGGGTGAACACCCTGTTCCTTCTCGACGCGGGGCTCAGCCTGACCGGGGCCTTCGTCGCCAATGCCGCCTTCACCGCAGGCATGGTCCTCTTCGAGATCCCCACCGGGGTGGTGGCCGACACCGCGGGGCGTCGCACCTCGTTCGTCCTCGGTGCGGTCACCCTGCTCGTCTCCACCCTCGCCTATCTGATGTTGTGGCAGGTCGGGGCGGGGCTGCTGTGGTGGGTGCTGGTCTCCGCCTTGATCGGGTTGGGGTTCACCTTCTTCACCGGGGCGACCGAGGCCTGGCTGGTCGATGCCCTCGACGCCACCGGGTTCACCGAGGGAGTGGAGCGGGTGTTTGGCCGGGGCCAGAGCGTGGCGGGCGCAGCGATGCTGATCGGGACCGTATCCGGGGGTTTCCTTGCCCAGGTCAGCTTGGGCCTCCCCTACATCTTCCGCTCAGCCACCCTGGTCCTGGTGATCGCCGCCGCCATGTTGTGGATGCGCGATCTCGGATTCGAGCCCAAACGGAGCGGTTCGGTGACTGCCGAGGTCAAAGGGGTGCTCAGCGCCTCGATCACCCACGGGCTGCGCAATCGACCCGTCCGGTTGTTCATGCTGGCGGCTCCATTCGGCTCCGGGGTGTTCATCTGGATCTTCTATGCCTTCCAGCCTTACTTGCTCGAGCTTCTCGGTGATCCGGATGCGGTGTACGTTGCCGGGATAGCCGCCGCGGTGTTCGCCATGGCCCAGATCGCCGGGGGGATCTCGGTCGGTGCGGTGAGTAGGCGGTTCGATACCCGGACTGCGGTCATCACCCTCAACGTGAGCGTCGCCGTAGTCGGCCTCATCGTGGTCGGGCTGGCGTCCTACATACGGGTCCCGTTCGGGTTCTGGCTGGCCATCCTGGTCCTTGCCCTGGTCGCCATGCTCGGGGCGATAGCCCTCCCGATGCAGCAGGCATTCCTCAACGCGGTCATCCCCTCGGCGCAGCGGGCCACCGTGCTCTCCTTCTCTTCC
This sequence comes from uncultured Acidimicrobiaceae bacterium, assembly GCA_964571765.1. Lineage (GTDB taxonomy): Bacteria > Actinomycetota > Acidimicrobiia > Spongiisociales > ZC4RG35 > ZC4RG35. Next base: position 20,590 of record CAZNDH010000023.1, read on the forward strand.
CTGATGGGCAGCGCCGGCGGTGTCGTCGCCCAGCCGCTGCTCGGTAGGGTGGCCGACGTCTGGTCGCTGGGAGTGGGGTACATGGTGAGCGGCGCCATCTATCTCATCCAGCTTCCCTTCGTCATCGCCGCCCGGCGCATGGGTCTGGCAGCCGACCGCACCGGGGGATCGAGTCGGACCACGGCGGATCTAGGATGACCGCCGATGACACAAGGTGAGGATCAGGGGGTCAACGACGACTCGAGGGTGGCCAAGGCAGTGGCCAAGGGCGTACTCCTCGGTCTGCCTCTGGGTGTGATCGGAATGACCCTGGTCGTTTGGTTGGTCTCCGACCTCGACCTCGGAGACTCATTCGCCGCCGGGCTTCTCCCCGGCATCATGTTCGGTGTGTTCGCCGGCGGCTTCGCCGGTATCGCCATCGCCATGGACTAGCTCACTACCCCCGCTTGGGCTCGCCCCGCTCGCCGTGCCTTGGCGAGTTTCGCTACCTGGTCAGGCTGGGGTGATCAGCTGGTCTTTCGGGCAGAGCTACAGCTCGTCGCGCAAAGAGAAGACGATGGTCTGCAGGTCGGTGAACTCGGCGATCCGCTGGCGGCCCCAGCCGGTGTCGGTGCCGGCGGCCCCACCGAAGGGCTGGAAGGTCTCCCAGGTGTCGGTGGAATCGTTGACGATCACCGTCCCCGAACGGATCCGGTCGGCGTAGTAGAACGCCTTGGTCAGGTCGTTGGTGAACACCGCCGCCTGGAGCCCGAGCCGGGTGCGGTTGGCCACGGCCACCGCGTCCGCGTCGTCCCGGGCCGCGAGGATGGGGAGCACCGGTCCGAACGACTCCTCCTGAGACACCGCCGACTCCTCGGGCACCATGTCGACGATGGTGAACTCGTAGTAGAGGTCGGTGGGGAACCCGGATGCCCGCTTCCCGCCGACCAGGATCTCGGCACCTCGTTCCACCGCATCGGCCAAATGGCGGTCCATCTTGGCCGCGGTGGGCTCGTTGTTGAGCGGCCCCATGTTGGTCTCGTCGTCGAAGGGGTCGCCCAGCCTGACCACCTCGGCTGCCTTGATCGCCGCCTCGACGAACTCGTCGTGGACTTCGTCGAGGACGATGAGACGCTCGGTGGCCACGCACACCTGGCCGGCGTTGTAATAGGCGCCGTAGACCGCAGCTTCGGCAGCCCTCTCGATGTCGGCGTCGGCGGTGACGATGGTGGGGCCGTTACCGGACATCTCCATGATCGAACGCTTCAGTCCCATCTGGGAGACGATCCGGGCCCCGGTGGCCGACGAGCCGGTGAACCCGATGGCGTCGACGCCGGGGTGGGTGACCATCATCTCTCCGACGTCTCCCGCCCCGGGAATCACCGAGATGGCTCCCTTGGGCACTCCGGCCTCCTCGAACACCTTGGCGATCTCGAGGAGGGCCCAGCAGGTGAACTCGGGTGGCTTGACTATCAGGGCATTGCCGGTCGCCAGCCCGGGGCCGAGGTACTCCATGGGGATCATCACCGGGAAGTTCCACGGGGTGATCGCAGCCCATACCCCAACCGGCCGGTGGACGGTGAACATCCTCCGGGTGCGTTCGGTGGTTGGGATCACTTCGCCGGCCAGCCGCTTGACGTCCTCGGCGGCGATCTGGAAGTAGTCGGCCGACTCTTCGATGTCCCCGATCGACTCCTCCTTGAACGGCTTGCCCTGCTCGATGGTGAGGATCCGGGCCACCTCTTCGACCCTCTCCTGCCACAGGTCGTAGATCCGCAGGCACATGTCGGCCCGTTCGAAGGCGGTCCAGTGACGCATCTCCTCAGTGGCCTCCCGGGCGGTGGCCACTGCCCGGTCGATGTCCCCCTGGGTGGCCTTGGGCACGTTGTAGATGTGCTCCCCGGTGACCGGAGACTTCACCTCGTAGTGGTCGTCGCCACTTCCGTCGGTCCACTCTCCGGCGATGAACAGCTGAAGATCCGTGGCCATGGGGGAAAGGTAGTCGGGGTATCCTGCGACACCGCCGACAGGAGTGTGGATGGGTCTGCAAGGAGCCAGGACTGCAGAGTGGTACCAGAGGGCTGCATCCTCGTTGGTGAATGGCGTCTCCAGCCAGTTCCGCTACTGGGGGCACGACGACACGTTGGTCATCGATCGGGGAGAGGGCGCCCACGTCTACGACATGGACGGCAAGCGTTACATCGACTACCAGCTGGGGTTCGGGCCGGTGATCCTCGGCCACGGGCACGACAAGGTGGTGGCCGCGGTCAGGGAAGCCGCCGGTGACGGTGTCAGCTTCGCCATGACCCAGCGTCGTGAGGTCGAGGCCGCCGAGGTGGTCCGCAGGGCCCTTCCCTGGGCAGAGGGTCTCCGTTTCACCAACACCGGGACCGAGGCGACGATGCACGCCGTCCGTCTCGCCCGTGGCTTCACCGGACGGGACGTCATCCTCAAGTTCGAGGGGCAGTATCACGGGATGCACGACTACGTGCTGTTCTCCACCGCTGGGATCGACCCCAAGGGGATGGGCTCCCGATACCGGCCAGTGGCGGTTCAGTCGAGCTCGGGGATACCGGAGACCATCCGCTCCTATGTCCGCACCGTCCCCTTCAACGACCTGGACCTTGCCGAGAGGGCCTTCCGGGACGACGGCAACCGCATCGCCGCGGTCATCGTCGAGCCCATGCTGGGCAACGCCTTCGGACTCATGCCCCAGCCGGGTTTTCTCGAGGGGCTCCGCCGCCTCTGCGACGAGTACTCGGCGGTGCTCATCTTCGACGAGGTCAAGACCGGCTTTCGGGTGGCCTTCGGCGGGGCCCACGAGCTGTTCGGGGTCGCACCCGACATGGGCACCTTCGCCAAGGCGATGGGCAACGGGTTCCCGGTGGCGGCGATCGCCATGCGTGGCGGGCTGGTCGATGCCTGGGCCAAGGGGGGCATTGCCCAGGCAGGCACCTACTCGGGCAACAGCATCGCCAGCGCCGCCGCCAAGGCCACCGTCGAGGAATTGGCCACCGGGGAGCCATTGGCCAGGGTGGAGAAGACCGGGACCTCGCTGATGGAGGGTCTCACCGGGATACTCGAGGACAAGGGCGTCGCCGGGAAGGTGACCGGCCATCCTTCCATGTTCTCGGTGTTTCTCGGCGAGGGGGAGCCCAAGGATTTTCGGGACACCGCCGGACATGACTCCACCCTCTACGACGACACTTGCTTCAAGATGATCGAGAAGGGGGTCATGCCCTGTCCCGACGCCCTCGAACCGTGGTTCATCAGCGCCGCCCACTCCGAGGAGGACGTGGCCACCACCCTCCAGGTCTTCGAGGACGCTTTGACCGAGACGTTGGCCGGGGGGTGACCGGATGATCCGGGTGGCGGTGTCCGGTGCCGGCGGCAAGCTGGCCGGGCCGATCATCGATGCGGTGGGTGCCGCCGAGGACCTCGAGCTGAGTTCCCTCTACAACCCGAACCGGGAGGGCGCCACTATCGCCGGGGTAACCGTGGTCGCCGACCCGTCGGGGGTGAAGGGCGACGTGGTGGTGGAGACGGCTCACCCCGACGTGGTCTTTGGGAACCTCCGCCGCTGGCGCGGTCTGGAGGTCCCGGTGGTGGTGGGGACCTCAGGCTTCACCGTGGAGCGTCTCTCCGAGTTACAGGAGATGTGGGGGGCCGGCCATGCCTGCCTGGTGGTCCCCAATTTCTCCATCGGCGCCGTGCTGATGATGCGCTTCGCCACCGAGGCGGCTTCACACTTCGAGGTGGTGGAGATCATCGAGAGACACCACTCGTCAAAGCCCGACGCCCCTTCGGGGACCGCCCTGGCCACCGCGATGGGGGTCGCCGGGGGTGGTGGCCGATCGGCCGACAACAGCGAGGAAATGGTGCCCGGCTCGCGTGGCGGCTTGGTGGAGGGGGTCCGGGTCCACTCCTTGAGGCTCCCCGGACTGATCTCCCATCAGGAGGTGGCCATGTCCAACCCCGGCGAGATCTTTTCCATCGAGCACATGTCCACCAGCTACCACTCCTTTGCCGCCGGGGCGCTGGTGGCGATCAGAGGAGTCTTCGACCTGGCCGGCGGGGTCCATGTCGGCCTGAGCTCGGTGCTCTAGCGGAAGCGGTCGCCGCCCCGGAGACGGAAGGAGGGCTCAGCCGAGATCGGCAGGGGTGTCGGGGACGTCGACGGCGTTCTCGCTGAGTGCGTCCAGCGGGACGATGTCGAGGGCCCGCTCGTGGGTCGCGGCAAGGACCACCGGCGCCGCCACCCCGTCGTCATACGCCCTGACCCAGTTGCGGGCGGTGACACACCAGCGGTCTCCGGGCTGCAGGCCGGGGAAACCGAAGGCCTCGACGGGTGTGGTCAGGTCGTTGCCGATGCTCTCCTGGTGTTCGAGGAACTCCCGGGTCATCACCGCGCAGATGGTGTGGCTGCCCAGGTCCTCGGGCGAAGTGGTGCAGGTCCCGTCGCGGAACCACCCGGTCACCGGGTCGAGGCCGCAGGGCTCGAGCTCCCCGCCGAGTACGTTGTGCTCGGTCACCGGAACACCACCACGGTGAGGGTACCGACCACCAGGGTGTACACCGAGAACGGGAGCAGCCCTACCCGCCGGATGGTGGCGAGCAACAGTGCGATCGCCAGATACCCGGTGATGGCGGCGGTGACGAACCCGGCGAGCAGGTCCCAGCCGAGCCGCCCTGCCGCCGCCAGGTCGGGGATCTGGAGGAGTCCGGCGCCGGCGAAGGCGGGTAGGCCGAGGAGGAAGGCGTAACGGGCCGCCTCGGCGGGTTCGAAACGACGGGAGTTCCCTGCGGCGATGGTGGCTCCCGAACGGGAGATGCCGGGAATCAGGGCGAACGCCTGCGCCACCCCTACCACCAGGGCGTCGGGGATCCTGCCTTCGGCCAGGGTCCGGGAACCGGTGGCCAGGCGCTGGCCAACGGCGAGGATGACGCCCGTTGCTATCAAGGCCCAGCCAACGTTGGACACCGTGTCCTGGAACCGGTCCAGGGTCCTTTCGAGGGGGAGGCCAACCAGCACCGGAACGGTGCCCACCGCAACCAGCATGAGCAGCCTGCGACCTTCGGGGTCTCGTCGGAATCGGAGGATCCGGAGCAGGTCGCTACGGAAGTAGGCCACCAGCGCCGTCAGGGTCCCCAGGTGGAGCACTGCCGACACCGACAGGCTGGGGGGTTCGATGTCGATCCCCATACGTGCCAGATAGGCAGGGACTATCACCAGGTGACCGGACGACGAAACCGGGAGGAACTCGGTGAGGCCCTGGATCAGACCCCAGATGATGGCGACGAGCACCCGGGCACGCTAGCCCGTCCCCTGTCCACCCTTTTGCGCCCAGGATGCGGCGCCCAAGCTCGACGCCGGTGCATGTTGTTCTCAGCCGGTGGAGACCAGCACCACCAGCCGGCCGTCGGCGGCAGCGGCGCCCACCGCACCGGCGTGGTCCGGTCCCACCGCCACCGCCCCCGACCCAATTGAGAACGGGTCGCTGCCGGCCAAAGACGACACCACACCCTCCACCACCAGACCGGTGTCGGGCACCAAGAGCAGCACCCGGTCGCCCACCTGGGAGCCCTCGGGCACCTCGACCTTCACCGCCCAGAGTCCAGCGGGTACCAGTGCCGTCTCGGGCGAGCTGTCCGCCTCCAGGATCGGCGATCCTGCCGGGATCCCGCGGGCCGCGATCGCTCCCTGGGAGACTGGTGTCATGAGACCCGCCGGGACCGGGCGCATCCGGGTGTTGACCGGGCCGATGACCTCTCCCCGGGCGATGTCCACCACGGCGAAGGGGTGGTCCACCGTGGGCTTGGGTGCCAGTTCGATCCACAGGGCGAGCAGGCCAATGGCTCCGGCGACCATCCACCTGGCCCATGGCGGGGACTGGAGCCAGATCATGGCTTCGAAGGTACGGCCCCTTCCCACCGGTGGGAAGAGGGGAGTGGTCAGTCGGCGGCGGCGGTCGCCTTCTTCGGCTCGGTCTTGGGCTTTGTCTTTGTGTCCTTCTTGGCCGGGTCCTTGGGCGGGGCATCGCTGGTCTCGCCATTCGACGTCGAGGGGGCCTTGCTGTCGGTGGCGTAGAAACCCGATCCCTTGAAGACGATCCCCCTGACGTGAAACACCTTCTGCAACTGGCCGCCGCATGTCTTGTGCTTCTTCAAGGGCTTGTCGGCGAACGATTGGAAGACCTCGAAGTTCTCTCCGCAGCTCTTGCAGGCGTATTCATAGGTGGGCATGGTGTCTGACCGCTCTCGTCGAAGCCGGACTGTAGAACCGAGGGCGGGGGTCTTCCATTCCTCGCAACACTTATCATCTGGTGGATGACCGTTGCCCTCGCCCTGATCGGTGCGTACGTGGTGGGAAGCATCGATTTCGCGGTCATCGTCGCCCGCATGCATGGCGTCGACATCCACAAGGTGGGGAGCGGAAACCCGGGAACCTCCAACGTCCTCCGCACAGTGGGCAAGGTGCCTGCGGCCATGGTGCTGATCGGGGACACCCTCAAGGGCGTGGTGGGGGCGGCCATGGGCATGGTCGCCTCGGGGATCCCCGATCCCCAGGTCCAGTGGGCTTTCGCCGCCGGCCTGGCCGCGGTGATCGGCCACTGCTACCCGGTCTTCCACCGTCTTCGCGGGGGCCGGGGAGTGGCTACCGGGCTTGGCGTGCTCTTGTTCACCGTTCCCCTGGTAGGGGTGGTGTTGCTGATCAGCTGGCTGATCTTGACCAAGCTGACCAAGGTGGCCTCGGTTTCCTCCCTTGTGGTGGTGGCGGCCACCATTCCTCTGGCGGTGTGGCAGGGGGTCACCGGGCTTGCCCTGGTCTGGCTGGCCTCTACGGTCGCCCTGGTCGTGTGGAGACACCGGGCCAACATCGGGCGCATGATCCGGGGTGACGAGCAGAAGGTGCCGACGTGAGTGTCGATGTGGCGGTGATCCCCGCTGCCGGCCGGGGCACCAGGATGCGACCGGCGACCAGGGTGGTGCCGAAGGCGCTCCTCACCGTGGTCGACCGCCCGGCGATCCAATACGCCGTCGAAGAGGCGGCGCGGGCGGGGGCTCACGAGGCGATAGTGGTGGTCGACCTCGACGCCGGGCACCTCATCGCTCAGCATTTCACCTTGGAAGGGCCGTTACCCGGTCTGGAGGAAGTCCATGTCCGCCCGGTGGTCCAGGAGGAGCCACTCGGTCTCGGCCATGCGGTCAACGAGGCGGCTCATATGGTGGGGGACCGCCCGTTCTTCTGCCTCCTCTCCGACAACATCGTCAGACCCACCCACGATGTCCTCCCCGCCCTGGCCGAGGGGAGTCGCGACGGGTCGGTGTCGGTGATGTGCCTCCGCGCCCTCGACGACGAGATGCTCTCCCAATATGGCGTGGTGGTGCCGGCCTCCGAGGTCAACGGGGGATACCTCGACCTCAAGGGTGCCGTGGAGAAGCCGGGGCCGGCCAACGCTCCCTCCCGTCTCGGTCTGGTGGGGCGCTACCTGTTCACGCCTGAGGTCTTCCCCCTCCTCGACAAGATGACTCCGGGGGTAGGTGGCGAGATCCAGTTGACCGACGCCATCAACGCGCTGGGCGTCGCCGGCCGTCTCCGGGGGTATGTCGCCGAGGACGACCTCCTCGACACTGGCACCCCCGAAGGGCTGCTCCACGCCTCGGTGGTTCTCGGTCGCCACCGGTTCGGTGACGACCTCATCGAAGGGGCATGATGAAGCCCGTCCACGAGGTGCGTGACTCCATCCTGGCCATGGTGCCCCTCCTCGACTCGGAGTCGGTGGGTCTGGCCGATGCCGTGGGCCGGGTCCTCTCCCAGGCGGTGGCCGCTCCCGAAGACGTCCCTGGCTTCGACAACTCCGCCATGGACGGTTATGCGGTCCGCGGCGCAGACGTCGCCAACCCGGGGGCCGACCTCGAGGTGACCGCCGACCTTCCCGCGGGCCAGGTGGCCGGTGTGGTGGTCGGGCCGGGGCAGGCGGTGAGGATCATGACAGGGGCTCCCATTCCCGAAGGCGCAGACACCGTGGTCCGGGTCGAGGACACCTCGAGCGCCGACGGTCGGGTGCGGATCCAGGCAGCCGTGGAGGCGGGGACCTACGTCCGGCCTGCTGGAGGGGATGTCAACATCGGCGACGAGGTGATCGCCGCCGGGACCCGTCTCGGCCCGGCCCACGTGGGGATGCTGGCCGCCCTTGGGGTCAGCTCGCCGATCGTGGCCCGTCGTCCCCGGGTGGCGGTGCTCTCCACCGGCGACGAACTACAGCCGGTGGACACCCTCGCCCTCCGCCCGGGGATGATCCGCGACTCCAACCGCCCCATGCTCGCCGCCATGGTCGCCGAGGCCGGAGGTGAGGTGGTCGACCTGGGTCGGATTGGTGACGACGCCGACCGGCTGCGGGCGGTTATAGGCCGTGCCGTCGTCGAGGCCGAAGCCATCATCTCCACCGGTGGGGTCTCGATGGGTGACTACGACGTGGTCAAGGCGGTCCTCGGGCCCGAGGCCGGTGTCGACTTCATCTCGGTGGCGATGAGCCCGGGCAAACCTCTCGGTCTGGGGATGGTGGGCGGTCGCCCTTTTTTCGGGTTGCCGGGGAATCCGGTCTCGGTGATGGTCTCCTTCGAGCAGTTCGCCCGACCTGCCCTGCTCGCCATGCAGGGGGCCGGCGCCCTGCTGCGCCCCCGGGTCAGCGGGGTGGCCGGTGCCGACTTCACCAGCGATCCCTCCAAGGAGGCCTTCCTGAGGGCGGTCATCGTCGACCACGACAGGCTCGAAGTGGTGCCCACCGGGGGTCAGGCCTCCAACGTCCTCTCCGGCGCCGCCCGTGCCGGATGCTTCGCCGTCCTCCCTGTGGGGACCGAGCGGGTGGCCGCCGGGGAGCCGATCATCCTCGAGTTGTTCCGGGCCGCCGAGTCGAGAAGCCGCTGATGGGTGAGGGCTTGTCACATCTCGACGAGAGCGGGGCCGCTCGGATGGTCGACGTCGGGGACAAGGAGGAGTCTCGTCGGGTGGCAGTGGCCGAGGCACTGGTGGAAATGCCTGCCGACCTTGTCGACCTGATCATGGCGGGCGACATCCCCAAGGGAGATGTGATCGCGGTGGCCCGGGTGGCCGGCATCACCGGAGCGAAGAGGACATCCGAGCTTATCCCACTGTGCCATCCGATACCGTTGACTGGTGTCGAGATTGATATCCAACCGACTGCGCATGGCCTTCGGATCACGGCTACCGTGTCGACCACCGGTCGGACCGGCGTCGAGATGGAGGCGATGACCGCAGTTTCGGTCGCCGCGCTCACCATCTACGACATGGTCAAGGGTGTCGAGCGGGGAGTGACCGTCGAGTCGGTGCAGCTCGTCGAGAAGTCCGGTGGCCGATCGGGGCGGTGGGTGCGGCCTGGGGTCGTTGAATGACCGGGGGTGGTGTTACTACCCTCGCCGGGGAACTGGATACGAGAGCATGGAAACAAGCGTCATAGTCGGTCTCCTCGTCATAGCTGGGATCTGGAGCGTCTATCTGTTGCCCGTGGTGTTCGGTGACCGTCGTGACACCGCCATGTCGTCCACCGAGGAGTTCGACCGCTGGTCCCACTCCATCGCCAACGTCCAAAGGCACTCCACCGCCGAGCTCGCCGCCAGCAGTCGTGATGCCATCCGGCTTCGGCGCCGGCGCACCCTGATGATCCTGGCCACCCTGACGGTGGGCTCGCTGGTGATGGGCTGGAGGAGCGGATCGGTGTCCTGGCTCCTCGCCGGTCTGTTCTTCATGTCCCTCGTCGCCCTCTATCTGGTCGTGTTGACCCAGATGCGCCGACGTCGCAACATGCGGCTCAAGGTGACCCACGTCTCCGAGCGTCCCACCGAGTGGGAGGAGCCTCAGGTCCGGGTCATCGCCCGTTGAAGCTCGGCTTCGTCGAGAACATCCGCGCCGAGCTCGATTCGCGGTTCTTCGCCCGAGAACAGGCGATCATCGGTTCGCGCGAGGTGATCCGCTCCTCGGCCAACGCCATTCGTGCCCTCCACCGCGAAGAGTGGGGTGAGGCCGCTGCCCTGATCGACGAGGCAGCCGGCAGGCTTGCAACCCTCACCGACGCGGTGGCCGGTCACCCCGACCTGGGCCAGGCGGGTTTCGTCTCCGACGCCGCCAAGGAGTACGCCGAGGCTCGTCTCACCCAGTCCTACTTCACCGGCGCCGAGTTGCCCGGACCTGAAGACCTTGGGGTTGGTCCGATCCCCTTCCTCCATGGTCTGGGGGAGACAGTGGGGGAGATGCGCCGCCGCATGCTCGACCTTCTGCGGGGCGGCCATTTGTCGGAGGCGGAGAGCCTCCTCACCGAGATGGACGAGGTGGTCGACCTCCTCGCCACCATCGACTATCCCGACGGGATGACCGCTGGCCTGCGTCGCACCACCGACGTGGCCCGTTCCCTGGTGGAGCGCTCCAGATCGGATCTGACCGTGACCATGGTCCAGGAGCGGCTCCGCGGCGACCTGCGTTCTTCTGGCCGAGTCGACCCCGACCGGTAGCCTTCGGGACGGTCGCTCGGTGCGCGGCCCCTGAAGGCAGGAGTCATCCGTGCAATTCCACTTGAACGGCTGGAGACCGGGGGATCCTGCGGTGGCCGAGCCCCTCATGGAGCCCGGGTCGTCGGATCCGCCGGGCCGTCTCCCTGATGAAGTCGACGTGTTGATCGTCGGTGGCGGGCCCACGGGGTTGACCCTGGCCGCCCAGCTGTCCGCCTTTCCCCAGATCAAGACGCGGGTCATCGATCAGAAGGCTGGCCCCCTCCTCCGCGGGCAGGCCGATGGCATCGCCGTCCGGACCATGGAGATGTTCGAGGCCTTTGGCTTCAGCGAGAGGGTGATGAAGGAGGCGTACTTTGTGAACGAGACATCGTTCTGGACGCCGGACCCGGAGCGGCCCGAGCACATCGCCCGCAGCGACAGGATCCAGGACACCGAAGATGGGCTCTCCGAGTTTCCCCATGTCATCCTGAACCAGGCGAGGATTCACGACTTCTTCCTCGATGTGATGCGCAACTCGGCGTCCCGGCTCGAGCCGGACTATGGCCGGCGTCTGAGCGGGCTGACGGTTCAGCCTGGGAGCGGGGGCGGCGGTGACCGGCCCTCCCATCCGATCACCGCCACTGTCGAGCGGGTGGATGCCGGAGGTGAGGGAGAGGTGGAGACGATCGGGGCGCGGTACCTGGTCGGCTGTGACGGGGCGCACAGCACGGTGCGCCGGTCCTTGGGGCTCACCATGCTGGGGGACGCCGCCAACCAGGCTTGGGGAGTGATGGATGTGCTGGCGATCACCGACTTCCCCGACATCCGGCTGAAGACCGCCATCCACTCGGCGAATCAGGGCAACATGCTCATCATCCCCCGGGAAGGGGGGTACATGGCCCGTTTCTACATCGAGCTCGACGAGCTCGATGTCGACGAACGGGTCGCCAACCGGAACATCACCGTCGACCACCTGATAGCGGCGGCGCGACGGATCCTGCATCCGTACACCCTGGAGGTGAGGGAGGTGGTCTGGTGGTCGGTGTACGAGATCGGCCAACGCCTGTGCGAGAGGTTCGACGATGTTTCCGAGGAGGAGTATGGGTCACGTTCTCCTCGTGTCTTCATAGCCGGGGACGCCGGCCACACCCACAGCCCGAAGGCCGGTCAGGGCATGAACGTCTCGATGCGCGACGCCTTCAACCTCGGCTGGAAGCTGGCTGCTGTCATCTCTGGCCGCTCCTCTCCGATGATCCTGCACACCTACTCCTTCGAACGGCGAGGTGTCGCCAAGGCCCTCCTCGACTTCGACCGCGAGTTCGCCGCCATGTTCAGTGCCCGGCCCAAGACCTCCAGCGGCGACGACGGCGTGGACCCTGCCGAGTTTCAGAGGTACTTCGTCCAGAAGGCCCATTTCACCGCGGGCACCGCCATCCAGTACCCACCCTCACTGATCACTGCCGGGCCTGAACACCAGCATCTCGCCACGGGGTACCCGCTCGGCATGCGGTTCCACTCCGCCCCAGTGATTCGTCTGGCCGACGCCAAGCCCGTCCACCTGGGCCACACGGTGAAAGCCGACGGCCGATGGCGCCTGTTCGCCTTCGCCGATGCCGGCGACCCGGTCGCGCCGTCTGGGGCCATCCGCTCCCTTTGCGAGTTTCTCGCCGATTCACCCGAATCTCCCATCCGGCGGTACACATCTCCTGGCGATGATGTCGATTCGGTGATCGACTTCAGAGCCGTCCTCCAGCAGGGCCACCGCAGCGTCGCCATCGAGAACATGCCTGACCTGCTCCTGCCACGCAAGGGCCGTTATGGCCTCCGTGACTACGAGAAGGTGTTCTGCCCTGACCTGAAGTCCGGCAACGACATCTTCGACATGCGGGGCATCGACCGGAGGCGCGGCTGCATCGTTCTGGTCAGGCCGGACCAGCACGTCGCCCATGTCCTCCCTCTCGATGGGTTCGACGAACTCGTCGCCTTCTTCGACAGGTTCTTGTTGCGCCCCGCGTCGTCTGGCCGACTCGACCCCGACCGGTAGAATTCGCGTCCCGCACACTCGGGGCTGTAGCTCAGCCTGGCAGAGCACCTCGTTCGCAACGAGGGGGTCACGGGTTCAAATCCCGTCAGCTCCACTGAATGCCCTGG